>JBGCFM010000111.1:0-20988 GCA_045106895.1 Polyangiales bacterium | reverse complement strand
AAGCGGTGCCCGGCACCTGGGTCGGCCTCGGTCCCTCGGTTCCGCTCCCAAATCCGTGCGCCGCCGGCGCCGAGTAGCCGCCCGAGCAAGGGAAAGCGACCTCGAATCCAGCTCTCCTAGTGTCCTGAGTCCGCGATGCGGCGCATAAGTCGGCGAGCGATTTCGTCCGTGACGAAGGAATATCAGAGATATTTCGAGGAGCGGCAACGACGGCATGGGCGAAAAGAGCCGTCGAATTATGCACCGCATTGCGGACTCAGGACACTGGTCAGCGCGCCCCAATTACGATGTTTGTCGCCGTTGTGGGAGCGACTGGGGGTGCAAGAGACCCCAATACGACTATGCTCCGGCCCCGTGGCGGACGAGAGCGAAAACGAGCCCTCCGAGAAAGAGGAAAGCGCATCCAAATCGGCGGAGACGTCGCTCGGCGGACGTGAGCACGGGCGTGGGGCGGACGCAACGCCTCGCTGGGCGGACCGCGCGAAAGCGCCGGCGCTCATCTGGATGGTGTGCGCCATCGTCTACGTCGCTTTCCTCGGCGACCGCATGTTCGAGACGAGCCCGGACAATCACTACGCGCACCTTGCCAACTCATGGCTTGAAGGGCGACTCGACCACGGCACCAATCCTCCCGGCACGAACGACTGGGCATGCTTCGACACCGAGCTCAAAGACCTCTGCCCGAACAACCGTTTTAGCTTCTCCGACCACGAGCGATACCGCTGGTATGTCTCCTTTCCGCCCTTCCCCGCCGCCGTCATCGCGCCCGCGGTGGCGGTCCTCGGGGTGGACATGCCGGACCGTTTCTATTGGGCGCTCATCGCGGCCTTTGGGCCAGCGTTCCTCTGGCTAGTCCTGCGGCGACTTCGTGAAACGAAGCGCTCCGGCCGTACAAGACGCGAAGACCTCGCGATGACGCTGCTCTTCGCCTTCGGCAGCGTCTTCTTCTATGTCGCGGTTCAAGGCACCGTGTGGTTCGCCGCGCACGCCGTCGCCGTGCCGCTCATCGCGCTCTACGTTCTGTTCGCCTTGGATGCGCGAGCGCCGCTCCGCGCCGGCTTGGTTCTCGGGCTCTGTTTTCTCACCCGTCCAACCACGGCGCTCCTCTGCATCTTCTTCGGCTTCGAAGCGATGCGCATGCAGCGCAAAGCCAAAGACCCCGCGGAAGCTTCGGACACGGACGCATCGTGGTGGAGCCTCGCGACTCGCTTCATTCGTGGTGTCGACTGGAAGCCGGCGATCAAACTGGGGCTCAAATTCTCAGCGCCGATCTTGGTCTGCGGCGGCGTCGCCATGTGGATGAACGCCACGCGATTCGACGACCCCTTCGAGTTTGGTCACTCCTTCCTTCAGATTCGTTGGCGAAGCCGCATCGAGCGCTGGGGCCTCTTCAACTACCATTACTTCGCGAAGAACCTGGGCGTGTTTGGAAGTTCCATGCCCTGGCTCAGCCTCCACCATCCCTACGTTCAGGTGAGCCGGCACGGGCTGGCGCTCTGGGTCACAACTCCTGCCTTGCTGTGGGCGCTTTGGCCAAAGAAGCTCAACAAGCTCATGGTTGGGCTCTGGTGCGCGCTCATCCCCGTCGCGATCCTCAACCTGATGTACCAGAACAGCGGATGGGCCCAGTTCGGCTACCGTTTCGCGCTGGACTATATGGTCCTTCTCTTCGTCATCATCGCCCTTGGCAAGCGACGCTTTGGCGCTGGCTTCGCGCTGCTGATGCTCTGGTCCATCGCCATCAATACCTTCGGTGCCGTGACCTTTAATCGGGTGGAGCAGTACTACAGCCAGGACTCGACCCAAGAGGTCATGTACCAGCCAGACTGATTCGAACAGCGCAGCTGCTAACGTACGGAGATGTCCACGCGACTCCTCGACCTGCTGACTGAAGGCCCACTCGAGTCGACGGGGATCCGTGTAGGCACCGCGCACTTTGCGCTGAAGGCGTCCGCACACGCGCTCTTCGATGTGTACGTGGCGAGGTGGTGCGACGAGCCACTGCAGCCCATCGATGGCGGCATCGCGGGCCCCCTGATCCACTCGGAACATGTCGCGAACATCGGCGAGGGCGGAGAGGTCGAGGTCAGCGCACCCAGCGCATTCTGGAATCGAGCCCTCGCGCTCCCCTTTCATGGCGCCGTCAGCGTGTCGTATCGCGCCTATGACCAAGAGCGCGTCAACGGACCCAGCGCCGTCCTTCGCACGCACGAGTTGGTCTTTGCCCCCGCCAAGGTCGGCGCGCACCCGACGTCCCAGCCGACGCTTCATTCTGGACACCTCTTCTCGTGTGGCCCCCTCGGCTTCGCACTCGTCGCCGGCGACGAACTCGCGGACTTCGCCCGGCACGTGCCGGGCGGAAACGTCTTGGATCGCTTCACCACAACGGAAGAGGCCGAGGCTTTTTTGGAGCGCGGCGACCTGCTTCCTGTCCTCGGGATTCACCCGTGGACATACCGATTGGTCCTAAGTCGGGGCGCTCTGTCGAAGGACGAGCGCGCGCTCCTCGGATCGAACGTCCTGCAGCGTCGCTACCGCGTGGCGAGGCGGTCCCAGCGGCATGTCGAGCTCATCGACGGCGTGTCCCTCGAGGACTTTCACCAACCTCGGGTATTGGCGAGCCTCCCGTGGCCCCTCCCGGACGGAGATGTCGACCTCAGCGGCTTCACCACGGGGCCTCACGGTGACGGCCTCGTGCCCACATACCTCATCGAAGCAGGAACGGTGGACCGCCCACGAAGCGATGCGTGCATCAACGAAGACCTCGGTGAGCTCTACGAGCGTGTCGCACACTCCAAAACACTCGGCGGCGATGGTATACCCACGCCATGAGAAGCTCAGACCTCATCTCCTTCGGCGCCATCGCCTTCATCTTCGCTGTGATCATCGGATTCGTCCTCTGGTACATGGGAAAAAAGAAGAAGATCCATGCCGCGCAGGTGCACTGGGCGAGCGCCGTTGCGCGACTTGGAGGACGTGAATTGCCTCAGGCGGGCCCGGGAGGGACAAGAGCCTTCGAGGTCCGTGGCGGGATGCTCTCCGTCGTCAATTACGTGTTTCTCGAAGGCAATATCGCGAAGCTGGTAACGCCTTCCGCGCTACCGAACAGCTGGCAGTCGCAGATGAACACGCCGTGCCAGCGGCCAACTCCGCCGTTCAAGCTCCTCCCTGGAGCAACGTCGACGCCGACGGGTGACCCGGAGTTTGACGCCCGCTGGTCCATCGTACCGCTCCTCGGCGCGACTCAGGCGGATGTGATGGCCCTCTTGCATGACGGAGTCCGACACGCTTTGAACGCGCTCCCCGCGGGGACCTATCAAATCGCCTCCGGCGGGCAACAGATCTGCGCATTCCGAGAGGACATCATCGAGACCGCTGCCGAGGTCGAGGCGATTGCAACGGCGTGTGCTCTGCTCGCGGGGCAGACCCTTGGTGAGCCGCAGCAGCAATACGGAATGCAGGTGACGCATTCCACGTCAGGCGGAACCACCACCACGGGAGCCGACGGCAAGTGGAAATGGCACTACTCAAAGGCCATCGGGATCATGTACGGCCCCATCCCCGTGGGCATCATCATTGTGGTGATCGGCGGCCTTATCTATATCGCCGTCCGCTGAGCGAGTGCGCACACCGCGCGCTCCATCACTGAGGTAGACTGCCGCCATGAGCGATCTTCACCTCAGTAAAGTTCGTCTAAGCAAGCCGCTTCCGGGCTACCTGCTCCGTACCTTCGAAGCGTATCTGCCCTTCGTGCTCGGCGTCACCGAGGCGGAACACAAGCCCCTCGTGCGCGCAGCCCACGACCGTCTCGATGCCTATGCGCAATCGATCCCCGCCCACGAACCGAAGGCGCGCAAAGACCTCAGCGGTCTCCTCGTCGTAGCGTTCCTGCACGGACTCGCTCTCCATGGAAAAGCGCCCTGGAAGCAGAGCGACGAGGAACGACGAGAATACGTTCGCCGGCTCTACCATTCCGATGATCTTCCGATGGCTAAGCTCATCAAGCTCGTCGCGCGTTATATGCCTGGGAAGAGTCCGTCGATCCGCGATCTCGCCAAGAGCCTTCGCGAAATGATGGGGCTGGCGTTCTATTCGAACCCTGACAGCGACCGCATCACTGGCTTTTCGCCCGTCTGGGAACGGGCTGAACACTGGCGTGATCGCACGGATGTCGACACAACACGACTCCCGGCGCCCACCCCCGCGGTCTTCGACCCCAAAGCCGTCGCAGCCGTTCACTACCGCGGTCACCCTTACGACACTGGACGACTCTTCAAGAACGACGGTCGTCCCCGCGTCGCCGTCATTGGATCCGGTGCCGGCGGCGCCGTCGCTGCGGCGCGCCTCGCCCAGACCGGAAAGTACGACGTCGCGATCTTTGAGAGCGGTCCGCGTATGAGGCCTGCAGAGTATCCACTCGATACCCTCGTTGGAATGAGTCAGCTCTTCGAAGATGGGCTCATGACGCTCAGCGAGAACCTCGATGTTCACCTCCTCCGCGGACGCGTCGTCGGCGGCGGAACCGTGATGACATCGGGCCTCTCTGTTCGGCTGCGCCCGGGGACTTTCGCCGCCTTCACCGATGGGCTGCACGCAGACACCTACACGGGCATCGACGCGGCGGAGTTCGACGCAGCCTTCGACAAGGTCAAGGCGCGGCAGTCTCTCGGGACCATCGCCCCGGAGCTGTATACGGATGTCTCCAGCCTCCTCAGCAAGGGCGCCGCGCACGTCGATGACGTCGCCTGGCGATTCGATCAGGATGTCGCCCTAAACAACGTCATGATGGCCCCAGGTCAGAGCGGCCCGCGGTTGGATCAAAACGGCGACTACTGCCTGGGCTGCGGAATGTGCAACTACGGCTGTCACTTCGGGCACAAGCTCTCCATGGACCTGACGTACCTCCTCGACTTCGAGGCGGCCGGCGGCGTCATTCACGCGAACTTGCCCATCGAGCGCATCGTTGGCGAAGAGCACGACGGGAAGATGCGCGCGACGGCCATCGAACTCGGCCGCGGCGACGGAACTCATGTGCCCGTCGACCACGTGGTCCTCGCGGCCGGCGCCGTGGGAACGCCGGCGCTTCTTTTGCGCACGGCGGAAGAAGATGGCCGCTGGAACACCCTGAGGCCATTCCGCGACGACCGAGTCGGCACGGGCCTTGGTTTCAACTACGGCTCCGGCGCCGTGGCGCGCTTCGAAAACGCCTTCGCACGGCCTGGCCACATGGGCTTCCAGATCAAGTACGTGGCGACGAAGCAACCCGATGAAGCCTTTGACGTTCATCTCGCAGACGGGCGAACGCACCGAGCGCGTTTCGTCCTGGAGAACGCCTTCGTTCCCCCGGGTCTCTTCAGCAACGTGGTCCCCGGCGTCGGCGCGCAAAACCTGGACTGGATGAAGAGCTACGAGAAGATGGCGATGTGCGCGACGACCATCGGCTCCCCACAGACCGGGCGGATCACCAGCGACCGTACCGTCTACTACTCACTCAACGAAGATGAGCTGAACGCCAACCGAGTCGCCCTCGCGTCCATCGTGCGCCTCTACTTGGCGGCGGGGGCGAGCGCCGTGGGTCTCGCGGGCATTCGTCAGCGCTCCGGACCGCCCGTGGACGACATCCTGGCCGAAGGGTTGAGGCTCACACAGGACGAGCATGGGTCCATGACAGAGGCGCAGATCGCCGCTCGCCTCAAAGAGGTCATCCAGGCGCCAGAGCACATCATGCTTAGCTCCGCGCACCCACAAGGCGGTCTGCGGATGAACGCCGACCCCTCCCTTGGCGCCGTCGGCGCTGACTTCCGCGTCCACGGCGTCTCGAACGTCTCCGTCGCCGACGCGTCGCTCTTCCCCTCGACGATCGTCGTCAACCCTCAGTGGACCGTCGCGGCCTTCGCCGAGGTTGCGGCCACAAAAATCGCGGCGTCCATCGACACCCTTGCGACGACGTGAGCTGGACCCAAGAGCTCGACGCACTACTTGGCGACTCACGCCAGGGCAAAGGCGACGCTATCGCGTGGCTCCACGCGCAAGACGAAGCGAACTTCGGTGAGATTGGGGCGGAGTGCGAACGCCGCCAAGCTCTTCTCCCGGAGCCCCTCGCCCCTTCGGCGCACGCCCCCGAGTGGCGTTGCCTTGAGCTCCTGCTGGCTTGGGTAGAGTTCCATAACACCGGCGAAGGTGAGCGCGCTTTTCAGGCGGAGCGCGTCGCGTGGCTCCGCGGCGGCGATGACCTTCGGTACCTCAAACGCCAAGCAGCACTCGGTTTCGCCCAAGCGGCCTTCGACCTCGCCCGCTCCCTCGCGTCGCGCGGCGGAGAGCGCGGCCGGACCCTTCAGAAGTTCCTGCGAGGAGACGGTCTCTTGTCCGACTCCTTTGTCGACTTCCTCGAACACGTCACTCCACAGATGTCCCTTGAGACGATTCAAACCGGTCTCGCCGATGTGGCTCCAGCCTTTCGTCCTCAAGCGATCCACCGCGTCATCGATCGCCTCGCCGACGCGAACCCAGCGCTCCGCTTCCAGGTCGCTTGCTTGGACGGGGCCACGCCCTTCACTATCGAGCTCATTCGAACGGGAACGGTTCCAGCGAGCGCGGTTGCGCGCCGCGCCGAACAATCCGATCCCGTTGGCCGCGGACTTTGGCTTGGGCTCGCTGCCCGAGCCGCGTTCTACGCCGGAGACGACCTCGGCGTAGTCCGCTATCTGCGGCAGGCCTTCGAATGCGAGGAGCCGCCGGCCCTCGACCGCGACCACATCTGGGACGAGGCGAGCGAGAGTCTGCGGGGCACGCTGACGCGTTTCGACCTCGCCCCATAGGACAGCGGGCACGGAGCACGTCGCAATTCGACCCACGCTGGGCGGGCGGGGACTGCCTTGGCGCCACACATCGCCGGCCGCATAAGGTACTCTCCCTGCGATGACGGACGAACGACGCTCCGGCGGCCCTCCGCCGCTCCCCAAGCCGGAACCTGCAGATTCGGATACACCCACGGAGCCGCCTCCTCCGATGCCGCAGGTCGCACGACCAGCACCAGGACGTGTTCCAGCCCGACTCGGACGGACTCTTCAACCGGGTGTGCTCAACGCCGCGGACATCGCGGCTGACGCGCGCCAGCGCAAAGCGACGGTCAAGATTCGAAAGAGCTCGCTGCCGAGTCCGATCTCAGGCGCGCCGAGCACAGAGCGCGCCCCGAGCACGGAACGCGCCTCAGCGCCAACGCACATGCGACCCATCACCGGGGCGCCCAAGCCGCTCACGCCGAGACCACTCTCCTCGACGCCGCTCACGCCGACTCCCGCAGCGCCAACACCCGCAGCGCCAGCACCCGCAGCGCCAACACCAACACCGCGGTCCGCGCCGACAGCTCCGGGTCGACCGTCACAGACGCGCGCCTCAGGTCCACCTCCACTCCGTGGCCCCTCGCGTAGTCCCTCGACTCCTCCTCGTCCCATCATCGGCGGACGACCTGGAAGCGTCCCACCGCCGCCTCCAACTTCACGCATCGCCGACGCCGCGCTTCATGCGCGCCTAAGCGCTCTCGAGAGCGACCTCCGGGAGATGAAACGTCGACCGAGCGTGGCTCCCGAGGGCGCCAACATCGCCGCACGGATCACGCGCATCGAGTCGCGTCTCGCGCTCATTGAAGAAGCGTTCACACCTTCGTTCCGCACCTTGCCATCTCGCCTCAACGCCATCGAGACAACCATCTCAGCGCGCGTAGACCAGGTCATGAGCGCCGTCGGACGCATGGAGGTTCTCAGCGCGCAGCTCGAAGAGTCTGAAGAAGAACTCAAGGAGCGCGTCGATATCCTTCAGGCGCGAGGCGAAGGTCTGGAGCGCCGCTTCAAGGAGTCGACGGAAAGCGCGGGCGGGGGAGACGAATGGCGCGAAGCCGTCGCTTCGCTGCGAAAAGAGATCACCGAGCGCATGGACGAGAGCGCGAAAGGGCAGAACTCGGAGGGAGAAAACGACGCGCACGCGTTCCGCCAAGAGCTCGCCGCCATTCGAGAAGCACTGAGCGAGATCAAGTCCGAAGAGAGCCCCGCGGCGGCCGAAATCGAGGCCCTCAAGGCTGAAGTACAAGCCCTCAAGGCGAGCGCCGCGAACGCTGGTACCGAGAGTCTGGAGGCCCGCGTCAGAGCCCTCGAGGCGATGCCGCCGCCGTCCGCGGAGAACGTCCTCACCACGGTGAAGGGCATTGGACCCAAGTACGCGAAGGCGCTCAGCGCGAGCGGCGTGAAAGCGCCCGCAGACATCGCCGCTTGGACCGACGAAGACGTCCTACGAATCGCCGGAGAGGTGGGAGCGTCCGAGAAGAAGGTTCGAGCGTGGCGTACGTCGGCGAAGCAGGCCTAATGGCCACGAGCCCGATGCACATGATCTAGAGCGGCTTCACTGGCGCGGCGCCGCACGGGAGCTCCGGCGACGAGACGCAGCGCATCTCAAGCGTCACGTGCGTGATATTGAAGGTCTTCATCAAGAGCTGGCGCAGCGTGTCGGCGAGGGCGTTGGACTCACTCAAGGAGAGAGCTGGGGCTTCTGGCTCTAGCCGCGCCGAGACGACGGCCGCGCCATCATCGAGTTCCCAGACGTGGAGGTCCAACACCGCTGCGACTCCGTCGGCGGACTCCAACGTTTGGCGGAGTTCATCCAGAAATGCCGGCGCGCGTTGCAGCACGATCTGAAGCGCTTGCCGGAGCAAGGGAAGCGTCGCGACGGCCGTGAGGGACGCGATAAGCATGCTTGCGATGGGGTCCGCTTGGGTCCATTGGAAGTAACGAACGCAGACGCCGGCGACGATAGCCGCGACGGAGCCCAGTGCGTCTGCGAATAGATGCAGCATCGCGGCGCGCGCGTTCACGGACTTGTCGCCGCTCCGCTGCAACATGATCGCGCTGGCCAAGTTGACGGCGAGTCCCACGATGCCGACCCAGATCACCACGTGACCATGAATATGCGTTGGCGAGCGCAATCGCTGCACAGCAGCGACGCAGATCCAGACGCTGATGAGAAGGAGCGCGACGGAGTTGATGAGCGCCGCCAAAACCGGGGCGCGTCTCAGCCCAAAGGTATAGCCCCCCGCCGCCGGCCGCCGGGCCAAACGGGCGCCCAGCAACGCGATGGCGAGGGCCGCGACGTCGGAGAGCATGTGCCCCGCGTCGGAAAGCAACGCGAGCGACTGACTCCAGAAGCCAGCGATGGCTTCGATGACCAAGAAGCCGCCGTTGAGCCCCAGGGCCCAGAGCAGCGCGCGCTCCCCGAGGGCTCGGTGCGACGCGTGGCCGTGCCCGTGGCCATGACTTTCATGGCTTCCATGACCTCTGTGACCATGACCGTGTCCCACCTTTGGGACTTACAATCATTTCATCATTCGTTCAAGTGTTTAACCAACAAGAGTCTCCGCTTCCACGCGTTGGAGCCCCGACTGTGCGATACCGACGTTATGGACCGATACGAAGCCGTTCTCGAAGACATCCGCGCATTCGTCAAAGAGCGGGACTGGGCGCAGTTCCACGACCCGAAAAACCTCGCGATGGCGGTGGGTTCCGAGGCCGGCGAGCTCCTCTCGGAGTTGCGTTGGATCGAAGGAGACGCGTCCGATGCGCATTGCAAAGACCCCGAGACACGTCAGGGCGTCGTCGACGAGATCTGCGATGTCGCGGTGTGTCTGCTCATGCTCTCCGAGCGCATCGACCTGGACCTTCTGCCCGCCATCCATGAAAAGATGAAGAAGAACCGCGCGAAGTACCCAACGTCGGAGTGGCGCGGAAAATAGTCCAGCGCGCGATTCAGAAGGTCGTGGGGAAAAGCGAAGGCAGCGCTGTTCAGACCAGGCAGCGCTGGCGAAAAAGCCCCCTCAAGATTTCCTAGCGCTGGCGGATAGTCACGGGGACCTGGAATGTCACCACGTCGGACTGCGGCTCGAAACGAATCCCTTCGCTCACCTGCGTGAGACAACCCATCAGCCCGGTGCCCAAAGTCCTCGGCGTGACCGTTGCCCTTTCCACGCGTCCGCTCGTTCCAACGCGAAGTCGTACGCTGATGGAGGACGCGGTCGTCTCGCCGTGATCGACGAAACAGCGACGGAGGGCCGGGACGCTTCGGGCAAAGCTGCGAGCGAGCCTCTGCTCCGGTGATGTGCCGCCCATACCCATCATGCTCACTTCGGCCTGAGGCTCCATGCTCGCCGGGGACTCGCTCATATCCGCGGGCGTTGGTTCCGCCGGAGCCATGTTCACAGCGGTCACACCTGGAGAGTCTTGAGCCGCTTGGTTGGAGTCGTCCGCAAGGCTCCGCTGCTCGACGATAATGGTCGGCGTCGCTCTCTCCCTTTGACCAAAGAAGTATGCGGCGCCGCCGCCGACGGCGAGGAGCGCAAGAACGAGGAGCGTGACGGTGACGATCCATGCCCGCTGGTGGGCAGGAGGCGGCCGAGAAGCCATATCCGGGACAGGCGCTGGAGCTGGGTTCGAAAGAGGGCCCGGCTCAGCGACCGGCGCCGCGACGAAGTTCTTCCACAGAGCATCACGCTCCTCCAAGGTAGCAAGCCCGAGCCCAGCGGGGAGCGCATCTTCGCTGTAGAGGAGCTGAGCGGCGCGGCGCAGGCGGTCGCTCAAATCATGACCCTCACGTTCTTGAAGCCCGCGGAGGGCGTCGAGCATCTCTCGCGCCGTGGCGTAACGCTCCGCGGGATCCGCAGCCGTCGCTTTTGCGATGACCGCATCCAAACCCGCGGGAACTTGAAACCGTTCGCTCAGCGCAGGGAGGCCGCCATCGAGAACGCGCCGAAGCGTCTCCGCTGGGGTCGACGCCAAGAAGTAGTTCCGGCCCCAGATGAGCGCATGGATCATCACTCCGCAGGAATAGATATCGCCCTGGGCCGTCGGAGGTGCGCCGTCCAACGCCTCCGGCGAGATGTACGAGAACTTGCCCTTGATGCTCCGTTCGCTCGCGTCCTTCGTCGCTTCGTCTTCGCTTCGAGCGATGCCGAAGTCGAGGAGCTTCACGTTGCCCTCACGGTCGACGAGGACATTCGACGGAGTGACATCGCGATGGACGATGCCCATCGGCTCTCCGTTGTCGTCCGTTCGGCTGTGAACGTAGTCGAGGGCGTCGAGGACCTTGCTGACGATATGCATCACAAGGGACGCGTCGAAGGCCTTCTTGCGTTTTCGCAGATAGCGCGCCCAGAGCCCCACGTGGTAACCGGCCACGTACTCGAGCGCCATGACGTGGCAGCCCGCTTCGACGGCGAAATCCAGAACGCCGACGATGGCGGGGTGCTGAAGGTGCGAAAGAATGCGCGCCTCTCGCATGAAGAGCTCGACCATCGCCATGTCGCCGCCCATGTCCGGTCTCAAGCGCTTGATGACGGCCGGGCGCATGAACCCCGCGTCGCCCTCCTGCCGAGCGAGGTAGATGACACCCATGCCACCTTGCGCGATGGCGCTCACCAGACGGTAGCGCCCCAGCACTACGCTTCCGGTCAAATCATGGGGGTCGCTAGGAGCCGTCGGCACGTCGCAGATAGTAGTGTGTTCCGCGCCTTGGATGCACGAGTTGAAGCACGAGTGAGTCGCGATTTACCGGCGCGGTGACTTCTCCGTTGAACCGGTACTGGTCTCCAAGGGGCAACTCCTGCCCACCGACCCGCACCTGCCAGCCTGGAGCAGCAGTCCCCGACACCGTCACCGTCGCTCCAGGGGCGAAGGATCGGTTCGCCGGCGCGCTCACGCTCGCTGTGGGAGCCGCGTTGTCGAAGCGAATCGTCAGGCGAGTCGTGGGTGAGGTGTCGCCGGAGGCGGAACGGACCTGAATCGAGTGTGTCCCTTCCGGAACTTGGCCCGAACGGAACTCGAAACGCGGCGTCGCGGCGGTCCGTGTAATGGCGCTGCCCCCGGGTCGCTGAAGCGTGAGCCGATAAGGCGGGTTGCCCTGAGCCCCGGCCCAACGCACCAGCACCGAGGGTAGCTGGTTTTGGTAGAGCACCCGATAAGGTCTGCCGTCCGCGTCGATCACGTTGCGCGGCGGAATCCGGGGCATTCGCCGCGTTCCACCATCCCGGAGGATGCGCGCAGAACCACGAGACACTTCGTTCCCAGCGCAGGTCAGCGTCCATCGGTGACGCCCCGGCGGGAGCGCCAAGTGAGCTTCGCCGTCTACCGCTAACGCACGTCGACGCCCTGCGCGAAGAACCGACTGCCCCGCGCAGTCCGGGGCGCTCACGCCGATGCGTACAGGAAGCGTCGGCGCATGAATCGTAACGCTTCCCCCGGCGCTCAAGAGCAAGTCCGCGCGGGCCGGCCCCGGCGCCAACGCATCGACTCCGCCGGACTCCGTGCCCTCTCCAGCATCTTCCTCGCCCGCGTCTTCTTCCACCCCGGCGTCTTCTTCGCCGATGTCGACAATCCCGGCGTCGACGTCCCCAGCATCGAGCCCTGCGTCGACGTCGATGACCTCACCCGCCTGCGCCGTCGCTTCCGTTCCGTCGCCGCGTTCGATGACCGCTTGGCCGACGATCACCTCCAAGCTCGAGTCGGCGCGCACACGTGCTTGGCTGCCCGCCGCGAGGCGAACGTCACCCAACTCAAGCGCGAGCTCCAGCCCGCCGGCGCCGTCCGCCGGCGTCTCTACGACAACCTCACCGCTCACGACCTCGATGCGCTGGTCCTGCTCGTCGCCCGCGGTCCGAAAACGAATGAGCGTGTCGGGCTCGAGGTCCATCTTCACGCCGCTCGCGAGCTCCAGCGACGCCGTGGCCTCCGGACCGGTTCGCAGTCCATCCCCCAAACGAAGCTCGTCGCCGAGGGCAGCGGCCTGCCAGCGGCCGAGAGCCCGTGCTTCGTCTCTCTCGACGCTTCCCTCGTGGGCGCTCACCGTCGCGAGCACGGAGTCCCCGCAGTCACAGGCTGCGAGGGTCAAAACGAGGCCAAAGAGCCATCGGACGAGAGGTGCCCCAGCAGCGCTCCGTCTGGGAGCACTCGATTTCGGAAAACCGAACATGCCTTTTCCTGGTACCATGGTTGGTGACCCTTTGGCGATGTCCCCGAAATCACCGATGAAAACGACGCTCCAGAGCATACTCATTCTCTCGGCTGTGCTCCTGGCACCGCTTGTCTCCTCGGCACAGGTCGCCGATCGGAATGAACTCGGCCTCCCCGGCGGCGAGCGCGTCGGCTGGATCGACGACGGCGCGCCGGACCTCACCATCGCCGCCCGTGGCGGATATGGTTTCATCGCCGAAGCGGACGGCGAGGAAGGTTCCCACCAGCGCATCGAGGGCGGCCTCGCCCTCGCAGTGCGCCCCATCTCCCTTCTCTCCATCGCCGCCGGCGTTCGCGGACGCCTCGACTTTCACCCGGACGACGCGATGGGTGCCGACAGCAGCGGTTTTGGTCAGCCGTGGCTCGCGGCACGAGTCGGCGGAATGCTCGGAAAGCTCAGCCTTGGACTGGAAGTCCGCTGGGACCTCTTCGGTGCCGCAGCGCCCTCCATTGATATCGGCTCCAGCCGACTCGCGTTCCGCGGACTCGTCGGATACCGCGCAGGCGATCTTCAACTCGCCTTCAACGTGGGCTACCGCATCGACGGCAGCGACACACTTCTACGCGGCCAAGCGACCTATCGCCGCGGTGACGCCGTTTCCCTCGCCGCGAACGGCGCGAACGCCGTGCTCCTGGGGCTCGCCGCCAGCTACTCCTTTGGGACAGCCTCGGCATTCCTTGAAGCGACGTTTGAACCCTTCGTCGGCTCGGATGCCCTCGGCGTCAGCGATTCGCCGATTCGAGTCGCCGCCGGCGCACGTTTCTCCGCGACAGACGCGCTCGGCATTCAAGTGGGCCTTGAGGCGGCGCTCCAATCCAGAGAGCCGGTAGACTTCGGCGCGCTCCGCGAGGTCGAGCCCGTTGTGCGTATCTTCGCAGGCCTCTCGTACTCCATCGGCCTGGGCCCAGACGAGGTCGTCGCCGAGGACATGGACGCCCACGAGCCCGAGGTGGTGGAGGAGCCGGTGGCCGTCGTGCCCCATCTAAGGGGCGTCATTGCAGGTCCCGACGGGGCCATGGCTGGAGCGGAGGTCAGCATCCTCGATGTCGATGGCAACGTCATCGCCACGACGACGACGGACGAGAATGGCGCGTACGACGTGGAGGTTCCTGATGGAGTCGAGGGTCTGCGCGTGCGTGTCGTTCAAGAGGGCTACGCGCCCCTTGAGGCCAACGCCGCCGACTCCGCTGCCCTTACGCTGACGGCCTTACCACCCACCGGCGCCCTTCGTGGTCTCGTGCGCGACTTCCGTGGCCGCGCGCTGCAGGCGACGGTTCGTGTTGGCGAGGAAGAAGTCCAGGCTGACCAAGATGGGGTATTCGAGATCGAACTCGACGCCGGCACCCACGCCGTAAGCATCGAAGCGAACGGCTTCGCGACGCAGAACCGAAATGTCGAAGTCGAAGAAGGCGGCGTCACCGTCATCAACGTCGACATGCGGCGCGGCCGCCGCTAGCTGCGCGTCGCATTAGAGCGCAACGTAATCGTGCGTCCATCTGGGATGTGCTTTAATCGCCGGCGGTGGATTGGAGTCACGTCACGGTGTTCGGAGGAGTCGGCATCGGCGTCGTCGTCCTCCTCATTTTCGTGCTCTTGCTGACGATGCGTCGCTCGGAGCGAGCCTCGCTTCGCATGCCGGTGCTGATGGTCGTCTTTCACCTCTTGGTGATGGTGGGGCGGGCCTTCGTCCCCGAGGAGTCCGAGCCCGACGAGCTGCTCCGCATCGTTGGCGTGTTCTTCCTGACCATGGCGGCTGCGCGCTGCAGCTACCTTCTGCTCCTTCGTTTGGTCGTCAACCGCGTCATCGGCGGCGTTGTCCCGCGTATCCTTCGCGATCTCATTCAGGCGCTGCTTTTTGCCGCCGCTATGCTCGTCACGCTTCACGTCGCGGGCGTTGAACCCGGCGCGCTCTTCACGACCTCGGCGCTCCTCACCGCCGTCGTCGGCTTCGCCCTACAAGACACGCTAGGCAACCTCTTCGCGGGCCTCGCAATTCAAGCGCAGCAGCCCTTTCGTGTCGGCGACTGGATTCAGTGGGACGACGTCGACGACCGCACCGGCCGAGTCGTCGAGATGAACTGGCGCGCGGTCAAAGTCGTCACCCTCGAGCACGTCGAGATGACGGTCCCGAACTCCACCCTTGCGAAGTCGGCGCTTCGAAACTTCTCCGCGCCGACCAAGGAAGCCCGGCGCAAAGTCTACGTCTACGCCCCGACGACGATCTCGCCAACGCAGATCAAGGCGGCGCTTCTGAGCGCCATTGAAGAGGTCGATGGCGTGATGCTCACGCCTCAGACCTCGGTCTTGGTCCACGAGTTCACGGAGCGGGGCGTCGAGTACGAGGTGCGTTACTTCATCCGCGAGTTCGACCGACGTGACACCATCGCTGGCGAAGTGCGCATGCGCCTTTGGTACGCCCTCGACCGCCTCGGCGTCGAGATCCCCGCGCCCATGCGGACGGTGCGGCTTCACGAGGTCACCGAGGAGACCCTCGAGCACGAAAAGGAAGCCAAGGTCGACAGCCGCGAGGACGCACTGCGCCACGTCGACTTTCTCGACGCGCTCCCGAAAGAGGCGCTGCACCAGCTGGCGGAGCAGACGGCGCGGCGGCTCTTTGCGCCGGGCGAGCCCATCATCCGCGAGGGCGATCACGGCGACGAGCTCTTCATCGTCCTGCGAGGTCAAGTGCGCGTCGACCTCGGCTCTGGACAACGGCGGCGCGAGGTCAGTCGCCTAGGCCCCGGTCAGTTCTTCGGCGAGATGTCTTTGATGACCGGCGCGATGCGGACCGCGTCGGTATCAGCTGCGACGGAGGTGGACCTGATGGTCATCGGAAAGAGCGCGTTCCAACCGGTGCTCGAGACCGCGCCAGAGCTCGCCGAGACCATCAGCAGCGTCCTGACGGAGCGAAACGTGGAGCTGATGAGCAGCGACGAGCGGAAGTCGAGTCACGGCAACCTGCCGGCGCCCTCCAGCGGGGTTTTGCTGGGGCGCATCAAGAAGTTCTTCTCGCTAAACTCGGACTCGGACGACTCGAAGACTAAGAAGTAGCGGGGTCCGCCGCGGCGTCATCCTCGGCGGACCGCCCCCGGTTCATGAGCACGCCGAAGAGCGCGCCGGTCACGAACATGATGAGGCTATAGACCGCAGGGGCGATGGACATCTCAGGGTTGGCCAGAAGCGTGCTCGTAATGAAGATAGCCGTCGTGCCGTTCTGAACCCCGACCTCCATGCCAATGGTGATGGCTTGCGGTCGGCCGAACTTCATCAGCTTCGCCAAGAGAAGTCCGCTGGCCATGGAGACCACGTTGAGGATAAGAGCCGCCGGTCCGGCTCTCACGAAGAACTCCGCGAGGTCGTCGATGTTCTGCTTCACGACGCCGGCGATGATGAGCGCGAGGAAAAGCGCCGACGCGATTCGAATGGGGCGCTCCGCCGCCTTGGCAAACCCAGGCTTGAAGCGCCGGATGAGCATGCCGATGCCGACAGGCAAGATGGTGATGGCGACAAGCGTGAGCATCGTCTTGGGAATCGGCAGCGCAACCTCGGCTGCGTCCATTCCGAAGGTGGTGAACGCAATGCCCGCCACGAGCGGCACCGTGAAGGGCGTGAGCACGCTGCTGATCGCCGTGAGCGTGATGGAGAGCGCGAGGTCCCCCTTCGACAAAAACGAGAGCAGGTTGGAGGTGACTCCGCCCGGACACAGGGAGAGGATGATGAGGCCCACGGCCAAAGGCCCCGTGAGTCCAAAAGCCATCGCGACGCCGAAGCCAAGGAGAGGCAAGAGCACCATCTGGCAGAAAACGCCCAGAGCGACGGGAAGCGGCTTCTCCGCGCCGCGCTTGAAGTCCGCCCACGTCAGGGAAAGCCCGAGGCCCCACATGATGATGAAGAGCGCTAGGGGGAGGAGCACTTTCGTGAGGAGGCTGTCATCCATGCGCCTTGGTGCCTGAGCGCGCGCAGAACATCAAGGGCCCCGGAGAATTTGTCCCGGCACACGGCCTCGGCGGCTCGTTCAGGGGGACGCTGCTTGAATTGCTCTAGAAGGCTCTGAGCTTTGAAGCTAAGCCATTCCCGTGGCGTCTTTTGAGTTTTCTCCGGTCGCATTCGTGCGCTCTCCCCTCGTGGACAAAGCCGACGCTCCTCGCCAAGGCCGGGCCGCGGCAGAGGTTCAAGGTCGCGTGGAGTTCGCCGAAGGCATGGGCTTCGAAGATGCGCTCCGCGACATCGATGGCTTCGACTACCTCTGGCTCGTGTCGGTCTTCGACCAAGCCGAGGGCTGGCGTCCCACGGTCTTGCCGCCGCGAAGCGAACACAAACGCGGCGTCTTCGCGACGCGCGCGCCACGCAGGCCAAACCCCATCGGTCTCACCGTCGTGCGTCTCCTTCGGCGCGAAGGACTCACGCTCTTCGTTCAGGAGCTCGACCTCCTCGACGGAACACCGATTCTCGACGTCAAGCCATACACGCCCTGGTCCGACGCCATCGTCAAAGCATCCACGGGCTGGCTCGAACGACCCGACGACCCAGGCGAGACCTTCAACGTGAGCGTGGAGCCTCACGCAGAAACGCAGCTAGCGTTCCTCAAGGAGCGCGGCGTCGACCTGCGCACGCGCATCGTCGACCATCTCAGCATCGGGCCACGACCTCACGCCTATCGTCGTATCCGCAAAGACGGGGAAGGGTTCGTTCTCAGCGTCCGTGCTTGGCGCGCATACTTCGTCATCGACGGCCGGAACGTTCATCTACGGCGGCTCTCAAGCGGCGCGAAGATGAAGGACATCGTGCGCGGGGATGCTCCGGCGGTGCACGGCGAATACGTCGACCGATTCGGCGCCCTTGGGAAACGCGGGCTCTAGCGGTTTGGGCAATGTCCCCTTTCTTGCCGCCACGGGGCAACGGCCCTAGGTACTTAGAATGGACCGGGCGCAGACAAGAATCCTTATCCAAGGCGTGCGAAACAGTGACGGTCAGGTCGCCTGCGCGCTCTTCTCCTCCGCCGACGGTTTCCCCTCGGAGCAGGACAAGGCCATCCACGGGAAGGTCCTTTCGGCGAAAGCCGGGACGATAGAGTTCGAGTTCGAGGGAGTTCCCCACGGCCAATACGCTATCAGCGTCCTCCACGACGAAAACAACAACGGGCGCCTCGACACCAACATTCTCGGTATGCCGCGCGAAGGTTATGGCGTCAGTGGGAACGCGTTTCGCCGCTTCGGCCCTCCCCGATACCCCGAAGCGCTCATCGACCTCGGCCCCGGCGCCGCCGTCGTGATTCCAATGCGCTACCCCTGAGCGTTTGACCGCGTGGCCATGCATACGTATCTCCTACGTATGCAGACCGAGACGCTCTCAAACACCCAAGAAGTGATCCCCGCCGTCAACCCGGCGACGCTCGAGTTTCTCGGCGAAGTTCCGATCATGGACGCGGAGCAAGTGCGAGCAGCGGTGGAGCGCTCACGCGTCGCCCAGGCAGCCTGGGGCAAGACGAGCTTTGCGGAGCGCAAGCGCGTCATGCGAACGATGAAAAAGCTCACGCTGGAGCGGCACGAAGAGATCTGTCGCCTCTCCGTCAAAGACAGCGGCAAGACGATGGTCGACGCGGCCCTCGGCGAGGTTTTCCCGGTCCTTGAGAAGCTCCGTTACGTGCTCACGCATGGCGAGCGCGACCTCCGCCCAGAAACACGCACAAGCGGCATCCTCGCGCAAAAAGGCGCCCGCGTGGAGTACCACGCCCTCGGCGTCGTCGGCGTCATCTGCCCGTGGAACTTCCCTTTCCATAACCTCCTCTGTCCCGCGATCCCGGCGCTCTTCGCCGGCAACGGAGTCGTCGCGAAGGTCTCCGAGCACACCTCGTGGTCCGCGGACCCTTACCTCGCCATCATGCGCGACGCGCTCACGGCCCACGGACACTCGCCAGAGCTCGTCCAGGTGGTCACAGGCTACGGCGCCACGGGCTCCGCGCTGGTCACATCCGGCGTCGAGAAGGTGTTCTTCACGGGCTCCCCGCAGAACGGCCGCAAGGTCATGGCGGCGGCGAGCGCAGGACCCATCGACGTAGTCCTCGAGCTCGGCGGCAAAGACCCGATGATCGTCTGCGAGGACGCGGACCTAAAGCACGCCGTCGAACAAGCGCTCCTTGGCGTGTACACCGCGTGCGGCCAGATGTGCGTCGGCGTGGAACGAATCTACGTCATGGACGCCGTCTACGACGCCTTCGTCGACGCCACGCTGAAGAAGGCGAGCGCCCTTCGCCAAGGTGTGCCGAGCAGCGAAGCGGAGAGCAACGCGCCAGTGGACTGCGGCGCCATGACCATGCCGCGACAGCTGGACATCATCGACGAGCTCATCACCGACGCGAAGTCCAAGGGCGCGCGTGTTCTCCTCGGCGGCAGCCGAAACGAGAGCGCCGGCAGCCAGTTTTATTCGCCGACGATCCTCGTCGACGTCGACCACTCCATGCGCATCATCCGCGAGGAGCAGTTTGGACCGGTCATGGTCATCGTGCGGGTTCAAGACGAAGCCGAAGCGATCCGTTTGGCGAACGACAGCGAGTACGGCCTCGGCTCGAGCGTGTTCACAAAAAACGCTGCCCGCGCCGAACGCATCGCTGGACAGCTTCGTTCCGGCATGACCGTTATCAACGACTACGGCATCGCCTACATGATTCAGTCGCTTCCCTTCGGCGGAGTCGGCATCAGCGGCATTGGACGCATCAACGGCCGCGAAGGACTGCGCGCCTGCTGCAATACGAAGGCCGTCGTGACGGACCGCTGGCCTCTTGGAAAAGGCGTCAGCGTCTACCCGATTCAGAAGACAACCTACGGCTTGATCCGTGAGGTCTCTTCCCTGGTCTATGGCGATGGCATCGCCTCCCGCGCGCTCCACGGCCTCAAAGCCGCGCAGCTTTTTGCGCGTGAAGCCATGAGCCGCCGCAAGGGCTAAGGCCCTCCGTCCGACGAGGCCCCTAGGCCGCACCGGCCTTCCTGAGGGGCGACAGCGCCGCGAAACGCAGGCGATTTCCCAACACATGAACTCCGAATCGCAAAAAAGCGCTCCGTGGTGAGCTGCTTTGCGCTCCTCGGGGTTCAGCTTTGATGTGGGTATCAGGCGTCGAATCGCCGCCTTTTCCCTTCGCGCTGCTCTTGTTCAGCGCCTGCCAGGGTCAACGAGGTGGGGGCCAAGTGGATCAGCCCGTGGCGGCGGCACCAGGCGTCGGTGACGCGCTCTTTGCGCTTGGGGAAGCCCTCTTCTTTGACAAGATCTTGAGCGGAAATCGCGACGTGGCGTGCGCGACGTGCCACCTCCCTTCCCAGGGCACCGACGATGATCGCGCGCTCTCCCTCGGCGTCGGCGGCAGCGGCGTCGGAGCCAGCCGAAGCGGTGGACAGGTGATCCCGCGCAACTCACCGGCACTCTTCAACCTCCATGAGTACCGCACGATGTTCTGGGACAGCCGCGTCGAGCTTCGTGACGGCGGCATCGCAACCCCCGCAGGCCTCCTGGACGCGGATATGGAACAGGTCATGGAGTTCGGCGTGGTCAGCGCGCAGGCCCTCTTTCCTGTGACGTCGCGCGAGGAGATGCGCGGCGAGGTCGGCGACAACGAGCTCGCCGCCCTCGCAGATGACGACTTCCGCTGCATCTGGTCGGCTCTCATGCGCCGCCTTGAAGACGTCCCCGAATACGTGACGATGTTCGAGGCGGCCTACCCAGAGACCGGCTTCACCTCGATGACCTTCGCGCACGCGGCGAACGCCATCGCCGCCTACGAAGTTCGTGCCTTCGAGGTCACGGACACTCCGTTTCAGAGGTTCTTCGCCGGCGACAGGAACGCGCTGAGCTCAGCTGTGCAAGACGGGCGTCGGGAATTTCTTCGGGCCCGCTGCAACGAATGTCATTCGGGTCCACTCTTGAGCGACTTCCAGCACCACAACACCGGGC
>JBGCFM010000110.1:0-17708 GCA_045106895.1 Polyangiales bacterium | reverse complement strand
TCGCTCGCGGGTCCGGCGTCTCGCGCATCGACGCTCACCGAGTCGCTGGGAGAGGCGTCCATCAGCGCCGAGTCTGCCTGGTCGACGGGGGTCGACTCAGAGCATCCGAGAAGGGTTGCGAGGGCCAAGACAACAAAGGGGGTCGTGTTCATGCCGAAAGCGGGGACCTCGCCCTCTTAGCTGGCGGCTTAAGTCTCGAAACGCCCCCCCCCAAACAGGGAAAAAGTGGGCCGTGTTTAGCGGAGCACGGACTGACCACCGCTCGCCTGAGCCATCGAGCGAAGGATCTCGCCGCGCTGGGTGAGACCGAGACCGACGGTGTCGACGCGCACGCCGCGCTGCGCTGCGGCAGTGGCATCGGCGAGGAGCCGCTCGGGTCCGCCGCCGGCGTTCGCCAGTCCGTCACTCAAAAAGACAATGTGGCGGGCGCCCAAAGCGTAGGCGCTCTGCATAGCGGGCACGGCGGCGGTGCCTCCGTCGGCGCTCGTCGAGTGAACGAAGCGAACCGCCGCGCTCCGCGTATGAGGACCCATGACCATCATCGATGGGGAGAGCGCGTGGAGCTCTTCGTTGAAGAAGACGACGTTGAAGCGCGTGCCTTGGGGAAGGCGCTGAAGCGCGTCGCTCAGTTCTTGCTTGGCGGCGTCCATCCGGGTTGGAAGAACGCCACCGCTGGCGGCATTCGCCAAAGCCATTCCTACCTCCGCGCCGATGGCTTGGCCGCGGGTCATTCCCACTTCTTCGCCGCTTGCCCCCACCGTCGCCAGCGACATCGAGCCGGAGCGGTCCAGTACAAAGACAATGTCTTGAGCGCCCTCGAGCGAGATGTCGAAGAACTCCAGTTGTAGTTGTGCGCTCGCCGTGGCCTGCGTGTGATGCGCCTGCGTGTGATGGGCCTGCTGCGAGTTCACCTGCACCACGCCGAGGGTGGCGCCGTGAAGCTGAAACGCACCCGAGCACCCACCGAAGAAGAACGCGGCCATCGCGATGCTGAGCTTCGAAAAGTTCCTCAGGGACGAGGAGCGGTGGGAGCACAGTTGGGCGGGGGTCGTGATGAGCATGCCGCCGAAAGTTTGCACTCACCGTGCCAAGCAACGATGCCCGGGGTTTCGCCACCGACATAGAAAGATCCGGCGAACACGTGAGAACCATCGTTGGGCGCCAACCGGCGCCGTCGAGAATCCTCGTTCACGCCACTCGGTCGCGCTCGCGACCTATGAAGCTGCGGCTAAGATTCGGTCCACGAGGGGACTCGGCCCGCTGGAAGGGTCGATGCCGTGCGCCTTGTTCACTGCGGCGACGAGCTGCTCGCGGTGCTTGCCGACGAGGGACTTCACCAGGGGCTCGACGGGTGAGTCGAGATCGATGCCCTTGAGCGCGCTCTTTTGCTCCGCTTCGTCCATGCCGATCTCACGCATCACCTCATCCAGGTGGGCCCGTTCGCCGTCTCCCAAGACACCGTCCGCGATCAAGACCAATGCGATGATCTTGGTGAAGGTAGCGCGCTCTTTTTGGTCCATGCCGTGAAGCGTCTCCTGTCGATGGACCGACGTCAATTTCACGGACAAAGGAAACGCCTACCTGGCTAGTAGCTCAGGGCTGCGGGTCAGGATCTGGGGAGGGATACGGCACGTGCTCAATGTCGCCCATCAAGAACTCATGCTCTGCCGGATCGACCTGTTCCGTCGGGGGCTCGGTCGGGGGCTCGGTCGGCGGCGCCACGGGAGCCTCCGGCGCGGTCGTTTGCGCCGGCGTCCGGCTCGACTGCTCCGCCGGCTGCGTTGTCGCAGAGAGGTCCGCCTCGGGTGCGCCCACACCGCAGCCACCCGTCAGCGCCGAGAGCAAGACGAGACCACCGGCGAAGCGACGACGCGGAACGCGCGCAGGTGGCGGTGGCGCCCGAAAGGCAGCTTCGCCGCCCTCTCCTCTTCGAACCCGGGCGCACACCTTGTCCCCGGACTCCTTTGCGTCTTTCACGACACGGAGGAACGCCGCGCGCGTCATCCGGGTCGCGTCGATGACGGAGTGCTCACACGCCCCGCAGTAGAACCCCCTCGGCGTCTTCGCCATCTTGGAGGCATCTTCGGAGCAGGGGTTAGGTACGAGGAAGCGGTCCATGGGGGTCAGACCACGACGCGCCCTCAGCCTTGGGTCTTATTTTCGCCTTCGGAAATCAGCTTGGTTTTTCGTCCACCTCGTCGGCCAAACGGACACTCAGCTTTCCGCTCGCTTTGTCCACGTTGCTAACGATGACGCGTAGTGCTTGCCCCACCTCCAGGCTGTCGCGAAACGAGTGCGTGCAGCCCTCCAGCGTCGCCACAAGCCCAATGGAGAGATCGACGAACACCCCGAAGGCTCGCTTTGCGCGTACGGACGCGTTGAGCACGCTCCCATCTGTGAGGACCGGCAGACGCCGCGGGTCGTCCCCAGGTCGGAGCCGCTTCAGTGAACCGGAGAAGCCATGCTCATGCACAGTCATGACGAGCAAACGCAGGTCGTCGCCAGCGCGCGCGAAGTCTTCTGGAACAGGCCTCTGGGTCTCGTTCCACGTCAACTCGACCACGGAGACGATGCCAGAATAGTCCTCATGACGAAGGTAGATGCCGTTCTCTTGAACCTCTACGACGCGTGCGACGATTTGTTCTCCGACCTTCACGTCAACCTCGCTACAAGCTAGCGCCGCGGGCGGGCATGAGCACCGATTTCCACATGCTAAGCTCCCGCAGGTGGTCCGCCTGCTCAGCTTTGTTGTCTGTGTGTACTGCGCCGGCATCGCCGGAGCGTCCACCGCTGCTGCGCAACACATCTCGCTGGGTGTCGCGAGCCTCAGCTGCCATGCGCTGCAACTCCATGGCGAGGCCCGCCGAGCGCGAACCAGCACCAGAGGACCGACTCGTCGTCCGAGCGGAGATGCTCGAAGGGGAGCGTGAGGCCAATCGTCGCGAAATCGGCCGGCCCATGGCACGTATCGCTGGGGGCATCACGCTCGGGGTGACAGCGGTGGTTGGCGCGAGCTTGATATTCGCTTTCTCAGAGCGCTTCACCAGTCACACGCGGTCCATGCAGCCAAACGGGAGCTTCGCCATCGAAGAGTCCTTCGCTCCAGGGTGGGGGCTTCTGTGTCTCGCTGGACTCGTTGCGCTAGCCGGCGGGATCCTCTTCGTTAGCGGCATCAGCCGCTTCGAACGTCTCGCGCGCCGAAACCGCATGCTGGAAGAACGCATGCTCGAGCTCTGAGCCAGCGGGCCGCGCCGCGCTCACCGAGTGTTGTCGTCTGTAGACAACACCCTGCTGCCTGCCGACAACGAAAACGGGCGCCTTGACGCACTATCCTTGTGGCACCGCTTTCGCATTGTAGAGCGGGTATGACCCACCTCCGCGCCTTCGCGCTACTCGCCGGCCTCGCCCTACTCTGCCCGTCCGCTGCCAACGCTCAACTGAGTGCTGGCGGCATGGACCTGCGCCTCTTCCGCGCGTCCCTCGACTCCAAAGGCCTTTTGGTTTCCGACGGTACGGACATTCTGGGGCATCTCGACGTCAGCTTTGGGCTGGTCCTCGATGGCGGTTTTGGACTGGTGCAGGTCGACGCTTTTCGCCGAGAAGAAGAAACCACCGCCGCCGGCGCTGAGCGCGTAGACCGATTGGTGGGCTCTTTCCTGACGGGAACGCTGCACGGCAACCTCGGCGTCGCCAGCCGAATCGTGGTCGGCCTTCAGCTGCCCATCGTGTTGGCGAGCGGCCCCGCCGTTGAGCTGCCAGGGTTCTACGGGGACGGCACGGGCCTCGACCTGCAGGGCGTGGGTGATCTCTCGTTTCATATAAAGGCGCGACTGCTTCGCGCTGAACGCGACCCGCTCGGCCTCGCCGTCTCTGCACGTATCTCGCTCCCGACCGGAGATGCTTCCCGATTCGGAGGCGCTCCGAGCGTCACTCTCTGGCCCAACCTCGCCCTCGAGTGGCAGCCGGTTCGGCGCTTTCGTCTCCTGGCCAATGCCGGCTATCGCGCGGTACTCGGCGAAGGCGCGACGCTCCCGGTGGGCTCGCGAACGGAGCCTTCGGCGTCGAACGCGACGGGCGCCGCGTTCACAAACGTAGGCACACCCCTCACCCACGACGACGCCCTCACGTTCTCCCTCGGTTTCGGCGTGCGCGTGGGAGATTCCATCGAGCTCTTGGCCGAAGCATATGGCGCGCAGAACGCCCGCGCGCTCGGCGAGAGCGGCTCCCTCTCCATGGAAGCGCTCGCCGGCGCCAAGATCTTCGTCGGCGACAACTCGTACCTACAGCTCGGCGCGGGCCTTGGCCTCACGGGCGGTCTCTTGGCCGCCGACTATCGCGGCACCGTCGGGTTCGTCTTTGAGCCTTCCGTGGGCGACCGCGACGGGGACGGATACCGCGACGACGTCGACGGATGCCCAAACCAGCCGGAGGACTTTGACAACTTCGCCGATGAAGATGGCTGCCCCGACCCGGACAACGATCGAGACCTCATCCTCGACGACGACGACGAGTGTCCGATGGTGCCCGAAGACCGCGATGGTGACGCGGATGAGGACGGCTGCCCCGAGGGCGGCGAAGGCGACCGTGACGGAGACGGAATCCTCGACACCGTCGACGAATGCCCCGACGACCCCGAGGACCGCGATGGCTTTCAAGACGACGATGGATGTCCCGATACGGACAACGACAGCGATGGCCTGCTGGACATGGATGACCTGTGCCCGAACGACCCCGAGGACGTGGACGGATTTCAGGACGACGAGGGCTGCCCGGACCTGGACAACGACGGCGACCGAATCCTCGACGACGACGACGACTGCCCAGACGAGCCGGAGGAGTACAACGGGTTTGAAGACGAAGATGGCTGCCCTGATCGCGGCATTTTCTACGAAGTCCGCGGCGGCTTTGTCCTGCTCGAGAAGGTTCAGTTCGAGACCGATAGCGCCGAGATTCTCCCGGAAAGCGGCCGCATCCTCGACGCCATCACCGCTGGTCTCAATGGTCATCGAGAAATCCATCGCGTGGAAATCCAGGGACACGCCGACGAGCGCGGCGACGATGACTACAACCTCCGGCTCACACGGGACAGAGCCGCGGCGGTGCTCGAAGCGCTCGTGCAACGGGGCGTACTTCGCGACCGGCTCCAGAGCGCCGGCTACGGTGAACTCTGCCCCATCGAGTCTGGACACAACCGGGCGGCATGGGAGATCAACCGCCGGGTGGAGCTCACGATTCGCGACTCAGATTCCGGAAACGCGAACTCGGGGCCTCCTTGCCCCGCGGGCCGCGACTACATGCCCCGACCGTGAGCGCGCTACTGCGCGGGCTGAAGCGCGTTTCGGAACGCCATCGCCTCGGGTGTTTGGAGCCACTCCATGCACTCCGGGTGACCCGCGCCGTAGCCGGGATCTGCGCACTGCGCGGTCTCCTCGGGGAGTTCAGCACACGCCGCCATGAATCTCGCCTGGTCTGGCATCTGAGCGCCGCGTGTATCGGGCATCGAATCGAACATCGCTTGCATACCGTTGTAGGCCCGCTCGCATGCAGTAGCACCGGGTGAAGCCCCCTGAGGCATCGGAGGTGTTGCGGGGCGCGCCCCTGCCGGAGGAGCGCCGCCACCCACGGAGCGAGCGAAGGCCTGAACTTCGGGACTCTCAAGCTGTTCTCTGCACTCAGGGTGCTGCGCACCGTAGCCCGGGTTGAGGCAAGTCTGAGCTGCCTCCGGAAGCCGGCTGCAGCCTGCGATGAACACCTCAGGTGTAGGGACGCCGCTCTCTTCGGGGTCCGCATCAGGCATCGACGCGATCATCGCGAGGATACCGTTGTAGGAGCGTTCACAAGGACTGTCGCCTTCGGCGTTCGCCGCCGTGTCGAGTGCTGCTCGGAAGCGCGCCATAGCCTCAGCCATCTCCGCCTGGTCTGGAGCCGGCTCTCCGCCTGGGTTGATGGAGTCCGCCGGCTGCGCAGGACTCTCCGGTGCGGACTCTTCGGAAGGGGCTTCCTCCTCCGCCGCGACGGTCTCTACCTCTTCTTCTTCGGCGGGCGTTTCGGATGAACCACAAGCGGCGGTTCCGAAGGCGATGAGGACGAGGAGGCGATACAAAAGGCGTGTGTGTGGCATGTGTTGCCTACGCCATAGCATCAGGATTCAGATTCGCAGGCCGAGTTGCCCGTCGCATCGTTGAATGACTAACGCAGCCCGTGTTTCTGCAGGAGCTTGATGAGATAGGTGCGGTCCATTCGCGCTTCACGGGCCGCACGACTCACGTTGCCTTCTGCGCGCTCGACGAGGCGGCGCAGGTAACGACCTTCGAAGTCGCTCAAAACCGCTTGCCGCGCTTGTTTGTAGCCCAGCTCCATCCACGCTTCGCTGTCTTGACCAAGCTCCGGGTGGAGCATCGGCGGCTCACCCATGGCCAGCGTGGCTTCCACCACATTACGAAGCTCGCGCACGTTCCCGGGCCATCGATGGGCGCACAGGGAAGTCATGGTGTCCGAAGGAATGATCTCTTCGACCTCGCCGGCATGGCCTGCTTCCTCGAGGAAACGACGGACAAGAATAGGCAGGTCCTCTGTTCGCTCTCGGAGCGGCGGCAGGGCGAGTACGACGACGGCGATGCGGTAGTAGAGGTCGAGGCGAAAACGCCCGGCGTTGACCTCCGCTCGCAGATCGCGGTGCGTCGCGCAGACAACACGGACATCGACCTCGACGGGCGCGCGGCCGCCAACGCGCCGAAACGTGCCACGCTCCAGCGCACCGAGGAGCGTGGGTTGCAACGTGGACGGCAGCTCACCCAGCTCGTCGAGAAAGAGCGTGCCGCCGTTCGCGCGCTCGAAGGCGCCGAGATGCTGTCGGTCGGCCCCCGTGAAAGCGCCCTTTTCGTGCCCGAAGAGCTCCGATGCGACGAGCGTCGGAGCGAGCGCCCCGCAATCGACGGTGACGAAAGGTCTGTCCGCACGCTGCCCTGCGTTGTGCAATGCGCGCGCGACGAGCTCCTTGCCGGTGCCTGACTCGCCGATGACGAGCACCGGCGTTTCCGCTCGCGCCGCCTTGCGGATCTTCGCCATCAAGCGACGCATGATCGGCGTCCGCCCAACGATCCCCGCGTACTCATCTTCGTCGTGAAGTTCCACGGTGACGCGCTCGCCGTCCGAGACGACCACACGCGAATCACCGAGCTGAAGCGTGGCTCCGATGGGGACCACACCGTCTCGGATCCTGGCCCCGGCGTGGAGCGTGCCGTTCGTCGAGTCCAGATCGCGGAGGACGATACCGCCGGCGCCGCGGCCGAGCTCAAGGTGGTAGCGCGACACCGTGCGGTCGCTGAGCACGAGGTCGTTGCCTTCGGCGCTTCCGATGGAGAGCGAATCACTCGACGCAACGCCTCTCGCGCCTTTGTCCGGCCCCTCAACCACCTCGGCGACGAGTGTTCGGACCGGAAAGCCCGGATGCCCCTCGGACGGTTGAGTGCTGCCTAGTGCCACCGGACACAGGGTAGACCATTCTCCGAAGTGCGTTTCGAAGAACGCCTATATCAAGCCTTTCGCGCCCCTTCTTGCGCTGGGATTTGGGCACAGCGCGAGAAACACGCTAACAACGCATGAGGCAGACCCTTCGGGGAGCACACGCCTTTTGGAGGAACTATGAAAAAGACACTTTTCTTAACACTACTCGCCGCCATGGCATTTGGCTGCGGTGACGATGACATGAGCACGGACACCGGTCCCGCGACGGACACCGGCGCGCTAGCAGACACCAGTACGGCCGACGATACCGGTCCAGCGGATGACGCAGGCCCCATGGACGACGCAGGTCCCGGCGACCTCTGCCCCGACCTCATGCCCACACAAGGCGGCGACAACCTCGTCATCTCCCAATACGACGTAGCGAGCGGCGAGATCGAGTTCTTCAACCCCACCGACGGCGACATCGGCCTCGACGGTTTTGTTCTTTGTAGCCGTCCCCAGTACGAGACCATCGACGGAAGCGGCATCACCGTTCCTGCGGGTGGCTACGCGACATACGTCGCGTCGGCTGGTTTCATGGGCGCTTCCTCCACATCCGGCGAGCTCGCGCTCTACGACTCCCCGATGTACGGCAGCCGTAACGCCATGATCGATTTCGTTTGCTGGGGCGATGCACCCGGGTCGAGTCGTAAGAGCGTCGCCGAGAGAATGATGGGCTCGGAAGTCCTCTGGACCGGCGACTGCGCGGCCGCACTCACGAACGTCGTCGCTCGAAACATCGGCACCGACGGCATCGAAGCGAGCGACTACTCGGCCCCCGCCGACTTCGCCGAGCACACCTGCGAATAGCCGCCTCGACGACGGAACGACGCCCTGGTGCCGGAATGGCATCAGGGCGTTTTTCGTGGTGAGCGCAGACGCTTCGAATCGCGAGCGGAGAACTCACGCCTCCTAACGTACTATGTCGTCAGCGCCCTTATGAGCCCCAGCCAAAAAGCAGAACAAACGAATCGCGTCTCCCGCCCGCTCTGGGTCAGGCTCGCGGCTCTGGCGGCGGTGGTAGGCGTGGTTCCACTCGGCGTCGCCGGCGCGTTTCTGCTGGACGTCAACGGTGACGCGCTGCGCCGTTCTGCCTGGGCTCTGCAAATCGTCATCGCAGGAGATATGGGTCGCACTCTCGGCTCCGAGCTTCACGGCCTGGACCGAACTCTATCCGTCGTCGCGGACGCTCTGCGCGACCCAGCCCTCGATGAAGACGATCGAATCGCGCGCGCATCTGAAGCCGTCACCGTGGGGCCCGCCCGTGAGGTCGCTATCTATGATGCGAGCGGCGCCTGGGTGGACTCCATCACACGTGGACAGCGCACCATGCCGGATGACCTGAGCGGCGGTGAGCTCTTCGCACGCGCCCCTCTCGGTGATGACGACTCCGCCGGGTCTTTGGCCGCGCGCCTCCCCCTCGAAGCCTTGCGCCAGCGCAGCGTGTCCCTCGCACGCGACCACCTCGGCGGGGGCGACGTGCACGTCGTCGCAGGGGACGGACGTGTGATCGTCGGCTCCACGGACGCGCAAAACCTCCCGCTTCGAGGCGTCATCGCAGCTGACCTCAGCGCGCCGGTGTCCATCGAAGAAGAAGACTTCGTCGTCACCATCGCGCCACTGCCCGCGCAGACGCCGCGGCCATGGGTCGTCGTTGTGCAGACGCCGGCGGACGTCGTCCTCGCGCCCCTCGCTCGGACGCGCACAGTCATCTTCACGGGCTTGGCTGCCGCCGCGCTGCTCGCCATTGCGCTGGCCATCCTCTTCGCACGTCGAACCGTTCGTCCCATCACTGCGCTCTCGCTCTTCGCGGCGGATCTCGCCGCTCGCCGCTTCGAACGCCGTGTTCCTTTCGAGCGCAACGACGAGCTGGGCGCCCTCGCCCGCGACCTCGACTTCGCCGCTAGAGCGCTCGAGTCTTCCGAAGCACAGATCCGTGAGGAGACCGCGATCCGCCTAGACCTCGGCCGCTTCCTGCCTTCGGAGCTGGTGGAGAAGGTCGTTGAGCGGGAGCACGCCATGGAGCTGGGTGGTCGCCGCATGCGCATCTCCGTGCTCTTTGCGGACGTCGTCGCTTTCACTCCTTTGGCCGAAGAGCTCCCGCCGGAGCAGGTCGTCTCTCTGCTCAACGAACTGTTCACGTTGATGAGCACCGTCGTCTTTCGCCACGGCGGCACCGTCGACAAGTTCTTGGGTGACTCCGTGATGGCGCTCTTCGGCGCACCCGAGCCACAAGCCGACCATGCAAAGCGGGCGCTGCTCACCGCCGAAGACATGCTCGCCTACGTGGAGACCGCCAGCGCCGGTTGGGCGCAGAAATACGACGTGCGCGTGCAGATCGCCATTGGCATCGCATCCGGAGACGCCGTCGTGGGCAACGTCGGCTCCGAGAGCCGCATGGACTACACCGCCATCGGAGACGTAGTGAATATCGCCGCGCGCCTCGAGGCCATCGCCCGCCCCGGTCAAATCCTTGCCACCGAAGCGACACGTGACGACGCCGGCGACGCCTTTGACTTCGTCCAGGTCGACGAACGCACCCTCGCCGGACGCTCCTCGCCCTTGGTGATTCTTGAGGTCCAGCCATGAGCGCACGCGAGCGCCGCGGCGAGCGCATCGGCGAGCGCTACGAGCTGATCGAGTACGTCGGCGAAGGCGGCAGCGGGATCGTGTACCGCGCGCGTCAGCGAGACATCGAACGCGAGGTCGCCATCAAGTTTCTAAGGCGCTCTGATGACGCCGCTGCCCGAACTCGCTTTGCCCGCGAAGCGCGCGTCGCCGCACGACTGGAACACCCCGACGCCGTCGCGATCTACGAGCTCGGCGAGCACGACGGCGAGTCTTTCATCGCGATGGAGTTCGCGCTTGGTCGCTCGCTTCGCACTCGCCTCAATGAAGCGCCCCTCGCCTGGCCCGAGGCTACGCGCGTCGTGAGCAGCATCGCCGATGTACTCGAAGCCGCACACTCGATCTCTCTTGTGCACCGAGACCTCAAGCCGGAGAACATCGTGCTCACGGCCGAAGGCCGGGTCCGTGTACTGGACTTCGGCTTGGCGTTCGTCGGCTCCCACACCCGTGACGACCGCATGACCGCCATGGGCGTCGTCGCCGGCACACCTGACTACCTTTCTCCAGAGCAAGCGCACGGAGACGAAGTGGGTCCGGAGACGGACATCTACGCCCTCGGCTGCATGCTCATGGAGATGCTCACCGGGACGCCTCCTTTCCAAGGGAGCGAACTCGAGGTGTTGACCAAACAGCTCTACGCGCCTCCCCCTCCCTTGCGCTCGACTGGGAGCACGGTCTTTCCCGCGTCCTTGCAGCCGCTCATCGAGGCGATGCTGCAGAAGCGAGCCGGCCGGCGGCCCAGCGCGACGGAGCTCCGCCAGTCCCTCGAACGGCTCGATGAAACGGGTCGAGCACGAAACGCGAGTTCGCGAAGCGCACGCATGGTGCCGGAAGCGGCGGCCGACACCACCAAAAGAGCGACGGCTTCCGACGACGAAGTCGCCATCGTTGGCTCCGTGGACGCGTCGGTACTCTTGGGGCTCTCGGCCCTCGGCTTCGTGCCCTTCGTGGTGACGGACGAGGAGCCACTTGGGCGGCCTTCGGCCATCGTAGCCATCGGCGAGCAAGACATCGCCGCGCTCTCCAAGGTGGCGCCGGTCATCGCCGACGTGGATGCTCAAGACCTCACGCGCATGCAGGCACTCCTCGCCGGGGGCGCGCTGGAGGTCGTTCCCAAGCCGCTCAGCGTCGACGTCCTCGCCGCGCGAATTCGGCGTGCGCTGCGTAAACGGGCGCGCCGTTGATGCGCGCTCGTGTACTGGCTCTGGCGATGCTTCAGGTAGCGCTTTGCCTCGCACGCCCATCACCGGCCCAGGCTCAGAATGCGGACGTGCGAGTGCGAGGGCGAGCGACGCTCGAGAACTACACGGTCGTAGAAGGAGACAGCTGTCGTTCCATCGCCCGCGCTCGTTTCGGCAGCTCCCGGCGCATCGACCTAATCCATGCGCACAACTCACTGGGACCTGCCCCGCATCATCTGCGACCGGGCCAAACGCTGCGCCTGCCCTCGGCTGCCCTCGCCGGCGCAGAGGCAGGGGTTGCGCGGGTGGTGCGTGATGTCGACCTGCAGCGTTCGGGGTCACCCCTCTGGTCCGGTGCACGCGTTGGTGCGGCATTGCATCGCGGAGATCGCGTCACCACCGGCGAACGCTCCGCGAGCGAGCTCATTTTTCGAGGCGGCGGCGTATTGCAGATGCGCTCGCAGAGCCTCGTCGTCCTCACCGGAGCGGGGCGCCCCTCACCGAGACGTATCGTGCGAGCGACCCTTGAGCGAGGCGCGCTCCGTGGCCGCTTGGGGGAGCTCACGGGGCGCGCGGCGGTGACGACAACGGTGACCACGCCAAGCGCGACGGCGCGCCTCGGCGCAGACGCCCTCGTCGCCGTCGACGGCGAAGGTGTCAGCCGTATCGCCAGCCTCGAGGGCACGACGCTTGTCGATGGGGTGCGTGTTCCAGAAGGCACCGGCACCCAAGTTCAGCCCGGAGGCCGCCCCAGCCGCCCCAGGCCGCTTCCTCGCCCACCGAGCTGGCGCACCGACGATGATGGTCGCTTCATGGGGCTCGCTCACTCCGGAGCCATCCTGCGAGGCCGCTGGAATCCAGTCTCAGGCGCCAGCGCCTATCGCGTCGAGGTCGCGAGACGACCGGACGGCACAGAGCTTGTCGCAGCGGTTGAAGTTCCCGGAGACGCGACGGAATTCAGCGTCCCGCGAATCCCCGTCGGCACCTACTACGTGAGCGTCGCGACCATCGACGGTGCGTTCTTCGAAGGACGCCCGTCTCCGCGCCGCGCCATGGTTGTCCTCGAAGCAAGAATCGTCCCGCCCGGCGGCGGCGAGCCCCCTTCGGACAGACTCGATCCAGGCGACCCCTCACGAGCGTATACGCCCCCGACGGCGCTGCCTGGCACCTGGCTCGTGTCGCCCGCCGGCTATCGGTGTGGCGACGGAGAAGAGCTCGCGAGCCTCCTCACGTTGCGCACCTTGGGTCACCACGTGGTTCGCTGCGTGGATGCCCGCGAGCGCGTCGTCTCCGGCTTCGACGTCATCATCGTCGAAGCCCGCGTCCGTCCCGAGCGCCCCTTTTTGCGAAGAGGCACCAGGCGCGTTGCGCGCTTGCTCGTCCGGTCTCCCCTCGCTCTACCCGAGCGCATGATCGCCCGGGCACCGTCGAGCGTTTCCGTCGGCTCCGTTCGCCTCAGCCGCACGCCCGCAGCAGAGGAAGGAGTCGTCGTGTACGAAGTCGAGATCGGCGTCGGCCTCGACGCGCCCGATACGCTCTCCATCGTGCTGGAGGTCGCAGCAGGGTCCGAGCGCATTCGCGTCGGCGACGTCAGCTTTGCGGTTCGGGATGCCAGGCCCCGAGGGTCACGGCGCTGACGCGCCGATTCGTTCCATCGGGAATGCGCTTGTGGTCGAGTCAGGTTGCTGGCCCATGACACCAACGACTGGCGGGCAGACGCATGTGCACGAGAGCTTTCGTTACCCCCCGGAGGTCATCACGCCGGAGGTCGAGCCGTTCACCCGCGACGAACTCTTGGCCGCGCTCCTTCGGCCTCAGCGCTGGATCGATCTTCTCCTCGCGGAGCGCGAGCGCTGGACGCGCACCGTCACGATGGACCGCCACGCGGGTTTGCTCATCGCGATCATGTTGGCGGCGAGCCTCCTCTACGCGCTGCCCTTTGGGTTCATACTCGGCTTCGAACGTTTCTGGCACATCGCGGCGCTCTATCTTGGCTCCGTCGCCATCTGCCTGCCCTCGCTGCACATCTTCGCCGGCTACCTCGGCCTCGGACTCCGCGTTGGCCAGAGTCTCTCCCTTGGAGTGCTCGTTAGCTCCGTGGCGAGCATCTTCAGCGTCGGCTTTGCGCCCATCGTCCTCTTCCTGAGTGCGACCATGTCCGGATCGGGAACCATGACGGCGGTGGCATACGCGCTCTTGGGCGTCTCACTCTTCGCGGGCATGGGCCAGCTCATGCGAAGCCTCCGCATCCGCGCCGCGCAAGAGAACGTCACCAATCTGCTTATGTTGACGATCGTCTGGCAGTGTCTGCTGCTCTTCATCACCTACCGCATGGGCGTCTTCCTCGGGCTCGGCGGATGATACGCCAGCTGCTGATGCTCGCAGGAGCGTCGGCGATCTACGGTTTCAGCATCGGCTCGGTGCACAGCCTCGTCTTTGCGCTGCGCAATCTGATCAAGTTCCCGTTGCTCTTGCTGGTCACCGCGCTGGTGTGCTCCCTTGCATGTACTCTTGCCGCGCGCGCCCTCTGCCCAAGTCTGGGGTTTCGCGCCGTGCTTCGTGCTGTGCTCGCCATCTTCGCCGACACCTCGCTGCTCCTCGCCGCGCTCGCGCCGGTGATGCTCTTTCTCACCTTCGCCCTCGAACGCGCCGACGAGAACGGTCTCCACGACTACCCTCTTTTTCTCGCACTCAACGTCCTCGCCATCGCCTGCTCCGGCGCGCTGGCGCTCTTCCGCCGAACGCGCACGCTCGCCGCCGAGCATAGGCTCAGCGCTCGTCGCGCCAGTACCATCACCGCCGTGTGGATGCTCTTGTCGCTGCTCGTGGGCAGCCAATGGAGTTGGTACCTGCGGCCTTTCTGCGGGGTGGCAACCGTGGACGCGCCCTTCATGTTGGGCGCCGAGCCAGACTTCCGCGGCGCGACGAACTTCTACCAAGCCGTCTACCAAATCTTCGCCGCTCCTGAATCCGCATTACCTCCCAGGTAATCGACCGTGCGCTCTAGGCGCCTAAATTGGCGTTCATGGAGGCAAAACCAATGAATGAACGAATCGTCCGACGCGCCCTCGGCGCCAACGCTGTGTTTTCGCTGTGCACGGGGGTGTCGCTCCTGCTTTTCGCAAGCTCCCTCGGACCGCGTCTCGGCGTCCACCCCGCCTGGGTCCTGCAAGTGATCGGTGCAGCGCTCGTCCCCTTCGGCCTCGGCGTGGCCTTCGTGGCAAAGCAGAAGCCGCTTCGAGCTTCCTGGGTGGCCGCGATTTCACTGATGGACGCCGGCTGGGTTGTTGGGACGTTGATGCTGGCGCTGTTTTGGCCCGGCGTCATGAACCAAGTGGGCTGGACTGCGACCGTCGTCGTGGCGCTCTTCGTCGATGCGTTTTGCATCGCGCAGCTCGTGGGCCTGCGACGACTCACCGCCACCCCCAACGCCGCCGAGGCACAAAAGTGCGCAGGCGTTTCGACCTCTCGATGAAGGGCGGCCTCCTCGGCGACGCACTCCTCGCGGCGGCGCTGGTCCGCAGGTTCTTCTCCACATGAGGTACATTCAGACCATGAACGCAACACCATCACCGGTGGGCTCCCTCCTTCGAAAGTGGCGCCAAGCGCGTAAGATGACGCAGCTGGAACTGGCGACGGAAGCCGAGGTCTCTACCCGCCATCTCAGTTTCCTTGAGACCGGCCGAAGCAAACCGAGCAGCGAAATGCTGCTGGTCCTCTCAAGCGTGCTCGAAGTGCCACTGCGTGAACGAAACGCGCTCCTCGCCGCTGCGGGCTTTGCAGCCGCCTACCGCGAGACAGACCTGAACGCACCCGAGATGGCGCCGGTACGCACGATCATCGACTTCATGCTGAAACAAGCCGAGCCCTACGGCGCCGTCGTCGTGGACGGCTGCTGGAACCTGCTTCAAGCGAACGCTTCGGCATCGTTATTCACGGCGGCCTTCGTCGTCGATCCCGCCGCTGTCCTCGCCGACGGCCCACCCAATTTGATCCGTCTACTGCTCCATCCCAAAGGGGTCCGCGACCGATGCGCCAACTGGGAGGTCCTCGCGCGTGCCATGGTCGCACGCTTGCACCGCGAACTCGCCGTCACCCACGATGCAAAACTGGCCAAGCTGCTCAAACAGGTCCTCGCCTATGACGGCGTGCCGAGCGATTGGCGCTCCCTCGATGTCGAGGCGCCGTCGTCACTCTTGCTGCCTATGCACATGAAGCACGGGCCCTACGACCTTCAACTCTACACGGCTATTACAAGCCTCGGCACGGCCCAGGACATCACGTTGCAGGAGCTACGCATCGAGACGTTCTTCCCCGCAGACGACGAGAGTGACCGGCAGCTACGACAGCTCGGCGCCGTGAACTAGTCCTGCGGACGATATGTTCGGCGAGCCGCGCCACGGCCAGTTTCATATCGGCGGGAATTTGACCCAACGAGGAGCGTATGCTCGCGCATGGAAAACGCCGAGCTACTCGCCCAACTTCGTTCCGCGCCGAGCGAAAGACGCGCCCACTGGCACCGCTCGATGCGTCTCCTCATGAGTCTTCAGAGGAACGAGCGAGGCTTGGATTGGTCCAGCGCAGACCTTGAGGTGGATGACTCGCAGGTGTCCACGGACGAGTGGCAGAGCTGGCTACGGACGGAACCCGAGCACGTCACGCTCATGGTCTCGATGCTTGAAATCCAGGTTGCTCGGGAAGGCATCCCTACCTTCGAGCAGGTCCTCAACTTTGTCTTGGATGAGGTGCCCTCCCTCGCTGCGAAGTTCTTGGTGATGCACCCCAGTGCAGCCCGGCGTGAAATCGAAGACCGCGCCGGCGCGAGGCTTGGACAAGCTTCGGGCGGCAGAGGAGCTGTGAGTTGGGCGGAGCACGGCAGGGACGAGCTCGTCGGCGCATGGCTCACGGAGCGATTGCGCGACCCCAAAGCTCACCTGAATTCCAACACGTTCAAGCAGCTCAATCGGCGCGAAGAAATCAGCGGCGGACTCCGCGCAGTTTATCCAGCGCTCGCGCAGCGCATCCTCAAAGGCATTCGCAAAGGCAACCCCGGGGAGATCGACTTTCGTTCGGACTGGCTCGGCGCCGGCGTCCTCGACGAGATCCTCAAAACCCAGCGCACAAAGCCCGCGAACTTAGACCGAGCGCTGGCGCTCCTCGTGGAACAAGGAACGTCGCATGGTCTCGAAGCCATCGCGGGGCTCCTAAGCGACAAGAAGGCAGGCGACGCGGCTTTATTCTGGCTCGCCTGCGCTGGACACTCCGGGCTGCGAGCGGCGCGTGCGCGATGGAGCGGCGTAAAGGGAGCCAAGGCGAAGAAAGCCGGCGCCCTCATCGAAACCCTCGCCTCCTTGCCTGTCCAAAACCCAAGCGCCGGCACCCCGCTCTGCCTTCTGGCTTCAGACATGAGCGCCTGGGAGCTCGCCGACACCATGAGCGAGACCAGCCATCGCGAGCCTGCCCTCTCGCGCGAAGAGGCGGTCCAGATGTGCGCCGGGGCCGGAGCTCCGCCCGCCAAACGCGAAGACCTCTCGCCGGAGGCGTGGGCGGACTACCTGGTCGTGTCGTCCATGGATGACCACCTCACGGATCCAGGCCCCACCTGGGATCGAGCACGGGACGCAGGATGGCTAGGCCGAGGAAACTCAAAGGGCTCACTCACCGCCGCAGCACGACGCCTCAACCCCTCCGGACGCACCCACTGGCATTCAGCGTCCAACATCGGCTGGGGCCACCTCTTCCTCTGGGCGGGCGCCGAGCGAGACGTATATGTGTCGGCGCTCTGCCTTTGCCTCCGCGCCTCCGCTTTGCGACGAACACTCGGCTGGATTGAGACTCACTGGCTTGCGCCCCTCAAGGACACGGAAGTGCCTTGGGCTTCGGAAGTCGATGACTGGCTGGACCGAGTGCAGCAGGGTTCCGTCCTCGTCGGCGCGATTCGCGAACGGCCGGCCGGCGACTCCGTCGAGTGGGATTCTGCCCGCGACTCGATGCACGCAGAGATCGCGCCGAATGAGAACGCACGTTTTTACTTCGGCGAACAGTCAGTGACCCTCGAACCACACACGGGAACCATGACTCTCGCGGGCCCGCTCGAAGGCGAGCGGCGCTTCCCGCCGACTCCGCGTTCGCTTCCCGTAGCGTGGACTCTCACGTCGGACGGCATGCAGCTCTCCATCGGCTCCGTCACCTGGGGCGTCTTCCCCGTGCCGGAGACACAGGCGAAGGCAGAAGGTGTGACGAGCATTGCCCTGGCGTCCCTTTCTTGCCAAGCGCGCCGTGGAGCCCCGTCGATTCCGGGGAGAGCGCATAGTTCACGGGTGACGGACGGCCGAGCGCCGCGTAGTCTGAGGGCATGAAGCGCAGCCCTTGGAACGCCCTACGAATCGCCGC
>JBGCFM010000011.1:0-5109 GCA_045106895.1 Polyangiales bacterium | reverse complement strand
CGCGGTACTCGAGCTCTTGGATCACCGTGCCGGCGGGACCGTCGTAGGCGGTGACGAAGACCTCCGCCCGCCCCCATGGCATGTGCGAAGTTCCCCCCGTCGAGTGCACCGCCACGCTCACGCCTTCGGACACCGTGGTGTGCAAACGAACGACGAGACTGCCGGGCAGACGCGCGCTGGGCTCTCGCGCGGGGTCGACGACGAGGACCGTAGGGGTTCCCTCCGCGCCAAGACGAGCGCCGAGTCTGTCGGCGAGGGTTCGCCCGTGGACATCCGGCGGCAAGATGATGAGCACGCGCGTCGCGGCAAAGAACGGCGCACGTGCAGGCAAGACGTACTGCACCGGAGGCCCCGCATAGAACGTCACACTCGAGCAAGCCGACATGGACAGGGCAAGGGCAGCGAAAAGAGCGCGGGTCACGCCACACGCTAACCCCAATCGAACACTGGGGTTAACTGGCGATGAATGCTCCCGAGAAAGAAAAGCGACGTTTTTACCAAACACTCTAAACCCATGACATCACTTCACTTTTCGCGCTTTTCGCTTCGTTCACGGACACCTCCTTAAGATCTCCGTAAGATCCCAAATGTCTGTTCTTTCGAGGGCGCGCTAGTCCTCAGAAGGAAACAACCATGATTCGTCAGCTCAAAGTACTCGCCATCGCATCCTCCCTCGCTCTTGGAGCGTTCGCTTGCACTACGGCAACCTCGGAAGAGGCAGCGTCCCTCGAAGAGCAAGCGCTCGCCGGGCCTTACGCGGATGAGGGGGACGAAGGAGAATGCAGCGCACGCGGCGAGCGCCGTGGACCTCGCGGTGAACATCACCGCCGCGGCCATCACGGGCCGGACTTCAGCGCGCTGAACCTCAGCGAGGCACAGGAGACGGAGATCGCTGGCATCCGCGCATCCACGCGTGAGCAGATGGAAACGCTCCGCGCCGAAGGCCGAAGCGAAGCGTCACGCGAAGCGATGCATACGCTCTTCGAGGAGCAGCGCGCCCTCATCGACGGAGTGCTCACGCCAGCACAGAAGACCGTGCTTGAAGCCAGTCACGCCGAGCACCGCGCTGAGCGAATGGGTCGCCACCTGGAGCGAATGACCGAAGAGCTCTCGCTCACCCCCGAGCAGGCCGCCAGCGTGCAGGGCATCATGGAAGCGTCTACGGGTCGCGATGGCCGAGAGGCTGCCCGAGCTGCCATCCGCGAGGTCCTCTCATCGGAGCAACAGGTGATGCTCGATTCGATGCACGAAGCGCGCGGCGAACGTCACGGACGACGCGGTCACGGCGAAGGTCGTCACGGCGAAGGTCGTCACGGCGAGGGTCGTCGCGGACCAGCCGGAGCTGGCCTGGACCTCCGAGGCATCTAGCTCGTGATTTCGTAGCGGAAGGCAAGGCCGACACCGCGGCGCGGGCTCCTCTCGGAGTCCGCGCTTCGCTCGTTGGTTCCCACGTGAGGCGTCGACACGATTTGACGCCTGTGCGACGGTGAGGCGTGAGCGACATCGTCATCAAGCAGGAGACCGGTGGCTACCGAGGAGAGGCCCAAGGGGTCGAGATCTTCGTTCCCAGTCGCGTCGTTGAGCTACCCGGCAAGAAGCAAAGCGTGATGTGGCCGCGTTATCTCTTGCTCGGGTATCTAGCGCTCTACTTCAGCGTCTACCTGTACATTCAACAGTCAAGCGGGGACAAGGTTCCTGGCTCGATGCTCTTGTTGGCGATGCTCATGCCGCTCCTCGCCATCGGCGGACTCAACGTGTACGGCTCGCGTGGCATGTCCCGGAGGTCGTCCCTGGGTCTTCCACGCATCGATGTCAATGTCGGAGGCGGAGGCGCGACGACGCGCTCCAAAACGCGCCGCACCATTGAACGACCCAACCAACGACTCACCCTTGGCGCCAAGAGTCTCCGCCAGGTCTACGCCGAAGGTTCGATGAGCCGGCGGAACATTCCGATTCAGATGCAGAAGGGTTCGCGCCTGGAGGTTCGCGACGACGACGGAGAAGACGACGGCATCTTCGACACCGCCGCGTTCTGGCTCATCCACAGCGACGGGAGCGAGCAGGTGATCCTGGAGAACATCACCCGCGAGGAACGTGGCGCCGTAGCCAAAGCCGTTCGAGAAGCGCTCCAGACGATGGTCTGAAGCGCGTCGTTCGCTCTATTCGCGCGACCTACCAGCCGAGAGTTTCCATCGCACTCTCGTGCGCCCGACGCGACACCGCAGGCCTCGGCGCCGGCTGTGTTCGTTCGGAGTCAGGGCTGGCGCTGGGCATGTCTTCTTCGACGTCGGCGTTCACCGCTGCGGCGAGCTCCGCATATGCCGCGCTGTTTTGCGCTTGGTTCTGCACCGCTTCGCTGTTCATCAGCTGGCGGGCGGCGTCTGCCTGACCGATGCGCATCATGCGAACGGCCTCGATGGTCTGTACCGCCGCGCGCATTCGCTCGGCGGTCTCGAGGACCTCGCCGTTGCCGCTCGCCGTCAGGGCACTCTCGGACTCGCTCGCTTCGGCGCCAAGGAACACGCTCCGCCGGAGACTTCCAGCTGAGTTCAACGCGTCAGCGAAGCGAAGGTCCGCGTCGAGGAGCTCCACAAAGGCGCCGCTTCGGCGGCCGGCGGCGCTCATTCGCACAATGTACTCACGGGTCTCGCCTTCGCTGAGGTCGCCGACCTGAAGCTGAAGTGCGCCGCCACCTTCCGGCGTCGCGTGTCCGATGACCTCCAGGAGTTCAACGCCGGGGCCGGGACGTAGCGTCAGCACCATCTGGCGCGCGACGAGCTGTTCGAGACGCATGACCTGCTCGCGGAAAACGAGGGCGACACGCTCCGGGTCTTCGACGAACTCGTAGACGCCGCCTGACTGGCGCGCGATCTGACCCATGAGCGTCTCGTCGAACTCGAGGCCTAGACCCAAGACCGCCACAGGAATCTGTTGCTGCGCCGCTTGGGTAGCGATGGGCAAGACGGTGTTGGGGTTGTTGGGGACTCCGTCACCCAGCATCACGAGCCAGTCGATGCTCTCCGCGGTCTTGAAGGTGTTCATCTGTCCTAGGGCCTGCTGAAAGCCGCCGGTGAGGTTGGTGGTGCCTCGCGCTTCGAGGGCGGCGATAACTTCGTCCACGTCGGAGGCGTCGAGATCTTCCACGCGCGTCGCAGCCAGCACCACTTTTGCCTCCGTGTCGAAGGTGGTCAGCGACACCGAGTCATCGTCGCGAAGCATGCCGAGGATCTCCCGCGTCGCGTTGCGCAGGTTCTCGATGGGCTCTCCGCGCATCGAGCCCGAAGTATCCAGCACCAGGCCCAAGTTCAGCGGCGGGCGAGCGTTCGAGTCGAGGCTCGAACCGATGACCCGCAGGCGCGCCAGGACCTCACCGCCAACGCCGGCGGCCACGAGGTCATACCCAAGTGCGCCTTCCATCTGCACAAGACCCGGGTCTTCAGGAGCCTCCTGAATGTCCGTGTGGCAGCCCCAAACCAGTAAGCCTGCAAGAATTGATAGTCGTCTAAACATCGCGCCGAACTCCTTCTGGGGGGTGCCGACGCGTCAGCGTCAAAGTCGGTCTAAAAAGATTCGGAACCGGAGTGTTGCTCTTGGTTCGCGCTCTTCTCCAATGTCTTCACGTCCACTAGGTCTTTGTCTCGGCCACTGGCGCGCTTGTTTTGGATGAGTGCTTCCCGACCGATGAACGAGAGCTCAAGACCGCTTCGCTCCACGCATACTCTGCTGCGCGAGACTTCATCGAAATGGATGCCGCTAATCTCCGTGAGCAGGTCGATTCGACGGGGCGGCAGTCCTATCTCGTACACGTTGCCGCCCGTCTCAAAGTCAGACTGTGAGACGCCGTGCGCTGATAGGCGCGCCGAACATTCGTAGCGCGTTCATCACGCGTCCCGCGTTTCCTTGGGCCGAACTAGCACGTCGATGTCGCTCGTTGCGCGAGGCACACCATGCACGGCAAGGGCGTGCGCGCCGTCGTTCGGCATCGCACCAGTCTAGCATCTTCGCCGCCACGAGGCGTCTAGGCGGCTGCGCTGGCGTTCTTTCGGCGTCGCCAAACCCAAACGAGGCCCAGCGCCGCGATGATCTCGAGGGGGATGGGTATCGGAATCGAGTTCCTGGTGACGATGGGAGGCGGGTGGATGACGCTGCCCTGCGCAACATCGAAGAACACATCGTAGGCCGCGCGAGTGGACGCCGTGTCGTTGAACACCGTGAGCCAAGTGCCCTCGTCTACACCGAGGTCCGCGAGCTGAGGCGTGTCGATGAGCGAGGGTACGTTGTCGGCATAGAAGATGGAGCCGAAGGGACTGTCGTCGCCGTCCTTAAAGTACCCGCGCGCTCGCTCGTCGGCGAGAAAGTACACCTGAAGAGAGCGTGCTTCTCCGCCGGCGCCCGCGGGTTCTCGGTAGGGGTAGAAAGGCTGCTCGGCGTCGAAGCTGACTCGAATCGCGCCGGTCTGAAACGCGGAAGTCTCGGCCGTACCGTCCCTCTCAGGGTCAAACTTGAACGCCGTCAGAAAGTAGCCATCGGCGGCGTAGGGCCTCGCCCAATCGAGAATCGAATCGGCGAGGTCAAAGCCGTTGTCGCGTAGCCAAGCGGGCAGCGCTTCGGCGTCGTTGATGCGAAGAATACTCGCGTCGAGGTCGCCTACGCGCTGTGTGCCGACGACCTCCACGCCCGGAGACGCGAGGCTGGGTGCGAGGGCGTCGTCGGTGGGCGCGGCACCGCTTAACATCATGCCGTATCCCACCGTGCAGCACGTCATGGGCACGTACTCGTTTTCCGTGACGCGCTCGCGCTGCATCGCAACTTGGAGCCGGTCGAGAATCGCCTCATCCGCTTCCGAAAGCTCCGGCATGGCGGGCGTCGGAACCAAGAACCCAAACTCACCTCCGCCGCGAAAACTCGCGTCGCGCACAAAATGCTGCCGGCCGCGTTCCGCGTCCCACACGATGGCGACGCGCTCCGTCGCGAGGCTGATCTCGATGCCCTCCGGCGCCGCGATGGCGCAGGCTCTCGCCGACGCCTCGCCGTGGAGCGCCGCGCGGCAGGTGAAGAGGAGCAGGAGCGCAACGCTAAGGTGACCGGGCAAGGACTTCATCGGGCGAG
>JBGCFM010000109.1:0-5485 GCA_045106895.1 Polyangiales bacterium | reverse complement strand
CGACAAGGCTCAGACCGCGACCGGCGCTTTGATGCGCGGGTGAGGCTTGTAGCCTTCGAGACGAAAGTGCTCGTAGCGAAAGTCTTCGATGTTCGTGATGGACGGGTCGATATGCATCGTGGGCAACTCGCGGGTTTGCCGCGAAAGCTGAAGGTCAGCCTGCTCGATGTGGTTCTCATAGAGATGAACGTCGCCAAAGGTGTGGACGAAGTCGCCAAGCTCAAGCCCGCACACCTGCGCGACCATCATCGTGAGCAGCGCATAACTAGCCAGGTTGAACGGGACGCCCAAAAAGACATCTCCACTTCGCTGATAGAGCTGAGCGCTCAGCTTCCGATCCGCCACGTAGAACTGAAAGAGCGTATGGCAGGGCGGCAACGCGACCTGGTTGGCCTCTTTGGGGTTCCAACCGGTCACGAGGTGACGCCGTGAATCGGGCGATTTTTTGATGGCTTCGATCACCCGCTGAATCTGATCGACACCGTCGTTATCGTACGTGCCGTCCTCGCGAAGCGTAGCCCCAAAGTTTCGCCACTGATGCCCGTAGACCGGACCCAAGTCGCCTTCGCTTCGGCCAAAGCGCGCTGTCTGCTCCGCCGTCGACCACTCGTCCCAGATGCTCACGCCGGCTTCGTTCAAAGGCTGAACGTGGGTGGAACCGGAGAGGAACCAGAGCAGTTCGTGGAGAATGCTCTTCAGGTGAACTTTCTTCGTCGTGAGGAGAGGAAAGCCGGCGGCTAAGTCCACGCGATACTGATAGCCGAAAACGCTACGTGTCCCCGTTCCGGTGCGGTCTGACTTCTTCGCGCCTGTGTCTCGGACTACGCGCAAGAGATCGAGATACGTCTTCATTCGGCTTCTTCCACCGCCGGCGGGTCCTCCACCGCGGTGTCCCGGCGAATGGAGTAGCGCACGAGCGAGCGAAGAATATCGTTGCGCTGAAGGTCGCCCACGAGACGCTTCACATCCTCGTAGATCGAAGGGTCGACGAGCAGGCCGCCGATGGTCCCGCGGCCCGCACGCATGTCCGCGCTCATCGCAGCGAGGTCGTCGCTCAGGCGGGTCAGGTTTCCGATAAGCGCCTCGCCCGCGTCCGCGTAAATGAGGTCGTGCACAGTGCCGTCTCCCGTACGGACATCTTCCAGCATCTGCGCAACTTCGCCGGACGCCCGCCCAATATTGCTCACGGCGAGGCGACCATCGTCGCCGTAAATGAGCGCGTGAGCACTGCCATCCCCACGCTCCACCTCTTCGGCGATGCCGCGGAAGGAACGAGCCGTGCGGCGGAACTCAGCGCTCGTGGTCTGCAAGTTGGAGAGCGTTTCGTCGAGTCGGTCGGCGGTCTCCGGATTGGTCATGAGACGCTGAACCGCTCCGTCGCCGCTCGCGAGCATTCCCGTGAACTGCGCGAGGTTTCCCACCATCGCGCTGAGGTCACGATTAAACTCTTCGCCGCCGAGAGTCGCCGTCATCCGTTGAATATCACCCACGGCGGTGTCGACCTTTTCACCCAGCTCCGCAGCGAGGGCCATGAGGTCTCCGCCAGGGCTGATCGGCAGCTCTTCCTCCGAAGGCCACTCCGGAAGCGATGGGTGACCCGGCCGGATGTCGACAAGCCGGTCACCGAGCATGCCTTTGCTGCCGAGCGTGATCTGGCTTCCGCGAATGGGGCGACCTGCGTTCGCCGCCTCTTCGCGTGCTGCGGCGGTGTCTTCGGGGTCCTCGGCGCCGTTCGGTGCATCGGGATCGACGCCGACGCGTCCGCGGATGAGCGACGCGGCGGAGTTGACGACCTCAAAGCTCACATCGACACGACCGTCGTCCATGAAGACGACCTCGTCGACGGTGCCGACGGTGACGCCCGCGATACGAACGACGTTGCCTACGCGGAGGCCACCGACATCGTCGAAGACAGCGTGGTAGCCGGTCTTCGACGAAAACATGTTCGCTTGGTTGCCCAGCGCGAAGGTAAATCCGCCGCCGATGAGTACGGCGAGGACGACGAAGATCCCCACGCGAGCAGGACTGCGAGGCTGCTCCATTATCCCGCGCTCCGTAGCAGCGTCGCCGTGTCTTCGTTGTCCGGGGCGATGCCGTGGACAAAGTTATGAACTCGTGGGTCGTCGGACTTCACAAGGTCACGGGGCGAACCAGAGAAGATGATTCCGCCATCTTGGATCATGGCAATGCGGTCGCTGAGTCGGAACACGGCGGGCATGTCGTGGGTGACGACGACGGAGGTCACGTTGAGTGTTTGTTTCAGCGACAAAATAAGCTCTGTAATTCGGCTGATGGTGACGGGGTCGAGGCCGGTGGTGGGCTCATCATAGAGAAGGACATCGGGACGGATGGCGATGGCGCGGGCGAGACCCACGCGCTTCTTCATACCCGCGGAAAGCTCCGAAGGCCACTTGGCACCTGCACCCGCGAGCCCGACCTTCTCAAGGGCGTCCTGGGCTCGCTCCTCCATGTCGACTTCGCTCAGCTCCCCGGCCTCACGAAGCCCATATTTTACGTTTTCACCGACGCTCATGGAGTCGAAGAGGGCCCCGCCCTGAAAGAGCATCTGTACCCGGCGCCGAACGGGCGACATTTGAATTTCGTCGAACCCATCGATGCGCTCACCATCAAAGTAGATCTCGCCGTCGTCGATGGGGAGCAACCCGGTCAGCAACTTGAGCATCACGCTCTTTCCCTGACCCGACCCACCGATGATGGTGATGGACTCCCCCCGCTCGATGCTGAGATCGAGGTGGCGATAAACACGTTTCGGGCCAAAGGCCTTCTGCACACCACGGAACTCAATAAGCGGCGGCGCCATTAGCGCCTCGCTCGGTCCGTAGCGATGGCGCGGAGAGTCTGCAGCGCCATTCGTGCTTGGTAGTCATCCGCAAAAGGCACACCCGTTTCTCCGCCGCTCTCTCGCAACGAGTCCCGCGGCGGGCGCTCAGCACTGGCAGCGTTTTCCTCAGGACGCTCAAGGTGACGCTGCAGCGTCCCTTCGTTTGGCTGGTCATCACTCTCGATGCGCATCTGTCGAAGCGCCGCTGGGGAGAGCTGCTCCACCAGAACATCAGGGGTGATGCCCTGCGCCTGAATGCTGGCTCCCGAAGGGGTGTAGTAGCGGGCGATGGTCATCTTCAGCGCGCCGCCGTCCGGGAGCTCCACAAGGTTTTGTACGCTCCCCTTCCCCCAGGTCGTCGTTCCAACCACAGTGGCGCGTTCGTGGTCATGGAGTGCACCTGCGACGATCTCCGCGGCGCTCGCCGAATATCCGTTGACCAAAACCACCATGGGCCAATCTGGCCTTGTCCCTCGCCTGTGCGCGCTGGATGCGTTCAGGACTTGTCCTCCGCGTCCACGCGTCGACACGATGGCCCCGCTGGACAGGAACTCGTCGGACACACTGACCGCTTCCCTCAGCAGGCCACCGGGATTGTTGCGCATGTCCAGAAGGATCCCGCGCAGCCCATCATCCGATTCGTCGACGGCGCGGTCGATGGCCGCACGCAGCTCGTTCGTCGTGTTCGACTGGAAGGCACGCAGCTCGATGTAGAGAAGGTCGCCGATGAGGCGAGCGCTGATGGGGTTGACCTCGATGATCGCACGAGTGAGCTCGACGTCGATGGTCGACTCCACGCCTTCGCGGCGAATGCCCACGCGCACCGGCGTTCCTGGCTCACCGCGCATGATACGAACCGCATCGGAGATTCGCATGTCGCGTGCGAGACGCCCCTCGAGGTGGACAAAACGATCGCCAGGCTCAAGCCCGGCGGCTTCGGCAGGGCCGCCATCCATCGTGGCGAGGACCACGAGCCAACCGTCGCGCACAGAGATCTCGACCCCGACGCCGGCAAAGCGCCCCTGGGTATCGGCGCTCATGCGCTGATACTCCTCTGGCGTGAGGTAGACCGTGTGTGGATCGAGGGAGGAAGCCATGCCGGAGATCGCGCCCTGGATGAGAGCGTCTTGGTCCACCGGTTCGACGTATGCAGCTTCAATGTGCGCTAGCGCGCGCGCGAACACGGAGAGGTTCGCGAAGGGACTCTCCGCCGTCGTATCGGCACCTACAAAGGCGGGAGCGACAATGAGGCCCCCCGCAAATGCCACGGCCATCAAGGCTATTCGGCTCATGGCGGGAGAATACTCGTTTCTTTCGGAGAAGCCGCCGGATTGGGCGCAATTCGGAGGATGAGAGCCAGAAGAACGAGGTCCGTTGACAATGACGGGTGCGCTTGTAGTAGGATAGCGACACCCTCGGGGCGGTTCCCACACAGGAACGCACCCGAGACGAGGAACTCATGGGCACCGACAAACGCAAACAAAGCCTCTATTTTCCAGAAGCCATGCTGGAAGAGATTCAGCATGAAGCAGCTCGGCTCGACCGCTCGCTTTCGTGGATCGTTCAGCGATGCGTGAAAGTTGGCCTATCTGAGATTCGAAAGCTCCCTTCGGTCAACGATCCCGAAGACACCACGGGATAATCCCTGGTCTTCAGGCAGCTTGCCTGCTCGCGGACGGCGCTGCCGTCCTGCCACCGCTCGCGCCCTTAGGTCGCGTTATCCGTCGCGTTGAACGTGTGCGCTTCGTCGCGCATGCTCCCGCCCGTGGGTGACACACATCAAAACGGAGTGCTCTAGATGGAGTACGACCGGCAAGGCTTTGTCCAGGCAAAGGACGGAACACGTCTTTTCTTTGGCATCCGCGGACCAACACGGGCGACCGGCGACGACATCAAAGCGCCGGTCATCCTGTGTGACGGTATCGGCTGTGAGGGTTTTGTGTGGCGCTACCTCCACCCTCACCTGGCAGAAGATCGCCTGGTTGTTCACTGGCACTACCGCGGTCACGGGCGCAGCGGACTCCCGCCCTCCAGCACCAGCATGACCATCGAGCAGCTCGCCGATGACCTCTGCGCACTCGTGGCGCATATCGGACTGGAACAAGCGATAGTCGCAGGCCATTCGATGGGTACTCTGGTGGCCCTAGAGTGGGAACGCCTACAGCCGGAGAAGTGTCTTGGCGCACTTCTGCTTTGCGGGAGCGCTGGCCGAATCACGCACACGTTCCGTGGAAGCGATTCACTAAACGAGCTGCTGCCGGGCCTCCTCGACGTGGTGTCTCGTCACAAAGGAATGGTCCGAGCTCTATGGGGTCGGGTTCCACCGAGCTTTGCGTATCGACTCGCCAAACTCAGCGGCGAGATCGACCCCGCAACTCTGCGAAGCGACGACTTCAAGCGATACTGGGAGCATGTCTCTGACATGGACCCGGACATCTTCTTGCACATGCTCCGCTCCGCTGGCGACTACGACGCGGCGGCACACCTCACCGAGTTGCGGGCTCCCAAACTTGTCGTCGCAGCCGAGAACGATACGTTCACTCCACCAGAACACGCAGCCGCCCTTGCCGAGGCGCTCCTCGATGCGGAGCTCTTTCACGTGCGAGGAGGCAGCCACGCGGCCCCCGTTGAACAGCCAATGGC
>JBGCFM010000108.1:0-7537 GCA_045106895.1 Polyangiales bacterium | reverse complement strand
GTCAGGGGTGGACGTATCCGCGCCGCCGCCGTCGATGCTGCCGGCATCAGGCGTAGGGTTGGTGTCGTCGTCGCCACAGGCCATCAGGCCGACGAGCAAGAAAAGAAAGATCGAACGAGTGTTCATGAGAGGCAAGATCCTAATGAGTACTGAGGAGGACGTGAGGGAGGAGGACGTGAGGGAGGAGGAAGTGAGGGAGGAGGAAGTGAGGGAGGAGGAAAACTGAAAGCTAGGCGCCGGGCGCCAGGCTTTGGGCCGGAGGGTCTTGGCTGCTTGAGTCCGCCGGTTTTGCAGAGTCGAGAGATGCCGACTCGCAGTGCGTTGCGCTCATGCGAATGTGGAGAACATGCGCCAGGGCTAGGGTGACGCCGCCGGCGATGCCGACGGCGCCGGTGCCGAGAGCTTCTTCGGCAAAGCGTCCCGCTACGACAAGGACGACGCCGGTGGCGAAGAGAAGGAGTAGCCAATTCGGGCGCTTCTTGCGGTAGGCCAATAGACCTGAGACCAGACCAAAAACCACCGCGGTGCCAGCGAGAGCCCACTCGGCGCGCTCCGAGTGCAGCAAGCCCAATCCAGCGAGGAGAGCGGGCGCGACGCTGGCGAGCACACAGTGCGCGGCGCAGGAGGCACTCACAAACGCGCCGAGGCCATCGAGGCGTTTGGTGCTCATAGTCTTGGCTCCGGCTCGTCGACTCGAAGAAGGATCCGGCCACGCCCGACGAAGTTTGGCGAACGATGAATCGCGCCGAGTTCCGCCTCGCTCCATTCCGACCCCTTGAGCAGGAGCACATCACCAACGCTGCAGCGCCGGAGCGCGTCCGCGTGGCGGAGCACCGCAGCGTTCGTCTCCGCGACGCTGAGTTCGGTGGAGCCGAGTACGTCACGGTTGGCGTCAACATCGTCCACCCACTCGGTTCCGACTCCCGCGTAGGTGCACGCGAGGCGGAGCTTGAGGCAGTCCGTGTGGAACTTCTCGCACATATTGTCGGCGACTCGGTCGAGGCGAATACGGACACGGGACACTGGCAGCGTCGCATCGTAGAGCGGCAAGAGCCCGCTGAGGTCCGCGGCGATGAACGCTTCGAGCTCCGCATCCTCTACCGGTCGAAGCGCCTCGCGGATGCTCACAAAGTCATTGCGCTCAACGGTGGTGTCGATGGCCAGGGGCTTCGCGGCTCGAAGTGTGAAACGCCACCGCAGCGCCGGCGAGAGCGTTCGCGTCCAGACCCCACGCTCATAAGAAGAACTGCGAACCCCGGGGAGGTTTTCCTTCCGAGAGGTCCACAGCGTTCGGGAGCCTGAAGCCTGCAGTGATTGGAGCGCCGCCATGGATGAAACCATAGTGGGCAAAAGCGTTAATGCAACTCAATTGCAACTACAACAGTTGCACGATTATAGAAGTGAGTAAGTGAACGCCTTCCGGAACCTCCGGACCCGCCGGTGCCGTATACTGAGAGACGATGCGACTCCTTGGAACCTTTGCGCGCGTTTGGTGGCTCGCTCTTTTGCTTCCTCTCGGCGGCTGCCTTCAGCAGGGGTGCCCCTGCGGCGCGAGCCCCGAGGACCCGTTCGCCGAACACGACCTTGCCTTCGCCGGAACGCACTTCCTCGACGGGGAGTGTGCGTGCCGTTGCGGCGCCGGCGGCGACCGATTCGCGATGCCCAAAGACACCGCGTGCGAGGACATTCAGGCGGCTTGCGTCGATGGAGAGGGACGCGAGGCGCGGCTGGAGTGTGAGTGACGAAGCGGGCCCGCTCAACGTTCGCGGAGACCGCGCTGAAGTTTGATACGGTTGCGCGGTGAGCGATCATCACACGAAATTCAACACCCTCGATGAGCGCGGCGACCTGGTCATCATGCGTCGCAGCGCGGCTTCCTATTCGACGGTCGAGGAGATCGCCAGTGAAGCGAAACGATTGACCGATCTGTTCCCGTCGAGCGTCCGCGGCCACAAGGTGCTTGTGCGGGATCTGCGCGATGTGATGGGCAACTCAAACCCGACCCTCGACGAAGCGCGCAACCGACACAACGGCGCGTTCTTTCGTGGATGGCGCTACGTCGTGGCGCTTCTAAAGACAGAGGTGGGTCGCCTTCACGCGATACGGGCGTTCCAAGCGATGGGCGTGGAATGCACCTGCTACACGGATGAAGCGGAGGCTCTGGCCGCAGCGGAAGCCTTTCTTTCGTAAGCGATTCAGAGTTCTCGAAGGAGCCGTGAAGGTCCGCCGGAAGAAGCAAAGACGAAGGCGACCAAAGGGCGCTCGAAAAGGACTCCGGGAAGCGAGTGTTTTGTGGTGATGAAAAAGGGTGTGCGAGTGAGACGAGTTTCATCGGCGTGGCGTGTGTTCTTCACGCTTTCGTGCCTGCTGCCCGCGAGCGCATTCGCCGACGCTCCTGCCCAGCCGAATATTGGCCGCCCGCTGCTCGAAGTTCAGACTCCAGCGCCTCCCGACGGGAAACGCTTTGTGCTCTACCCGTTCCTTGTCTACGGAACGGACGGCTACCAGCTGGTCGAACTTGAGGGCAGACAAGAGATTCCGCTTGTTCCGCAAAACGCAACGCCCACTGTCTACCTTGTGCCAAGCACCTACGCAGGGGACGGCTCAGACCTAAGAGAAGGCTCGGAGGGCGCGCTTCGCGTCGGATGGCTGCTCCCCGAGGTGGGCGATCCAGGTTTCGGCAGCATTCGCTTCGGTGAACCAGGCGCGCGAATCGTCTCCGAAGGCGGAGTCTTCAAAGTCGACCAAACACAGGCGACCTTCAACTGGCTCACCCTGGTCGGTGTCCTCGGAATGGGATTTTTTTGGTGGTCAAGGCGTCGGGCACGAACCTGATGTTCCCCCCGGGAGCTCTCTCCCGAGCGCCCGGCTCCACAAGACCAAACTGAACTCAGCAGGTGGCGTCCGTGGTACACCGCGTTCGAGTAAGGGACTAAAGGGGGACAGATGGAACAGATTCTCGCCACGATGGAACGAGTAGCCCGGCAGGTCGATGGAACTTCGATGGAGCCGGACCGCGCCCGCACCGATTGGGCCGCCGTGTCCAAAGAGGTAGACGCCCTGGTCGCGGACACTCAGCCTTGGGTGCTCGCTGAATCCGAGGCGCTGTTTTCCGCCATCGAAAACCCTGCCGCGCGAGAAGAGCTCCGGGCCGCCACGTTGGACCTCGTCAGCGAAACCGCCGCCATACTCATCGCTTCAGGGCGCCGCGACAAAGGCATGATGATGCTCCACAACGCGGCGCGCATTGCGCCGGGTGAGCAGCGTGTTGAGTTTCAAGCTGCCCAAGAAGACACGGATAGTTGGCTCGACTTAGTGCATGGCCGCTGGTGTCTTCGCCAAGGGTTCTTTACGCCTGCCGACAAGGTGCTCAAGGCGGGCAAGAAGCGGACGAAGAACGTCGTTCTCAAGAAAGCCCTCGATAAGGCGATGTCCACGCCAAGGCCCCTCACCCACGGCGCTCCTTCGCTGAGCAGCATCAACGGAATCGGCACGGCGATCTACGGTGAGCGCGACCGCGCGGGCGATGGGTCCTACGTAACCACCCATTGGATCATCGCGCTCTTTGTGCCCATTTTTCCCCTGGGCGCTTACCGCGTGATCAACAACGGCGGCGGCTCTTACACGTTCTTTTCGAAGGAGCGACTCGGGCCTATCGCCCGCGCATGGCGTTTCGCCATGCCCGCGCTGGTGATGCTCGGCATCGCGGGTCTTTGGTTCAACTCTTGGTACAACTCGCCCGAACGTTTGGTATCCGTTGCGACGGAAGAAGCACGCGCGCTGGAGGACGCGGGCAACGTTGACGAGGCGCTGGCCGCTTATGACGGCGTTCTCGGGGAGTACAACTTTGAGGTAGGTTCGCGCGAGCTTCAGCCCGCGGCCCTCGGAGTCATGCGCCTCACGATTGCGGGCATCGAGGAGCCGATGACAGCGGATCGGGCGGCGGAAGCGTCTCGCGCGGTGTTGCGCTTAGAGCAGCTTCCGGGTGAATGGACCGGCGCCCGCAACGAGGTCACTGAGCTCTTGCTCGGAAAACTCCGGGAGTGGTCCGAGCAGATTCGGGACGGAACGCTGGAGGGCGCCCAGGCGTCCCTCACACTTCTGCGACAAGCAAACGCGCTCTCGCCAGGGGACGAAATTCAAGCCGAGATCGTCAACCGCGAGTTGGACGTGGCAGACCAACTGGCTCCGGAGTGGCCGCTGTTTGCCCTCGAGATTTACGGAGCGCGGGCGGACTCCGACAGAGCCCGTGGAGCCTTGCGGATTTTCGAATCCGTGCAGGATTCAAACTGGCTGCTTGCCTCTCTGTTGCCCACCATCAACGCGATCTCGGCGGTGAACTCGGAATCGGCGAGTGCCTTCGAGGGGATTCGCAGCGCTGCCGTGTCCGCTGAGTCCGCTCTGGTCTCCGCGAATCGACTGGAGGCCCTAGAGTCCGGTGACGAAGCGCAACTGCGAGCGGCACTTCTGGAGTTTCCGAAGGACCAAGAGATCGTCCGCACGCTCGCCGACACGCGCCGTGCAACAGGAGAGCTTGAAGAAGCGCTATCGCTCCTCGAGAGCCTGGGCGGTCCTGGTTATATGATGGACGAAACCCTCCAGCTTTACGCGGCCAGCCTCACCGATACGGGAAGACTCGAGGAGGCTGGGGAAATCTTGTCCCAATACCTCGTGGTTCGAATGCCGAGTTTTCAAAGCGCTCAGCGCGCCTACGATACTGCAACAAATGCGCTCGTCGAGAGGCTTCGAACCCAGGCTTCCATCGGGAGGCTACCCATGGACCTTGAGGCCCGATTGACCGGCGCGCGCGGGGACGATGAGCAGCAAGAGATCTTCGGCCAATGGCTTTCCGAACGCGTGGAGAGCGACCCTGAGTTGGCTGCGCTGCGCACTGAATATGAGCGCACATCAGGGGTGGTGCCGGCGGCGCTTCAGCTTGGCACCGTCAAGCTTCGGTTGGCGAACTCCGTCTCCGGGGATGAGCGCGAAGCGCGTCTTGCCGAAGCGGAGCGAGCGTTCCTCGCGATTCGAGAACAGGCGGAGGGCGTGCCCAGCTTCCATCTTGGTCTCGGCCAGGTGTATCACCGTCTCGGGAAGAGCGACGAAGGTGAGCAAGAGTTTGCGGGAGTGTTGGCCCTTGCAAACCCAGACCTCGATATCGCCGTTTCGTCGGTGTACCGCGAGCTCGGGTTGATGAGTCGTGCACGCGAAGTCGCCGAGCGGGTGTTCAACGCGGGTCAGCAGCCTTTTGCCGACGCAGCAGCCGCGCACCTGGCGATTATGAGTGACACCCTCGGTGACAAGGAGACTTGGCTTGCGCGTGTGGTCGAGCCCACCTTTCAAGTCGAGACCGATCTCCTGAATACTCGGGCCCATCGGTCTCTCGAAGCTGGAAACTACGACGAGGCGGACCGCCAGTTTGCGGAGGTGGCTGAGCGCTATGGACGCAACGCCGAGCACGACTCTGCGGCAACGAACAACCAAGCCCTCGCGTACCTGTCGCGCTACCAAGCCACCGGTTCAATGACTCATTTGGCGCGCGGAATCGACGGGCTCGAGCGCGCTCTGAGACTCGCGCCGGACAGCTCGCTCTCCATGGGAAACTTGGCAGCCGTACATGCGCAGCAGGCAAACCTTCGGGTCCTGACCCGGTGGATTCGGCCCGCATCCCTACGCTTGAATGCAAGCGAGGCGAGTTCGCTTCTGGCGGACTTGGCGGATGGACCACTTCGCGAGAACCTGCTCACGGCTCTCCGACAAGACGCGTCCTTCCGGCGCAGCAACGACCTCACCAGTCAGGTGCAGGTTCTCTCACCTCAGCTGGGCGCCGCCTACGAGCACGAGGCCGACCGCTTAACGCTGTTTCGTGATGACGCGGGACTGGAAGACCTACGTCTCCGCGTTGAGCGCGCCGGCGTGGACACGAGCTCTGGCCAGGAGATCTATGCGAAGTGGGTGGCGGGAGAACTGGACGCGGAGTTTACTCAGAGCTTCGATGCGAGCGTACGGGTCGCCCAAGGCCGACTCGCCGAGGCTGAGCAAGCAGGTCATCGGCCTACGACGGGCGCGGCGTATTTCTTGTTGGGGGAAGCGCTGCTGCGTCGCTCGACGATGGCGGAAGACCACGGGCCATCGGATATCGCCGCGGCCATCGTCGCATTTGAGTCCGCCTCCGAGCACTTTCCCCAGCTGGACACGCGCACGCACATTGGCTGGGCCAAAGTGCAGGCGGCGGTTTCGCATACCGCGACGGCGGATCCTCAGTTCGCTGCGCAGTTCCGAACAGAGCGTCGAGCGCTCTCCCTTGCATACGTGCTGCATCAAATGTCCGAGGACCCGAGCCGCCGCGCGACACTGGACCGCATTCGGGAACACCCTGAGTTTCGCGCCGGCCTCGCTCTCCTAAGCGCGTCTCATCAGCCAGACCATCCCAAACTGAGCCTGTGGGCGCTCGGGAACGTGGCCGGTGATGCACAGCTTGTCGAAGCGATGGCGGGCGCACTGACAAGCCCGAGGATTCGAACGCGCGTCGAGATCGACGGGCTGTTGACTCCCTACAGCGAGAGCGCGTCGGTGCAGCGCAGCTTGCTCGACGCTCAGCGATAAACACCTGCGCTATCGAGGGAGCCCCTTTCCTCGGCCAACGAAGTGCCACAGACTCGTCGCGTGACTTGCCGTAGCAAAGGCGAAGTCGAGGCTGTTCTCAGTTACTACGAGTACTTCGGTGACCGTGGAGACCTCGATAGTCTCACCGTCGATCTGTACAACCTGCGTCGCCCATGCGGTTTCCCCGGCGAGTGTGACGTCGCGCGCTACAAGATGCTGCCGCCGGCGCTGCGAGCTGCGAGCGTGTTTTTTTACACTCCGCGCCGAAGTCGCCAACGGCGGTATCGACCAGTTCGTCTACAATCAGCTGAGCATTTTGCCGGAAACCATCGACGCCTTCGCCCACATCGGCGCCACCGGAACCGCGGCGTTTCTCCTGGAGCTCGGAAGCGAGCTTCTATCGGACGCGGAGTATCTCGATGACGACGTAGTGAGCGGGTTCCTCGCGTTTCGCAGCGCCACCAAGAACGAAGGCTGGGAATCCGGCGGTGATGTCGACGAGGTCAGGGATGCTCTCGTGCGTCATGCCAAGAAGTGCCCTGAAGAGTTCGTCGTGCCGATTCTCGAAGAGCGAGAGTGGAGCAACGATCGCCAGACGTTTCGCGCCACTGTTCTTCTGCGCCCCGACGACTTGCACGAGGTTCTCTTGGCCATTGCGGTGGAGGACAAGTGGGTAGAGCTTTCGAGGCCGCCGGAAACCCTGTCCTTCGACGGCGCCCGCAGGCGAATCGACGACGAGATAAACCAGCGCCAGCTTGCGCCCAAGCGATGCACTTTTTCCCTCGATTTGTGCAGGGAGCGAGAGGGTGGGGAAGTTCTCCTTCGGGCGACTGAAGTGCTGGGTCTCGACGCCCTTCCCTTCGGTCCCCTAGCGCTCGCTTTCGTTCGAGGCGAAGAGACGTTTCATGCGAAGGGACGTTTCATGGCGGAC
>JBGCFM010000107.1:0-2759 GCA_045106895.1 Polyangiales bacterium | reverse complement strand
GGAACGGTTGACCTGAACGGCACCGAAGGTCTCTTCCTCCGCGCCCTCTGGAGCCCAGATACCGAGCTGTTGAAAGGTGTTGAACGAGCCGTAGCCGCTTCTCAGCGTGATGCCTCGTTCTTCAACGCCGAGGTCGAAGCTCGCGGACCCCGCCACGGCAAAGTCCCCTTGGCTCGGGTCGCTCACGTCTTCGCGAACGCGCAGCCCGGAGACGACGTCAGGAATGAGGAAGCCGAGAGCTGCATACCCCTGGCCGTGAATGTGCGACGGCAGGTTGATAGGCAGGCCGCCGACGTCGAGAGCCAAGTCTTGGCCGTGTTCGGCGTCGAAGCCACGAACAAGAATCCGGTGGCCAATGGCGCCGCCGGAAGGACGCGCGACGTAGAAGCCCGGTGCGGACGCAAGTAGGTCCGCGCCTTCCCGGCGCGGCGCAGCTTCGAGCACATCGCGCTCAACTTCGAAGTCGCTGGCGGAACGCTCTTGGCGGCGGAGCGCTTCGAGCTGTACCTCGGCGGACGCTCCGTAGTCCCCCGCGTCGTCAGGCTCCGTGGCTTCGTTTCGGGCGGCGTCGCCGTTAGGACTCGGGTTCGGCGCAGCGTCGGCGGCCGGATTCGGATTGTCTGCGCGAAGGTTGAAGGAAGGCACATGAAAAGGAACGTCGACGCGAACTCGCGCCGCGAAGGGAACACCGTCACGCAGCGCCGGCGAAAAACTCCAGCGCCGAACAGCGACTCGGGCGGCGGCGTCAAAGAGCTCACCACCGGACTCCGCGACGGTGACGTTCGTCGGTGACCCGGTGGCATCGAGGGTCACCCAAAGTCCGACAACGGGCTCTATCCCCTGCGCTGCGCTGGGGTAGAGGGGAGCTTCCGAACGGAGAACCTGCGGCGCTTGCACGGCCGGCGTGGGCTCTTCGGCGCTCGTTTCAGGTGGCACACCAGATTCTGGCGTGTGCGAGCTATTCTCATCAGGCGGCTCTGCGTCAGGCGGCTCTGCGTCAGTCGGCCCTCCGTCAGGCGGCTCGGCGGGTTCTGCGTCAGGCGACGGCGAAGCAGATGGCTCTGAGGCTGGCGCCTCGGCATCGGCTCCTGGTGAATCCGTCGCGCCGTCGCCTTGCGCCGAAGCGAAGGACGGGAACACGCATAGCTGCGCGGCGAGGGCTAGAAAACAGCACACTTTGAGCGCCCCCTGAGGGGCACACTTAGGTCGGTGGCAAAGGCACATAGGGCTACTAAGAGCAGTCGTCGCAGACGCCGTGGAGCTGAACGCGAAAATCGCCTTCCCTTACCGAGCCTGGCGCCTTGGCGCCAGTCGACACGTTAAGGCTAACGTCCGGTGTGCATTCCACGATTCCGCACTGAGTGCAGATGAAGTGAGCGTGTTCGCTTTCGTCGCCGCCCTCGAATCGCCAGGCGTCGCCGAGATGGGCTCGGCGGAGAAGGCCGGCCTCTGCGAGGTCGAGAAGGTTGCGGTACACCGTCGCGCGGTCCGGCGCTTCGTCGCCAAGACGCTCCATGACATCTGCGAGAGCGACGGGCCGTGCAGCTTTTCGCACGCTCCGAAGTACCCCCACCCGCGAGCCGGTGGCGCGAAGCCCCGCAGCGCGGAGTTCGTTTTTCAGCTCGGTGGTGGTGGATGCGTGGGGCACGTCGGTTCTCGGCGAGCATACCCGCTACTAGCGGGTATCCGCAAAACGATCCTTAGTGGTCGTGTTCCATACCGTCGAAGGGGCATTCGCCTTCGCCTTGGAAGTGGCCCTGCGTCTTCAGCTGGCCGATGATGTAGTCCCACATCTCTTCGAGGGGAATCGGCGGAGCCCCGATGGCGTAGCGATCGTCGATTTCGGCGAGGTCCGATGGTGCAATCTGCTCAAGCTCTTCGCGTGTCACCTCGCCGTCCAAGTTCAGGTCGCAGTCTGCGACCCACTGTCCGTAGCGCTCCACGCCGCCTTCTTCGCCTTCAGGGAAGCCGTTGAAGAAGATGTGGTCGCCGTGGATCGTCGCCGCCACCGTCTGGCTGCCGCCGTCGGCGATGGCGAAGCCTGTCACTTCGTCGATCTCGCAGGGACCAAAGCCGGTCTCCGCCGTGACGCCCCAAGTGAAGCTAATGGTCGGCGCATCGTAGCAAGCTTCGCCGCGGGAGTTCATGTTGCCGTTGGGCGTAGCGTCGCCGACAACAGCGAGGCCAGCCGGTGGGCAGGACTGCCCGGAGTCGTTGCTCATCGTCGCATCGATGAGGTAGGTCCAGTCTTCAGCGACCATCTGGTCGTAGTCGGCTTCGGTGACCGTGTCATTGCGCGTGCTTCCGTCGCCTGCGCCGGGGGTGGAGTAGTTGAACTCCCAGCGTCCGGCCTGAAGTCCGTCCAGAGTCCACAGTGGCAGTCCGGAAGCCGGGACCTCGGTGAGGTCGACGACGAAGACGTCGCCGGCTTCCGCCTCGATCTCCTCATCGGTGGAGAGGTGAACGTCGACGTCGCCGATGGTGACGATGTAGCGGTCGAAGTCCACGGACCAACCGTCGAGGATGATCTCGTCGCCGCCTTCGGTGCCGATGCCTTCGGTGATGGTGTCTTCGGCTTCAAGGACAACGGTGAGGTCGCCGAGGGGAGTCGTGCCGGTGTCAGGGGTGGACGTATCCGCGCCGCCGCCGTCGATGCTGCCGGCATCAGGCGTAGGGTTGGTGTCGTCGTCGCCACAGGCCATCAGGCCGACGAGCAAGAAAAGAAAGATCGAACGAGTGTTCATGAGAGGCAAGATCCT
>JBGCFM010000106.1:0-22489 GCA_045106895.1 Polyangiales bacterium | reverse complement strand
TGGGCCAAGAGCCACCGGCGGGCAGGCTTTCGTCCTTGTCTCCCGGAGAGTCCCTGAGCCACGGGTTCGACGAGGCGGGAGCTCGCGATAGGCAGCGCCGCTTCAAGGAGAGGCCCGACTCCGCCGGTCTTTCCTTCGCCGGCGACATCGCTTGGGATCTCTGCGAAGCCAGCCCGGCCGAGGAGCGAATCGAGGGCCGCCAGCTCAAAGGTCGCGACAAGACGACGGGCGTTCGCCGTCGTGATCTTCCACCAGCAAGGATGAACGGCGTTCCACATAGGAAGCGCCAGCCGGGGCAACTTGGCACACCTAGGCAAGGCTTGCGCGATCCATGTCATGTCCCCCTGCGCACGCCGAAGAAAGCGTGAGCGCCTCCGCGTGGCTTAGGCACGTGGCCAAGCGCTCCTGCTTACCTTCCACCGTGGCGGCGACTTCGTACTCGTCGCCGTCGGCTTGGATGCGGACGTTCTCAAGGCGCCCTTTGAGCTGAAGCACCCGCGCCTGCGGCGCACGCCATCGCGGGGACAGCTCCACGTCCTCGGCGAGGGTGGGAACGACCTTGTCAGTAAAGATGACCCAGGAGATCAATAGTCCGTACACAACGAAAGGCGCCGCCACAAGAACTGCACACGCGGTGGCAGCAAGACTCATCGTCCACGAAACGAGCTCCGCTGCTCGAATCGCTTGAGGACTCCATCCCTTCTTCGTGCGCGGAATCCAAGCCCCGTCGACGCAAACCGACAATTCAGAGGACTCTCCGCGGTACCCTTCGGGTTGACGAGCAAACACTGTGCGAACTGTGGCCGACTCCATCGGACCAAGGTAGGACGCGCCCCCGAATCCGGAAGCGGGATTGGCGTTGGGCAATTCCCGAAGCGGAGAGCCCGCCCCCGCTGTTGTGCTACACACCCAGCATGAACGCGGGTGGTCTGCGGCGGAGCTTGGTGAGTGCCATCGTCACGGCGATCGGCGCCCTCGTTCTCGTTCTGCTGCTCCTGGAAGACCCCCTCGTGGAGTATCGCCTGCGGCAGCTCGCACAAGAGCTGCTCTCGGACGCGGCCACGCAGGTGCTGGAAGCCGAAGGCGGCGAGCGTAGCTACCAAGAGGCTGCGTCACGCGTCGGCTCCGAGGTCGGCTGCAGTCTCGCGGTGATCCGAGACGAGCACATCATCGCGCACAGCGCGTACCCCTCCCCCGTCGGTGACGAGGGCATCTTCGACGAAGCTCTCTCCGAGTTTCAGGTCAACGGCACGTCCCACGCTGAACTCCTCGCTCAACATGTTTACTTCGCGCGAGATGGCGACGTCATCGTTCAGGCGTCCTTGCCCACGACCTTCAGCACGAGCGTTCGGGCGTCCGTTCGCGAGCTCGTCATCATCGGCGGCATCATGGCGGCCCTCGTCGCCGTGTTCCTCACGTACGTTTTGGGCAGAACCCTCGTCGAACCCGCCCGCGAACTTACGCGCGTCGCTGACGCCCTCGCCTCTGGCGATCTGAGCGCGCGCACCGAGAGCAACCGCGACGACGAGCTCGGTCAGATTGGACGTGCTCTCGACCGAATGGCGGATCTCCTCGACGATCGAATCAGCAACCTGCGCGGAGAACAGGATCGCCTCCGAACCGTCCTCGACGCCATGGTCGAAGCGGTCTTCGTGACGGATCCGCTAGGCCGCATCACCGAGACCAACGCGGCCTTTGAGATCCTCGCCGGCAAGGAAGCCATCGGCAAGACGTCCAGCGAAGTCTTCGGTCACTCGCATCTCCACGAAGCGGTCCGCGCCGCACGACACCAAGACGCAAACCAAGTCGAGTTCGAGTTCGAAGACCGCGGCCACCGCTACTACCTCACGGCGGAGGTCGCGCGCCTTCCCGACGAGACCGGCGTCGTCGTCGTCCTCCATGATGTCTCCGGCCTACGCCACGCAGACCGCGTCCGCCGAGACTTCGTGGCCAACGCCAGCCACGAGCTGCGAACGCCGCTGACGGCCATCCGTGGCTTCGCCGAGACGCTTCGCGATGGCGCCATCGACGATCCCGAAGCCGCGACGCGTTTTCTGGATGTGATTCTGCGGCACACGCGGCGCCTCGACGCCCTCGTCGGTGACCTCTCGGCGCTCTCCAAAGCCGAGTCGCCGGAACACAACCTCGCCATGGAGCGCGTCGACGTGGAGAAGGCTGTCTCCGAGGTGATGCGCGGCCTAACGTCCAAAGCGGAGGAGCGGAACATTCAGCTTCTCTACATGCCCACGGGAGAGCCCGTGACCGCATGGGCCAGCCATCGAGGTCTCGACCAGGTGCTCGTGAACCTCGTCGACAACGCCATCAAGTATGCGCCCGAAGGCTCTGCCGTGAACGTCACTGTGAACGTCGACGAGAACGTCAAGGTCGGCGTCCACAACCCTGGCCCCGGCATCGCCGCGGTGCATCACGGTCGTCTCTTCGAACGCTTCTACCGCGTCGACGAAGGACGCTCGCGAGACGTCGGAGGCACCGGCCTCGGACTCGCCATCGTCAAACATCTCTGCACTCAGATGGGCGCCACCGTCGGAGTGAAGAGCGCCCCGAGCCAAGGCGCAACCTTCACGGTGTCGCTTCAGCTTCCCGAGGTCTTAGAACAAAAAGAGGGCGCGGATTGCTGACTCGACCTCACCCCGGCGCCGGCATCGTGATCTCCGGCGTGGACCTTCGGAGCATCGACGATGAGACCTTTGGGGCCATCCGTGAACTCTTCAACAAGCACGGGCTGCTCTTCTTCCGAGACCAAGAGCTAAGCGAAGACGATCACATCGCCCTCGCCAAACGTTTCGGCACTATCAACGTGAACCGCTTCTTTCCGAAGAGCCCACGTCCAGAGATCGCCCTCGTCGCGAAAGAACCGACGCAGCGCTCGAACACCGGCGGGGTCTGGCACACGGATCACTCGTATGACCGAGAGCCGGCCCTCGGCTCGATCCTCGTCGCCCGCGAGCTGCCGCCCTACGGCGGCGACACGTGGTTTGTGAACATGGCCGATGCGTTCGAACGTTTGCCCACGCCAGTAAGACGTCTGCTGCGCCGAAAGAGCGCCGTCCACTCCTCGAAGCACGTCTTTGGCTCCAGAGGCTCTCTTCTTCGGCGCCTGATCCGAAACGACGAGACCGTCTTCAACCCAGAGCTGGCGAACGCCATGGACGACGTCGTCCACCCCGTCGTGATCAACCACCCCCTCTCAGGACGCGAGGCGCTCTACGTAAACCCTGGGTTCACCCTGCGCTTCGAACATCAGAGCACGCTGACCTCCGCTCCTCTTCTCGCGTACCTCTACTGGCATGCAACGCGGCCTCGCCACGTGGCGAAGTTCAAGTGGAAGCCGGGATCCGTGGCGTTCTGGGACAACCGCGCTACCTGGCACTTCGCGAAAAACGACTACGCCGGCCACCGCCGCGTCATGCATCGCATCACCCTCGACGGTTGTCCCGTCGAACCCTCGTCGAAGTAGAGTCCGTGAGGCGTGTGTTGCACGAGTCAAAGGCACGTCTTGTCGAGTCGGCGAAGCCGAGGACACAAGCCGCCGGTGTTGGAGGCTCCACCCCCTTCCTCCCGGCTGCTGTGTGGAGGAAGCCGAGCCCTAACGCCATGCAGCGTCCCCGCGTCAACACCTGAGCGGAACGTATGCTTCGTAAGCCGTGCCACCACGGCGATCGACGCAGGTCGCAGACCTGTCGGAGACTGCCACTCACCCCCACGTTCATGATGGCTTGGACGGGAAGGAAAGGCGGAGGAAGGGGCAGGGGGTGGAGCCGACTCCACCGCACGAGCCAAAGGCTCGTCTTGTCGAGTCGGCGAAGCCGAGGACACAAGCCGCCGGTGTTGGAGGCTCCACCCCCTGCCCCTTCCTCCCGCCTGCCGCGTTACCCGGTTAGCAGCTCAGTCAGCATGCCCCGCATCCCAGGCCTGCCGCTCATGAAGGTCCGCGACGAGCACCTCGCCTCGCTCAAGCTCGCCGCTCTTGGCGTCGACGATGCGGAACGGGAGGATCTTGGAGCCGAGCCCTTGGGCGCCGACGAAGATGCAGCGGAGCTCTCCTTCGTCGAACTCACACTGCTCCTGCACGCGTTTGAGGAGCGCCTCGCGATGAAGGTGGCCGTCTCCAAAGTTCCACCCGAGCACGAGGCCCCCGATGATCTCGCCGTCCAGGTATTCGTACTCTTCAAAGCACTCGACGGCGCGCGGAATCAAAAAACGAAGGACGCGACCATGGAGATGCATAAGGCGAAAGCCGAGGACCTTTCCGACGAGGGCGCGGCTGGTCTGCTCGTCGTAGAAATGCGCGAGCTGGTCGTAGACCCACGGCGATGAGGTCGTGAGACGCTCGAGCTTGCGGTGGCTATCGCCACGAAAGAGCCAGACGCTGAAGGGCCAGTTGCCCGCGTAGTAGCGCATCGCCAAAAGGAACGAGATACGTGCGGGCCAGATATTGCCGACGAGAGGCAGCGCGATGCTCGCGGCGAAGAGAAGCGCGCCGGCGCCGGGACTTGAGAACGCCTCCACCGGTGCGACGGCAGGGTGCGCCCAGAAGAGCACAAAGGCGGAATAGACAACCATGACGTTCCACTCGAGGGGCACGCCCATCGGAACATTGCTGAGGATGTATCCGTGAAGCAGGAGCATCGCGACCATCGCGGCCACGAGGATGCCGTGAGCCGCAGCGCCGTGCTGCAAAGAGCTGAGGACGAAGAGCGTGGGGACACCCAGTTCCAGCGCCGTGCCCGCGTGGGCCATCGTCTTCGCCAAACGTGAGGGACGAATGTCGTGGGGATAGTCGCGGTAGACGAGTCGGCGCATCCACCGAAAACGCGTCACGGGACTGTTGCTCGTCATCACGCACGCCACGTAGGGGAAGTGCGAGTTGAGCTTGGAGAAGCCCGCCCAGAACCAGAGCGCGAGCGTCACCACCTGGGCGCCAGCGAGGGCGTTTCCGGGGAGCGCGTAACAGGCGAGGACGACGACATAGTGCTCGGGGCGAAGCGCGAGGAACGCCGTTCGATCGAGGACGCCCAGGACGAAAGCGAGGCCCACGATGAGCGCAACGATCGCCGGGTCGATAACCGGAAGACAGAGCGCGTAGAGCGCGGCGCCGTGGAGCGACGCGTAGACGCCGACATCCAGCCAGGTGCGACGAACGCCGCCGAGGAGCGGAAGGTCGAAGAGCGGGAGCTTCGTCGTGCCGGGGCGGAGCCAATAGAACATGCCGCCGATGGGCGGGAGATAGCGACCCGTAAGGGGTCCGCTTCCGCACCCAAAGCCGGTGCCTTCGAAGACCAGGCTCCAGATCACCGCCTTCTGGAACGCCAGAGGCTCCAGCCACCACGCGCCGATCTCGCTGACACCGCCGAGAGAAGGCGAGAGCGAACAAAAAGCGGCCCACCCCCAGATATACAGCGCCATTTTGACGGCGTAGAAGACATACGCCGCCATCGGCGTCCCGTAGCCGTCCATGGCCCACGCATCGCAGACCATCGCGCCGCGTCGCGCGAAAGGCAGCTTGCACCACTCCAGGCCATCGTAGGGCGCTGGTTTGGGATCGAGAAGGCCCATTGCCTTATGCCTCGCGTCGCTCCAGAGACCTTAGCGTATGAGCCACCTCCGCTATCTTAGTTCGCTTGGCGCCGGCCTCGTATTCTTTTTCACGGCGAGCGCTTTCGCACAGACCTCACCCGTGTCGCTCCGAGGGGCCATCGACCGTGAGCACGCAGGTACGGAGTGGATCAGCACCGCGGACCTCGCTTCTCGTCTCGCGCAGCCTGAGGCGCAGCGCCCTATTCTCCTGGACGTACGCGCGCCAGCGGAGTTCGCTCAGAGTCACCTCCACGGCGCCATTCGTATCGAGCCAGGAACGACGGACTTGAGCCAGCTGCAGCTACGCGGCCGAGATGTCGTGGTCTATTGCTCCGTGGGCTACCGAAGCGCGGAGCTCATGCCCGCCGTGCGAGCCGCCGGCGCACGCTCCGTGAAAAACCTCATCGGCGGCATCTTCCAGTGGGCCAACGAGGACCGGCTCCTCTGCGATGAGCGCGGACGCGCCAGCCGCGTGCACCCCTACGACGCCGAGTGGGGTCGCTACCTGCGTGAGGAGCGTCGAGGAGCGCTCTGACCCGAGTGTTCGATTGGGTTAGTGGCTCTGGGCTAGGGGCGGACAAACTGCTGCCACTTGCCATCCACGAATGCTTCGAGGGAGCGTGCCCACGAGCAATCCACGGAGAAGAACCGGTGCGCAAGGCCCTCGGCGGTGAAAGTGTGCGCTGAGACATAGTCCTTCGCCCTCGCGTACTTGTCCCAATACGGCTCGCCGCTCAGCTTTGAGGCACGCCCGCGCTGGAAGTGGTGCTCTTCGACTTCCGGAAGATGAACGAGCGACTTGGCGGCCTTCGAGCTTTGGTGACCGAGCGCGGCTCGCGAAGTAATGACCCCAGGGCCCAAGAGCAGCATCGCCGTGGGGTCGAGCATGTCTTGCCCTTGGCCACCCTTGGTGTTGGTCACCCAGAATCCCGCGTGGAACCACTTCTCTGCAGCGTCGGCGTTGTAGGGGTTAGGAATCCACAAGCCGCGCAAGGTTGGAACGTCTGCGCCCTGAATCCACAGCTCTCCGTACTTGGCGCCGGCGCCCGTCAGCACCTCATGTGCCGCGCGAAAGATGTCCCGACCCTCCGGTGGGTTCCCGAGCGACACCCATGGATGCTCGACGCGGTACGACTTGCTCATTCCAACGACATAGGCGCCCTGCTCTTGCGGCAGTGCTCGAACCCACTTCATGAGGTACATCCTACGAGATGTGAACGAATCACCACAGAGGCGGGAAGCACACTCCACGATCGACTTGCCGCTAACTCCTGGAGCGGCTCAAAAACAGGGCGCACATGCTTGGCATAGCCAATGCAAAGCACTCGGCATGAGCTACAGCTGGTATATATTTGGGCGCGAGAAACCTTCGTTCAAGAGCCGATTCTCCACGGCGAAGTTTCGTGTCGGCGCTTGGCCCGGCGTGGAGGACGGCCAGGACTGGGAAGACCTCACCTCGCAGCTCGACTTCACACCGCGCTATTGGGCGGAAGTCCCCCTCGCCGATGGTGGTGTTCCCTTGGAGATCTGGAACGCCCACGAGCTCCTCGCCTGCCGCATCGCCGACGCCATGCATGGCGTGGCCCTCACCGAAGATGGCGCAGTTCGGCATAGGGCCGAGTCGCTGCAGACCATGGAGCAAGCGAGATTCGATGGCTGGCTTCTGGATGTGATGGCGAGCGCAACGCGAGCCGCTGAGCTGCGTGGCGCCGTGAGGAGAACCCGCGCGCAGATGTACGCCTGATGTCTCGCAAGTAGAAGCCACGTAAAATAGGGCGGCGCCCCAAAGGACGCCGCCCTATTCACTCAGCCCTCAAGCTTTCGGCAAGCGAAGGCCCGCCAGGCTTCCGGGGCCGTCGCCAACCACCAGGTGGAGGTCGCCGACCTGCGAAAGAATGTCCTTGAGTGCTTCCATCTCCTTCAAGCGCATCGCGCCCGGAGACTCTTCGAGGACCTTCGCGCTCTGCGCCAGTGAACGCATCGCTGCCACGTCCTCGCGTCGTAGAATGACCTTCGCCGCTGCTTCCTTCTCCGCCTCGATGACGCGGTTGAGAAGCACCTTCATGTCACCCGGAAGGACGATGTCCTTCACTCCCACGCGGATGAGCTTCAGGCCCATGGCTTCTGCGTCGGCGGTGAGCGCTGCCTGCAAGTGCGTCGCGAACTCACTGCGGCCGTCGAGAAGCTCATCGAGCTTCACGCCCGCCACGTACTCACGCGCAGCCAGCTGAAGTCGCAGGTAGACAGCGTCTCGCACGGACTCTCGCAAGAGCACGCTGCGCATCACGTCTTGCACTTCGTACTCCGCCGTAAGCGTCAGACGAAGCGTGACCTTGTCCCGCGTCATCAGGTCCTGGCCCATCACGTTGACGAGCTGCGTACGCAGGTCGACTTTCGTGACGGCCACCGGCGCGTGCGCCTGCGTCCAGAACACGTGCATGCCCGGGCTCAGTTCGCGGTCCACGCGACCTGCGACGAAGAGCACGCCGCGCTCGTACTCGGCGACTACCTGAAACGACACCTCGCTCGCCGGAATGAGCTGCATGAGCTCCTTCGTTGGCTTCGCCAGAGGCTTCGTAGCGTCGTAGCGCACAAGCTTCACGTCCGCGTCCAAGACCCATCGGCGATGAACACCCGGGCGAAGGAAGCGCCGTGGCACGCCGTCGACGAAGAGCACCGCGCGCTCATCTTCGGCGACCTCGAACTCCTCGTACCAGTCGCTTGGGATCACCGCGCGCAGCTCTGCTGGCACGTCCATGAGCAGGTCTTTCAGGTCCAATCGCAGCAGGTCGGTGTTTCCGAAGAAGCGATGGCGACCGGGCATCAAAGCAGCCTCGGCAACGCCGCCGCGCAAAAGAACGCCTCGCTCGTCGAATCGGATTTCGTAGGTGCTGAACATTGTCTCTCTCTCTTTCCTAAGGCGTACGTCCGCCAGGCGGCCCCACCCACGAAGGCGGGGCGCAAAGATGTGGAGACTCCGCCCCTCCGTCTGCAGCCGGGGCTGCACAACGAACGAGGAAGAACGCTGGGTTCATGAACGGGTCGCCGAGGCGAGGGCTCATCCTTCCGAAGAAGCTGAGCTACCTTGGCCAAGGAGATGCGTGCATGAATGCAGCCGTGCTTGCTGCCATCGCCGGCGCCGCCAAACGGCGACACCACGAAGGAACGAAGTCTCTGGATGACCCCAGTACGGAGGGGCCAGGCCGTCTTTTCAGAATCGTTTCGGGGAAAGCCTAATACTCTACCAATGAGTTACCGACCCGGAGGCCGGACGGGAATCGAACCCGCTACCGTCAGGTTAAGATGCGCTCGACCAAAAAGCAGGCGCGGTTTCAGGCCACGCTGTGCCACGACACTTGGAAACCAGTGACCGACTCCATGACGAGGGCCTGGAGTGTCGCTTTCGGTTTGTTTGAACACGGTGGTTACTAGAGCAGGAGCTGTGCCATGCAAAAACACGGTGTTTTGACTGGTGTCCTCCAAAAAGACTATCTAGACGTATCGTCGCTTATCGAAAATTAGTTCACACCGCGCTGAGCCACAACGAGTAACAAACCCTAGGTTTTGTCTTTTGGTGGCCCACATCAGGCACATCGTGGCACACAAACACGTGGCACAGGGTGTGCAAATCTCGGGCCTATGCGTACCCTTTTCTGCTTGGTGATCCTCGCGCTCACCACCACCACCCAGGCTCAGGAACTTCCTGCGCCCCCAACCTCGAACCAGCCCGCCGGACAACAGCGACAGCTCAGGCCCCTGGAGGAACAAGCCCCTCCACCACGAGCGCTCTTTCACATCGGAGGCGGCTTTGGGTTCCTCACTCAGGAAGACTCGTCCTCTGGTTACCAGCAGCTGGAGAGCATCGGGTTCAACACACCGGACACCTCGTGGCACCTCAACGCAGGCGCTCAGCTCGTGGCGACGAGCTGGCTTCGACTTGGTGGCGAGCTCTCCTACGAGTTTGCCGGAGACACGACGGAGCAGCGTATCCGTGGTGATGTCGAGACGCGAGCCACACGTTTTCATATGGGAATGGTCGACCTCAGTCTCACTCCCTACCTCCAAGCGGGCCGTCTGCAGCTTGGACTTCGCTTGGCGGGAGGCTTTGGCTTCTCGCGCTGGGTTCACAACTCACGCATCGCCGGCGGTGGCGCATATCGAGCGAGCGCAGCCTTCGACGTCTTCATTCCCGTCTCCCGGCGAAGCGCCAAGGGAATCAACCTTCGAATCGGATATCAGCTCCGGCGCACTCTCCCCACAGGACCCCTCGACCTCGTCTTCGACCACTCTTCTGTCTTCTTCAACTTCGCCTTCATGCTTGGAGCCAGCTCATGAACCGCCTCGGTGCACTCTTGTTCGTTCTCGTCCTCCCCCTCAGTGCCTCACTCGTTGGCTGTATCTGCAACGATGAGCTCGTCATCACGGAGGAGTTCGAAAACTTCTGCGAAGACGGCGCCCCCTGCGCTTGGACCGCTACAGGGCCGGTTTCCCGCGCATCCACCTATCATCCAGACGTCTACGGCGTCGCTATTCCAGCGGGCTCCACGCTCACCGGCGCCGAGACCTTCGGCTTCCGCAGGCTAGGCATTCTCGTGCAGTGCGACGAGGGAGCCACCGTTGAGTTCAACGGACGGGCGGCGAACGCACCCGCCGACAGCTTTGGTTGGCTCTACTCGTCTCAGGCTGGCGCTGTCTCCATCAGCGTCTCCGGCAGCGGCCAGTGCATCGTGGACGACGTCGGGTTCATCGACGAGTGCGAGGTCCTCTAGGGCGATCAGCGGCGGCGCTTCTGCATCCACGCCGTGCTCTTCTGGAGCACGGTGTAGAAGGCTTCCGGCGCCGCACGCTTCAGACGCCACAGCGCTTTCCCATCCGCCATAGGTACCGAGTAGATCCGCCCGGCGCCGAGGTCCTCCAGCGCGATTCGAGCCACGTCCGGCGCCTGCACCTTCGAGCGCTCCATCCACTTCTTCGCGAGGCGCGTCTCTTTCATCTCTGGGCCGCGACCACTTTCCATGATGTTCGTCTTGAAGAACGTGGGACAGAGCGCCGTCACTTTGACGTTGTGCTCTTTGTACTCGGTGTTCAGCGTCTCGCTCAGGCCAACGACGCCTACCTTCGTGACATTGTAGGGCGACATATTGGCCGTGCGCAGTAGTCCTGCTGCGCTGGCGACGTTCAACACATGACCCCTGCGTCGCTCGCGCATCGCCGGCAGAAATGCCTGGCAGCCGTAGATGACGCCCCAGAGGTTGATGTCGACGATCCACTTCCAGTCTTCGAGAGAGATCTCTTCAAAGGGGCCCGACACAGCGACGCCGGCGTTGTTGCACAGGAGGTCGATGTCCCCGAGGTGCTTGCGAGATGCCTCCGCCAGCGCATCGACATCATCCTTGTTAGAGACGTCGCATCGCTCAACGAAGGCCTTCGCGCCGGCGGCTTCGACGAGGTGGGCGGTTTCTTCGGCGCCTTCCAGATCGACGTCGGAGATAACGACATTGCCGCCGCGCCTGGCGACCTCAAGACAAAGAGCCCGGCCAAGGCCGCTGGCGCCACCGGTAACGACGGATTGTGGGTTGAGCATGGAGCTATCGTACGGGCCCTGAGCGTCGGCGCATGCAGAAAGTCCTCGCGCGCCTACAAAAGCGGTCCTAGAAGAAGCGCGTGTCGAAGCTCTGGCATTACGCGATCGTGGGCGCTGGCCCCGCGGGTACCGCGAGCGCGCTCAACCTTCTCCGCCTCGGCGTAGCGGCCGACGACATCGTGGTCCTGGACAAGGCGACGTTTCCCCGCCCGAAGCTCTGCGGCGGAGGCATCACCCATCGCGGCACGGCGTTGCTCCAAGAGCTCTTGCCCGGCCACTTCGCGTCGGAGACAGACGTGCCTCCCGGCGGGCTCCGAACTCTCGGGCTCGACTTTGCCTCTCGCGCGGGCCGTTTCCCAGTCCAGGAGGCTGGACCGCAGTGGCTCTACGACCGCGCAGACCTCGACCACGCGCTCCTTCGCGCCGTCGAGGACAAAGGCGTTCTGGTGCTCCAAGGGACGGCGCTCACCAAGCTCGAACGCGCCACGGACGAGTGGACCGTTCATGTGCGAGGCCGTGAATCCGGCGTCTCAGAACTGCGGGCCCGCTGGGTCATCGGTGCCGATGGAGCCCACGGCGCCGTCGCACGCTGCTCGGGAATTCCCCGCGGACGTCTCGGACGATTGGTCGAGGCCTACTACGAGGCGACACCTCGCGCCCAGACCACGCCGGATCGCTTGCTCTTCGATTTCGACCCGGTGTTCGACGGAATCCCGGGATACGCGTGGATCTTCCCATACCCAAACAGCGGCCATTTCAAGATCGGTGTCATGGACGGACGCGGCATCGTGAGCGGAAACAAGCTCCGCAGCTGGACCGACGACTTCGCTCACCGGCACGGATATCGTCGCGTCGACGCAAAGATCGCCGGCTGGCCCGAGCACTTCTACGCCCCTTCGAACCAAGCGCACATCGAAGGCCTCGTCCTCGTCGGCGAAGCATGGGGCATCGACCCTCTCCTGGGCGAAGGCATCGCGCCGTCGCTGGAGATGGCGGCCTATGCAGCGGAGCGCCTTGCGGGCGCGAGTTCGCGCCGTATCCGCGGCTACGAGCGGGATTTCCGGCGCACCACGCCGGGCCGAAACCTGCTCTTCCAGCATCACCTCGCCAACCTCGTGTATGGGCCTCATCCGACGCGCTGGGTCCGTGTGCTCTTCGGCCACGAGTACATGCGCGAGCTCGCGGGGCAAGGAACCGAAGCCTACGGAAAGCTTGCCCGGCATCTGCCACGCCTCGTCGGCGACTACGCTCTTCAATGCCTCAAAGAAGGCCTGCCCTCCGCACGGCCTTTTCCGCCACGAAACGAGCTTGAGATGCGGGGTCGCACCACCACGGGCCGCGCTTGATCGTCGACGTCATCATCCCCGCCCTCGACGAAGAAGCGGCGCTTCCTTTAGTCCTCCGCGCGATTCCGAAGGACCTTGTCCGCCAAGTCGTCGTCGCCGACAACGGGAGTCGCGATCGCACCGCTGTCGTCGCCGAAGAGGAAGGCGCGCGCGTCGTCCATGAAGCCGAACGTGGCTACGGCGCCGCCTGCCTCCGGGCGCTGGCGCTCCTCCAAGACGACCCGCCCGATGTGGTCGTGTTCTTGGACGGCGACAACAGCGACGACCCAAGCGAGCTGGCGTCGCTCCTAGCTCCTCTGCACAGCGGCGCAGACCTCGTCATCGGTTCACGTGTGCGAGGCGAGCTGGAGCCCGGCGCGCTGACGCTTCCGCAACGCGTGGGCAACGCCATCGCTTGTGGCGGCCTTCGGCTTCTCTACGGCGCGCGCTACACGGACCTCGGCCCCTTTCGCGCCATTCGTTGGTCGGCCCTCGAAGCGCTACGCATGAAAGACCGTAACTGGGGCTGGACCGTAGAGATGCAGATCCGCGCGGCCCAAGAAGACCTGCGCCACGTCGAAGTTCCCGTCAGCTACCGTGTTCGACGCGAAGGCGTCTCGAAGGTGAGCGGCAGCATCATCGGCAGCTTTCACGCGGGCCGAAAGATCCTCTGGCTCCTCGCCCGTCATCGGCTCTCCTCGTGAAGCCGTCGGCCGTTGGTGTCTTCGCGAAGGCGCCGGTTCCAGGTCAAACGAAGACACGCCTCGCGCGCGTCATTGGAGACGACGCCGCGGCCGAGCTCCACGTGGCGTTCCTCTGGGACACGCTAGCCCTCGCGACGAAGGTCAGCGAATGCGTCTTGTTCAGCGCAGGTGACCACGCACACCCGGTTCTGCGGGAAGCCGCAGACCACTTCGGCGTGCAACAGGTGCCCCAGGACGGCGCAGACCTGGGCCTTCGAATGATGAACGCCATCGACGTTCTCCTCGAAGAACACGAGACGGCGGTTCTCATCGGCAGCGACGCACCGAGCTTGCCGCCGAGAGCCCTCACGAGCGCGTTCACGAAGCCGCTGTCTTTCGGACCGAGCAGCGACGGCGGTTTCTACCTCGTCGGTGCTCAATCGCGCCCTCGTTTCGAAGGCCTTACTTGGTCCACGCCGCGCACCCTTCATGACACGCTTGCTCAGAACCCAGGAGCACGGCTCCTTGAGCCTTGGTTTGACGTCGATGAGTGGGACGACCTGCAGACCCTTCGATTGCATCTCTCCCTCGAGCCGGAGGCGGCCCCGAGAACAAGCGAGTTGCTCGCTCGTCGCTCGGGCCGCCTTTAGCGACTCCGACAGCTAGTGCACTAGGCGCGCTCCAGCCAAACGTCACCGTAGAAGGCTCGGTCGAGGAGCTTGCCCGTGAGAACCACGCTGTCACCAAGAGCCAGCTCCCGGCGTTCGCCGCGAGCCAAGGAAGGAACAACGAGGTTTGCATCAGCGAAGGAGACCTCCACCGTCACCGTCCGATAGGGATCACGCCCAGCAAACTCAACGGCGAATGCACCACATACCGTGTGGTACGCGCCGTCTTCGCGCGACGCATAGGCCGCCACGAGACGTGCCGGGTCCGCCGGCGTCGAGTCCTCATGAACAGCAACGATGGTACCGCGCACCATTCCAGCCGCACGACGGACATATGCCGCGCGGCCGCGACGCCAACGCGCAAAGCGCGCGCTCAGTGAGTCGCGTTCTGCAGAAAGGCGCAGACGCGACGTACTGTCAACGGCCCATGCACTGCACGGATCGCATTGCACGCCCGGCGCGAGGAAGTTGCCGCACATCGGACAAGCGAAGCGCGCGTCAAAGAGAACTTCCTCGGAGCGCGAGCGCGTAACTCCGCCCACGACACCACCCGAAGAAGTCGTTGTGCGACCGAGTGAGCGGTCACGATAAATTGCATCCCAGTGGCCCATTCGCCGCTATATCGCAACGAACGTGCCGAGCTCTCGGAGGACGTAGCTCTTGGACTTCCTGCATAACAGCAGACCGGATGCGCGGCGCTGTGGGCAAAAGTGCTCCTTGGGAGCAGTCCTCACCACATGGGGCCCGTCGTGGTGCCCCATGCCCCGGCTTCTTCCAAGACCCACTCTAGTCAGGCTAGGCTATGCAGCGCCGGACGAAGCCGGCATATTGCCGCGAATGATGTGCTCCGACGCATGCTTGAGCACTTCCAGGTAATGTGAGCGACCCGCAGGAAGACAGGCCGCCCACTTTGGAGGGAGCCCAGCCCGCCCTCGGCATCATTTGGAGGTCGCTCTACGCGATGGGGTGGCTCTGGCTGGCCATCGTCTGTCTTCTCGTCAGCGCCCTTCTCCATCTAGAATCGACACCGGCGCGCAACTTCGCCTGCGAGCTCGGGCGAGAGTTGGGCAGCGAAGCCATCGCCGGCTCCATCGACTTTCAATGCGTCGACATCGACCTTCAGCTGCCGTTGAGCGTCACGGCGTGGGTCGAGGACGTGGAGATATTCGGCGCGGACGGCGAACTCGTCATCGCTGCGGAAGCGCTAAACGCGAGCGCAGCGCTCATGCCACTTCTGAGTGGCGAGCTCCTGCTCAGCGACGTTGCCGTCCAGTCTCCTCGCGTTTCGTTAGCGACGAACGCAGACGGCGAGCTGCGAATCGCCGGAACCTTCGTGCCCGTGGGCCCAACGGAGAGCGACGGCGAACCCTCGACCTTCAAGATGAGGCTCGACGGCGCGATCAGCGGCGCTTCGGTGCGAGATGTTCCTGGCATCGATGTGCAGGTAGACGCGCTCGCGCTCGGAGTACGCGTCGAAGTTGAAGGCGGAAGCGTCGAAGTCCACACGGCACAGCGAGAGTCCGCCAACGTGAGTATCAACGGCGAGGACTATGGAGCGCTCACCGGGCTTGCGTACGACGCCGCGCTTCGCGACGAAGGTTCGATGGACGCGGCGCTCCAGCTCTCTGCCGGTGGTGGTCGTATCGACGTGGGCGCATCCATGCCGTGGGTCGATGACACCGTCGGCGCCCTCGACGGCCACGTGGAAGGCGCACTGAACAACGCGATGCTTCGGCCCTTCACCGGACTCGACCTCGTCGGCGGTCCCACGAACGTCGCGCTCGCTCTCCGCTCCGCGCCGAGTACGGAGGCTGAGGAACCCACGCCCTTCGACACGTTCGCCGCCGAGGGCGAGATCGGCACTCCAGGGGGCGATGTCGCTGTGGAAGCCTCGGTGGATGTCTCCGGCCCACTACAAGCGGCCCTTGCGATACAGAGTTCCCAGGTCCAGCTGGGAGAGGCGTTGGCGCCCTCTCTCGGCGTCGCCGAATCCGTGGGCTTCGACCTAGAAGTTACCGCCGAGGAAGAAGGCTCCAGCTGGGGCATCGAGGTGCGCGGCGACGACATCGTCTACGACACTTGGCAGGTTCAGAGTCTCGTCGCCGCCGCGACCATCGACGAAGACGAGGTTGTTCTCAGCCACCTAGACCTGCCGGTGCTGTCCGAGGGTGGGCACATGAACGTGAGCGGACGCTTCGGATTCGACGGCTCCCTCGACGCGAGCATCGACGCGGACCTCCCGCGGCTCTCGCGACAGCCCTCTCTCTCGGAGGTCCTCCCTGGTGTTGGTGGCCGCGCTCGCATCGAGGCGAACGTGTCGTTGCGCGACGAACGCATCGACGCGCGTGCCGACGTGGACGTCTCCGGTTTTCGTCTACGAGACCTTCGAGTTACCTCGGCGTCGGTTCGAGCGACGGCGTCGGGTCCGCTCACTTCACCGACTCTCGACGCGCACGTGCGCGCCGGGTCCACCCGGGCGTACGGGATCGACCTGACGCGCGTCGAACTACATGGAACAGGCCGGGGCCCCTACCGAATCCGTGGCCGCCTGGAGGGCCCAGCGCAGTTCGTCGACCGCTCCCTCGCCGTCGACGTCAACGCGGACTTGGGCGTCGACCATGGAGTGCAGGCAACGGGAAACGTCCGCATGAACGGTCTCTTTCCGCGGCCCGTTTCTGTGGACATTCAACGCTTCGCCACGACGGCCCGCGGACTCTCCGTCGCAGCCCTCGCCCTTCGAGCGCCGGGCGTATTGAACGCAGACATGCAGGGCCAGGTTGCCTTCCGCGGTCGCTCGGACTTCTCCTTCAACATCGAGGACGTGAACTTCGAGCCCATCGGAGAGCTCCTGGGCTTTCCCATCGAAGGAAACCTCGTCGCACAAGGGGAGTTTCATGGCTCCATCGCGCGGCCTGCGCTGCGCTCGCGGGGTAGCCTCAGCGCGCTTCGCTACCTAGGTTTGGAGCTCGCGTCCCTCGACTGGAATACGTCGGTGGAGCAACGTGACGGCAAAGCAGCCTTCGACCTAGACGTCGAAGCCGTGGGCGACGTCATCGGTCGCATCGACGTCAAACTAAAAGGCGCCGCGCCATCGGCGAACCTAAGCGGCGACTGGAGGCACGCACCCCTCGAAGCTCATGTCGCGCTGAGTGGAACGGAGATCGCGCCGCTCGTGGCGGGCCTCCCTCTTCTCCTCGGCTCCGATGCGTTGCCGGTGCTGTCCGGCACCCTTGGGGTCGAACTCCGCGCGCGCGGGACATATCTCGACCCACAGTCCCTGGACGCCTTCGTCGCCGTAAGCGACTTGGCTTACCCAGACCTCGGCGTCCTCGTGCCACGAGTCGAGTTCGAGACGGGGCTGCACGACGGAAACCTCATCAGCACCCTCGCCTTGAGGGAACCCTCCTCGTCCTACCTCCAACTGCGCGCGGCGCTCACTTTTGACCGACTGGCGTGGGAGCACAGCCCGCGCGACATCTTGCAGGAGCCTTGGACCCTCGATGTTCGTGTCCCCGAGCGCAGCGTGGGCGACTTCCCCGTTGAAATCCTCGATGGTCAGCTCGGACGGGTTGGTCTTCAGGCGCATTTTGCTGGGCAAGGAAGAAGCTCCAGCTTAGGAGGCGCGGACGGCACAGTATCCGCCAGCGCGTCCTATCCGGCGGGTGCCGGCGACGGGGAGTCCTGTCGCCTTGCGTCGACAATGCTCGCCCTCGAAGGCCGACTCGAGCGCGGAATCTTCAACGTAGAGAGTCGACTCCGGTCTGCGGGTACAGAACGTGCCGTGCTCAGCGCGACGATGCCCCTGCCTCTCGATCGCTGGGCTGTGGAGACGCCAGAACGCCTTCCGCCCATCGACGCCGATCTCGCCGTCCGAGAGCTTCAGGTCAGCTCTGTGCCCGTCGCCTGCGCAGAGCTGGAGGGGGAGGTGAACCTCGCCGCGCGTCTGGAGAACATATTTGGCGAAGAGCCACTCCTGGACCTGCGCGCGTCCATCGCGGGGCTGCAGTCGACGAGCGCCGCTGACGACGCGCCACCGGCGAACTTCGACGTCGAAGCCAGCGCTTCAGCGAGCCGCGCGAGCGTGTCCTTGCGCCTCGCCGGTGAACACAGTGAGCTCTTCTCCGCCGAGGGCGAAGTCCCCATGGCGATGGATGAAGAGCTTCGACTTCCGCTCCCCAACATCGACCAATGGCAGGGACGGGCGGAGTTCAACCATGCCCCCTTGGCTCTTCTCGCCGCTCCGGTGTCGCTGATTGGATCTCCCCGTGGACACTTCAGCGGAGAGGTCCGCGCCCGAGCCGACGAACAAAGCGGCGTGAGCGTGCGCGGCGAAGTTCGGCTCGAAGAGCTTGGATTCACCCTGCGTGACCCCTTGTTGCGCGTGGAGAGTCTCGGAGGTCGCATCACCCTCGACGAAGACCACCTGAGTCTGCACGACGTCGGCTTCGAAGACCGCGAAGGGACCATCGTCGTCAACGGGCAGGTCGGAATGGACGGTTGGAATCTCGGACGCGTGGAAGCGACCGCCGCGCTCGACGAATTTCCGTTTCGGGTAGAAGGAGTCGTCTACGCGAAGCTCGACACGCAGGTCGATATCACGGGCGAGTTTGGCGATCCGCTCAGCGAGTTCGATGTTGGGCTCCGTGACGCGGCGATTCAAATCTCCCCGGACGTCGGTCGCCAAGTCCAGTCATTGTCCCAGCATCCTGACGTCATCTACGACGACGAAGCCGACGACGATGGGTTCGCAGCGCTCCTCGGGACGACGTTGGCTTCGGCTCGCGCCGACGAACATGAGACGCGTATCCGTCTTCATTCCAACCCATTCTACGTTCGCCGCGAGGACTTCTCCGTCCAGGTCGTCCCTGACCTGAACATCATCGTGGACCACCTCGGGTTGCGGCTCGAAGGAGACGTCGAGATTCGCCGCGGGTTCCTCTCCATCGTTGGAAAGCAGTTCGACTTTGAACGGAGTGAGCTGCGCTTCGCCGGTGGCCGCGACCTCAACCCGCGCATCGACATCACCGCCGTCCATGAGCTGAGCAACCGAGAAACGGTGACGGTACAGCTGAGCGGCGACCTCTTCTCACTGCAGCTCGCGTTCTCTTCTTCCGACCCAAGCGCGGAGACCGAAGCGGAGATCTTGGCACTGCTCATCGGCGGCGGCACCAACGATGACGCCCAAGAGACCGAGGCGCGCGAAGATGTGCTCGGCTTCGTGACGGGCCTCACGGCGGGTGCCCTCAGCAGCCTCACACGACGCACCTTTGGCGAGTTCCTGCCGGTCTTCGGCATCGAGTCGGGGACGGCGGGGAATCGCATCCGGGCTGCCATTCCGGCGGACCGCTTGATCCCGGATTTCCTCAGCGACGTCGTCATCGGCGCACACATCGAAGGCTACGTCGGCGAGCAGAATAACGGCGACGCTGGGCGCTCCTTTGCCGCCGGCGTGGAACTCGAGCTTCTCTTTCCCCACAGCCTCCTTCTCAACACGCGCTACCAGCAGGGCAACACCTGGGGACTGGAGCTTCGTTGGGAACCCTAAAAAGATGGGCATGGCTTGTCGTCGTCGTGGGCTGCGCAAGCATTCCGCCCACTCGCTATGGAGTGCGCTCGCTCGAACTTGAAGGCGTGGAGACCTTCGACGGCGACGCGATTCGCACGTGTCTGGCGACGCAGTCCCGAAGCCGGGTGCAGATCAACTTGGATCTGGACGAGAGCACCACCTGCGGGGAGCCGCCCTTCGAAGGCGACGTCTCCCGGCTAAACCTCTGGGCCTGGCCATGGTCGGACTGGCCCTATTTCGACAGGGTTACCGTCGAGCAGGACGTCGAGCGAATCCAGCGATGGTACGCGGCGCGAGGATTTCATGGAGCGCGCGTCGTGGAAGTGCGCACAGACCCGGAGGTGGCCATGCGTGATGACCTACTTCCGAATGTGCCCGACGAAGACGACGTTACGGAATCCGAGGAAGCGGAATCAGCCCCGTGCGAGCGCCTCGACGACGACGAGGGGTGCGCCGTCAACGTACGATTCGTCATCGAGGAAGGCCTCCCCACGCTCGTGACAAGTCTCGAGCTCATGGGCATCGACGACGTCCCCGCGGACATGGCCCGGCAGATGCGGAGCGAGCTCAAGCTCAACGTCGGCGATCGCTGGGACGAACACTCCTACGACCAAACCAAGGAGCTTCTACGGAACATCATGTTTCGCGCCGGACATGCACGTGCGAGCGTCCAGGGCCGGGTTCACATCGATCGTTCGGCACGACAGGCGCGCATTGCTCTGCAGATCACGCCGGGGCCCGTCTGCACCTACGGAGAGATCCTCGTCGAGGTGGAAGGCGCAGAAGATATCCCCACGGATGTGATCATCGGCGCGAGCTCTCTTGAACCGGGGATGCGCTTCGACAGCGACGAGATCAACGAAGCCCAACGCCGCGTCTATGGACTCGGGGGCTTCTCCGGCGTCGTCGCCGAACCGCTCATCCCCGACGAAGGCAACGAAGTCCCGGTCCGAATCCGTGTCACCGCGGCACGCCACCACCGCTACTCCATCGGCGCCGGCATCCTCAGCGGCGTCGAGACACGCGGCCGCTTCGGCGAGGTGAACAGCGTCGACCAATGGGACGTTCATCTCTCGCTCAACTACGAAAACCGGAACATGCTCGGCGGTCTGAGGCGCCTCACCCTTCGCGAGTCGCCACGCGTCATCTTCGGTGACCGCTTTCCGAGGGTCGACCAGCCACGCGTCGGCAATCTCATTGGCGCCGAGTTCCGCCAGCCGGGTTTTCTCGAGCCCAACCTGACCTTCACCCTCGACGCGCAGCACGACTTTGGGCGGGATCCCTACGACACCTTCTTCCGCCACCGCGTGGACCTTGGCATGGGACTCGAACGCTTCTTTCTGCAACGGAAACTCTTCGCGGCGCTGGGGCTTCCGCGCTTCTCGTTCTATCGCGTCCCGGACGGTGAGCTGCGCGACGACGGGAGCGCTCCGCCAAGCGGCTACCACATCACATACCTGCAGCAGCTCCTTCGCGTAGACCTCCGCGACGACAACGTGCGACCAACGCGCGGACTCTACTTCCAGCTCGACCTGCAAGAGGGCGGCTACTTCTTGCCTTCGACCTTCGACTACATTCGCGTCGTGCCAGACGTGCGTGCCTACGTGCCTTTTGGTCGACGACTCACCCTCGCGGGCCGCTTTGTCCTCGGCGCAATGTTCATCACGGGCGCCGACGAAGGCCTCGACGAAGAGAGCACGCAGCTCGGCCCACGCGACCAGCGCTTCTACGGCGGCGGGTCCACGGACGTGCGCGGCTACCTTCCGGGACGACTCGGCGACGGACGAAGCGGCGGCAACCGCAAGTGGCTCGCTAGCCTCGAGCTTCGTCTCCGCGTCACCGAGAGTTTCGGCGTCGTCGCCTTTGGGGACGCCGGAGACGTGTCCGCCGACGCGTGGCGCTTCAACGTCCCCCAGTTCAGCTTTGGCATGGGCCTGCGCTACTTCACCATCGTCGGCGCCATTCGCCTCGATGTCGGCTGGGCGCCACCGAGCCTACAGGTCTTTGGCGACGATCCACGCGCAGCAGGAGACAACGAAGGCCTGCGCGACACCATCTTTGGCTTCCCCGGCGCCATCCATGTCGCCTTGGGCGAGAGCTTCTGAGCTCCGCCACGCGGGATTCCGACCTCGCGGATCCCACTATCCAGTTCTCTGGAGGCGTGCCAGGTTAGCGCCCACATGGAGCAATTCGTCGCCACCGCCTTTGCCTTTCCCACCCTCGTGTTCACCGTCGGCGTTCTGTTTTCGCTCTGCTACTGGATGCTCGTGATGTTCGGAGCGCTGGACCTCGACTTCGGCGGAGAGGGTTTGGAACTTGGGGAAGCTGGGGATATCGGTGGCGATGTTGGCGGCGACGTGGGTGACGTGGGGGACGCCGGTGGAGAGCTCGGCGACGCGGGCGACGTGGGCGATGCCGGCGATGGAGACTTGGGCATTGAAGGCGCTTCTTCGTTGGCGAGCATCTTCAGCCTGCGAAAGGCGCCTCTCACCGTCAGCTTGAGCCTGCTCTTCTTCTTTGGCTGGGTGATCTCCTACGCGCTTTCGCGCTACGCGGGGCTCATTCCTGGCCCAGAGCTTGTTGGCAACCTGGCTGTCTTCGGGGTCACCACGGCTGCCGCTTGGCCGATGGCCTCGGTCGCCAGCGCGCCGATTGGAAAGCTCTTCGCCGGCGATGCCGCGCCGAGTAAGAGCGTCCTTGTTGGCAAGGTCGCGCGCATCAAGATTCACGCGGACGCCGGCGGACGGGGACAGGCGACCCTCGACGATGGCTCGGGCAGCCTCCTGCGTGTGCGCTGCAGCGACGCGGCCTTGGCCAAGAACGCCAAAGTGCTGCTCCTCGACTACAACGTCGAGGAAGACCTCTACGAAGTAGAGCCGATGGACTCCCTTCTCGAAGCCGAGAGCTAATACGGGATTCGGGGGCGTCCAATCCCCGTTGAAGTTCGCCCAAGGGAACGCACCTTGGCGCTCAACTCAAACCCCACAAGGTCGACCATCCGTGGTCCACTTCGGCGCGTCGGCTTCAGTCGTCAGCAAGGTTTGGGGGTGACCTGCGATGTTCGT
>JBGCFM010000105.1:0-57405 GCA_045106895.1 Polyangiales bacterium | reverse complement strand
AGGTGTGCGCGGAGAAGCGGCCCTGCCAAGCTAAGCGTCTATCCGCGTGTTCGGCGAGCTTGTCGAAATGCGTGTTCACCGGAGACCAAACATCCCAGTAGTCCTCGCTCGTCGCGCGGGCGAACTCGCGGACGAGACGCTCCTCCAGGGCTGCCACGCGTTTGCCTTTCCACAGCTTGTCCGCGGCGATGACGAGAATGTCTTCGAGGACCAGCGCCGTGTCTTCGGTATCGAGTCCGTGGGTTCGCGCGAAGCGGGCGAGCTGCGGTTCAACATTCTGAGCGATCATCCACGCCTCAGCGGCGAGCTTGTGACGACTTCCCGCGCCGCTGAGTTCCGCGGGGATGAGCGCCTTGCCCATGTCGTGCGTCGCAGCGCCGAACGCGACGGCGTCCTTTTCGACGCGTAGCTTCGGCAGAGCTTTGCTGCAGTGGCCGGTGAGGCGCGCGGCAACGTCATGGACGAGGTGCAAGTGCGCCACGAGCCTAGGCGGCGCCCCCAACTCAGTCAGCAAACACCGCGCGAGTAAAGGCAGTGGGAGCAAGGCTTCGGCTTCGGCGGCTTCGCACACTTCGTTGACGGAGAGGGACACGTGGTGAGGCCTACCTGTCCTGGGCGATGCCGGCAATACACTCGCGAATCAGGCCCTTGGCGAATGCCCCATTGTCTCCGCCGGCGCTCGACGCACGCAGTGAGCAATCTCGGCGCAGACCTCAACAGGCTGCTCAAAGGCCAGGGCGAAACCACAGCGTGTGGATTTACCATCACATGAGATACAGGCCCCGGAACCAACAACCTGCAACAAGCCCGCTCTCAGGACACCGCTGTCCACGACTCGTCGAGTGCTTGTTTCGGATTTTCTAAACGGCCTGAGACGAGAGTTTCCAGTTCGTCTTCGGGAGAACACATAACCCAATGAGGTCCACCATGCGGCGTGACGCGCAAGAGCCAGCTGTTGTTCTGTCGATACACATGGACCGCAGCCTCGATGACCGTCAGGACCTCGGCCTTGCCGGCGATGGAGACCTCAAGCTGAGAGTGCATGCTGACCATCATCCCCGTTTCGGAGAAATACGAGTGCATGCGAACTTGGTAGCCGCGCCCCTCGAATATGTGTCGTAGTTCTTCAAGGGTCACGCTGTGAGCTGCTCCGACGCCCATAACGTCTCACAGTCTATTAAGAAGTTCTAGACTGGTTCTGCACTCATTTTCCGGCACAAACGTGTCCGTGAATTCCCTCGACATCCTCTTCTCGCGGCCCAGTTCAGGCCAAGACATCGCTGACACTCTGGACCTGGAGGAGCTGGCCCTGGAGGCTCTGGACCTCGAGTGCGCGTGGGTCTCTACGGAGCAGCTCGTCGATGGCGAGGCGGCTTATGCACTCGAATCGATCCCGGCGCGCGAAGGCCGCGTTTGGCTTCACCGGGGCTGGATGCTCAAAGAGGAAGAGTACGAGGAGCTCTTTGATGCCGTGCTGGCACGCGGCGAGAGCCTCCTGGTGACGCCGGAGGAGTACGCCAACGCGCACTATTTGCCGAGCTACCTGGAGCACATCGAGGGCCGGACAGCCGAGACCCGATGCATCGAGGGGCACGACGCGCAGGAAGCCTGGGCCGCCGCCCAAGAGCTCCGCGGGCCTTGGATCATCAAGGACCACGTAAAGTCCGCAAAAGAAGACTGGTTCGGCGCATGTTTCGTTCCCGAGAGCTCGACATTCGAGCACTTCGCGTCGGTGTGTGAAGCGCTCGTGGACCACCGCGGCGAGCGTTTTGAGCGCGGCCTTGTCATTCGTTCCATGCTCGACCTCGCGCCGCTTCCGGTGCAGTCGCCGGAGCGTCCGCTCTTCGACGAACATCGTCTCTTCGTATGGAACGGCGAGGTCGTCGCCCACGCGCCCTACCATGACTTCGAGCGCGCAGCGCCGCCGCTGGACTTCGATGTATCCGGCATCGACTCACCTTTCTTCTCCGTGGACGTCGCGCGGCTGCGCAGCGGCGAATGGGCCATCATCGAGATCAACGATGGCGGAGTCTCGACGCTTCCGCCGCTCATGGACCCGCGCGAACTCTACGCGGCGATGGTGCGCGTTTGAGCTCGCCGCGACGCGAAGCGGCGAAGACGCAGTGGTGGCGAGACCTACGCGAGGAAGACAAGCGAGAGCTCGAAGCGCTCTGGGACCGGCGCGCGGAACGACTCGACTGGAGCCGAGAGGACGGCGCCTACAACGCTGTGCCCGTGCGTCTCCTCGGCAAAGTCGACGATGCGGACACCGAAGGCGCGGCGGATGCCGAAGACGCAGAGTACATCTCGACGCAGCTCCTCGAGTTCATCCTAAACCACGAGGACATCGTGTTCTTCCTGGAAGAGCGCACCTTTCATATCTGCCGACGTCACCCTCTTGCACGCACCACGCTTCGCCATGGGCGGATCCCCAAGGGCTTCCGCTGCGAGAAAGCTGGCGAAGACTGTCCGCTGCGCCGCATCTCCCGTGCCGCCGGGCGGCGCATACGCTTCCGGCTCCAGGTTCTCCGAGACGCGAAATAGGAAGTCCAAATGCGCGAAGTCGTCTAAGAAGGCGCGATGCCCCCCTCCCGAGTCTCGACAACCACCAAAACCCTGTCGTTGATGTGCTTGCTTGTCGCGTGCTCCCGGGCCACGCCCGTGGAGCTTCCTCCAACGTTCTGCGAAGCGCAGACAGCGAGCGTGGCATTTCGCGAGACTCTTAGGGACCTAAATAACATTAGCACCGTCGAGACATGGCCCGGGTACCGCCTCGACGGACACGACATTGTCTTCGAGTGGCTCGGCGACGAATCCCATTGCTTCGCCCACTGGTCCCGCGGCGAGGTAGTCACCGTCGCGGAACACACGCAACCCATGCAGCTGATGCTTGGTATCTTCGGCTTCCTCATCACCGATTTCGGGGACAAGGCCCCCGAGGACCGCATGGGCGGCTTTCTCGTCGGAGATGTACCTGCCAGTATCCTCGCCTCACTGCATGCACGGGACGCCAAGGCCGCGCTCGCGTGGGTGATGAATCCGGAGCACATGCTGGCCGACCATCCACTTGGGGCCGCGATGGCGGATAACCCGCGGCTTTGGCGTAACTTCCTCATCGCCCACGAGTCCGTGCATGTGAACCTTCAGTTCGCACGAATGTTCGGCGAGGACACACGCCACGACTATCCAAGTTGGTCCATACAACCCGACCGGGAGGCCCTCGTCGCGACGTGCTTCGAAAATGAAGTCGCCCGCGCTCTCCATGACGAGGAGATGGCGACGAATGCGAGCGCGGTGCGTGAGATCTTCGCAGGGAATGTGGACGAGGCGCGCGCGCATGCACGGCGCTTCATTCAGCTGAGACGCGAGCGCTACGCCGTTTTGGGCGGAGCGAAAGTTCGTGGACAACATGGTACGAACCACACGTGCGAAGAAGCCGAGGCGATCTGGGAACTCGACGAAGGACTGGCTGACTATGTCGCGGTGCGAGCGCTTATCGAAGGAGGCGTGGCGGAGCCAGAGTGGTTCATCGAACGCATCAGCGCGCGCGACAGCCAGGACGCCTCGTTCTACTACTCGGGCTCCGGCCAGCTCGTCTTTCTATGGCAGGTGAACGCGTTGGAGAGCGCGGCGAGCGCCATTCTCGTGAGCGAGCGACCAGAAGACGGTATCTTCGGTCAGTTCGAGCGGACGCTGAGCCGCGCGGACGCCACAACGAACTAAGCGCCGAAGAGACGACGAAACTTGCCACCGATGCTCTTGAGCACCGATGGATGATGCGACGCCACGACCTTGCCGGACGCGCCACTGAGCGCTGCGAAGAACATGGACGCGCCGCCGTCGACGGCCTCCCCGCCGTATCGATAACGCACTACGTAGAGCGGGTAGAAGAGCAAACGAGCGTCGTGAATCTTCACCTGTACTTTGGCGTAGAGGGCCGTATTCGGCTGCCCTTCACGTTTGAGCGCGAGTTCCGCGCGCTCCTGCGCCGTAGCGCGATCCATGTCGGGAGCGATGCGCACACCGTCAAGAGCCGTGTCGCCGAGCGGCGTCAGGTCTGAGCGCGAGACCCGCATCTTTGGAGAGGGGTCGATGGCAAAACCGCTTCGCGCCAAGATGTAGTGCGTGCGCTCTTTGTGCCGAAACCCGCCGCGCGGCGTAAGACGAGAACGCCCGCCTCGCGTCGTGGTCCCAAGGCTCACATGGAAACCGTCGACGCTTCCTTCAAAGCGCCAGACCGGCACCCACACGGACTCGACCTCGCCAATCTCCGCTTTGTCCATGTCCGCGGGACGGAGAACGCCGCCGCTGACGGCCTCGCGCACACGTCCATGACCGACTAACTCGCCCACGGAGCGCCGCGAGTAGGAGACTTCCACGCCGTCCAGTGAAAGCGGCGCGGCGGGCGGCGCCGCGAGGGGAGGAAACTCAGACGCCATTCGACCAGCTCCAAGTCTCGTTCGTTGAGTCCCTCATGCGTTCACTACCCTACTACGAATCGCCGCGCCCCACCCGCACGTCGCGTCGGCTAGACTTAAGTCGGCGGCTAAGTCCTTCGCGTCTACTCCTTATCCATGCCGAATCTGTTCAACGCCCCTGCTCACGTCGCCCTCTTCTTTCTGGTCGCAGCCTGCTCCGTCGATGCGCCGCCGGACGCGAGCCCGGGCGACGCCGGCTCCGACGCAAGCCTGGACGATGCTCGCTTTTTCGACGACGCAGCCGACGCGCGGGTGCCAGACGCGGGTCCGCTCCGGCCAAGGGAACGCGTTCTCCTTCTCGGAAACAGCTACACGACGTACAACGGTCTGCCGGCCTTGCTCGCTCAGCTCGGGGAAGCCTCACGTACCCCACTCGACGTCGAAGTCGCCGCCCAAGGTGGAGCAACACTCGACGTTCACTGGAGCGGAGGCGCCGCAGAACGCATCGACGAAGGTTTCGACGCCGTGGTGGTGCAAGGCCAAAGCCTCGAGTGGACGCAACCAGACTTCGACGAGGACGCTCAACGCTTCGCCGACGCCATCAACTCCGCGGGCGCCCGCGGCGTTTGGTACGCACACTGGGCTCGCCAAGACATCGAGCTAGACCCGCGGCGCGGAACGACGCTCATCGAAGAAGCGTACGGCCGCGCTGCCGCGCTCCATGACGACGAGGTCGCCCGTGTCGGCGAGGCATTCCTCATCGGCAACGTGCTCGCGGCAGACCTCGCGCTCATCGGTCCCGACCGCAGCCACCCCACCGCCGCGGGGAGCTTGTTGGCGGCTTGTGTGATCTACCAAGCCATCACGGGCCGAGCCGCGGTGGTGCCCGAGGGCGTGGCAGGCCTAAGCGCGGAGGACGCCCGCGCTTTGTGCGCCATCGCCGACGAAGGCGTCCCTTGTGACGCCGAAGAGAGTCTCTGTGGCGCCGAATGCGTGGCCTGGTCGCCCACGGCCTGCGGCGGCTGCGATGTCGTGTGCGCGGAGGGTGACCCCTGCCGGGCCGGCGTATGCGGCTGTCCCGACGGAAACGAAGGCTGCGACGGACGCTGTGTGGACACGATGTCGAGCCCCCAGCACTGCGGCGCGTGCGATCAATCTTGCGGCCTCCTGGGGCGATGTGGCGACTCCGAGTGTAGCTGCCCGTCGAGCGGCTATTTCGACGCCTTCCAGTTTCCGGCGGACGGCTGCGCAGGAGGCGAAACGGAGAGCGTCGAATGCAAGGTCGCGGCCCACCTTCGGTGTCGGGGTGTCGGCGCCGAACTCGCTTGCTTCAACAGCGGGCTTGGACCCCCGAGCGGCCACTCGGCGGAAGGCAACGGCCGCGTTCATTGCCTCGACGCCGACGTCATCGAGACCAACGCCGCGGACCTCGCGCTCATCGTGCCGGAGTGCGAAGCCGCGACGGCGAGCCAGGCCTGCGCCACCGCGATTCACCGCTTCTGTCGAGCGCGGGGCGCGGTGAGTGGATTTGGCCCAGTCTCCATCGTCGGCGACGCCATCGAGGTTTCGTGCGTCGCCACGGGTACCGTCCTACGTCTGCCCGCCTCGGAGGTGGGCGCCTCTCGTTGCAACGCCGACGCCGTGGCCTGCTCGGTGGCGGCATGGGGCGCGTGCGCGGACCGTGGTCACACCTCGGGCTTCGGTCCTGTCGAGCGCATCGGCGACGAGGTGGACATCACCTGTCTTGACGGGGCGTAGACGCGGCTCGCTTTAGCCGACGGCGCTCGTTCGAGCGAGGGCCAAGCCGTCCGCCAAGGTCGCGACCTCGACGGCCAGACGCTCGGAGACATCGCTACTTAGGCCCAGGTGACGGGCGGCTCCGCCGAAGTCCGTGATGCGGAAACTCTTCAGGCCGGAGTTGAACCACGAGAACGCCGTGATGATCGCTCGCGTGGCGCGGTGATCGGACATCACGGCGACAGCGTGCGAGTGACCATGAAGAGCGTCGTTGACGGCCTTCCGCTGGGCCGCGTTCGGACCCGCGCCGTAGGGCGTGACGATGAGCGCGATTTGGCCGAGTCGTTCGCACTTGTTGTATGAGCCCGACCCATCGCTCCCAGTCTTGCTGGGCCGGCACGGCGCGGCCGTGGACAAGCAAGAGAGTCGACTCATCAAACTGCGTAAAGGCGATGGTCCGGAGTGTCGGCACCACGAGAGTGTACCCGACTAGCGGTTCGCCCGGGGTGCGCCAGCGACACCAAAGACCCCGTCGATGACTTGAAGCCGCCGATCGTCGAAAAGTCGGCGACCCCGTCGTGACGAGGAGCAGTCCACCGACCGCGAGGGTGAACATCACACCCTCCACGCCGGGATTCGGGGCGTAAGAATCGCGGTTTGTCGCAGAAACGCTCAAGCCCGCGCAAGACGCTCGAAGAGGCCTCGCCGCGAACATTCGGTACAGGGAGATGGCCCCGGGCCTGCTAACATGCAGGGGATGCAAATCGACCGCTTGGAGATGGGGGCGCAGTGGGGGGTGGTACTAACCCCCCGGACCCACATCCGAATCGGTCGTAAACGCCTCGCCGCGCTTCGTAGCCAGCCTGTCCTCTCGGAACTCGACCAACGCATCCTCTCCGTTGTTAGCGCGGAGCCGGAACCCGCCACCTTCGTCATCCTTCGTGGGTCCAGCGACGATGGAGAGGGCTCCTGGGGTTTTGAAGACGGTATGTCGCGAGGCGACTTGGAAGAGCTGGGCTATCTGATGGTGAGCGCTCAACTGCTGACCTGGCGTGCCCTCGCCCTCGCCGGCGTGACCCTCTTTCTCAAGGTCGAATGGGGCGCACGCGAGATCGATGCCATCGGCGCAGGAACCCAACGCATCTTCCGCGAACTCACGGACGCCGCCGCCTCCGAGGAGAACGAAGGTCGTAAAGCGCTCCTTGAGCTTGACGCCTGGGTAGCGCGTTTTCTCAGCTTTTGGCTTCTGACGAGCTATCCCGAATGCATCGCTACGTTTCTTCCCCGAACCTTGAAACGAACCGCGATGCGTGGACAGAAGCTTCATGCGCTCATCGAGCGCGTCCCGGCCCACCTTCTGTAGGCGCCGTTACCTCCGCGCGGGTGATTGAAGCGAGCTTCCGAAGCTCCGCTTCAACGAGGGCAGCGCGCTCAGGCTGGGCGTGAATGTCGGCGACGATGGTGCGGGTGGTCCTTTGGTTTCTCCGCGAAATGAGCCCACTCTCGCGATTCGGAACGCGAAGCGGTGGCGATGACCTTGAGTCCGGCGACTTGGCGAGCGAGTTGAATCGCAATGGAGCCGACCCCGCCCGCGGCGCGTAATCGGCGGCGATGGGAACTTTTGCGTCCCTCCGCTGTCCTCGGGGCATGGCCTATCGCGATCAAGTCGCTCAGCTTGAGCACCAGTTGGCCCGCGCGGAGAAACGAGCCGCACGCGCCGAAGCATCGACGCCGCGGCGGCGACGACTCCTGACGCTGAGCGGCGCTCTCGTCCTCTGCGTGGCAGCCGCTGGCGCGGGCTATGCGCTAGCGCCGACCGGCGAAGAGCGCCCGGTGGTCCTCGACGGTCACGGAGACGCACGAGGAGCCCTGCGCCAGTCGACATGGCGAGCGACCCGAGGAGAGCAAGAGTGCTACCTCATCGCGGATGATCACGAGGAGCGGCATCAAGCCACCCTCGCCCGGCGACTTACTCTGCGGCTCTTCTGTGGCGAGACACTCGTCTATGAGACGCCACAGCTTCGCTACGGCGAACGCCTTCTTGGCGGCTGCATTTCCCAAACGGGTCGCTCGGCGAACGACCACCGGCTGGTCTGTTCGGAACGTGTCGTCAACCACCGTGGGGGCCAGCGAGGGCCAGCGCTCTCGGCGGACAGTGTGGGTCATCTGCTGCAGATCACCGACGAGGCGGGCGGTGTCCAAGAATGGCACTTGCAGTCGCGTCCCTACCGACGATCGCACTATCGCGAGGAGACACCACTCCGAGCCGAGCGAGGGGTCACCTTCAGCGCAGAGGCGAACATTCGGCAGATGAGCGGCTCCCCGATGGTGCACGGCGTTGCGATCCCGCGGATCACGGGGCGATCGAGTTGCGAGGTCAGGGTCCGCTCCGCCGCGGAGTTCGGTGTCGACGCCCGATGCGAACTGCGCGTCGAGTGCGATGACATCCAGCTCTACTCAGGCGACGGTCAGTGCTTCCACCGTGGCGGCTCGCTGCAAACCTTCGCCGACTACGAGCCGACGCGGAACTCCGTCCAGCGGCAAGGAAGACAGACGCCCGTCGCCGTCCTCGATGTGGCGCTTGGCATCCTGCGCTTGGCGGACCAGGACAGGCTCCATGGGTTCTCTCTCACGCTCGAGATGCAGCGCCCTATGGCGGCCCTCGCCGCCTTCTGAAACGCTCAAAACTTCGCTATAGCGAGACATGGACGCCACCGAGAAGATTCGACTTCGTCACGTGGGCCCGGTCACGCCGGCCCAGTTACACGGAGCCCTTCGCGCCGGGCGGGCCGACGACGCACAAAGGCCGAACAGCCATCGCCCTCATGTTGCGCGCCGGCGTTGCCCAGCGTCCTCCTGACTTCCGACTGGAAGTTCACCGCATCGACGTTCGCGCGGATGCGATACTCGCGGAATGGACCTGCCACGCCGAGGCCTTTGGGGGCGCCATCGACGGACGCGACCGCTTCGAGACGCGGGACGGACAGATTCAGTCGCTGACCACGGAGCTTGTTGCGCGGGAGCCATGAGGTACGCACAAGCATGAGCGGCGACGACGATCTGCAGAGGCTCCTGCGTACCCTCTCCCCTGACCTCGCGGCGGAGGCATTCGTATTTGTATCGCTTCCCGGCGCTCGCTACGGCGACCACGTAGAGCTGTCGCCCGTCGCCAGTGTCGAAGAGCGGGAGGGTTTGACGCTGATCGTCCCCAAAGACCGCGCCGATGAGTTCAACGTGGCCTACGAAGGCGTCTTTCGACGCATCTCACTGCGGGCACACTCGAGCCTCGAGGCCTGCGGGCTCAGCGCGGCGATTTCGGGGGCGCTTGCAGAGCAGGGGCTCAGCGCGAACATCGTCGCCGGCGCCCTCCACGACCACATCTTCGTGCCAAACGCGCAAGCAGGGCAAGCCCTCGAAGTGCTCCGTCAGCTCTCCGGGAGCGCGTAAGCCTCAGTTCTGCTCGAGCTCGATGACCTCGTCGTCCCCGACGCCCATAAAGATGGCGCCGGCGATGGCGACGAGGGTGTTCACGCCGATGATCGAGAAGGTCGCGGCGGCGCCGAGGTCGTCGCGCTTCGCGAACACACCCAAACTCACCGGAACACCGACGAGGAGGCCGTTTCCAAGAAGCCAGTAGCCCATCAAATTCATGAACGAAGGTCCGCGGTGCGCGACCCGAAGCGGCTCGCCGTTCGGCCGCCAGCCCGCGTCGAGAAGCTCCGGCGCTCCCTCGGACGGCGTCCACGTGACACGGTAGGCAGCAGGCTCGAGCGCGGCTCGACCCGGAGCAGGGAACTCTTGGGCCTCCGCACCTTCGCTCTCGAAACGAAGCCGCCCCGCTTGGTCGGCGCGAAGGGAGAACTCGAGGACCGTGGACAGAGGCTCCTGTGGCGACTCAGGCGACTCAGGCGACTCAGGCTCCTGTGGCGACTCCGACGACTCAGGCGACTCAGGTGACGGAACGGCCGGAGTCACCGCGACCTCTGGAGGAAGAGGAGTGACGACCTCTTCGTCGAGACCCTCCTCCACGACGTCTGCGGCCGGCGCTTCGTCGGCGCTTGGATGTTCCGGCGCATCAGCGGGCGCGGCGGCGTCCGTTGCGGACACGCCGGGCTCTTCCCTTGCTGGGGCTTGGGCAAACGCCGCGCCCGACTGAATCACCCAGAGAAAACCGAGAAAACAAAGACAACACCAGCGACCCATCGCCACATCCTACACCTCGGGCCGCGCCTCGGGGAATCGCACTCCGAAGGGGACACTCAGAACGTGTGGTTGAGCGTCGCCGTCTCGCCTGGGCTCACTTGGACGCGAAGAGTTTCCCAGGGGCCATGTCCCTCGCGCTGAACTTCCACCTGCACCGTCCCCGCGGTGACGATGAGGTTGGTGCGCGGAGTATTCCCAACGATGCGGCCATCGATGCGGACCGTTGACCAAGGTGTCGTGTGAACCGAGAGCATCCCCCGCGTCCCCTCGTGCGCCCCCTCGTGCGTGGGCTCGGCCATCGGGGTGAGCGGGAGAGCGCCGACCACCGGCGGCGGTGCCATCTCTGCCGGCGGCTCGTCCGACATGGGCGTCGCGGGCATCGCTGTGCTTCGACGTCGACGGCGGCGACGCCGACGCGGAGGTGTATCTTCCGGCTTGTCCTCAAGACTCGCCTCCGGTCGTGGCAAGTGGGGCATGTCCTCCGACACCAAGAGCACGAAGGGTTCGGGTGCGCTCGTGGAGAAACGACCCACGTAGATTTGGTGCTCGCCGGCGGGGAACGACTCGACGATACGCGGCAGCAACGCGGCGCCGCTGTCATCGTCACAGAGCCAACGTCCGTCGGAGAGATGAACCGCGAGCGTGAGGTCACCTGCCCCCTCAACGTCCAGGTGCACAACACCCGGGTTTGGGGTCTGAATCCTCAGGTCCGGCCCAGTTTGAAGGTAGCCCTCACACATCGAAGAGGCGATGCCCATCGCCTCTTCGTTCCCGTCGGCCACTCCGTCGAGCCGGTGTGACTCAGAGTCCAATAGAATAAAGAGCGGGGCTGGCGGCCGGTTGTCTTGAAAGAACGGCAGCTCCGAGAGCGATGGAAACCGAAAGCCACTCGTAAGCATCAAGGGCAACACGGCGGCGCCAAGGGCGATCATCACGGTGACGATCACCACACAACCGCCCGCCGTGACCGGGCCCGACGACTCACCGCGACGCGGCGACCTTGAGGTTGTTGGACGGCTGGAGGCTCGTTGGGGGGCAGGCGTGGGCGCCGGCGCTGGTTTGCGAGGCTGTTCCGCCATCAGCGTCTTCGCGCTCCGAACCCGCGTGCTCTTTCCGCAGTACTCACACTCGGCGAAGGCCTTCGCGGCTTCGACACGGAGTGGGCTCCCGCAGTGCGAACACTTCATGCCTGCACCCTAGCAGGTCTACGAAAGGCTCCGCAGCTCCGTTTCTGACTGGAAGCCCAGGCCGCCAGTGACGCTCGCCAGGCCCTCTGGTACTTTGCAGAGATGCGCACGCTGACTTTCGTATTAGGCGCGCTCTTCGCGTGCTCGTCGTCTCCTCGGCCGCTTAGTGACGCCGGAAACGACGCCGGAAACGACCCCCTCGACGCTGCGCCCGACGCCGCAACGGACGCGCCGACGGCTGACGCAGCCGCCCCCTGTGCGTGTCTTCCGGGCCCTCACCAGGACAACATCTACCTCCTCTCGGATAGCGGCGAGGTCTGGACTTTCGACCCTGCAAACGGCGCCTTCGACTTCGTCGTCGGACCGGTCTGCCGTGGGGCGACACCTTTTTCGATGGCCGTGGACACCCGTGGACGCGCCTTCATCAACCTAGCCGACTCCCTCGATGTAGTGGTCCTCGATCTTCTCTCGCCCGGCGCCTGCGACGCCGCGTCCTACGTTCGCACGAACCCAGACTTCGGACTCTTCGGAATGTCCTTCGCTTCAGCATCAGCGACTGACTATTGCTCGGACCTCTACGTGATGACGTACTCCGGCGATGGCCCTTTCGCCGAAGGCCCCGGACTTGGGCGCCTCGGTCGAATCGACAGCGCAGGCGAGCTCTCGGTCCTCGCGCCCGTCGACTTTGATGGAGGAGAACTAACAGGGACTGGCGATGGACGCCTCTTCGCCTTCGCGGGTGATGACCCGGTCAAGTTGGTCGAGTACGATAAGGACACTGGGCTTCTTCTCCAAACGCTGCCCCTCGAGGGGGTGCGAAAGACCAACGCGTCCGCCGTCGCGTTCTTCGGTGGCGATATCTACATCTTCACGGAGTCGGTACCGGTGGAGTGTGAGAGCTGCATGGCACGCGAGTGCGGGGACGCTCTCGACACCTGCCGCGACGACGCCGTATGCGATGAACAGCTCGAGTGTGTCCTCGCAACGACGCGCTTCACGGACGAGTGCGGCGGCGGGCTCAGCGCTGAGATGATGGATTGCCTGCCGCGCTGCGATGCATGTCTGATGCCGCCACGAACCCGAGTCAGCCGGGTGATCCGCTACGACCTCGACATGTCGGATGGTGGCGGCTTCACATCCCTGGACGACGTCGCGCCGATTCGCGTCGTCGGCGCCGCGTCGTCGCCCTGCGTCCCCGTGGGGCCTATCTAGCCGTGGAGCATGACGTCACTCAAGGCGCCTGCCCTGCGTAGACTCGCGTCCACCACTCGCCGCTCCGATATCGAATGAGCACGATCTTTGGGCCTTGGTTCGTCGTGAGACGGAGCGCCGTGTACTCGTCCTCGTCGATCTGAACGGCGCGCTCTTCGACGACCTCAAACTCCGTCACGCGTCCCTGGTCGAAGGAGACCAGCGTGAACATCTCCTCCAGCACGGCGCGAGCGCTCGCCGTTTCCGGCACAGCGACCGTCGGCGTGAGTCCGTTCAGCCAGAGTCCGAAGCTCCCGTCGAAGCGCTCGACGAGCCCGTCGATGGTCGTCGGCAAGGAGTGTGGGTCTGCCGCTTCCTCCGGCTCAGACTCCGCTTCGGGCCGGACTTCAGGCTCCGTTTCGACGGGCGCGTTCATGCTCTGCTCCTGCGTGGTCTCTTCGGAATCTTGGGTACCACCGCAGGCTGCGAAGAGGACACACAATGCGCAGTGGACCAGCGAGAGTCTTTCCATCGCTACAAGATACACGCACGTCCTTGTCGGGCGAACTCCAGACGCTCGGGTTGCGTTTTCGTGGCAACACGAAGGTCCCTGACTCCCTTGGCGTTGTCGGGAGCGACCCAGCGGCATCCGCATGGAGCTCAGTGACCGAGTTCCCTAGGCGCGAGCTCGTAGGCGAAACAGCCTATTCCCCGTCCTCGGGAATCGTGGGCGGCACAGCTCCGTTGCAGCGGCGATGTCGTCCGTACGCGCGTTGGTCCCCGCATGCTTCTTCGCCGTTTCCTTACTCTTGACCCGCTGGTGGTGGTCCGGGCAGGCCCGCTTCTTTTTCCTCGTTTGGAACCTCTTTCTGGCTCTCATCCCCGTCGCCCTGGCCGCCCTCCCTTGTCGGTCTCGCGTCTCCGAATCGCTCCGCTCCGTCGCCTGGATCCTCTTTTTCCCAAACGCTCCTTACCTGATTACCGACCTGCTGCATCTCACGCCGCGGCCGGGCGTTCCCCTCTGGTTCGACGTCGGCCTCATCAGCACCTTCGCGTGCGCTGGCCTTCTCGCGGCTTGTCTCTCCCTTCGGCAGATGCACGAACGTGTTCGGGAGTGGCAAGGTGAGGTCGCCGGGTGGTCGTTTGCGGCCACCGTTGCGCTCCTAAGCGGCTTCGGGATCTGGCTCGGCCGCTTCCTCCGGGTCAACAGCTGGGATGCTCTGACGGAGCCGCTCGCGTTGGCGGAGGCGGCGATCCAGCCGCTCTTGCACCCCGTCCTGCACATTCGGGCCTGGGGCGTCACCCTGCTCTTCGGCGGACTACTCTTCGTGGTCTACGCTGGCTTCTCCGCCGAGCGCCGTGTCCGCTCATCGTTGAATTGAAGAGCCCCGCGCGACCCTATCGTCTAACTTTGCGGCATGTCGGATGGCCCCCTCTTCCGCTCGCTCTGTGCTCTGCTTCTCACCCTCCTCATAAGCGCGTGTGGTTCAAGTACAGGCCTCGACCCCTGGGAGAGGGACGCATCCAGCGTCCCCGACGCACGACTCGGCGACGACGCGGGTCGAGCCGACGTGTTCCTTCGCCCCGACGCGCGCCCTGATGTGAGCCCCCCGGAGTGCGGCGGGTCCGGCACCATTGGACAGATTCGCGCGCAGGTCTCGGACATCGACTCCCGCGTCGCCGTTGGCCGCGATGGGATGCTCTTCACGGCCCGCCAGGAAGGCGCCGCGTGGTTCGCTTTGGGTCTTGACCCGTGCTTGGAAGAGCGATGGATTCAGCCTCTCCGCGGCGATGGACGCCCGGCGGAAGTCGACGTGTCCGTCAGTGACTCGGGCGATGTTTGGTGGGCGGCGGACAGCGTTCGCGGGGAATGGCACTTCTCCCACGACGGGGAGCCGCTCCAGGGGCTGCCGCCCATGGACCAACGCCGTGGCACCTTCGTGGGCCTCGCCGATGGAACAGGGCCGATCTTTTCAGCGTCCTTTGCCAGCGACGATTGGTGGCTCGTGCGAAACGTTGGCGGACGACGCGAGGAGCTTTCGCTGCCGAGTTCCCCTTTCGTCTGGAAGGACGAGTGCGTCATCCTCGGCCAAGGCATCGCCTGCTACCAAATCGCCATCGATGAGAGCCCACTCTCGATTCGATGGGAGCAAACGACAAGCCCCCGCATCGTCGACGGAACGCTTCGCCACATAGTCCCGCCCGCCACAGACGGGCGACGCCTGTGGACGATTGAGTGGGGCATCTTCACCTACGACCTCGTGGGCGTCGATCTCGAGACCGGCGAACGTGTGATACGGGTGCCGTTCCTACGCACGAGTAACCAGAACGACTTGCTCCTGGGTCCCCCGGTGATCACGGAGCGCGGGGACATCATCGTGTACCGGCGCGCCTCCATCGTGCCCGGCGCCTTGGTCTCCTACACCCCCGAAGGCGTCGTGCGGTGGGAGGTGCCGTTCATGCCGTCCTCCGATGAGAGACCTGGCAGGCCCGTGTCCACGAACGTTGCGACCCATCTCGTCGGCGCCGGCGGCATCGTCTATCTCGCGATGGGGAGCGCCGTCGTCGCCCTCGACGAAGAGGACGGCGGCGAGCTCTGGCGCCTCGATGGCCTGGGAAACGTCAACCAAGGTGCGCTCAACCTCTCGCCGAATGGGGACCTCTACGTTCGCAACGCTGGCGGGACGCTCTACGCCATCACGACGGGGTCCGCGGGACTCGCGTCTACCCCGTGGCCGATCCCCGGCGGGAACGCACGCCTCTCCCGCGCCCGCTGAAGCTGGCGCGTCGCGCTGTTCAATCGGTCGAGGCGCGGGGTACTCTCCTCGCCGTGACCGACACTTCGGAACCCACCGACGAGTACGCCAGGACCATCCGCCCCTCCGTCGCGATGAACGCTGCATGGGCGATGGACGCGACATTGGCGGGCCCCCACATGTCCAGCCAAGGCGCGCCGGCGGCGGCGCTGCCCAGTCTGAGCGTGAGCGCGGCTCCCAGCCCAAAAGCCTCGGGCGAGTCGGGCGGGTCGGGCGAGTCGGGCGAGTCGGACGCGGCGCTTGAGGCAGCGACGGATCTCGAGCTCGGCGACATCATCGGCGTCGGCGGCATGGGTCAAGTCTTCGTCGCGAGGCAGCACTCGCTTTCCCGTGATGTCGCCGTGAAGGTCCCGCGCGACGGGACAGGCTCTGAAACGAGTGTCGCCCTCGTCGCCGAAGGCCGCATCACCGGTCAGCTTGAGCACCCCGCCATCGTCCCGGTTCATGCACTGGGTCTGGACAAACAAGGACGGCCGGCGATGGTCATGAAGCGCATCGAAGGCGTGGAGTGGGAGCGGCTCGCCAGAAACCCCGCGCACGAAGCGTGGGCGGGGTGGCCCGGCGACGAAGAAGACCGGATTCCCGGGCACCTCCAGATCTTCATCGCGATCTGCAACGCGGTGCACTTCGCTCACTCGCGCGGCTACCTGCACCGCGACATCAAGCTGGAGAACGTCCTCATCGGAAGGTTCGGCGACGTGTACCTGGCGGACTGGGGTCTCGCCGAACGCATCGGCGCACACCAAGAAGAGCTGTGTGGCACGCCCGGCTACCTCGCCCCGGAGATGGTCGGAGGTCACGTTGTCGATGAACGTACAGACGTCTATCTCCTCGGCGCGACGCTTCACGACATTCTCGCCGGGCACATGCGACACGCGGCACGAAACGTAGCGCGCTCCGTGCTCCTCGCCGCGGAGTCGAACCCCGTAGTCTACGAAGACTCCGTGCCCGCGGAGCTCGCCGATCTCATCAACCGCGCCTGTCACAAGGACCCAGACGAGCGCCCCCAATCCGCCGAGGCGCTCCGCGACGAGGTGACGAAGATCCTTGAGTTTCGTTCCGCTGCGGAGCTAGCAGGAGAGGCCCAGGACCGCACCGAGCGCATCCGCGCGCTCGTCGAAGAGCCGCGGCGTACCGACGAAGAGAGTGATGACGAACCTCGGGAAGAGCTGGAGCGTCTCATCGCCCAGGCGAGTTTCGCCTTCGAGCAAGCCTTCGCCACCGGCTGGAGAGGCAACGAGGCGGCGCGCGCGGACCGAGACTGGCTCGAGTCTCTCCTCGCAAAACGGCGACTTCGATTGGCCGAACTTGAGCGCCAAGCCCAAGACCGGGACCCGCGTCGAGGTGCAAAACACCGCGCCTTCGCGTTGTCCGCTCTCGGAATGTGCGGCCTCGTAACGACGCTCTACGCCCTCTACACAGAACATCAGACCACCCGCGTCGAGCTGCTGCTTTTTCCTCTCCTCTTCCTGGCGTGTGCGGCCGCCTTCACCGTCGCGACGCGCGAGAAAATCGCCCGCACGGTCTACTCTCGCAGAGCCGTGGGCTTGGTGTTCATCTTGATTGGCGCCACGTGCGTCAGCCGCGCCTACAGCCTCTTCTTTGAGATCTCGACAACCCAGCAGCTCCGGCAAGACAGCCTCATGCTGACCGTAGGGCTGGCCGTTGGGTCGCTCGCTTGGGCGAAATGGCTTCGCTCGATGGCGGTCTGCTTCGCCCTTGCGTACGTGGGTTGCGACGTCTGGCCTGAACAGAGCGTCACAGTTTTCGGCGTATTCTCCTCCGCGGCGCTCTTTGTCGCCGCGGGCTTTCAGTGGTCTGAGTCACGTGGGCGACGGACGCATGCGCCACTCGCTCCGTCATAGTTTTGTGTGAGGGCGCCCGCGTCGTGGCGTGTCACGCGCCCCGTGCCTACCTTGGCCTTTATGTCTGACGGAGATGGAATCGCCCCCCACACGTTTGGCAACGTGAACTGCTACTCGGACGATGAAGGCGCCTTCATGCGCTGGAATCAAGAGCTTCGGGGACGCGTTCTACAGCCCGCGCTTCGCTGGTTCGCCGAGGTCGGTCTTCGGGCAAACCACGTCACCTTCGCTTCCCTCCTCGCCGGCCTCGCCTTCGTTCCGCTGTTCATCCTCGGCGAAAGCGCGTGGGCCATGGGCATGCTCGCCCTTCACGTTTTCCTCGACGGCCTGGATGGTCCCCTCGCGCGCTTCACTGGCCGCGCATCCAACCGCGGCTCCTTCACCGACACGATGGCCGACCAGCTCGTCGTGACGGCCACCACCCTGGCGCTCATCGACTCCCTTCACATCTCCGCGTGGGCTGCAGGTCTCTACGTCTTTCTCTACGCCCTCGTCGTCGGCTTCGCGATGGTCCGCAACGCGCTGGACGCGCCTTACTCCTGGCTCTTCCGTCCACGCTTCTTGGTCTACTCGTGGATCGCCGTGGAGAGCTACCTCTGGGCCGGGTCCCTCGAGTGGGTCCTTTGGGCCGCCATCATCGTCCTCGGCGGCAAAGCTGTAACGGGCTTCCTCTCGATCCGCCGCCGCATCTGACCTGCGTCCGTGGCGGAGCGCTGCCGTCACGCCGTTCGCAAAACGCCATGCGCCTCAAGAGCGCGCTCCAGATTGCCGATGCCGCCTGCGAACGGGCTACCCTTAGCGAGCAGAAGGGAGCGGCCAGCGTATGCGAGCACCAACGCGGGCGAGCTCGATGCCATCTGAAACTGGCGTCTCATTCTCACCTCAGGCAAGGGCGCCAACAAAGCGCCGTGGGCGTCGAGGAGGCCACCTTGGGTGAAGTCCACCACGCAGATGATAGGCAACTGATCGAGGGGAACGCCCGCGCGGTGCTTGCGCTTGCGTAGAAGGGCCACGAGGACCGCGCCACAGACGCCACCGATCGCGCAGAGAATCGCCGCGCCGGTGAACCCTACGCCGCTTCCCGAAAAAGCCATGACCATCTGAGCGGCACCGTTGAAAGCGGCGATGAACGTCAACAAGCCCACCACGAACAGGGCGACCGAAAGACCAGGGCCGCCTCTGTGCACGACGAGGAGGCGCTCTCCGTCTGTCACGATGGCGGTCCCGCTGCCCGATGCGATTTCGTTCATGCACGGAGGCTAAGGCGACCACCAAGGCGCGTCCAGGATGGGCATGGGCACAAACGAACCTCATCGCGTCGCGGCTAAGTCAGGACGCGGAGAGCGCCTGAAAGTCGTCCCATTCCAGGACTTCGACGGCCTCGTCGTCGTGTCGAAACGAGTTGAGGGCGATGCTGCGGCCCAAATCCGCCACGCGCACACCGCGGAAAGGACGAAGACCCCACTGCAACACCGGCGTCAGCCAAGGCCAGACACGAAGCGTGATGGCCTGGCTGATGCCGTAGCGATTGGTCGGCGTCAGAATCATCGATGGGTGAAAGAGACTGAGACGTTTGAAGCGGAGTGCACGGAGGCCCTGTTCAAGTTCACCCTTCGTTCGAAGGTAGAAGGACGACGAGCTCGCGCTCACGCCGATGGAAGAGAGCAGCTGAAAGTGAGGCACGCCGGCCGACGCGCAGGCCTTCGCGAAGGTAAGCACCATGTCGTGGTCGATGCGTTTGAAGTCCGCCTTCTTCATCTTCGAGGGCTCGCCCACACCGAGCGTGCAGATGGCCACATCGTGACCCGCGAGCTTGTGCCCGTAGCTTTCGGGGCGCGCGAGATCGACGACCGATTGCGCGATGCGTTCGTCGTCGAGGCCATCGGCCTCGCGTCTTCCGAGGAGAGTGAGGCGCTCCAGCTCTGAGCTCTCCCGCAACGCAGCGCACACTTCCCCCCCGACCGCCCCCGTCGCCCCGATCATCACCACTGAAGCCGCCATGGCAGCATAGTAACGACACAAACGACAAGGCGACAGGGGTGTGACAAGCTCTTCGGGTGACGCCCGCACGCATCGGCAGCTACCAGATTCTTCGGCGCCTCGGGACAGGCGGCATGGCGGAGGTGTTCCTGGGACGCGCCGTGGGCGCCAGCGGTTTCCAAAAGCTCGTCGCCATCAAACGTATTCGCGAGGAGCGGCGTTCCGACGGTGATCTGGAGCGGCTGCTCATCGCCGAAGCAAAACAGGGCGCAAGGCTACGCCATCGCAACCTGGTCAGCGTGCACGAGCTTGGAGTTCACGAAGGTGGCTACTTCGTGGTGATGGAGTGGGTCGACGGAGCCGACCTTCACTCCTTGGGACAAGCGCCTACGCCCTTGGCCGTGAGCATCGCCAGCGAGATCGCCGAGGCCCTCTCCTACCTACACGCGCTGCGAGACGAACGTGGGCGCCCCCTCGGACTGGTCCATCGTGATGTCAGCCCGTCCAATGTGTTGCTCTCTCGGAGCGGGGAAGTGAAGCTCGCAGACTTCGGCATCGCCAAGGCCACGAAGCTCGCGGAGACGACACAGGCAAACCTGCGACGTGGGAAGTACGCCTATATGTCGCCGGAGCAGGTGCGCGGCGAGGCGCTCACCGGCGCGAGCGACCAGTTCGCCCTCGGCATCATGCTCCACGAGATGCTCCTCGGACGACGCCCCTACGACGGCGCCTCCCCGGTGGAGACGATGGATCGCATCCGGGAGGCGAGGCCGCCTTCCCTCGCGGGCGTCGACGAGGACTTGGCGCGCGTTCTTCGCCGATGCCTCGCCGCGGCGCCCAGCGACCGCTTCGCCAGCGGGAACGAACTGGTGCGCTCGCTCATCGAGGCACGGCATGCGCGCTCAGCCGTCACCACCCAAGACCTCGCCCAATGGGTGGGCGAACGCATCGACGGCCCCGCAAAAACCCAGGAACGTCCTCGAACGCGGCCGCTCAGCGAGTCGTAGCTCGGGTCCGCTTCCGGACCTGCTAGGCTGAGCGCGTGAGCACCGTCGCCACCATCTACAGCGATGCCTTCGGCGGCAGCGAGAGCGGCGCGCAAGTGGTGGTTGTGGAAGGCCCCGACGCGGGCCGCGCCGCCCGCATTGACGACACCACGCGCGTGGGCACCGACCCCCAGTGTGCGCTCTCCCTCACGGATGACCGCGTGTCCGGCATGCACCTCTCCCTTCGCCCCGATGGAGACGGTTTCGAGTGCGTGGACCTTCAGAGTCGCAACGGCACGCTCTACGAGGGCAGCAAGCTGACCCGGGCGAGCTTGCCCCTGGGCGCGACGCTGAAGCTCGGCCGAACCGCCGTGCGCATCGCGCCCGTCACACGCGCACTGCAGGTGGAGCCGTCACGCTCCACACGCTTTGGCCGGCTCATGGGTCGCTCCTTGGCGATGCGTGAGCTCTTCGCCGTGCTCGAGCTTGCCGCACAGTCCGACGTCAGCGTCCTCAGCATTGGCGAGACCGGCACCGGCAAAGAACTTGTCGCACGCGCGCTTCACGAAGAAGGACCAAGGCGAAACGCTCCCTTCGTCGCCATCGACTGTTCGGCGCTCCCCGAAGGCCTCATCGAGAGCGAGCTCTTTGGTCACGTCAAAGGCGCCTTCACCGGCGCGACGAGCGACCGACGTGGTGCTTTCCAGCGCGCGTCAGGCGGGACGCTCTTTCTCGATGAGCTGGGAACGATGCCGCCGAACGTGCAGGCGCGCCTCCTTCGCGCATTGGAAGAAAAACGTGTACGCCCCGTCGGCTCCGACCGCGAGGTCGAGGTTCACGCACGAATCGTCGCCGGCTCTCGCGATGCCCTCGCGCCCCTTGTCGCCGACGGGCGTTTTCGGGGCGACCTCTTCTACCGGCTCTCGGTGTTGCGGCTGGCCATCCCCCCACTTCGGGACCGCCGGGAAGACATTCCTCTCCTCGTTCAGGGTCTCTTGCGCGAGCGAGGGATCACCGCGACGGCTCTCGACCAGCGCGCGGAGCTTCGCGCACTGATGGCGCATGATTGGCCCGGCAACGTCCGCGAACTGCGTAACCTCGTGGATCGCTCACTCGCCCTCTCTCCCGGGGCCATCCACTTTGACGACCTGCGTTTCTTCCAGGTGGACGGCCCGGCGACGCGTCCGCAAGCGCTCCAGGTGGATCTCTCCATGCCGTGGAGCGAGGCCAAGCAGCGCGTCATCGACGTCTTCGAGCGCCAGTACCTGGCCGCTCTTCTAGCGGAGACGAAGGCAAACTACTCCGAGGCGTCACGCCGCTCTGGCCTTGATCGAAAACAAATGCGGATCTTGGCGAAAAAGCACGGTCTTCTCAAAGACTAAGGACTTTCGGCGACATCTGAGGAGGAGCGACGCGGCCATCGGGGACTCGATGACATTGGGGACTCGATGACATTGGGGTGCTGCCACCTCACCCTCGGCGCCGACTGGGGTGCCGAAACCTCGCCGCGGATGAGAATCACAGAGCTTCTGCCTGGCACGAATCACGCTCTGTATGGCGGGCATGAAACTCCACGCCGCCACCCTCAGTCACATCGGCCGTCGCGCCAACAATGAAGACGCCTCCCTCGTTTGCCCTCAACACCGGCTCTTCGTCGTCGCGGACGGAATGGGCGGGTATGAAGGCGGCGAAGTCGCGAGCGCCATCGTGGTGAACGCCGTCTCGCGCTTCTTTTCCCTCAACGCGAGCGACGCGGACCTGACCTGGCCCCTCGGCATCGACCCGATGCTCTCCTTCGTTGGGAACGAACTCCGTACAGCCATCGTCCTCGCACACCGCGCCGTCGAAGCGAAAAAGCGCGGCCGTCTGTCGCAGATGGGCGCGACCGTCGTGGCGATGGTTCATGAGGGTCCCCACGGCGTCATCGCGCACATCGGCGACAGCCGTGCCTATCGCCTCCGCCGGGGTCGTTTGGACCGCCTTACGGTGGATCACTCCTACACCGAGATGCTCCGCGCCGCCGGCATCGACGACGTGCCGCCGGGCTGTGGACACATCGTCACCCGCGCCGTGGGGAAGGCCCAAGAAGGACCGCCGGAGATGACTCCCATAGAGCTCCAAGACGGCGACCGCTACCTGCTCTGCAGCGATGGCGTCAGCGACGTCTTGGACGACGTGGAGCTAGAGACACTCCTCGCCGAAGAGAGGACACCGAAAGCTCAATGTGAGCGAATCGCGCGGAACGCATATGCCGCCGGAGGCCAAGACAACATTACGGCCCTCGTCATTCACGCCGTCGCTGAGCCGTGGCTACGCGAGGTCGGCGACGTGGATGCACACTAGAGGCACAGCGGCAGTGTGCCGTTTAGATACTCTTCAAGGTTGGTGTACCCATCCTCGTCCGCGTCCGTGGCTCCATCGGCGGCGTCCAGCGGGTTCAGACCGAAGCGCTCTTCGAAGCTGTCGGGCATGCCATCGTGATCGGTGTCGACCGGCGCTGTCCCGGGCGCGAGCGTCGGCCAGCCGCCGACCTCGTCGGGGTCGTTCACGTAGCCACCGGTCCCGTCCGCGAAGGTCGCGATCACCCGGGCGTCCGCGGAGTCTCGGGGCGCAGCGCCAACGCTCGGAAGCAGCAGCTCATCCAGCTCTTCCGCCGGCGCAGTTCCGATGGGCGGAAAACCCGCAAAGACCGTCATGTCTTCGGAGCCTCCATAGACGGCGGCGTGGCTTTGCTCGCGGTCTTCGCCGGGCCCTTGCCAAGGACGCCTCTCCCGGTCTGTCACGATGACTCCGTCGGGAAACTCCCGGCGGTTGCCCTCCACAAAGGAGATGGCCGCGCCAAGGTCGACGGCGCGCCGGTAGGTCGTGAGCACACCGTCGCGGTAGTAGTTTCCGCGAAACTCCGCCCTCATGGGGTTGGACGTGCTGCCCGTCGCGCCGAAATACCCTGCTCGCTGGAAGTCGTAGATGAGGTTATTCACGAACTGATAGTCCCCGGCTTGAACACGCGGGGAACGTTCTCCGCCGTGGGCGAAGACGTTGTGGTGCGCGCTGAAGCGATGCGTAAGCGGACCCGTGAGCATCGCCATGGAGTGGTTTCCGTCGCCATGGGTGCTCTCGTTCAGGGGCTCCGCGAGGAGCGTCCACTGGACCGTGGTGTTGTTCGTCGGGTCGTAGGTGGAGAAGAGTTCGTCGACGGACCAGCTGAGCGAACAGTGGTCGATGATGACGTCGCTGCTACCGCCAGAGACACGCAAGGTATCGGCTTCGCCGCCGGGCCCCGTCCGGATTCGAAGGTGGCGGACGATGACGTGGCTGCCATGAATGACCATCGTCGCGTGGCCGCCGGACGCGTTCCGGATTTGAATTCCGCCGCCGGGCGCCGTCTGGCCCGCGATGGTGACGTAGTCCCCATCGACCAGGAGAGTGCTCCCCGTCGCGATGGTGCCTCCTACGCGAAACACGATGGTGCGAGGTGTCGTTCCACTCAGCGCGTCACGAAGGGTTCCGGGGCCGGAGTCTGCAAGGCTCGTTACTTCGACGACCACGCCGCCGCGCCCCCCCTGCGCGTTTGCGCCAAAACCTTCTGCTTCGGGAAACGCCAACAGGGGCCCATCGTCGCTGGTGCCAGGCTCGCACCCCAGGGAGGCGTCCTCGGCGGAGGCGTCCGTGAGCGAGCTGTCCGAGGTCGGCCCAACATCGTCCACCTCGCCGCCGTCCTCCGGAACAACGGCGTCTAGAGCTCGAACATCGGCGGTCTCCGCGTCGGCGCCTGAATCCCCCACAAGATCAGAATCCCCGCAGGAGAGGGACATCGCGACCAAAGCCAGCCAGGTGCGACTCATTCGGCGGCTACGAAACAGGCGAGGGACGACGAACGCAGCAGGTCCACAACCATCATCGCCACGCGCGGGGCTTTCTCCTGTGGGAAGTGCGTGCGGTCTTTGGGGTCGTCGTTGAAACCAGCGTAGAGCCGCACGGTCTCCTCTTCGCCGAGCTCGTCGAAGACGTCGTGGCTGTACGCTTCGAGATCGAGTAGCTCGACGTCGTTGTCGAGGGCGATCTGCCGAACCGCTGGGGCGTAGTCCCCGTGGGTCCGTCGATGGGCGCCGTCACTCCCGAAGGTCATCCGGCTCATAGAGGTGATCAACACCGGCACGGCGCCGGCGGCTCGCGTCTCTGCGATGTACATCTCGAGGTAGTCGCGGTAGGTGCCGACGTAGTCCGGCGCTTCACCGGGTTCGGTTCGGCGCTCCCCGGTCTTCGAGTCGTTGTGGCCAAACTGAATGAAGAGGTAGTCGCCTTCGCGAAGCATGCCCCGCGTCTCGTCGAAGAGTCCGCCTTCGTAGAACGAGCGAGAGCTGCTTCCGCTCGAAGCGGGGTTGAGAACCTCCACGTCGTCCCTCAGGAACATCGAAAGCGAGTCGCCCCAACCGGAGCGAGACGACACCGTCGAGTCCCCGATGAGGAAGAAACGCGCCGGCGTTGGCATGCATCCAGCGTCTACGGGAAGCGGCCCCGCGTCGTCGTCGGCGCTCGCGTCCGGGGTCGTGGCGTCCAGCTCGGCCCCTGCGTCGGCGGTCCCGGCGTCGGCAGTCCCGGCGTCCCTAGCCCCAGCGTCTGGCGTCGGGCCCGAATCGAGCGTGTCCGGAGTTTCAGTGCAGGCGCTGAGCGCGAGTAGAACGAGGAGGGAGCGGAGCATTACACGTCATCGTATCGAGCGATTTGTATAGGATCAATGACACCGCTGGCTCCCGGGTCGCTTACCAGCCCATGGCATCGAGGCTCTCGAGCATGCGGGGAACGCGCGCCCTCCAAGCGCCTTCGTTATGCGGCGCCCCCGGCTCATGCCAGTGGACCAGGTCGGCGCCGAACTCGTAGCCCAGAGACGCGAGGTGGTCGCGATACGCCGTTGTCACGCAGTAATTGTCCGAGTCGTCCGCGTCCTCCTGAATGCCGTCGCCGTCGAAGTCCGCGCAGGAGCCGCCGCCCCCGCTGTCCAGGTAGATGGCGACCTCTCGTCTGGTGTCGTGAAGCGCCTGAATGCACTCCGTGCCGTCCGCGACGTAAGCCCCCCAGCCCAACGTGGGAGAGAGCGCCGCGACGGCCACCGGTTCATAGCGCAGCGCGGCGTAGAGGGAGACAAGACCGCCGAGGCTGGAGCCCGCCATGGCGAGAGGTGCAGCGTCCAAGTCGTGAGCGCCGGCGACGCGGGGAACGTACACCTCAAAGACGAGGCGAAGGTACGCGTCTGCATCGCCGCCGATGAGCGTGCCATCGCCGAAAGGGTCATCGCCGACGTGCGTGTACTCCTGCATGCGCTCCAAGGTGTTGTCGATGCTGATGGCGAGCACGTCGTCCACTTCCATGGCCCGAAGCGCTCCGCTCACGTCCCACCCTCCGAAAGGCGCTTCCGGCGAGAAGACATTCTGTCCGTCATGCAAGACAAGGACACGCGTCATCGTTGCGCCCGCGACGCGCGCACGGACGACATGCTCCGCAAAACGATAGCGCTCGTAGTGCTCTTCCTCCGGTGCGCCGACCCAGCCGTGCTCGCCAAACTCATCGTAGCCGTAGCGGCGCGCTTCCGCCGGCGCGCGAAACTCCTCGCCTGCGTGCCACTTGTATTTGCCTTCGGCTCCCTCGACGACCACGAAATGAAACGCACCGAGGGAGGCCGCGACGTCGACGCCCGGCGTGAACTCGTTGCTCGTCCCGACCCAAGACACGGCGCTCGGCGGGCCTTCCCAACGGGTGACAAAGAGCGCACGCGTTCCTTCGACGAGGGGCCATCCTCCGCCGGCCTCAACCTCGGCGTCCACCGCGGCTGCGCTCGCCTCGTCTCCCAAGCGGTCCAGTGCCACATCGATAGGCATCCTCGGCGGTGGCGGTACATCCGCGACAGTCGCGTCTGCGGCGGCATCCACACCGGCGTCCCTCGTGACGGCCGCGTCCTGAGAACCATCAAGGGCGGCATCAAGAGCGCCTGAGTCCGCGCGACCAGCATCCTCCGACGCGGCCGCGGAGTCGTCCCCACAGGCAACGAGCGCCCACATCGCGAGGAGAATCGAAGTACGCATACGCATAGGAGAAGCCGTAGCACCGGAAGGGAAGCGGAGCCTGCACAAACACATCCGTGAGATGTGCTCTAGACTGCCCCTGGTGGCCCTCCTCCTCGGACGAAGCGATGACTTAGAGCGATTGGTTTCGCTCGCGGAGACCCACGAGCGAATCGTCATTGTCGGCGTGCCAGGCGTGGGCAGACGTACTTTTGCCGAGCACTTCCTCAAGGCCAACGACGGCTGGTCGATGCGCGAAGATGCCGACGCGCCTCACACGCTGCGCGTCGCCACCGAAGTTCCTTCGGAGAACGTCGGCGTCCTCCGACTCGCGCCCCTCGCCGCCGGCCCCTCGCTGGAGCTCCTGGTCAATGGCCTGGCCTCTCTTGGCGTCGACACGCCCGACGAGTTCATGCTCCACGCGCTCCTCGTCCACGCCGACGGTCTGCCCCGCGCCATCAAAACGCTCGCACGGGTCGTTGCCGCCGAAGGCGCGCGTGGCGCCTTGAAGCGCCTCGAGCACACCCCGCTCCTTCAGGTCCTTGCGCACGACGAAGGGACGAGCGCCTGGCGTGATGCGCTCTTGGACATGACTCGCGCCTTGCCGGAGAGTGCGAGTAACGCGCTCTATCTCCTGGGCCGACTTCACAAGCCATTCGGCCACGAGATCCGCTGTCTCCTCGGCGACGACTTCGGCGCTGAACTCATCCTCGCTGAGCGCGGCATGCTCGTTGACTGTGGTCACTCGCGAAGGCAGGTCCTTCGCTGCTTCGCAGGACTTGAACGCACAAAGGAACAACGAAGCCAGTTGAGCGAGCGCTTCGCCGCGTGGGCGCTCGAGCGCGCGCGGGAGACCGGTGGCCGCGAGGACGTGGAGGCAGAGCTCTGGACGCTCTTTCGCCAGGAGGCGCCGCGCGACGCCCGACACGCTCGGCGGGCCGGCGCCCTGCTGGCGCCGCTCGTCGCCGACATCGGGCCGATTCGACCGCACCTTGATCGCCTCATTGCGCTGGATTCCCTCGTTCACGACACCGACACCGAGACGGAGTGCGCCATCGCCCAGCTACGTCTCGTCATCGGCGAGCCGGAGACCATGTGGCGACGACTCGAGCCGGTGCTGGACGACGCCGGCGCACACCAGGGGCGCGCGCACCACTTGGCGGGCTCCTGCCAGCGGCGCCTTGGAGACAACGTCGCAGCGAGAGCGCACTACGCGTTGGCCATTGCCAGCTTTGAGCGCGCGGACCCACAACACGAGCTGGGAATGGTGCTCTCGAACCTCGGCGGCCTCGAAGTCGAATGCGGCGATGCCTCCGCGGCCCGCCGGGCTTGGTCACGCGCGCTCCGTCACTTCGTTGCAGAAGCGAACCCGCGCGCCGAGGGCATTGTGCTCGGCGACCTTGGGCTCCTCGACCACGAGAGCGGCGACTATGAAAGCGCTCAGCGCCGCTACGAACGAGCGCAGGAACTCCATGTCGCCGGCGGAAACGTTCGTTTTGCAGGAATCGTCTCGTGTGACCTCGGTGAGCTTGCTCTGCTGCGTGGAAGCCCCAAGGAAGCCGCCGCCCACCTTGAACAGGCGCTCACTCACCTGCGTCGCACCGAAGACTCGCGGCAGGTCACCTTGGCCGAAGCCGCGCTGGCGCTCGCCGAGGCGGCGTGCGGAGACCTCGAGGGCGCCACCCGTCGCCTGAACGAAGTGCGGGACCATGCCCCGGAAAACCTCTGGCCCGTCATGGCCCTCTACGACGCGGCCATCGCGGTCCACAAAGCCGGCGCGACTCGGCGCGCCGGGGACGTCGAGGCCGAGGCGAAGCACCTCGCGCGTGCTCAGGCTGCCCTTGCGCGTGAAGTATCCTCCCCGGACGAGGCGCGGCGCGTGGCGCAGCTACTGCGGGCGGAACTTCGACGCTACGAAGAGCGCGTAGGTTGGGCCATCGCGCACGACGCCGGGTTCTTCGTGACGCCGGACGATGCTCGCGTCGACCTTTCCCGGAGACGAATATCGCAGCGACTGCTCGGCGCGCTCCTCGATCATCGCCTCGCCCACCCTGGCGAGACACTGGGCCTGGAGGACTTACTGCGCGCAGGCTGGCCGGGCCAACGCGTGCTGCAGACGGCTGCACGAAACCGGCTTCATGTCGCCCTGAGTGGCCTACGAAAGCTCGGCATCGATCCACTTCTGCGGCGACGCGGCGACGGGTACCTCCTCGACCCCGACATAGAACTCAGCGTGGTGCACTGAGAAGCGCCCTGCCCTCCTCGCAGTCGAAGGCTGCGCTTGCTAGCGTCTGCGCATGAACCGGAACCTGCGCACCTCGCTGCTTACCCTGGCGTGTGCGGCGCATTTGGATGCGGCGGCGGCGGCGGCGGAGATGCCGGTGCTGACGTACCTGGCGACGTCGGTGACGCCGGCGCCCGCGACGCGCAAACGGATGCCCAGCGCGACGGGGCCGCACGCCCATTCGAGTGCGAGGAGGAGGCGACCTACGTCGCCACCGACGAGCCTGTGACGAGGCTCGAGTGGGCGGGCGCGCATCTTCTCGTAGGCATGCCCTCGGCCCTCGAATCGAGGCACCTCGATCTGAGCGTCGTCGACCGGGAGGAGAGCCCGACTCTAAGCCTCAGCGCGGACGCCGGACGTGTGGCGGTGTTCGACGGAAGCAACGCTCGCCTCTTCGCCATCGACGAAGACGGCCAGATAACGGCGTCCGGGATCATCGACGTCTCAGGGCGTTCCGTGCTCGGACTGCGGGAGTCACGACTCTTCGCGTTTCGCTACCCGCTCGAGGCGCGGATAAATACCGTGGAGGCTTTGAACATCGAAGACCTCACCACGCCTCTTTCCCTCGGCGAAGTCCAGGTCGAAGGCACCGGGCCCGCGGACGTGCAACTCGACGGCGGCGAGGCCTTCGCCCTCGACTCCGTCGAGTCGCGTCTCAGCGTCATCGACATCTCGGACCCCGGAGCGATGAACGTGACGAGCACCCTCGGCATCCCGGAGATCACGCCAGCGTCGGAGCTCGTCGTGACCTCCGTAGGCATCTTCGTCGGAAGCGCGAACGCGCTCGTACACGTCGACGAGAGCGGCGCGAGCGTACTCGACACCAGCGCAGGAGGTCCCCTCGTCGCTTTCGACGGCGCGCGCCTCGCCACCGCCTCCGCCACTCAGGTGTTCATCTACCGCGTGAGCGATGCGGGACTCGACATCGTCAGAACGCACGACGTGGAGAGCGCACCCAGCGCGCTCCTTTGGCGCGACGACGCGCTGCTCATCGGGAGCGCCGACGGCATCCGTTCCCTCCCATGTGCCATCCGCTGAGCCTCCGCGCAGGTGTGCTACGGACAAGCCCATGGACCTCCGCAACGCCCACGTTCTCGTCACCGGCGCTTCCTCCGGCATCGGCGCAGCCCTGGCGCAGGCCGCCGCGGCCAGGGGCGCTCGTCTCAGCGTCGTGGCACGGCGCGGCGATGCCCTTCGGGCGCTTGAGATCCCCGGCGCCCATATCCTTGAAAAGGACCTCGTGGAGGACAGCCACGGATGGCTCGCAAAGCTCGTTGAAACACAAGGCCCCGTCGATGTCCTCATCAACAACGCCGGCGTTCAGGTCATCGCGCCGACGGAGCGCGTGGACGTGGCGCGGGGGGAGCGCTCGCTTCACCTCAACCTCCAGGTGCCGCTGCGGCTGACCCGCGAGGTCCTGCCCACGATGCTCCATCGACGAAGGGGGTCCATCGTGAACATCACCTCCCTCGCGGCCCTCGCGCCCACACCTGGCATGACCTACTACAACGCGAGCAAAGCCGGCCTCGCCGGCGCCTCCGAAGCGCTCTCCGGTGAGATGCGCGGTCGCGGCGTCGGCGTGGTGACAGTCTACCCGGGCATCATCCAAACGGCGATGGCTGATTCGGGGCGCGCCTCCTACGGCGCATCACGTGCCGTCGACGCACAACCCGTCGGCACCCCCGAGACGCTCGCCCGCCATGTGCTGGACGCCGTCGAGAGGAATGACCCGCGCGTGATCTACCCACGCATGAACGTCCTCGCTCGCCACTTTCCGGCGCTCACGCGATGGATGATGGACCGCTTCTCGCCGCCGCTCAGCGACGGGTGACTTCACACGCCGTGCGCCGCGATGAGATGAGCGCTAGAACCAGGTCGTGAATCGCGCTCCGCTCACGGCTCTCGCCGCGCTGGCCCTCGGGCTGCTCATCGGCTTCGTACTCGGCGGAGTGAGCCCTCGGCGCGAACTCGTCGCGAGCCAGCAAGAGGTCGTGATGCTCGAGGAAGCACTCGAGGAGGCTCCAAGCCGAGGCCTACGTTCGCCTCTTCCTGGATTCGAGCGCATTTTGCGGCCACCCCCGAGGGACCCGCGCGATGCGCAGGCAACCCAAGACACGCGAGACGGACGTGAAGACGAACGCGGACCCGTCGCGGCTCGACGAAGCTCCCTTGGCGACGCCGGCGTCATCGCCGCCGGGTCCGATCGCGATGAAGGAGACGAGACTCCCTACGCGGCGTTCCAGCGCGCCGCCTCGGTTCAGCGGGTTCGTATGCTGCAATCCCGCGCCGCCCTCGTCGAGCAGGGGGACCTCGACGACGCCGAAGTAGCGAGCCTCGATGCTGCGCTTCAGACGATGAACGACGCCCTCGTCGGCTACGGCGAAGAGCTGATTCTCTTCGCCGAAGGAGGAGAGCGGCCGCCGCCCCGAGAGCTCCTCGGCATCACCCACGACGTCACCGGAATCCTACAAAGCGCGCAGCTCGAACTCGAAGCTATCCTTGGCGCGGAGCGCGCCGGCGAAGTCGACGCGAGCGCCCTCGAGATCTGGAACCACGTCGACCTGGAGCTCCTCGAACCCGCGGCGCACTCCGCCATGGAACGCGCCGGCGGAGATCCCGGCGGCCGATGAAGATGCTCCGCGACGCTTGGGTCGTTGCTCGCTTCGACCTTGGAGAGTCGCTGCGCTCGCGCAAAGTCCTCGTCATCTTCTCGCTTTATGTCCTCGGCGCCATCGCCGCTTCGATCCTCTTCACGGAGCTCCTCCAGACCATCGAGTCAGAGCTCGCCGAACAGCTCCTCGTCGCCCAAACGGACCGCCCTGGCACCCTCACCGAGGCGCTCATGCGCAATAGCGAGCTGCGGCGAGTCCTGACACGCCTCGTCCGCGATCCGGACCTCGCCCTATCCCTGCTCAGCATGCCTCCCCTCGCGCTCCTCTACGGCTGGGTGGCCCTCACCTTCGGACCGATCTTTGTGATCCTCACCGCGAGCGACGCCATCAGCGGCGAGCTCGCCGGGGGCTCCGCGCGCTTTGCTCTCGCACGCACGGAGCGAAGTTCCTGGGCGCTAGGCAAGTTCCTCGGCCAGGCCCTTCTTCTCCTCACGGGCATCCTCGCCGGCGCCCTCGCGTCCTACGTGACAGGCTTCATCCAGCTCTCAAGCTTTCCGCTCTTCGAGACCGCGCTCTGGATGCTGCGCTACGCCCTCGGCGCCTTCGTGTACGGCTTTGCGTTTCTCGGCTTGGCTCTCGGCACCTCGCAGCTGACGCGGTCGGTGCCGTGGTCACGCGCCCTGGCGGTGCTCGCCCTGGCAGGCGTTTACACGGCGGCTGGAGTCCTCGGACGCGACGACGTCCGAGAGCGTGCGCCGGTCCTCGCGGACTCCTTGTTGCAACTCTTCCCCAGCGCTCATCGCCTCGACCTGTGGCGTCCAGAGTTCGCAGACTCGGGCCCCGCCATGGCCATGCTCTTCGCGTTGGGACTCTCCTACTTTTTCCTCGGTCACATCCGCTTCTCCCGGAGGGACGCATGAGCGCCCTCCTGCTTCGCGGTGTCGTCAAACGCTACGGCAAAGAACGGGGCCTCGACGGCCTCGACCTCGAGGTCCCAAGGGGCAGCGTGTTTGGACTTGTCGGCCCAAACGGGGCTGGGAAAACCACGACGTTCGGAATCGTCAGCGGAGCGCTCCGCGCCGACGCAGGGAGTGTCGACATCCTCGGAGGCGGCGGCTTCGACGCCTCGAAGCACGCCGGACGAGTCTCCGTGCTCCCCCAGGACTGCGCTCTCAACGCGCACTCCAGCGCCTCTCAGCTCCTCACGTTCTTCGCGCGACTTCAAGGCATGAGCGCCAAAGAAGCACGCAAAGATGCCGAACGTGTCCTGGACCTCGTCAAGCTTCGCGAGCGCGCCGACGCACGTGTCGGCCAACTCAGCCACGGCATGCGGCGACGCCTCGCCGTCGCCCAGGCCTTTCTCGGCGCGCCGGAGCTTGTCCTCCTCGACGAACCCACCGGCGGCCTCGATCCCGCGCTCGTCGTCGACATGCGCGAGCTTCTCAAGAGCCAAGCCAGGAAACGCACGCTCATCGTCAGCACTCACATCCTCGCGGACATCGAATCGACATGCGACCACGTCGCCTTCCTCGAGGCCGGACGTTGTGTCCGGAGCGGGCCGCTCAAGGAGCTGACCAAACACGCGGGGCTCGTGCGTATTCGTCTCGCCGCGCCAACGCCCCTGGACTCCCACGCCTCGCTCCTCCGGGGCCGCGAAGCGCGCGTCGTCGGCGACGAGCTTCACTATGTCCTGCATCCCGACGAAGACGTGGCGGAGGTTCAGGCCCGCTTGATCCCCGCACTCATCGAGGGCGGCCTGCGAATCCTCGAAATCAGCCTCGGCGAGAGCCTCGAGGCGACGTACTTACGTTCGAAGGAGCCTTGAGAGCCGCCGGGTTCGATCTCGAAACCTCCCGGGTGTATCGTCCGCCTCTATGCTGACGCCGCTCCCGTACCACGACGCCATCCGAGGCCATTTGAAGGAGCACGTGGCCGCGGCGTGGTCGCACTTCCGTTCGGATGAATGGCGCGAAGAGCACGCCAGGGAAGCGGACCTTGAGCTCGCGAAGTCCACCGTCCTCCTCGACGAAGAGACCCACGCACGTGTATACGAGCTGGCGCGCGACGCCGCGCAGAAAGTTGGGGTGAAGGTCGACGTGGAGCTTTTTCAGGGGGACGCGCAAGGCGGCCTGAACGCGGCCTTGTACTTCGCGCCGGACCGCGCGCGAATCGTTCTCTACGGGCCGCTCCAAGAGCGCCTTCAGGAGGATGAGCTCTTAGCTCTCCTCGGCCACGAGCTCGCCCACCACGTCTTGTGGACAACGGATGAAGGTGAGTTTTTTACGACCATGCGGACCCTGAACGGCCTTAGCTGGGCCGGCGCCTCTGAGTCCATCGCCGCGACGGAACGAATGTACCGCCTCACCACCGAGACCTTCGCCGATCGAGGAGGCTACCTCGCCTCCGGTAGCACCGACGCGCTGATCCGGTGTTTGATCAAAACACGAACACAGCTCTCGGAAGTGGACGCTCAGGCGTTTCTTCGGCAAGCGGAGAAGGTCATCGCCCAGACGAAGGGCTCGGAGGCCTTCGAGCACCCAGAGACATATCTACGGGCAAAAGCCATCACGCTCTTTGCCGACCGCGCGGAGGGGAGCGAAGAAGAAGTTCAAGAACTTCTCACCGGGGCTTTGGAGCTCCACGACCTCGACCTTGTGGGTCGCGTGGAGTTGAGCGCACTCTCGCGCTCCTTCGTCGACCACCTCTTGGCACCGGACTGGTTTCGAACCACCGCGGTGCTGGCGCACGCGGGTTTGCTCTTCGAAGACTACAGCCATCGGGCTCCTCAGCACGACGTGGCCACCCTCGAGACCGAGCTCCGTCGATACGGTCCGACGAGCCTGGACTATCTCGCGTTTCTCCTCCTGGACTTCATCGTCGTGGACACAGACCTCGCCGACCTTCCCCTCGCCCAGGCGCAGACCCTCGCGGAATCCGTGGGCCTTCTCGATCGACTTGAAAAGCACGTCAACCGTGAGCTGAAGATGACGAAGAAGGCCATCGCGTCGGTGCGCGCGCAACGCGAAACGCTTCTGACGGCGGCGCTCACAAACGAGAGCGCGCCATGAACGACGCCACACCCTTTCTTGATTTCCTCCGTGAAGGCGCCACCCGCGAAGGCCGAGGAAACGACGAGCTCATGCGCGCCGTGTTGCCCCTTTTCCGGCAAGCGCTCGAGCACCACGACGAAGGCCGCGTGTGCCCCTTCACCGGCATCGACGACATCTTCGCAAGCCGAGGCCAGCTTTGGTTTCACGACAAGGACGCGCTCTCGCCGTCCATCGATCTGAAAGCCGTTCGAGCACTGGAGCCCAGCCGACGCGCCGGCGTCGATGTCGTCGACCGCACCGCTGTCGACGTCGACCTCGAGGATCATCGCTACAAGTCCGTGTCGCAGCTGGTTCGGCGCGAACGCAGCGAGGCTCCCCCGGACCATGCGCTCTACGCGCCGGACTACATATCCTGGGAAGACCTCGTCGGGCATCAGGACGCCCTCACCGACGTGTTCTCCCTCGGCATGCTCCTCGCCAGCCTCGCCCTTGGGCTTGATTTTACGGAGATCGTCGAGCTGGAGCAGTTCGTCACGCACCGTCATCAGCTCACCAAGCTGAGCTCCGCGCTGCACCCGGTGATCGCCAAGGCCATCGTCCGCATGACGGAGCTCGACCGACGAGACCGCTCACAGGACCTGCGCGGCATCATCGAACGCCTCGAGCGCTACCGAGATGTCGATGAACGCGTCGATGAGAGCGTCGACTTTCGAAAGCTCGAGGGCTTTGTTCAGGCGGACCTAAGCTCCCGCCGAAAGCTGATTCAGAAGCAACTTCAATCACGTCTCTTCGACACCTCCAAGCGCAATCGGCTCATCTGGTACAAGCCGACGCAAGGCACCTTGGACCTGACGGAAGCGTCCGTTCCGACGCAGCTCAATACCGACAACATCGAGCCCAAGGACCTCTTCCTCTGGCAAGGCGCAACGTCGGACGCGCTCTCCAAGGAGAAGTCCGTGCGCCTGGAACGCCACCTGCGCTTCGAAGAGACTCCCTACGCACGCAGCACCCTGGACAAGATTCGTTCACAGGCCCGCCGCGACGAAGCCGAGGTCGGCGCCTCTCAGCTTCGCTTGGTCATCGCGTTTCTCAACTGGCACAACCTCCGTGATGCGCCCGACGACAGGATCCGCTCGCCGCTTTTGCTCATTCCAGTGAAGCTCGAGAAGAAGCGAGGCGTGCGCGACGCCTACACGCTCACGCCCACCAGCGACGAAGCCGAGATCAACCCCGTGCTTCGGCATCTTCTCCACGAGCTCTACGAGCTTGAGCTGCCCGAGCGCATCGACCTCGGCGAGACCGACGTCGAGACCTTTCACAAGGCCGTCGCCGCGGAGATCGCGAGGAGTGAACCAGGCATCACGTTGCACTTTCTCACGAAGCCCCAGATTCGCCTCGTGCAGCAGCGCGCCCGCCGGCGCCTGGCGTCTTGGCGGCGCCGCAGCAAAGTCAGTGGGCGCGGCGTTCGGCGCCTCCACGGGGTCTCATACTCGTACAGCCGCTCGAACTTCCGCCCCCTCGGTCTTCAGCTCTTCTTGCAGCGCGTAAAACCCGAGCTGCTGCAGGTCGAGGAGCTCTTCAAGTCGGCAAAAGCAGCCCCGCCGCCGCCGGTCACGGAGGAGTCAGACGAAGAGACCTCCGACTCGAACGACGTCGTGCGCAGCGCCTATCAGCTCACCGAAGCGGCGACGGGCCGCCACGACTGGGCCGTCGACCTGACGCACCAGACGCTCGGCAACTTCAACTATCGCAAGATGACGCTCGTTCGCGACTTCGACGAGATTCTCCTCGAGGACGATGGCCACGAGCACCCGGCCTTCGACACCCTCTTCTCCCTCGACGCCCGTGAACTCTCCGCCGTCGAAGACTCGGACCTCGACCCCCTGGAACCCTTCGTCGTCGTGCCCGCGGACCCGACACAAACCGCCGCGCTGCACTGGGCGCGCCAAGGAAAGAACGCAATCATCCAGGGGCCGCCGGGCACCGGCAAGTCCCAGACGATCACGAACCTCATCGCGGACTTCGCCGGCCAAGGAAAGCGCGTGCTCTTCGTGTGTGAGAAGCGAGCGGCCCTCGACGTTGTGTATCACCGCCTCTCGCAGCGCGGCTTGGACGAGCTGTCCGTGCTCATCCACGACTCCCAATCGGACAAGAAGCCTTTCCTCATAGAACTCGGCGCGACCTACGAACGTTGGCTCGCAAACGTGGGACAGGTCGGACAAGACGGGCCGGTCGGACAAAGCGGTGCAAAGACTCCCAAGGAGACCCCTCACGAGCGGCGGGCCGAACTGAGCGCGAAGCTCCGTGCGCCGCTCGAAGCCCTCGCGCGCTTCTCCGAGTCCATGAACGCGCCCGCGGACGGTTCCGAGGTATCCACCGCCGCCCTCATTCGCGAGAACCTTGCCTGCGGCGAAGCGCCGGAGCTGAACGCCGAAGAGCGCGAGCTCTTGCCGAGCCACCGCGCCTGCTCCGCGGCGAAGGCTAAGCTCCGTGCCCTCGATGACGCTCTCGTTGAGAGCGGCGCGTCCCGCGTGTTGAGCGAGCTTCCGTTGCTCTGGCTCGGCTCTGGCATTCTCGACTCAGAGCGCCCCCTCGGACAGCTCCGCGAGGGCCTCGACGCCATCGAAGAGCAGCTCGACGCCGTGGACCGCGCACGCGAGCACGTTCGCGCCGGAGCCACCGCCACTCAGCTTCAAGAAGCGCTGGCTCTCGCTCGGCAACTGCGAGAGTTCAAACCCTCGCAGTTCTCCCTCCTGGACCCTTCTTCGACGCAGTCGGTCCGTTTTGCAGGCGCCGTCTCCGAGCGCGAGGCTGCCGAGCGCGCCCTTGCTCTGGCCCAAGACAAGACCGGCGCCTGGAAAGAGAAACTAGCGCCATCGGACCTGACGCCTGCCATCGCCCTGGCTCGCCGTTCCGAAGCGCTCTTCATTCTGTTCCGCTTCTTCTGGCCTGCTTGGTGGACCCTTCGCTCCCTCCTCAACAAGCGCTACGACTTCGCGAAGCACGCCATCAAACCCGGTTGGGTCGCGGTGCTCTCGGAGCTCGACGAAGAATACAAAACGCGGAACGCAGTCGAGGAGCAGGACGCAAAGATTGCACGAGACTTCGACATTTCCGGCGGCGTGCCCGAGTTCGCCTCGACCCTCGCCGAGCTGCGCCGTTCGGACGCGCGGACTCCATTCCAGGAAGAACTCGTGGGCGAATGGAGCACAGGCGACGGATCCGTCGTGCGGGCTCTGGCCAAAGCGGAGTCACAGATCAACGCGCTCTCCACCTTGGTCCCCAAAGTCTTCGACGAGTCCCATGACCTTCCGCTCGAGTCCCTCTCGCAGCACATCGAGTCTATGCGCTCCAGCATGGACCTCCTTCCAGAGCTACGGAGCCCGCTCCGCGGCCTCTCGCTCGCAAGCGCGGACATTCGCGAAGCACTTCGTCGGATCTCCCTCACGGCGAGCCAGTTCGAGGCCGCCGTCGCCGAGACCGCCCTCGACCGAACCTACCGGGCCAGCCGGCCTCTCGCGCGCTTCGACCACAGCGCCCTTGAACGAAGACGTGACGAACTCAAGGAGAACTACGAGGCGTGGCTCGACGCAAACGCCGCGGCGGTGCGCGAGCAAGTCCGCGCACGTTTCCTTGAGCGTGCGCGCCTATGTGTGACGCCGGCAGCGGGGCTTAACGCCGACGAAAAGGTGCTGAAGAAGTCGTACAACGCCGGGCGACGGGTCCTCGAGCGAGAGTTCAAGAAGGTCATGCGGCATCGCTCCATTCGAGAGCTCTCCAGCGGCGACTCCGGCACGGTGCTCTACGACCTCAAACCTATCTGGCTGATGAGCCCCCTCTCCATCTCGGACACCATCCCCTTGAATGAAGAGCGCTTCGACGTGGTGATCTTCGACGAGGCCAGTCAGATCCCATTGGAAGAGGCTGTCCCTGCGCTCTACCGGGCTCCTCAGATGATCGTCGTCGGCGACGAGATGCAGCTTCCGCCCTCGAAGTTCTTCGCGTCTTCGAAAAGAGACAAAGGCGAGGACGAGGACGGCGTGGGCGAGTCGCACTACGACCTCGACGCCGACAGTTTTCTCTCCCACGCAGCGCGGAAGCTGCCCTCGACGATGCTCGGATGGCACTACCGCAGTCGCTCGGAGGCGCTGATCCGTTTCTCCAACTTTGCGTTCTATGACGGTGCGCTGCTCACCGTCCCCGACCGCGCACTGGAGAAACGACGCGAGCCCATCGTTGTGGAGAGTGTCGACGAAGGCGACGCCAACGCCGCGCGCATCACGGACCGCCCGGTGAGCTACCACCGGCTCGAATGCGGCGTCTACGCCGCCCGCAGGAACGCCGCCGAAGCCGGCTACATCGCACGCCTCGTCCGCGGCCTCCTCAACGCCGACGGTGGCCAGAGCATCGGCATCGTCGCCTTCTCCGAGGCGCAACAAGGAGAGATCGAGAGCGCCCTGAGCGCGCTCGCCTCCGGCGACCCCAAGTTCGCCACCGCCCTTGAATCGGAATACGAGCGGAGCGCCGACGGACAGCTCGTCGGCCTCTTCGTCAAGAACCTCGAGAACGTCCAGGGCGACGAGCGAGACATCATCATCCTCTCCATCTGTTACGCCCCGGCGGCGAACGGAAAGATGCGAATGAACTTCGGCCCCATCAACAAGGGCGGCGGAGAGAAGCGTCTGAACGTGGTCTTTACCCGTGCCAAACAGCACATGGTCGTCGTCTCGTCCATCTCGTACTCGGCCATCACCAACGAGTACAACGAAGGCGCACGCTGCTTCCGGCGCTACCTGCAGTACTCCGAAGCGGTGTCCATCGGCGACGTCGAGATGGCCGCCACGGTCACCCGCGCCCTGGCTCGCACAAACGACGACGACGACTCCAGCTCCGCCGATCCCGTCGTCGACGCGCTCTGCGCGCGCCTCAAGTCCAAGGGCTTCACCGTCACCCGCAACATTGGCGCCTCCGAGTTCCGCGTGGACATCGGCGTCTGCCGACCCGGTGATGACAACCTCGTTCTAGGCATCCTCGTCGACACGGCTGGACACTACGCGCTGAACGCACCGATGGAGCGCTATCACACGCGTCCCGGGGTTTTGGAGGCCTTCGGATGGGGCGTCGAATGGGTCCTCGCCAAAGACTGGCTCGCCGACGCCGACGGGTGTCTGGCGCGCATCGAGCGAGCGTACGAAAGAGCCCGCGCCAAGTCTTAGCGAAACATAAACTCTTCGTCGTAGATGTCGCTGCGGCGAAGGCCCTTGGAGGCCAGGCCCTTAGCAGGGTGTCGCAGACAACGGACGACTTGGGGTCGACGTTCCCGCAAGCTGAGGCGAAGCCGTCCTAAGACGGTGACGACCCCTCCCCACGATGAGAGGCACGCCCGCGATGGCCGTTGCGGAGAAGAAACCCACCTGAGACACTGCCGCATGATCAACGGATGTGAAGTCAATGTCGTGTTCGCGGGAGATGCCACCAAAGCGCTCCCGCTCATCGCAACGGAACTCGAAAAGCTGGGCTACGCGGCCAAGTCGCAGGACGCGAGCGAGCTTCAAATGGCCTTCGCCGGCAAGTGGATCACCGCAGATCCCAACAAGGTGAAGCACACACTCACCGTCGCCCCCACGGGAACGCACCTGTCGTTCAAGTTCGGTACCGGCTTGATCGCATCGGTGTGGACGGACTCGGACCTGGAGTGGGCTCAGGCACGCGCCAACGAAGTCGTCACGGCGGCCTCCGCGTCACTCTGAGCCGTTAACAGACCGAGTCTATGCTCGAAGTTCTACACACAGCATTGGCGCGCTGTTACTCATGGGGCATGCGCTTGCTTCTCTGCTCCATCTTCGCACTCGGCATCGCGTGCGGAGACGACATTGACCCTGCCGACGCAGGGCCTCTCGATGCAAGTCCGACGGACGCGCGTAGCGCTCCCGACGCATCCGCGGACAGCGCCTTGGATGCGCTGGAAGACGCGCCTTCTGCCCCTCGTGACGGCGGGAGCGCGGACACCATCCCCGATGCGGGACCGCGTCTCCCGGAACGTATCTGCGAGGCCTGGCCAGAGCCAGACTCCGTGGACGAGGAAGGGCTTAGCTTCGACCAAACCGGCGTACCTGTCGGCGTAGAGCCGGCAAACTCCGACGCCGTGAAAGTTGTCCTGCTCCCGGGTTCGCGCACCGACCACCGGAGCGGGCAGCACGAGTACTTCGCCGGCTGCGCCATCCTCGCGCAGATGCTCTGCCAAACCGCCGGCGTCGTTCCTGTGATCTACAGGGACTGGCCCGCGGACGAATCCACCTTCGAGGACGCCGCCGCCGTCGTCTTCTATTCGGACGGCGACGACGCGCACCCCCTCTCCGACGAAGCCCACCGTTCGGTGATGGCGCGTCACGTCGCGCGGGGAATGGGCGTGGTTGCGCTGCACTACGCCGTTGATGGAAACACCGAATCAGACCCTATTTTGCGAACCTGGCTCGGCGGGAACTTTGAGCTCGGCTTCTCGGACAACCCTCTGTGGGAAGCCGCCCTCTCCACGACGAGCGATCACCCCGCCGTACGCGGCGTCCCCACGTCATTTACAATCTTCGACGAGTGGTACTTCAACATGCGAGGGCTCGAAGACGCGGCCATCACGCCGCTGCTGCAGAGCAGTCCCGCGGACAACCTGCGGACGAACTCGAGCATGTTCAACGGACGCAACGAGACGCTCTCGTGGGCATTTGAGCGCCCTGACGGAGGTCGAAGCTTCGCCTTCAACGGCGGGCACTTCCACGGAAACTGGTCCTTCGTCGCCGAAGATGGCGCCCCCACGGGCCGCTACCAACGTCAACTCGTCACCCAGGGAATCTTGTGGGCCGCCCGCCAAGAAATCCCCGCCGCAGGCGCCCCCGTCGCTTTCGACGAAGCGACGAATCAGTGGTGGTGGCTCGACAACGACCGCTAACGAGCGCCCTCATCGAAGCCTGAGTCGCAACGCAGCCAGCGACGTGCTGGCGACCCGGCGATTCTTCGTCCAGCGCGACGCTGGCAAGGCGCGCAAGACGAAGGCATCTGTGGATGCTGAGTCGCAGCGCAACGCAGCCAGCGACGTGCTGGGCGGAGAAGCGCCCTACTCGGTGCGGGTAAGGACGTGATAGCCGAGTGGACTCTCCACAGGCCCGCGCACTTCGCCCACTTCCATCGCGAAGAGAGCGTCATCGAGGGGCTCCGGCAGAAGGCCCTGCTCCAGGAGACCCATGATGCCCCCGTGGTCCTTGTTCGCGGTGTCGTCGCTCATCTCCGCGGCGACGGCGCCGAAGTCTTCGTCCCCTTGGACGCGTTCAAGGGCCTGTCGCGCGAGGGCTTCGGCGGCGGGCTTGGCGCGGGTCACCCCCTCCGCCCGCTCCGCGCCTTGGTAGCGAAACAGAATGTGGGCCAACCCGCGCTGCTCCGGTGCGACCCGTGCGCGCGTCTCTTCGTCAAGAATGAGCTCGTCTGACTCGACGCTCAGTTCGCCGCCAAGCTCTTCTTCGCCGGTGTCGACTTCTTCGTCTTCAAGGTTGTCGGCGACTTCGTCCTCGTCCTCGCTGTCTTCGCTCTCGTCACCGTCGTCGCTGGGCTCGACCTCAACGCTCTCGGCTTCGTCGGTGTCTTCTTCTTCACCGCCGCAGCCCCAAGAGAATAAGAGCCCGGACAGGAGCAAAATGGAGAGAGTTCGCGTCATCGCCCTACTCTGCCCAACTGACCGTGAAGGTCAACGGCGATTTCTACTCCGGGGTACCGAAGCCTCCGCCTCCGGGAGTCTCGATTTCAAAGCGCTCGCCAGGTTCAACCCGAGTCTTCGCCGCCGCCGAAAACTCCGTCACGGTGCCATCCCGCGCGATCTTTCGGCTGTGCCCGACGGCGCCCGGATGTCCTCCCGCCATGCCATAAGGCGGTACGCGGCGGCGGCCTGAGAGCACGTTGACCTCCATCGTTTCTTCGAAGCGGATGCGCCGTACGACGCCGTCTCCGCCACGCTGCCGGCCTTCTCCTCCGGACCCGGCGCGCAGCGCAAACTTTTCCAAGACGACGGGAAAACGCCACTCGAGGACTTCGGGGTCTGTGAGTCGGCTGTTCGTCATGTGCGTGTGAACAGCGCTGCAGCCGTCGGCGCGGGGGGTTGCGCCCGCACCGCCGCAAATAGTCTCGTAGTACTGGTGCCTGTCGTTGCCCCAAAAGAGATTGTTCATGGTGCCTTGAGCCGCGCCCATGACTCCAAGGGCGCCGAAGAGCGCGTCGACGATAACCTGGCTCGTCTCGACATTGCCCGCGATGACCGCCGCCGGATAGCGCGGGTCGATCATGCTGGCCGGCGGCAACAGGAGCTGCAGCGGCTTCATGCACCCGGCATTAAGCGGGATGTCGTCATCGACGAGGCAACGAAAGACATAAAGAACGGCGGCGTGCGCGATGGCCGAAGGCGCGTTGTAGTTCCCCGGGTGCGTGCCGCTTGTGCCGCGGAAATCGATGATGGCGCTGCGGCTCTCATGATCGACGCGGATGGCCACTTTCACGATGTGCCCATCGTCCATCTCGCAGACGAACTCCCCGTCCGAGAGCGCGTCGATGACCTGCCGGACGCACTCCTCGGCGTTGTCCTTCACATGACCCATGTAGGCGTGCACGACCTCGAGTCCGTAGTAGTCGATAACCTGCAGAAGCTCTTTGCTGCCGCGCTCACAGGCCGCGACCTGCGCTTTGAGATCGGCAATATTCTGTTCCGGGTTTCGTGCAGGGTAGCGCGCCCCGGTCAAGAGCGCGCTCACCTCCGCGAGGAGAAAACGCTCGTTCTCCACGAGCAACACGTTGTCGAGGAGCACTCCTTCCTCGTCGACATGCGTCGAATCCGCCGGCGCCGATCCGGCAGCGGTTCCGCCGATATCCGCGTGGTGTCCACGGGCCGCGACGAAGAACACCGGGGCGTCGCCACCCTCCAGAAACACAGGTTTGATGACGGTGATATCCGGCAGGTGCGTTCCGCCGTTGTACGGCGCGTTCATCATGAAGACGCTGCCCGGCTTCATCTCGCAGTCGCGTATCACCGACTTGATGGACTCGCTCATCGAACCAAGATGCACTGGCATATGCGGCGCGTTCGCGACGAGGTCTCCGGCTGCGTCAAACACGGCGCAGCTGAAGTCGAGGCGCTCTTTGATGTTCACGGACGCCGCTGTGTTCTCAAGGACCACGCCCATCTGCTCCGCGATGTTCATGAAGAGCATGTTGAAGATCTCGAGCTGCACCGGGTCGACCTGGACGCCCAGGGCGACGCGCGAAGGAAGCGCCTCCTCCCGCTCGAGGAGAAGCTCCCCGCCACCGAGCGTCGTCGCCTTCCACCCTGGCTCCACGACGGTGGTGGCCGTCGCTTCAAGAAGCACCGCAGGGCCGGAGAGGCTCTCGCCCTTCGAGAGCGAGCGGCGTTCGACGAAAGGCGTGGAACGCGTGCGCCCGGCCATCGTTGTCTGATGGCTGGTGGCGCTCTCGACAATGGGTACTCCCTCGCGCACGCCCCCTGCCGAAGCGTCGCTTTCGCCGACGGCTTCCACTTGCAGAGACTCAACCACGAGGGACTTCTCCGGGCTCACGAAGCCAAAGCGCGCCTTGTGCGTCTCTTCGAAGCGCCGCGTCAGCTCGAGGGCGCTGCCCTCGGCCACGTGAATGGCGAGGTCGGACCCCGCGTAACGAAGCGCGACGCGGCGAGCGACGCGTGAGACCTCCACTCCTTGGCCTTCCACCGCCCCCCGCGACGCCTTGTCCAGCGCCGCCCACTTGGGAGCAAGAGCCGAGAGCAGCGCTTCGTCGAGAGGTGCGTCCACGGCGGCATCGCGTACGTCCCGGACGTCGGCGAGACCGATGCCGAGGGCAGAGAGAACGCCGGCTTGTGGGTGAATGTAGATCTTCGAGACGCCCAATCGATCCGCGACGAGACACGCGTGCTGCCCGCCTGCGCCGCCGAAACAAACCAGCGCGTAACGAGAAACGTCGTATCCGCGCTGTACGGAGATCTTCTTGATGGCGTTGGCCATGTTCTCCACGGCCACGGTAATGAACCCCTCCGCGAGTTCTTCGGCGCTCTGCACCGCGCCGGTCCGGGAAGCGACCTCCGCCGCGAGCGCCTCAAACTTCTGCCGAACAACCTCGTCGTCCAGCGCTTCGTCTCCGCGAGGTCCAAAGACCGAGGGAAAGTACTCGGGGCGAATTTTTCCAAGCAGCACGTTGCAGTCGGTAATGCAGAGCGGACCGCCGTTTCGGTAGGCCGCCGGGCCGGGGTTTGCGCCGGCGGACTCAGGGCCCACCCGGAGGCGATGTCCGTCGAATCGGAGCAGTGAGCCCCCGCCCGCCGCCACGGTGTGAATATGGATCATCGGGGCGCGAACGCGCACGCCGGCGACTTGCGTTTCATAGGTCCGCTCAAGCTCGCCTGCGTAGTGCGAAACGTCCGTCGATGTTCCGCCCATGTCAAAGCCGAGGAGCTTCGTCAGCCCCGCCGCCGTCGCGGTTCGAACCATGCCCACCACGCCGCCGGCGGGACCCGAAAGCAACGCGTCCTTTCCTTGGAACGAGCGCGCATCGCACAGCCCGCCGCTCGACTGCATAAACATGAGCCGAGGCGCGGACGCGAGCGACTCTGCCGGAGGCCGAAGTTCACTTTCAACCTGGCCTACGTAACGACGCAGTACAGGCGAGAGATACGCATCGACGACCGTCGTGTAGCCGCGCGGGAGGAGTTTCATCAGCGGCGGGACGACAAGGCACATGGACACCTGGTCGAATCCGAGCTCTTCGGCGAGGGCCCCGATGGCTTGCTCATGCGCGGGGAATCGATAGCCGTGCATGAGCACGATGGCGAGGGACACGAAGCCCTCTTCGCGAAGGGCTTCGAGCTTCGGCCGAAGCGCTTGCACGTCGAGGGGGTGGAGGACGTCGCCGCTTGCGCTGATGCGTTCCTGCGCTTCCACCACCGCCGCGTACATCATCTCCGGCAACACGATGTCGAGGGCGAAGATGTCCGGCCGCGCTTGGTAGCCGATCCGAAGGGCGTCGGCGAACCCCTCCGTGGTGACGAAGGCCGTGCGCTCACCCTCGCGCTCAAGGAGCGCGTTCGTCGCAACGGTGGTGCCCATCTTGACGGCGTCGATGTCCTCGAAGGGGATCGCGTCGCCCTCTGGAACCCCCAGAATCGCGCGGATGGCGGCGATGGCCGCATCGGCATACTGCCGCGGGTTGTCCGAGAGCAGCTTGTGCGTGAGCGTTGTGCCGTCAGGGTGCCTCGCCACGACATCGGTAAACGTTCCTCCGCGATCGATCCAAAACTGCCAGCCCATGGCGGCGGAGTATGTCACGAGTCACCGGAACGGAGCACATCGGCCTCCCGATGAGGGCCGGCGCTTACTAGTTGCGACATACAAATCCGCCCCAGGGACTGACGAAAACACGCAGGAAGCGCGCGCAGCAGGCCGCTCGTGCATTTTGGCGGGACGACCAAGGGCCCGGGGGGTAGAGTCCCCCACTCATGGCACACGGCTCGAAAAAGGTCATTCTCCTCGCCCTCGGCGCAAACGCCGGAATCGCTGCGGCGAAGTTTGGCGCATTCTTCATGACGGCCTCTGCGTCCATGATGGCGGAGGCGATTCACTCCCTCGCGGACACGGGAAACCAGCTCCTGCTCTTGCTCGGCATGAAGAAGGCCGCGAAGCCCCCCGACGAGCGTCATCCCTTCGGGTACAAGATGGAGAGCTACTTTTGGAGCTTCATCGTCGCCATCATGCTCTTCTCCCTGGGCGGGCTCTTCGCCATCTACGAGGGACTGCACAAACTCGATGAGCTCGCCGCCGCCGCCGCCGCCGGCGAGCCCCATGTGATGGAGCGTCCGGAAATCGCCATTGGGGTCTTGGTCATTGCCATCCTCCTCGAGGGCTTCTCTTGGTACGTCGCGACGAAGGAGGTGAATCACCTCCGAGGAGAGCAAGGTCTCCTCAGCTTTATCGAAGGCAGCAAGTCCACGGAGATCATCGTGATCTGGATGGAGGACACCGCTGCCCTCGTCGGCCTCTTTTTGGCCCTCGGCGGCATTGGCCTCGTCATCCTCACGGGGAATCCTTACTGGGACGTGTACGCCACCTTCGCCATCGGTGGGCTGCTGGTCCTCATCGCGTTCTTGGTCGCGCGGGAGACCAAGTCACTCCTTATCGGCGAGGCCGCCACGCAGGAGTCCCAGGACGCCATCCGGAAAATCGTCGAGGAACACAAGGACGTTACGCAGCTGATGAATATGCGGACGATGCAGCTAGGTGAAGACGAGTTTCTCGTGGCCCTCAAAGTTCAGTGGAACGACGACCTGGACATGACCCAGGTCATCGCCGGAACCAACGAGATCGAGAGCGTGATTCGCGAAACCAACGCACGGGCGCGCTACATCTTCATCGAAGCAGACCGCTTCGATGAGGAGAAAGCGAAGCTACCGACGTACCCTGCGTGAGCCGACGCAGGGGTCCTTCGATGCGGCGTCCTTTAGTAGCGTGGGCTTCACTGGCCCTCTTGTTCGTCAACGCCTCGGCGTCTGCGCAGGAAGAGCCGCAAGCTTCCGGCGGCGAAACGCCGGCGCGCCCATCGCTCCGCGCCGAACCCTTCGCCGCGGGCGACGCTGTCGTCGTCGACGCCCGCTTCGACGAGGCGATCTGGGCGCGAGCGACGGAGGCCGGTGGCTTCGTCGAGCGACGTCCCGTCCGTGGTGCCGTTCCGCCGGTCAACACCCGCTTTCGCGTCGCCTTCGACGAAGACGCGCTCTACTTCGCCATCACCTGCGAGCTCGCCCCGGGCGAGACGCCACGCGTGGCGGAGCTCACGCGCGACACCACACGCATCTTCAGCGATGACGCCCTGAGTGTAAAACTCGACGTCCGCGGCGATGAACGCAACACCGTCGGCTTCGTCGTCAACGCAGGCGGCGCGCGCCTCGACTACATCGCCATCGACAATGGGCGCTCCTTTCGCCCGGAGTTCGACGCCGTCTGGGAGGCGGAGGCGCGGATCGACGAAGACGCGTACTACATCGAGCTGCGTATTCCCGCGCACGCCCTTGGTCTGAGCGGAACCGGCGAGCAACGCGTGATGGGACTGGAGCTGTCCCGCGACCACAACGCGCGCCGCGCGACCTACGACTGGGCGCCCATCCCCGTGGAGTTTGGCGCGATGTCCGCCATCCACTACGGCCGGCTGGAGATCCCCGGCCGCATGGCCGGCGGTCGCACGCTGACCGTCGTCCCCTACGTTGCCGGCGGGCTCCGAGAGGACGCTCCCGAGCGTTTTCCTTCCAGCTCGCCTTGGACCGTCAGCGCTGGCGTCGACGCTCGCATGCGCCTCGGCGAGGACATCTGGACAGAGCTCACCGCGCTTACAGACTTCGCCCAGGTCGATCTCGACAACCCAACGGTGAACCTCAACCGCTTTCCGCTCTTCTTTCCAGAGCGTCGCCGCTTCTTTCTCCGTGGCGCGGATGTCTTCAACTTCGGCGCAGAAGGCAGTCTCCAGCCGTTCTTCACACGTCGCATCGGCATCGGTCGCGAAAGCGAGGAGGTGCTCATGCTCGGCGGCGCCAAAGTCTACGGACGCGCCGCCCTGCGCGGAGGACGAAGCCTGGGCTTCGGCATCCTTGAAGCCCTCACCTACGACGACGCCACAGCTTCCACCACCGTCGCGCGGCTTCGCCTAAACCTGGGAAAAGCATCCTATATCGGCGCCATCAGCACACTCCTGGCAGATGCGAGCAACCGCGCCGACGTCACCACCGGCGTGGACTTTTTGGCGCGCGCCGGTCGCTTTGAGATCTCGGGCTTCGCGTCTGGCTCCTTCGGCGAGCGGCTCGTCGACGATGAGGATGAAGACGGCCCGAAGCAGCTCGAGCGCGGCTACGCGGCGCAGACCACGCTGAGGTGGCGAGGTGAGATTTTTCGTCCGGTGCTTCAGCTACGCTACGTCGACGAACGTTTCGACCCTGCCGTCGGTTTCGTTCGTCGGGGCGACGTCGTGCAGGCGAGAGCCGACCTCAACCTCCAGTTTCGTACCAGCGCCTACGGCCTCGAAGCCATCGACGTGATTCCGTACGTCGGCCAGGACGTCGACTCGGACCTCTCCCGAGATGTCGGCCGCAACTTCGGTCTCAACCTACGAGCAAACTTCGTCAACGGCATGTTCTACTACGTGGGCGTGGAGGGCGTGCACGAGGTCGTGGATGAAGACTTCACCATCGCCGATCGAAACGTGAGCGCCGGAATCTACGACGGCGTGAGCCTGTATTCGGGGCTCTCCCGATCCGGCGCACGCAACCCAAGCTTCGCCATCGAGTACTCAGGCCAAGCGAGCTTCTTCGGCGGCGTCAAACAAACCCTCAACCTGCGCTTTGGCTTCTACGCGACGCGGCACTTTCGTTTCGAAGCGAGCGGCGCGAGCAACTTCATCACGCTCCCAGACACAGACCCTTTCGCGACGTTCACGGGAAGCGCGAGCGTCGTTCTGGCGCCCACGACCACGCTGCAACTCGACGCCGCCCTCCAGGTCAACACAGCCAGCGAACAGACCATCGCCCTAGCCCGCTTTCGCTGGCGATACACGCCAGGCTCCGACCTCTTCCTCGTCTACCGGGAGCAGAGGCCCTACGGCGCCGAAGCCGACCCCGCGGAGCGAAGACTGCTCCTCAAGTGGACCTACCGCGCGGATATCCTGCTCTAGGCCGACATACACAGAAGGTACAGGCGACGTCCGCCGCATGTACACGCGCCTTCATCGACGCGTGTCTTCATTGCGTAATTCGGGAAGTTCTCGGCCTGGAACGAAGGTTGCGATGGCGCATGACCATGCTGATCACTTTCGTCGTCGTTGGCGTCGCAATCGCGATGATGCTCTTCGAGTACCGACGCCCTGCCAGGGCTCTACCTCGTTCCAAAGGCTGGTGGCGGCGGGCCCTCGCCCTCAACGGCGTGCAGGCGCTCAGCGTCTGGGCCCTCGGCCGAAGCCTCGACCCCTGGCTCGCACCGGACGTCGGCGCACTCAAGAACGCCGGGCCCATCGTGGGTGCCCTCGCGGGCTACTTCGTGCTCACCTTCGTCTACTACCTCTGGCACCGCGCACGCCACGAAGTGCCCGTGTTGTGGCGTCTCTTCCATCAGACGCATCACAGCGTCACGCGTCTTGAGGTGATCTCAAGCTTCTACAAACACCCCTTCGAGATCCTCGCGAACGGCGTCCTCAGCTCCTTCATCCTCTTTGTGATCTTGGGACTGAGCGCCGAAGCAGCTTCCGGGGCGACGCTTCTCTGCGGCCTCGCGGAACTCTTTTATCATTGGAACATCCGCACGCCGCGCTGGCTCGGCTACTTCATTCAGCGGCCTGAGATGCACCGCGTACATCACAAACAAGGCGCGCACCGGAGCAACTACGCCGACCTTCCGCTGTGGGACTTGCTCTTCGGCACCTTCGACAACCCGCAGCATGCCGAGGACCCGGTGGGCTTTGGCGCCGCCGAAGAACAACGCTTGGTCGACATGCTTGTCGGCGTGGACGTCGTCGCCGAGGCCCCAAAAGCGGCGGCAAAGCGCCCCCGCCAGATGGCCCTGCTCATCGCCATCATCGGGCTTCTTGGCGTGAGCGGTGACGCCTTTGGCCTGCCGCTCCTCGAGGGGGCTGGAGCACTGAGCGGCGCCTCTCCCGCGCCGAGAGTGTTTACAGAAGTTGGCGGAGCCGAGCCTTTCTCCGCTCGCTACGAACTGCACTTCACCGACGACGACGGCCCTCAGCAGCTTGAGCTCAGCAGCGAGCGCTACGGGCAAATTCGAGGCCCCTACAATCGACGAAACGTCTTTGGCGCCATCGTCGCGGCCGGACCCGAGCTGGAAGCGAACCCGCTCCTGGTCGACATGGCGGTACAAGTCCGTCGTTACGCGCTCTGCGGCGAAGCGCCTCTCCTTCGCGAACTCGGCCTCGACCCCGAAGCGGTTCGGGACGTGGCCGTCGTTCGGCGCGAACGGAACGGACGCACGACACGCAACGAGGCGCGGTGCACACCATGACACAAACGGAAGACGCCCGGCTCAACGCGCACTTTGCACGAGTCCGCGTCGCGCTAGCTGTGTTTCTGTTCGTTCATTTTCTAGGCTTGCTCCCGTGGGCCGCCGAGCTCTTTTCAGACGCTGGCATGATCGCCGAGGGGAGCGCGAGCCCACTGCTGCGCGTGTTTGCAAACCCTCTCGCGCTCTTGGACAGCCCGCTCTTCACGCAGCTGTTCGTCGCCAGCGGCGCCCTCGCCTCGTTGCTCCTTCTCTTTGGCGGCGAAGTGCAAAGGCGCGCCGCAGCGCTCTACCTGTGGTTCGTCCTCACCTGCCTCTTTGGACGCAACCCGCTGATTCGAAACCCGAGCCTGCCTTACCTAGGCGTGCTGCTCCTCGTCTACGCCGCGAGTCCGAAACGCCCCGACGTCGCTCTCGTTCGCGTCGTGTGGCTTCTTCTCGCCGTGGGCTACGCGTACTCCGGATTGACGAAACTCTCTGCACCTTCCTGGGTGGACGGGAGCGCCATCGCGGCGATTCTACGCAACCCCCTGGCACGCCCTGGGTTTTGTCGAGATATTCTCCTCGGTCTGCCGAGCATCGTCCTGGTGGTCGTCACCTACGCGACGCTCTTTCTCGAGATCGCATTTCCGCTCCTCGCGCTCTCCAAAAAAGCACGTCCCTTCGCCTGGGTCGCCATGACCGGCCTGCAACTGAGTCTCCTCGCCCTCATCGACTTCGCGGACCTGACGTGGGGAATGCTCTTGGTGCACGCGTTCACCTTTGACCCCCGATGGCTCGCTATCGGGGGCCCGAAGCGTCTGATACCGTCCGGCGATGCCAGTCTCCACCATGATCATGATGGGCCTCATGTTGACCTTCACCGCGGTCTACATGGTCTGGGGCCGAAAACGCATGGCGCAGATGCACGCCGACGGCGAGAAGTTCCAGGCGTCGCGCCTCGCTGAGAAGATGGGCCTACAGCTCGTCGAGGGTCACCCGATGACCAACCTGGCAGGCTACGATCAAGCGGCGAAGCCCGACGGCGCGGAGGACCGTGTGATCCTGGAGGGCTCCCCAGGCGGGCGCGCCACACGCCTCTACTACTACCACCGCCAGACCACTGAGACGGGTTTCACGGGCTCCACCGTCACCACTTGGGTCGGCGCTGAGGTGAGCGTCGCGGTGCACGCGCCGTTCCCAGAGTTCGAGGTCGTTCAGAGGAAACCTGGACACCTCGGCGCGGAGCTCAAGCCAAAGCTCGCTGCGCCGCCGCACTCCACCGGAGACGCAAACGTCGACGCAAAGCTCCTGGTCAAGACCCACGACCCACGTGCCGCCCAGGCGCTCACCGCCAGCTTGATGACCCCCGCGACGTGGGGCTTTGTGCACATTCACGGCAAAGACGGCAAGCTGACCTTCTATGCGACGCGAAGCACCATCAGCTACCTTGGCATCGCGGATCAAATACAGAGCGTCCTCAACGCGATGGCTGTCCAGCTTGAGAGCGCCGCCGCTGCCCACATGGCCGGCTAGCGCGCGAAGAAAGAACGCTACATGAACTCCGAACTTGGCCCAGTGATCAGCGAGCACCAAGGACGCTTCGCCGCCGGCGGCATCGGCTGGTACGTCGGTGGGCTTGTTTTTGTGAGCGGAGTCGTCAGTCTCGGGTACGCGCTCGTCAGAGGTGCATTCCATGAGATTCCGTCTTCGCTTTTCGCCCTCGCCGTGATGACGCCTTGGCTTCTCTTCCTCTACTCAAAGTGGAAACAAACGCTGACGATTCATCAGCTGGGCTTCGTTCATCGGCGCATCCTCCGGGAGCCACGGGTGCTTCGTTTCGATCAGGTCCAAGACGTCGACATCTACCGAGTTCACCAGCGCGGGTCGTGGCATCTGAAGGGCGTCCACGTCGAAGTGACCCTATTCCTTCATGGCGGCGGCAAGTTAGTGATCTCCAACGACATCGAAGGCATCGAACAACTCGCGGCGTATGCAAAGCCAGACGGCGCGGGCCAGTCGTCGGTTCAAAACGCAGCAGGGCCACAAGGCGGAGGAGCAAGTCCATGGGGTTGAAGTGGAGTGTCGTCAGCTGTCTTGTCGCGCTCGGGTGTACCTCGTCGCCCATCGGTAGCCAGGAGCAAGCGGTGGTCTACGGCGTCGACGACCGCGTTGAACCGTACGCGCACCCAAGCGCGACGCTTCGTCGTGTCGCCGAATCCGCCGTCGCCGTGCATGTCAACAACGGCGCCCTCGACGAGAGCAACCCCCTCGACATCCAGGTGACGTACTCGCGTACTCTCGGTGAGGCGAAGAACCTCTGCGCTGGCGAACGTTTCGCCGAGCAGATCGAGCCCGGTGTTTGCTCCGGGACGCTCATCGACGACCAGCACATTCTCACCGCAGGACACTGCATGGAAGACGGCGATGACTGTGATGGAAGCACGGCGTGGGTCCTCGGGTTTCGTGTCCAAGCCGGCGGGGACATCGCGCCCCTTGTCGCGGACGACATCTACCGATGCGCCCAGGTGCTCGCGTACCGTGACGACAACGCCGACCACGCCCTTGTGCGCCTGGACCGACCCGTTCGTGGGCACACCCCGGCGGCGGTGCGCGTATTCGACGCCGGCCTCCCTCTTGGAACTCCGCTGACCCTCATGGGCCACCCAAACGGGCTCCCGATGAAGATCGCCAGCGGCGGGGTGATCACATACAGCGATCCCGGCGGCGAAGACCTCCTCGCCACCCTCGACGCCTTCAGCGGCAACTCGGGCTCGGGAGTGTTCAACGACGAAGGCGAGCTCGTCGCGATCCTCGACGGCGGAGACACGGACTACGTAGCGAACGGCGTGTGTGACATCGTCAACGTGATCTCACCGGCGCCGGATGACGACGGCGAGTCACTCACCTACGCAAAACCCGCCATCGAAGCTTTCTGCCGACTCCCCGGCGTAGAATCGACGGTCTGTGACTGCGACGGCCCATGCGTCGAAGAACTCACGGGCAACAGCTGCGACAACGCGGAGACCATCGACGCCGTCGACCAGGTGCTCACCGGCGACCTCGGAGGTTTTCTCGACAACAGCGAAGGCTCTTGCGGCGGCGCCGGACCGGATCGCGTCTGGCGTTTCACCCTCGACCGGATGACGGAGTTCCGAGCGGAGAGTTCCGGCTTCGACAGTGTCCTTTACATCCGAAGCGAATGCGAGGGCGCGGACCTCGCGTGTCACGACGACATCGACGTCGACGACAACCGCGGTTCCCTCATCGGCCGCGTACTCGCGCCCGGCGAGTACCAGCTCTTCCTGGACTCCTACGACGTGTCCACGGATGCGTTCACCTTGACGCTCAACTTCACCGGCATGGGCCCCGCCGTCGACGCCGGCCCTGGCATGGACGCCGGCCCTGGGAACGACTCGGGCCCCGCGATGGACGGTGGTACGCGAAGCGACGCGGGCGTGACGGCCCCCGACGGTGGAGGCTGCGCGATCCATCGCTCCGCGTCGCCGGCGTGGCTTCTGCTAGGCCTCGTGTTCCTGCGCCGGCGCCGATAGCGAACTAAACGCTCAAGGCCTTGAAGAGAGGGCAGCCTTCGTCGGTGGACTCGCCGCGACGGTAGCGAAGCAAGAGCTCCTTCGAGCGCTTCGCCAGCATGCGCCGAACTTCACGCCGCATACCCTTCACACGTGGGATCTTCATCGTGTCGTACGCCGTCGTCTGGTGCCGCATCCACGCGATGGTCGCGGCCTCGGCTCGGCGCTCGATGGGGATGCGCTTTGTGCGTGCGACGGTGCCGCTTCCTACGGGGACCGCGTGCGTCGCAATGGCCTGGGCCATCGCCTTCGCGAGGTGTGCGTGCTTCGGCGAGAAGGCGAGGTAGTTGAGCACCGCGCTCTCGAAATCCTCCGCGTAAACCTCCTGCTCCCGCGCCCGACGTTTACGTCCCGCGTCGAGCTTCCTCTGGTACGCGGGGTCTGCGCGCTCGGTCTCAAGGGCCGCTCGCAGGGTCTCAATACGTTCAGCCGGCGCCCATACTCCGCGCGAGAACATGCGGCGCCCTTTCTTTTCTTTGACGACCCAATGAGCACCCGCAGCTTTGACGCGACGGGTAAGTGCGGCGTCGCCGGGCGGAAGAAGCGCCCATCCCTTCGGCACCTTGACGGGCCCATTCGGGCCGATCGCTTCGAAAGGTCGTGGGCTCGGCGCTACCGTCATCGACTCCATAGGCAGCGCATAGCAGCGGCGGGCGCCACATCCCTCGTCAACGTAGGCGGGGCCGTGTTTTACGGACGCTTCTTTCACCGAGGGCTCGTCGATTCTGCCGTTTTTCTCGCCTTTTCGGCGAATGCTCTTCGTTCCCGTCCAGGTGTCGTGGGCAGGGCGACGTGGCAGGACGCGATCGTCTCTTGTCCTCGACGTCATTCTCGGCCTGAGGTCTGCGTCCGAACGCATGCGATGCGCCCGTCAATTGAGTAGTCTGTGGGCGATGACTTTCCGCTTCGCCTTCTGTCTCCTCCTTGTGAGTGCCTGCGATTGCGGCACCACGGCCCCCTCGCGCCCCTGCATGACGGACTCCGAATGCACCGGCGGCGCCCTCTGCGTCGACAATATGTGCCTGCAAAGCGGCTGTGCCGACGACGACCAATGCGCTCTCGGTGAAATCTGCCTCGATACGCTCTGCGTGCCGGGTGGTGAGAGCTGCACGGACGAGGACGAGTGCCCGAGCGGACAAGTCTGCGTGAGCGAGATGTGCCAGGCGGCTGTCTGCGTCGACCCCGATATGGATGGACGCGGCCCAGGCTGCGAAGCCGGAGACGACTGCGACAACAACGACCCGAGCCAGACCGGGAGCGAAGTATGCGACGGCATGGACAACGACTGCGATGGTGTTGCGGATAACGGCGTGCTCAGCGAGTGCGGCGACTGCAACCCGGACTGCCGGGCGGGCAGCCTCGGCGTCGGCGGTGACGGCTTTATGCCCGACGAGATGAACTCCGACGGCGTCGGCGTGGCTGACGACGGCGCCCTCGAGCTCGACGCACGCCGCATCAATACAAACTTCATCTGGATCGCGAACACCACCGAAGGGAGTGTCTCGCGCTACAGCACGATGCCGCCCTTCAACGAGGTCGGCCGCTACTTCGTTGGGGCCGCCATCAACGCAGGCGGGTTCAACCAGGGTAACGACCCCTCCCGAACGTCCGTCAACGCCGCTGGCGATGCCTTCGTTGGAAACCGACACGGCAACGAGCTCACACGTATCTCCGTGCTCGGCAACGACTGCCCCGACACCAATGGGGATGGCGTCATCACGACGTCCAATGACCTCAACGGTGACGGCGTCATCTCCACCAACGTCGCGGACGGCGAGATGATGGCCTGGGAAGATGACGACTGCGTGCTCTGGCACACGGAACTCGACATGGCCTTTGCCGGTGAAGCCCACGTTCGCGCCGTCGCCGCTCAAGACGTCGAAGGACCCGATGGTGAACTCCAAGAGTTCGTTTGGGTGGGTGGGCTCGACACGCGGCGCGCGGCCAAGATCGACGCCGCCACGGGCAGCGTTGTTTTCTCCACCGTGTCCCCCGCGCCGACCTACGGCTTCGCCCTCGACGGCCTCGGCCGACTCTGGGTGAGTGGCCGAAGCCAGCAGAGCGTCGGTATGATCGACACCACCCGCTGCGTCGATGACGCATCATGCGACGTCGAGGTGTGCATCGCCGCGAGCCTCGATGACACCTCCTGCGACGGCGCCGTCAAAGCTCGCTGGCCTCTCGCACACCGCCCCTACGGCATCACCGTCGACTTCAACCAGCGCGTCTGGATCGGGGGTGACACTTCTGGCGCCGGCCGTAGCTACGTCCCTCACTACACACGTTTCGACCCCAGCGCGGCACCCGGCGCCCGCCATGTCACCGTCAACCTCTCGACGGCGACGGACGTCAGCGGAGCCAACGTCGACTTCGACCACGTCGTCAACGGGATCGCCGCTGACGCCGAAGGCTTCGTTTGGGGCGCCGGCTTCATGGGCGGAATGATCCGTATTGACGCAAACGACCCCACACGTTTCTACGGTGTACCAGGCACAGGCAACGCGACGATGCGTGTAAAGGGCATGGCCATCGACGCCGAAGGCAAGATTTGGGGTGTCACCATGAACAACCAGAGCGTCGTCGTGACGCCCGGCCCAGGCCTCATGGACAACACCGTCGAGACCGGCGTCGCGAGCGCCGCTCGTGGAAGCTACACCTACTCCGACATGACCGGGCTTCAGCTCCGGCTCGCCACCAACCCACGTGGCTACTATCGTCATGTCTTCGAGGGTTGCGCCGAGAGCGAGGCCACGGACTGGGGACGAGTGCAGTTTGATGCGGATACGCCCGCCGGCACCTCCGTCACTTTCCGTGTTCGCACAGCGCCGACCCGTGATGGACTCGACGCCGCCGAGTGGATCGTTGTCGGCGTGACCCCGCCGGAGTCTTCACCCCTCGATATCGCCGGAGCCCTTATGGACGCGGGCGTCATGCCGGAGAGGTTCCTGATGCTCGAAGTCGTCCTGAACGCGGAACGGATGAGCACGAGTGAGGTCATCACGCCGCGGGTTCTTTCCGTGGACGTCACGCACTCCTGCCCTCAGATCCTTGGATAGGATGACGCGTGGGACCATAGCTTCATGGTTCGCGGGCGTTGCCCTACTCACCGCGTTTGCGTTTTGGGTCCCAGCGAAAGCCGACGAGCCCGCCTCCACGTTCAGCGCCCACGAGTGGGGCGTGTGGGTCGTCGACGAGGGGCGCGTCGTGCATCTGCCCGCCCTCGCCGCGGAGTGTCCGGACTTTGTGATTCGTGCGCCGCAGCCAAGGCGCAACACCATTCCGCGCATCCGTCGCTCGCCCGTGACCGTAGAGAAGCCCGTGATCTTCTTTCACACGAACGAGCCCATCGAGAACGTTCGCGTT
>JBGCFM010000104.1:0-84756 GCA_045106895.1 Polyangiales bacterium | reverse complement strand
CTTCACGCGACCTGCGGCGCCAGCAATCTGCAGAGCGTCGATGAGTTCGTGAAGGATATCGCCGAAGCCGTGGCCGAGGTCCGCGCTGACCCGACCCTTGCGGACACCGGCGATGCAGCAATGTACGGCATGATGGCGAAGGTCCCGGCGCGCGGGCTGGTGAAATACACGGTCCGCCGCGTCATGGAGGCGATGTACGCGCCGGGAGCCATCGAGCCTGAGCTTTCGGACTTGGCGGCGGGTGACCCCGTGCTTCAGAAGCTCGACAAGTACGGCGCCGTGGTTCTCGGGGCCGTGGACAAGGCGAAGTCGAAGGTCTCGAAGCTCATCGGGCGGGAGTAGGCTCCGCGCCGGCGCGTCGGCCTACGGTTCTTTCGGCGTTTGTGGCACCCTGTTCGGGTGAAAACCCCATTGGCCCTGTGCGGGCTCTTCCTCGTTTTGATTGGCGCCTGCGACTGTTCCCCCGAGCCGAGCGAAGGGTGCACCTTCGACTCGGATTGCTCGAGCGGCCAATGCGTCAACGGCATGTGCGCGGACCGCGTGGACGCTGGCCCCGGCGTTGACAGCGGCCCCGCGCCAGACGTCGTCGCGCCCATGTGCGCGCCGCCGCAGAGCGCTTGTGGCGGCGGATGCTGCGAGGCGGAAGAGCGCTGCGGCAACGAGATGGCGTGCTGCTTGCCGGAGGAGCTCTGCGGCGGAACCTGCTGCGGGGACGAGGGCGAGGTCTGCGTCGCCGAACAGTGCGTTCTCGACTGTGGCGAGAGCGCTGCGTGTGGTGACGGCGCCGCGGCGGTGTGCTGTGGTGGCGAGCAGGTCTGCTTCCTCGGTGAGTGCACGGAACCAGGCATGGAATGCTCCGGCGCCTTTGACTGCCCCGAAGGCGAGTTCTGTGAGCCCAGCATCGGCCGCTGCCTTCCTCGCGCGACGGGCCAAGCGGAGTGCGAGTATGAGCCGAGGACCGGCGAGTTTGAGCTCGCGGAAGAGTGGCACTGGACCGGCGACGCCGACGTGCTGCCTTTGCATGACCAGATCATGAGTGCCGCGATGGTCGCGAACTTGAACGACGACAACGGTGATGGCTCCATCGATGAGAACGACATCCCCGACGTTATCTTCAATACGTTCCGCACCCGCAGCCCCGACACCGGTGGCGTGAGCGTGTACAGCGCCGACGGTGTCCTTCGCGCGATCAACGGCAACGACGGCACTCGCCTCTGGCCCGCGGCGGATCCTGGCTATCGAACGCAACCCGGGCTCGAAGTCGCCATCGCTGACATTCGCCCTGAATCGCCGGGGCCCGAAATCGTCGGATGTGCATTCGTGCCAGGGACGACCTTTGGTGCGGCGCGACTCACCATCTTCTCGAACACCGGCGAGATCCTCCAGCGCTTCCCGGACATTGGCTGCGGCCGTCCCGCCATCGCGGATATGAACGGAGACGGCGTCGCGGAGATCGTGGTCAACCGAGTCATCGTGCAGGCCGACGGCAGCGGCTCCGTGAGCGCGCCTCTGACCGGCAGCGTCTCCATCGTCGCGCTGTACAACGTGGATGACGACCCGGACCTTGAGCTCATCGGAATCAACGGCGTCGCCGACCATGACGGAACCGTCGTCTGGCAAGAAGACCTCTTCGCTGGTGAATCAGGCTACGTCGCCGTCGCGGATATGGACCTCGATGGCGACCCGGACATCGTGGCAACAAGCGTTCAGTCGCATCAGGTCACGATTCGTGATGGCGGGACCGGCGAGCTTCTCGTGGGACCTCTTGAGATCACGCCGACGGACGACCCGTCCATCAATATGCGCGTCGCCGCAGCGATGGCGGCACGACCTGATCGAGACGCTCTCACCGGCGGCGGAGCGCCGACCATCGCGAACTTCGATGACGACCCAGAGCCTGAGTTCGCCCTCGCCGGGGGCTACGCGTACACCATCTTTGAGAATGACGGGACGCGAAAGTGGTACCTCGAAACACGTGACCAATCGAGCCGCGCGACGGGGTCGAGTGTCTTCGACTTTGAAGGCGACGGCGTCGCGGAGGTGCTTTACAACGACGAATTCGTCTTCCGCGCGTTCCGCGGACCGACCGGTGAGGTCTACCTCGACCGCTGCAACACCAGTGGGACGCTCACCGAGTACCCCATCGTTGTGGATGTCGACAACGACGATCACGCGGAGATCGTCCTCGTCGAGAACAACTACGCGCGTACCGTTTGCGATGACGGCACCGCCTCGACAACGGGCGTGCGTGCCTTTGGACATCCAGAAAACCAGTGGGTGCGAACGCGCCGCATTTGGAACCAGCACAGCTACCACGTGACGAACATCAACGAAGACGGAACGCTTCCGCTTCGGGAGGAAGCCAACCACTCGACGCCGGGGCTCAACAACTTCCGGCAGAACGTGCAGCCCGGAGGTCTCTTCGACGCGCCGGACCTGGTCCTTCGTGACCCTGGGTTCTCGACGGCGGCGTGTTCGACGGCCCTTCTCCTCCGCGTTCGCGTTGTGAACGACGGCCGCGCGGGAGCACCCGCGGGCGTGCCCGTGAGCTTCTACGTCGACGGCAGCTACGTCGGCCAGACCTCGACGACGCGACCGCTCCTTCCGGGAGCCGGCGAGATCGTTGAGTTCCGTTTCGAGCCGGTCGTCGAAGGCACCGCCTACAGCGTTGTGGCGATTCTCAACGACCCGGACCACGAGCCCCTGAGCGGACTCAACGAGTGTCGCCCGATGAACAACGAGAGCGACGCGATCATCGCGGCGTGCCCCGGCGTGCTCTAGGCCGCTGCCCTAAACTCAGCCTTTGACGATGGCGTCGAGGGCTTCCGTAGGGCGGCCGATGCGTGTGCCAAGGTCCGTGATGACCAGCGGTCGCTCGATAAGAGCAGGGTGCGCGACCATCGCGGCGATGAGTTGTTCCTGGGTGCTCGTCTTTGAGAGACCGAGCTCCTTGTATGCGGCTTCCTTGGAGCGAACGAGGGCGTGTGCGTCGCCGCCGAGGGCTTCGATGACCTCGCGGAGGCGCCGCTCTGAGGGTGGCGTTGTGAGGTAGAGAACGACTTTGGCGTCGTAACCACGTTCTTCGAGGAGCGCGAGGGCCGCACGCGACTTGCTGCAGCGAGGATTGTGCCAGATTTCCGCCATGGGCCTTTCTTTGGCGGCGCTCTCTGGCCCCGTCAAGGTCCGCGGCGCTTGGCCGCCTTCCAACAAGCCCGGGCGAGCACACTGGCGCGATGCGCGCTAGAGACCCGCTGTGTCCACCTCAAACGCTCCATCGTTCAAATCCCTCGGCATCGAGTCCCCGCTTCTCGAGGCCCTCGAAGAGCTTGGATACGAAACGCCCACGCCCATTCAGCAACAGACGCTTGAGCCGCTCCTCGCAGGGCGTGACGTGCTCGGTCAGTCGGAGACCGGGAGCGGGAAGACCGCGGCCTTCGCGCTGCCCATTCTCCAGCGTCTGGATGTCGCCGCGGGGGGCGTTCGAGCGCTCATTCTGTGTCCGACTCGGGAGCTTTGCGCTCAGGTGGCACGAGAAGTCCGAAAGCTCGGCCGTCACCTCCACGGTCTCTCGGTGGTGACGACGACGGGTGGTGAGCCCTTTGCCATCCAGCAGACATCTCTCGAGCGTGGCGTGAACATCGTCGTCGGAACGCCGGGCCGAACCCTCGACCACCTTCGCCGGGAGACCCTCGACGTCTCCGGCGTGCAGACCATGGTCCTTGATGAAGCCGACCGGATGCTCGATATGGGCTTCGAGGCGGACATGTTGAAGATCCTTGCGGAGCTTCCCACGGAGCGTCAGAGCGCGTTCTTTTCCGCGACGATGCCGGAGGTGATGGAGTCCATGAGCGCGCGTTACCAGCGCGACGCTACGCGCATCGTCGTCGACGCCCACGAGCCAGAGGGCATCAAGCAGAGCTACGTGGAGTGCGGCCGGAATGAGCGGCTCTCTGCACTCTACTGGGCTCTGAGTCATCACAAACATGAGCGCGCGATTGTGTTCTGCAACTTCAAGGCGAGCGTCGACGAAGTGACCCGTTCGCTCCACGGCGATGGTGTGGCCGTCGACAACCTTCACGGCGACCTGGACCAGTACCAGCGTGACCAGGTCTTATCGCGCTTTCGCAACGAGAGCCTTCGTGTCCTCGTCGCCACGGACGTCGCGGGACGCGGCCTCGACATCGACGGCCTCGACCTCGTCGTAAACTACGAGCTTCCATTTCAGGGCGAGGCCTACATGCATCGCATCGGGCGAACCGGGCGAAAGGGCAAGAGCGGCGTCGCCGTCTCCATCGTTCCCGACGGCGATAAGGGCAAGCTTCAAGAGGCGGAGGCGATGGTCTCCGCTCGCATCGAGCGTGTGACACGCACGCGAACCTCCACGAGCATGCAGGTGCTGGCGCGCGACTTTGCCAGGGCGCCTCGGATGAGCACCATCCTCATCAGTGGCGGCCGAAAAGACAAACTGCGACCCGGCGACATCCTCGGCGCGTTGACCGGCGCCGCGGGCGCTTTGTCCGGCGACGACATCGGCAAGATCGAGATTCACCCGCGCCTAAGCTACGTCGCCGTGGCGTGCGCGCAGAGTCGCAAGGCCGCCGCGGGCCTCAACAAAGGCCGCATCAAAAAGAAGCGATACCGGGCGACGCTTATCGGCGGAGGCATCACCGTCGCTACGGCGTCTCACCCAGGAGGTAAGTTCCGGGGCTGATGTCGCAGCCATTCAAAGACTACTTCAATCCAGCGGCCGCTCGTGAAATCGCCGAGCGCATCCACGCCGTTCATCCAGACTTCAAAAAGCGTACTTTTGTGCGCCGTGCTTCCAAGGGCCTCGACGAACTGGAGATGATGGGTCGCGTTGGGCTCTTCGCGGATACACTTCGCGACACGTTGCCGCAGGCGATTCCCGAAGCGCTAGGCGTTCTGGTGGCGAGCCTGCCTGAGCCGTTTCCTTTCGAGGCGGTCCCCCGTGAAGAAGGCGCGCTCTCTTCGGGGTTCGTGCTTTGGCCCTACGGCGAATACGTCCGCCGCTACGCGACGGAGCACTTCGACGAAGCGATGGTCGCGATGGAAGCTCTCACGCAGCGTTTTACTTCGGAGTTTGCCGTCCGGCCCTTCGTGAGCGCGGAGCCCGTGCGGGTCGTGGAGTGTTTTATGAGCCTGACAGACCACCCGAGCGAGCACGTACGGCGCTGGTGCTCGGAGGGGTTGCGGCCGCGCTTGCCCTGGGGCGAGAAGCTTGCCCACCTCTGCGCGGATCCGTCGCCCATTTTGCCGGTGCTAGAGGCTCTCAAAGACGACCCCTCGCTCTACGTTCGTCGCTCTGTTGCCAACACGCTTGGGGATATCTCCAAGGACCACCCAGAACTCGCCGTCAAGACCGCGAAGCGATGGAAGAAGGGGGCTTCGCCGGAGAGGCAGTGGGTCGTCCGCCATTCCTTGCGAACGCTCGTCAAAGCGGGTCACCCCGGCGCGCTGGAAGTGTACGGGTTTGCTGCGCCGCGGAGTCTCGACGTGGACGTTTCGGTGTCGCCAAAGAAGATTCGCGCAGGTGAGAGCGTTGAGTTGAGCTTGGCTCTGACGAATCGTGGGAAGAAGAACGTGGCGCTCCTCGTGGACTTCCGAATTCATTACATGAACAAGTCGAAAGACCCGAAGCCGAAGGTGTTCAAGTGGAAGGAGCTTGAGCTTGCCCCCGGTGAGACCATCCACCTCAAGAAGAAGCGCGTCATCAAGGCAGCCACTATTCGGCCAATCTTCTCCGGGCGTCATGCCGTCGATGTTCAGATCAACGGCAAGGTCTTTGGCGACGCGGGCTTCCACCTGAGCGTCTAGTACTCGAGTGCTGCTAGGCTTGCCGACGTGAAGACTGCGACACTCTTGTTCTTGGTGAGTCTTGTCGCCTGCGGCGGCGAATCTGGCGTCGCGGACGGCGGCCTGGCACGCGATGCGGCGACGGACGCTGGCTTCGATGCGTCGACGGACGATGTTGATGTGTACGATCCGGACCATCTCCTGTTCATCGAGATTACCTTGCCCCCCGCTTCTTGGGACGCGCTGCGCGAGCAGACGCGGGACTTCATGGAGACCCTTGGCGGGGACTGCCTCGCGGCACCTTTTGGCTCGCCCTTTTCCTGGTTTGAAGCGTCCGTGACCATTGACGGCACCCGTTACCCACGTGTCGAGGTTCGTAAAAAAGGGTTCCTCGGTTCACTCTCATCGACGCGCCCCTCGTTGAAGATCGACCTCGGTGAGTTCGTCGACGATCAAACCTATGGTGGAATGCGGCGTCTTACGTTGAACAACTCACGGGAGGACGCCGCGCTTCTACGTCAGTGTTTGGGGTACTTGGTTTTCGAGCGTGCTGGCCTAGCGGCGCCGCGTTGTTCGTTCGCGCGCGTCGCCGTCAACGGCGAAGACCTCGGCGTCTATGTGAACGTAGAGCCCATCAACAACGCCTTCACCGAGCGGGCATTCGGCAGCGATGAAGGCAACCTCTACGAAGGAACCATCAGCGACTTTCGCCCGGAGATGCTGGCGACCTTTGAGCCGAAGAACAATGGAGAAGAGCTGGGACGAAGCGAGCTTGCGGAGCTGAGCGCCGCGCTGATGGCAGAAGACGAAGCCCTCCTCGATGCCCTCGCACCTCTCATCGATGTCGATGAGTTTCTCACCTTCTGGGCCGTCGAGTCGCTTCTCGAGCACCGCGATGGATACAACGCGTTCCGAAACAATTTCTATGTGTACCGAGACCCCGCGACGGACTTGTTTCGCTTTATCCCCTGGGGAGTGGACATCGTCTTTACCGGGCGCGGCGGTAGCGTCTACGCCGAGTCGGCTTTGGCGTATCGCCTCTACCAACTACCCGAGGTGAGAGACCGGTACTACGAGCGGCTCGACTCGCTCTTGGAGACCGCCTGGGACGAAGACGTCTTGGACGCTGAGGTCTCGCGCATGCAGGCGCTCATTGAGCCAGCGCTCGGAGCCAGGCGCTCGAGCGTGCTCTCGAGTATCGAGGAGCTGCGCGGCCATATCGCCGAGCGTCGCGGGCGCTTGGGGGAGCCCCGCGTGCTGGGAGCTTTCCCGGCGCCTTTCATGTGCCAATAGGCGTCGCGCGGCTCCATCGTTAGGGGCGAAAGGGGAGATGTGAGGGGCATGGACGTACCAGGGGAGTGGGAAAGCACGTTTCTTCTTGCTGCATCTGCGCGCTTCTCTTCGGTGCCTGCGGGACGTCCGAACACAGAGCCCCGGACCCGGACCTAGCGGCGCTAGAAACCTCCGAGGCGGAAGCAGACGAGCCCGAATCATCTCCGACGCTCGAAGCGCCGGAACCCTGGCCCGCGCCGGTTCTCGACTACTCGCTTCACCGGCCGACGAACGTGCGCACGCTGCGCGTCACCAGCGAGCACGAAGCACGGATCGAGGTGCGGAGCGCTCGCGGGCCTCGCGCGCCTGGGTGCGAAGCTGGCTCACCGCTCACACCCGTGGACGGCGCGCTATCCATCTCGCCGGGGGCGAGCGTGAGCGTATGCCTCAAAGACGAAGAGGGCCAAGTTCGCGCGCGCACCGACATCGCCGGATGGCGTTCGGTTCCGAGCGTCCGCTTTTCTCGCGGACGAGACGGAGCGCCAAGGACGCGCGCGAGTGTATGAGCTTCGTGTAAGCGAGCCGGACACCTACTTTGCGAACGGCATCCTCGTGCACAACTACTGAACGGAACGCGGGGCGGGGCCTCTTCGTAGGAAGAACAAAAGGAGCAGGCCCAGCCACGCGATGTCCCGGGTAGAGCTAGGGGACGCGCTTGTGTTGCATGAACCCGCAGCGGGCGAGACCGGCGTGGGCTCTGGAATGGAAAGTGGCCTGCAAGGGTGCTCCCGGCGCCACTCGTCGAAGCGTCGTCGAAGTACCTCCACCGGCGCTTCGGTGTTGTCGACGCGGATCGAGAGGTAGCTGCCCGCGGGCTCTCCTTCGCGGTCGACTTGAATGAAGCTGCCGTCGGCGCCGTCCAGAGCGCAGCGCTCGTCTCCGCCTTGGGCTGCGCCGGCTTCGAGGGCGGCCATCAAGCGGTCAGGGAGATCGCAGCTCTCCGTTTCGAACGCGCCGGACATCGCGTCCACGACCTCCGCGCCGGTGAGCAGGTTGCCCTGCACAGAGTATGCGTAAGGCGAGATGATACCGGCTTGATGTCCTGCGAAGCCGCCGTTCTCCTCCCCGGTGAATCCAGCGCTTCGCTGCATCAAGTCGGCGATGCCGTACTGCCGACGTGCTTGGAGCGGGTCGAAGCTAAGGTCCGTGAGCGCGCCCAAGATGCCCGTAGGCTCATCTTCGATCGCGAGACGTCGTAGAGCCTCTGCCATCCGGCTCTCCGTGCCGAGCAAGGCCTGGACGTGAATCGCACCGCGCCCGGGGACGGAGCCGTAGATGCGATAGACGCTGACGGAGTCGCCGACGCAGCTCGCTCCGGCGCCTCCGACCTCACGGCGTTCGCTGTCACTGGCGACGACGGAAAATGTCGCTTCGGCGGTGGAGGCGAGTCCGGCGAACGCCAGGACGCAGAGGAGGAAGCGCACGGGGAAAGAGTGCCGAATGTGCGCCTTCACGTCCACACGCGCCCTTGCCGAGGCTCATGGTCTCAGGAAGCACGCAATGGCATCGGCGCATCTTGTTGGGCGCTGGTTGAGGAGCAGATGTGGGCCCTCGATGAGCTCTTCGTGCCAGCTCTGGTTTGCGAGTCGCAGAGCACGGGCAATGAGACGGTCTTGTGAGGCACGCAGGCTGAGTACGGGGAGCTGAATCGCCCTGGCCAATGCTTGAACGTTCACGCGCAGGACCGCTCGTAAGCGTGCTGCCAGGACCTCCGCATCGACGTCACGGATAGCTGCTTGGACTCGTTCGATATCGGATTTCGTTGCGTCCTTGGCGAGCATTTTCCAGCGAACGAAGGCGGCCGGAGGAGGGCGACGAAACATCGCGGTCCGAACGAAAGGTGCAAGAAGGGACGGCGCCGGCGCTCGATCAAAGGTGGCGACGAGGACCACTCGTTGTAGGTTTGGCGGCGGAGATGCCGCGATGGAGATAGCGACGGGACCCGAAAAAGACTCGGCGACGAGCGTCGTGGGTCCCCGCTCTTCCGCTAGCCGTGCCCGGACTCGCTCTTCGAGCGCAGCGTAGTCCAACACCTCGTCACTCGGGTAGCTCACGCCTTCCGCGGGCAGACCGCGCTCGCAGAGGAGCGCGCGGAACTCAGCCGAGAGTTCCGCGCCGCCGTCCATTCCTGGGAGCACGAGAGTTTGCATATGAAAGCGCCAGGGGCGTGCGGTGGATTCGGCGAGCGTGCGGCTAGCAGCAGGCGCCGCCGGAGTCTTCGCTCGTGCCGGTGGGAACGGGTCCGCAGTCGAAGAGACCAAAGTGCGTGTCTTTGTTCCCGTCGATGCGGAAGTGCTCCTTGAAGCGCGTCTCCTGCAACATGGCCGCGGAGTTGGCGCATACGAGCATGGGCCGTCCACGTTCGAAGAGGTGGTGGTCGTCGAGGGCCCAAGCGTTCGGCGCGTGGGGAATCGTGCCGAGGTAAGTCGCGACCTGGCCGAAGTCCTCGCAGCGGTCTTCGAGGGGCGTCTTGAACGCGCGGAAGGTGATGGACACGAACCTGGCGTTGCCTACTTTGCGCTGAATCTCCGGGTCGACGATGTCGATGGGCGCGCTGCGCACTTGGCGTACGTCCTCGCAGCCCACCTTCGCCATGAGGCGTCGGAAGTCCTCCGTATACATGGCGCCGCCGAGGCACTCGCCGAGCAGGACCTCGTCTTTCTGGCATGCTTCGGGGAGGCGCCGGTCCACATAGACATCACTGAAGTAGAGCTCCCCGCCGGGCTTGAGCACGCGGAAGGCCTCGCGAAACACGCGCTCCTTCTCCGGGCTTAGGTTGCACACGCAGTTGCTGACGACGACGTCAACGCTCTCATCTTCAATGCCCAAGGACTTGAGGTCCTCGATGTAGCCTTGCTTCAACTCGACGTTCGACTTGGCGTAGCCAAAACGTTTCATGTGCTCATCGACGTGACGTCGGCCTACTTCGAGCTGTTCGTCGGTCATGTCCACGCCGATGACGCGTCCCTCTTCGCCGACGAGCTGGGCGAGCAAGAACACATCGCGCCCCGTGCCGCAGCCGAGGTCCAAGACCGTCGCGCCACGTAGCGCGTAAGGGAAGGGCGCGCCGCATCCGTAGAACTTCTCCTGCACCTCATCGGCCACTTTCGATGCGAGGGGGCGCATATAGTGCGGGAAGGATTCCGCCGTGCAGCACGCTGTGGTTTTGAGGTCCGCCTTCGTTTGCAAGACGCGGCCGTAGTAGTTCTTTACTGAGTCGAGGGTGTTCATGAGGCGCTCTCCGGGTGGTGTCGACACTCTACGGCCAAGGGCGCTGTCGGAAAGGCACATTTCGCACTTGCGCTTGCGGCGCCACTGGGCATGATTCGCCCACGCCCCAATAGCTCAGCTGGATAGAGCACCGGCCTTCTAAGCCGGTGGTCGGTGGTTCGAGTCCACCTTGGGGTGCCAGTTTGTTTCGCGTTGATCACTAGTCGTCGCAAAGGCAACGATGTGCCCGATAAAATACCGTCCCTATGCGGTTCGGCTCTTCAGGCTCCATGGTCGGCCGATGTCGCCGCTCAGCGGTGAGAAGATGTCGGCGTCGATCAAGATCTGGCGCTGTTCTGGCGTCAGGCAAATGATCATGTCGTCGTCGGTCTGATAGAAACGCTCCTTGCCGCCCATCTCCTCGATGATCGCCAAAGCAAAAGCCATCGGAAAGTCCGTGTCGCCCTCGTTCGTCGTGAGCCACGAATGAAACCCGCGCTCTCCGTCACTAGCGAGCAGGACCATGGGCCCGCATTCGGCGTCCAGAGCATTGGAAGCCGCCCCCTCCCGGCGCCACGGGACAAGCGGTAGCGTCCCGCGAAACGCAGAGTCGTTGTCAAAGCCCTCATCGAAATCAAAGGCCCGAAGTGTTGGGCAGATACTTCGTAGAAGGTTCAGATAGACGGGGTGTTTGGGGCGCTCGTCACCAAACTCCCTCTTGTGCATCATCATATCGTGAGCCGCGACACCCGCTTCGCACAGCAAGCTCGGCAAGTTTGCCCAGGCGCTCCCTTCAAGTAACGCTGGCGCGACTAGGTGGACGTCGGCCCGTCCTAGAGCTTCCGCCAATACGTCGAAGTCCGCATAGCGAAGATGCCGATGAGCCTCCGAGCGGAGCGGGTGATTTGGCTGTGACGCAATGGTCGACGTGACGCGCCGTGCACGACGTGGCGCGCGTAAGTGCAGCTCCCTAAGTGCTCGCTTGTCGACGTCCTGCAGCGGCAAGCGGAGCAGCATAGCCTCTAGCTCGGCTCCCTGCTCTTCCTCCTCGTCGCTGGCCTGCGAGATCGCCTGCCCGTTGACGGCGGCCAACCCACTTCGAATCTGATTCATCCGATCTTCCGTCGATGGATGGGACGCCGCGAACGCTTCTGCTGCGTCCAAACCGTCGAGGAGATAGACCGTATCAAGAACCAAGTACTCACTCACATCGTCCCGAACCCGGGCCAGCCACGTGCGACACTTTTCGCGCAGTGCGTCGGGGAACGAAGGCACCGGCCACTGCGGGTCAAAGAGTCGCGCGAAGGCGCCCACAAGCTCGGCGGGATACTGCTCTTCAAAACTTGGGTGGAGCTCGAGCAGCACGTTTGCGCGAGAAGGATCCGCGGGGAAAAAGGGAGTCCATAGAGCGTTCACGCTGAGCGGCGTCGCGGGCCGTGTCGTAGCGTAGCGAAGAAGATCCAGTCCAACGGGTCGCTGGACGATCCATTGAAAGAGCCGCTGCACGGAACCCGAAAGCGGATCTTGAGCGAGAATAGCATCCACATACTTTGGGTTCGCAGAACAGAGCTGCCGTTCCCAGTGGTCCATGTCTCGGGTGTGTTGGCCCGTGGGGGGAACCGGCGGATCAGGCCATGCCCACGGCGCCATTCGCTCTAGCGAGTGAGGTGTTCCAGCAGGACGCAGTGAGAACGGCAGCTGACGTTCTGCCCGACCTCGGGCCGCCTGACCGACGTCGATGAAGGCGCTCGGCCGATGCTCGGCGAGCATGTGCCGCGCCCGTTCAATGCCGTCGGCGCTCAGCTTTACGCAGGCGTGTACGCGGACGAGCAGGAGGTGTGCCCAGTCGCCCGCATGGCGAGCAAGCGCGAGAAGTCCCTCATCGCTGAGGTCACTTTCTTCAAGCTCGAGGATGCGAAGTTGTTGACTGTACGAAGACGCTGAGAGGGCCTCCACGACCAAGTCGGCCTGCTCCAGGCCCCGCAACGAAAGATGCGCGAGCGCCGGCATCCCACAACCATCGACGGCTTTCGGGTCCACTGCCGCTGGCCCCAGAATCAGCCTCTCGAGCTGCGGGGCGTCCGCGAGGAGCACACGCCGCATACCTTCGATGGGTGCCGCCGCCTGGATGCTCACCTCGCGGAGCGTCTTGTGGTCCAACGAGGAGAGCGCGAGCCACGAGCCCTCTAGCGCCATGGACCGAAGCCGCGGTGCATGGCGCAGAACGGTCGCAATGTCACTTGGTGACTCTGGCAAGTCCTCAAGGTCGTAGGCACCGTCGTGGCAGAGAATGTAGCGCAGAGTTGGCCATGTATGTTCGTGATCACACGAACCGTCCGCCACATAGACGAGGGCCCCTGCACCGTCCTTGTGTTGTCCTTCTGAGGTATGGATGAAAATCGAAGTCAGGAACTCGGGGGCCGAATCGATGCCGAATAGATGAAACGGAAGCGGTGCGTTGTCGTGGTAGTAGGCCGGGAAATACTCCCCATTGCCCCGAACGTTCTGCGTTGCGCTGGCGCTGATCGCAAAGTCCTCGAAATCCTCGTTCACATGGTAGTGCGAGAGCCAATTGAGCAGCGTCTTCCCGCGTACTCCAGCTACTCCGCCTGCCGAAACGAGAGCCTTGCCATAGTCGGACCACGCCCGCTGTTTCTCGGGGTTTTCATAAATAGCACGCATCAGAGCTTCGTTGTTGGACCGCATACGCCAAAAGTGTGCTCATACCCTTCGCCATTGTAAACGAGAAGTACTCGTCGTGGACTCACGGACACGCGACGACTTCGCGACCTCACCTTCGCTCCCGCGATGAGAGTTGCATCGTTGAGAGCCGTGTTCGTTAGCAATGGAGGTTCGCGGTCTAGCGTGTTCATCGAAGCTCAAAGACGGATAACGGATGCGACCAAGCCGAACGTGCCGGGTGCTTGCTGTTCGTCTCCGGGTCATTAGGTAATTCCGACGGACACGGTTGGTCACGAGCGCATCTAAGTCCCCGAAATTATTCGCCAGGCCATTTGCCTTCTAAGCCGGTGGTCGGTGGTTCGAGTCCACCTTGGGGTGCCAAATCTCTCCGGAGCGCGGACATCGTTTGACCGTCGGACTCGGTAGCCGTGCGGCGAGGAACCATTCGCCGTGGTAGTCACGACTGGTGCGAAACTGGACGATCTTCGTGCTCTGGGTGTTCGGAGGTTGCGGCGCGAATGCCCAATCGTACGCTCGCGCTGCGGCCACCGCTCATTTGGCTGCGCAAGACATCGAGTGTGCGTGGGAGATCTTTCAGGTCACGCCCGCGTAGATCCGCGAGCGACCTACGAATGCGCGGGGCGTGATGGATGCAAGACTTACGAAGGACGATCAACTTCGGCTCGCGAGGGAAGGCGCGCTCTTCGTGGCGTCCTGCCCGGCGTTTGCCCGCGGCGACGTCGCGGTGGTGGTGTGCCGAGGCGGGAGCTGCGGCGTCGTCGCGGATGACTTCTTGCCGATCACCTGTTCGCCTCTGACTTATTGAACGCGGGTCCTCGCCGTTGGGAACTCGGAACGGACTTCGGATCCCGACCGCCCGTTCTCAGTGGGGCACACGCCGGGGGGATATGATACGAACCTACGTATGGCTCTCACCCCGCGTCCTTCGGTTCCTGTGTTCGTGGTTCTCGGCGCTGCAGCGTTTGGGTGTGGTGGGGCGCAGAGCGGCCGGACACTTCCCTGCGACGCGCCGCCGCCACGGCCGGTGCATCACGTGCAGCTTGAAGAAGGGCAGGACCCGCCGCCGATGCCGCCGCCGGGACCGAGCTGGAATGAGATGTGTCTCCTTCCGGACTATCAGCCGGAGACGGACGAAGAGTTCGAGCGACGTACGCGCGAGTGCTGCGCGCATGCGCCGGCCTTCGAGTAGGCGCCCTCAGTAGCTGTCCTTCTCCGCCTCACGCAAGGAGCGAATGTCGTCCTTGAACTGCTGCGCGAGCTTCGAGTCGAGGAGCGCCTGGATGCTGCGCGGATCCTGAAAGACGGAGCAGTTGTCGGCGATGTTGAAGGCCGTGAGCTCGCCGAGGAAATCCGCCGAGGCGAGTGCCGCGCCGTTGAAGAGAAAGCACCCCGAGACATCCAATGTCTCGAGCTTCCAGCCCGATGAAGCGATGGCTCTCGCGCCCTCATCTTTGACTCTGCAGCCGGCGAACCAGGCATGTTTTAGCCTTCGCGTGTGAGGGCTTTTAGCGATGGCCTGGGCTCCTTGGGGGCCGATGGGGTTACGGCTCATTGTGAGGCTCTCGACCTTGTCCAGAAAGGAGGTGCCCGCCAGCTGTACGGCGCCCGACGCGGTGATGGATGCTGCGCTCAGGTCGAGATCTGTGAGCGCGGGCATCGACGCACCCGCGAGCGTCTCTGCTCCTTCGTCTCCGAGAGGTATCGCCACGAGCTGAAGCGACTCGAGGAGAGGCCAGGCGGCGGTGAACGCGCGCGTGAGCGCCGGGCTAAGCTTGAGACCTTCGAGGCGCAGCCAAGTGAGCTGTCCGCGGAACGCCCCGAGAAGCGCCAATACAGACTCAAGCTTCACGGGGACCTGGCGAAGGTGCAGCGCGATGAGGCTGCTTAGATGAGGGCTCTCGGCGAAGGCCGCGAGGGCGTCCGCGTTCACCGCGGGGCCAAAGGCGAGCTGCTGAAGGTTCGATAAGCCGGGGCACTTGGCGAGGGATTCGAAGAGCTCGCGGGGGAGTGGCTCGCCGGAGGCGGAGTTGCCGGATGATGCGAGGGCGACCACGCGAGGGAGTACGTCGCTCTCGATGAGGGCGCGCCAGGGAGCCTCGTCGGCGGCGCTGAGGTGGAGTGAGAACGTGTCTGTGGCGTTTGTCGCGGCGGCTTTACGGAGAGCTTCGAAGCCGTCGATGGGGACGATGGGCATTCGAAGACGGTACCAGGAAAAGGGCGCAAAGGAGACTCGCTGCGACTCGCGCCACGCCCGTTGTGGCCTCCTGCTCAGCCGCTCGCGTAGGTTGGGGCATGGCAACGCGCGCGCTCCGCTTCTTCTTCTGTCTTTTCGTGGCTTCCTGCGGCGACCCGGACCCGGAGTCGTGTTTCCCAGGCGCGACGCAAGCGTGCATCGGCGCTGGAGGCTGCAGCGGGGGTCAGATGTGCAACGAAGACGGTATGGGTTTCGACCCCTGCGTCTGCGGCGCGATGCCGATGGACTCGAGCGTCGACGGGGGCCTGGCGGACGCGCAGACACCTATGTCCGATGCAGGCGCGGTGGACGCCTCCGCCGACGCCACGGTGCCCACGGAAGAGCTCCGCGCGTTTCCGGGTGCCGAGGGCTTCGGCAAGTTCACAGAGGGGGGCCGCGGTGGTCGCGTCATCAAGGTGACGAACTTGAACGACAGCGGACCGGGATCACTCCGGGAAGCGGTGGAGGCGGAGGGGCCACGCATCGTGGTCTTCGAGGTCGGCGGGACCATTCTCCTGAGCTCGTCACTCGCCATTCGAAACCCCCACCTCACCATCGCCGGACAGACGGCCCCGGGGGACGGTATCGCGCTACGCCACGACCTCTCATCGGGCTATTCTTTGGTGGTTATCACCGCTGACGAGGTCATCCTGCGCCACCTGCGCCTTCGCACCGGCGGCATCGCGCCGAACTCAAACCGCGTCGACAACCTTCAGATCCTCGCGGGCAACAACATCATCGTCGACCACTGCTCCATCAGCTGGGGAACGGACGAGAACGTCAGCATCGTGGACTACGACGAGGAGACGAACACCACGAATATTACGATTCAGGATTCCATCGTGGCGGAGGGGCTTGGGAACAGCGCGAGCCGCGGCATTCTCATCTCCGGCGACGCGACCCGGACGACGCTCTACCGCAACTACTTCGTCCACAACTACCAGCGCAATCCACGGATTCACTGCGAGCTGTGTCCCCAAGACGCCGAGCACGAGGTGGTCAACAACCTCTTCTTCAACTGGGGCAAGTTCCCGGCCTCCCTCGGCGCACCCTTCGATGCGCCTCCGCCGGGCGTGATTTACGTGAACATGCTCAACAACCACTGGAAGAACGGGCCGAGCACTTCGTTCCGCCGGCCGATTCAGATGGCGCTCCCGGCGCGGGTCTTCGTCGACGGGAATATTGGACCCTTCCGACTCGACCTCGAGACGCCGGAGACGGAACTCGTTTCTCTCGGCGGCGCCGCCGATGCACCACTCGCGCCTGCGAGCTTCTTCCTCGATGCCGCGCGTCCTACGCCTTTGGCCGGAGTGGAGCTGGTCGCGGCGCTGGATCTCGAGGGCGAGCTGCTCGCGGATGTCGGCGCGTCTTTGCCGCGCCGCGATGCCGCCGACGCGCGGGTCATCGCGGACATCGCCGACGATATCGGCCGCATCCCCGTGACGCCGGAGCAGGTGGTGTTTCCTGACCTGCAGAGCGGCGACGTGCCCCTCGACACCGACGGGGACGGCATGCCCGATGCGTGGGAAGACGAGGCGGGGCTCGATTCATCGGACCCCTCGGACGGCGCCGGCGACTTGGACGGGGACGGCTACACAAACGTCGAGGAGTACATCAACGGCATCGGCGCCTGAAGCGATTCCACGAATCTAGGCGCTAGGTCAGGTCCATCGCGAGGACGCCGGCGAGCAACCAGAGCGCTTCGTCACGTCCCTCTGCCATGCGGACGTGCAGCTTTCGCACGGGAAGGTCGCCTGCGTTCTTCTCGATGACGACTCGTACGTCGGCGATGTCACCACCGTCGCGGCGGGCAACGTAGTGCTTGGAAAACCACCTCTTCGACAACCGAACGGGGCCGGGCGCGGCGCCCGGGTTTCCGCCGAGTGCTTCCACGACAAGGGTCTTCACGAAGGGCACGCGGGAGCGCCGGACGCGGGCGATGCTCTTGCTGTCGGCGTCTTGTACGAGGAGCTGGCTGCCAAAGACCGGCTTCTGGATGGTGAGGCAACGCGCTTCGATGTCGCTAACGATAAGGGACATGGCGCGTTCGCCTCCGAGGAGCGCGGCGCCGACGCGGCCTTGTTCCTCGGCGACGATGCCCTCGATGGAGTCACCAGAAAGAAGCTCGTAGCGTGCGGGCTGACGTGACTCGAGGCCGAGAGTGTCGAGAATGGAAGGCTGGCGGGCGAGGGTGAAGCCTGTCTGCATCGAAGCGACGAGGCGCGCGGGGGTGCCGGCTGGGAGCGCCGCGAGGTCGAGGGCTTCTTCGTCGCGCATAGAGTCTGGAAGGAGCGCTTTTCGTGCGGCACCGCCGACGAGGACTCCGGCCATCACGGTGCCCATCAGCAAGCGAAGATCCATGATGCTCTGAGGCTCCAGCTGCCAGATCAGCAGGTTGAAGGCGAGGACGGCGGCGCCAAGACCGACCCCGACGCCGACGAGCATCGCAAGCTTCGCTTTGCGGCTTCCGCGGACGACGCCGGCGTAGAGGTCCTTCGTGTCGTCATCAAGGTGCGCGCGCTCTGCGTTCTCTTTGGCGAGCGCCGGCGCGAGGGCGCGGTAGAGGGCAAAAGCGAGAAGTAGGGCGACGAGAAGGATCGCGGCGCTCTCGCCGATCTGCAGACGCAGCCGAGGAGCGTACGCGTCCGTGGGCAGCTCGTTCCGGTAGTCGTAGTAGGCCTGCACGGCGAGATATCCGAAGAGCAGCGTGGACAAAGCAGCAACGCCGGCGCTCATCTTTGCGCGCATTCGCTTGCGGGCATCGGCGAAGAGGCGCGCGTCTTCCGGGTCGACGGAACCCTCGGCGCCAGCGTCCACGAGGCTCGCGCGTTCGATGTCGAGAAAGGAGCGTGTCGCGGGACGCTTCAGGCGGTAGAGGAAGCCCGCGACGAGCATCGCCATCACCGGCGCGAGCAGATAGGCGTGTCCTTTGGTGAGCTCGAAGTTCGAGAAGCGCATCGGCGTGGCAAGCAAGAACTCGCCGAGGAACGCGACGAAGACGAAGGTCAGGGCGGCGCTTCCTAGGCATAGGAGGCCAAGGTTTCGCTTGGCTTCGATGGCCGCTTGCTCAAGCTCGAACTCGTCCGGGGCACTCATTTTCAACGCTCATGCCCCCGGTACGCGCCGGAGAGGGCGATCTCCCCTGGTTCCGTCGACAAACTCCAATTCGTTCGCTCTTTACTCCCGGACGAACCTGGGAGCGCGGTCTATGCTGCGGCGATGAGCAGCAGGGCCCCCATTCGTCACGCGTCGGTGTTGAAGACTGAAACCACCATCACCCTCGACGCAGCGGCGGTGCGAGGACTTCGGGCGCGGGACATCTCGGCGAAGGAAGCGTTCACTCTCGTCGACAGCGAAGGTCGCTTCTTTCGCGCCGCGCTGACGTCGGTGAAGAAAGGGAGCGGGAAGGCGCGCGTCTACGAGCAGATGTCAGAGTCCACCGAGTCACCGGCGCACATCACGCTGCTCTGCGCGGTGCTCAACCGTCAACGCATGATGGTGGTCATGCAGAAGGCGACGGAGCTCGGGGTCTCGTGCATCATTCCCGTTCTGTCTGAGCGTTCTGTGCCACGTGAAGGCCTCGACCATCAAAAGGCGAGCAGCTGGCCAAAGCAAGTCTTGCGGGCGGCGCGTCAGTGCCGAAGGGCGAGCCTGCCGGAGGTTCGTGAGGCCGTGGACCTCGCCTCCGTCGTGGAGGAAGCGTGTTTTACAGAAGCGGATCAGCGTCTCTACCTCGACAATGAGAGCAACGCGGTTCGCACCTTGGCCGGCGTCGAGCGTCCCCGAGGAACGACGAAGATTGCCTTCGCCGTGGGTCCCGAAGGCGGCTGGAGCGATGATGAGCGCGCGTTGCTGGTGGAGCGCGGCGCGTTGGCTCTCAACCTCGGCGCGCGCGTCGTTCGCGCCGAGACCGCCGTGATGGTGGGCCTGACGCTGCTTCAGCAAGCCTACGGCGACTTCTAAGGAGTTAGAGTGCCTCGCGCAGCGCGTCGTTCTCCTCGACCATCGCGGTGGAACCGAGAGTACCGTCGTGACGCCCGGTGCTGTCCCGAAGCACCTGACCGGAACCTTGCATGGTGTATTCGGCGAGGAGGCTCGGGTCGCTTGGCGCGACGGGGCTGTACGCGACCTCGGCGATCTCTTCCTGGGTCAGCGCCCGGTTCCACACTCGTAGGTGATGCATGGTGCCGTCAAAGGCGCTGTTTGGGGCGTTGGAATCACGCCCGAGGAAGCCGGCGATGTCGCCCGTGATGTCCCGGGTGACGACGGTGTCGAGGCTGCCCACCTCGACGCCGTTTTCGTAGAAGCGTAGTTGGTCGGCTTGCCGGGTGACGGCTACGTGAACCCAGTCTCCGCCCAGTACGAGGGATTCCGTACCGGATTGGTAGTTCGGCGTGTCGGAAAGCTGCACGAAGAGCTGCCCGCTAAGCAAACCGAAGAGCACCCCTTGGATTCCCGCCGTTCGTCGAGCGAAGAAGAGCTGCGCGCCGCCGGAGTCGGTGACCTGCCGCACCCACAGTTCGATGGTGAACGCGTTGGTGACCCAGTCGCCGCTCCCGATGAGCGCCGTCCTCGGGGGTGAGCCCGTGCCCACGCGCAGCGATTGCGTGACGGGGAGGCAACCGAAGATGCCATCCATCGCTGAGCAAACCCGGTCTGCGTCGGGCGCATCGGTTCCGGCATCCACGGGCGCATCGGTTCCGGCATCCATGGGCGCATCGGTTCCGGCATCGAAGGGCGCATCGGTTCCGGCATCGAAAGGCGCGTCGGTTCCGGCATCGAAGGGCGCGTCGGTTCCGGCGTCCGGAACGCTGGCATCGACCCCGGCGTCCGTGGCGGCGGGGGAAGGTCGATCGAGGCAGCCCACGCTGGGGTCGCAGTATTGAGTGCCGCCGCACGTTCCATCATCTCCGCGCAAACAGACGCCGGCGGCGCAGGTCCGATACCCGCACATTCCGGCGGCGCAGTCGGTGGCGTTGTTGCATTCTGGGCTGAGGGGACAGAACTCTGGCGTCTCCGGCGTGCACCGCTCGTCGACGCACATGCCGGCGGAACAGGCTTCCCGTGCGGCTCCGCTGGACGAGCAATCGACGCCACGGCAGCTTCGCGAAAGCAGCACGGTCATGGCGCGGTCTGTATCCATGCGGACCGTGGCGGCGCGCTCGAGGACGGTGCGGCCCGCGAGGGTGAGGGCGCCGACGATTTGGTGGTCACCGCCCTCCAAGCGAAGGTCTTCAAGGCGGGTCCCGTCTAGGTAGGAGGCGTCCGGGTCGAATGCGAAGGTCTGTGCTTCACCATCGACCACGAGGCGCACCGAGTCGAACTCGACGCCGGCGACGAGGTCTGTGCGCAGGTCGATGGCGAGGTTGTAGGTCGTCTCACCACAAGCGCTCAGGGTGAAAATGCTGCCAAACATGAGGTGAGCGAGGAATTTGAAACGCAAAGATGCACGGCTCATGCACGGAGAATAGCTCGCTGTGGATGCGCGTCCAACGATGTGCCTCGGCGTTTGGAACACACACAGCGCCGGTGGATCTGCGTTAGGGTCGGATCGTGACTTTTACACCCGAACGCGAGCGCGTCGCCCTCGAACGTTTTTCCCGTTTCTTCGCGGAGCTCCGCTCAGGCTTCGTCGAGCGTGACGATGTCTTGAAGCAGCTCGCGCTTGCACTCCTCGCACGTGAGCACGTGCTGATGACGGGGCCACCGGGGACAGGAAAGAGCCTGCTCACGTCGTCGCTCCTCGGGCGAATTGTCTGTGAGAACACCGGCGAGCCGAGCCTGTTCTCGCGTCAGCTGACGGAGAGCACAGTGCAAACGGACCTCATCGGTTCCGTCGACTTCCGTACGCTCACGGACACGGGGCGTACGGAGTACTTCACCGACGAGGGCATGCTCGGCGCGGTTCACGCGTTCCTCGACGAGGTCCTCGATGGTCGCGATATGTTGCTTCGCGCGACGCTCAACTTGCTCGAAGAGCGCGAGCTCAAGCAGGGCACCAAGGTGACACGCGGGCAGATCGAGTGCGCCGTCATGACCACGAATCGATACCTCTCGGAGGCGCTCGAGGAAGGGCGCGGCACGCTCCTGGCGTTCGTTGACCGCATCGCGTTTGTGAGCTTCGTGCCGCGTGGCTTTGCCCGCCGCGAGCACCTGGAGCAGGTCGTGGAGTCGGCGCTCTCCGGCGGCATGAACTTGTCCGAGCGCCTGACGATTCAGGACCTGGACGTGCTCCAGGAGATGGTCGAACGTGTTCGTATCCCCGCGGCTGTGAGCTCCGCCCTCGTCGACATCTCTCGGCGCTTCGACGCGAAGACGCACGAGCTTGAGCGAGCCGACCCCACGTTTGCGCGCACCCGTTACCTCTCGACGCGCGCAGTGATCCGGCTCGGTCGAATTCTGCGTGCCGTCGTCGTCTTCGATCGCGCCACGGCGCAACCCGAACGTGCGCTCGTCGCACAAGGGGAGGACCTCGGACCGTTGCGCCTAGGGCTCATGTTGGCGGGGACGCCGCTGGCAGACATCGACGCGCTCCTCGCTCAAGAGAGCGAGCCGCGGGAGCGACGCCAGCTTCACATCATGAAGGCCGAGGCTCAGGTCTTCCAAGACGTTATGCGCGAAACGCCGCCTATCGAGGCGGAACCGGAAGAAGCGACGGCGCTTGCACCAGCACCAGAGCCGGAGCCGGTCTCGACTCGAGAGCTTCGCGTGCAGCGCGAGTGGGTCGCACGTGTTCGTGCCATGTTGAATGCCCCGGGAGAGCTCTCGTCCATCCGGCAAGCCTACGACGCGACCGTCGCCTATGAGCGGGAGCAGCCGAACGTACGTGAAGCGACGGTGTCGATGCGTGGCCACCTTCTCGCGACGCTGGCACAGTCGGTGGCCTTCGCGCGCGGGGACTCTCCAGACGAGGTGCTCGGGTTTCTGGAAGAGGCCGTGACGTTGCGAGAGCTCATCGTGGCCATGGACGCGCCGGCAGCCTCCGTCGACGATGTCGATGCGGCCTTCGACGCTGCGATTCTCGCTCTGGGTCAACGCTACGAGGTGCAGTTCGACGTGCGCGTCGCATCGGAGATGAAGCAGCTGCTCTCGGGGCCCGTGCAGATCATCGAGCTGTTGGGTTCCCTGAGGCCGCTCCTTACGACCCTTCAGGACGAGGAGGAGCGCTACTTGGCGTTGCGCTCGTCGCGCTCGTCTCTTTCAGCGCGGGCCCCCGAAGACCCGCCGAGCTTTCGCGTGGTGAAGCGTCGCGTCGTGGGTATGTTGCGCGCGGCGTACCAGCGCGTGGAGGGCGTCGAGCGCGGAGAGATTCACAAGACACTCGAGCGCGTCATGATCGCCCTCGAAGGAATGAAGCTCGCCGCCGTCGTTCCTGTGGACGAGCACCTCCGCTGGGTCGCGTCGTCACTCGTTCCGGCGAAGTCCGACGTGACCACTCTACCGGCGACCCTCGATGGCTATCGGGCGCTCCGGGAAGAGGCCGGAAGGACGCCGATGTCTGTGGCCCTGGCCGAGGTGCTGACGACGCTCCAAGCCTTCGATGAGAGCGAGGAGGGCCCTGGGCTGGAACGTATGGCCGCGTCCATCGCTGCGCTGCCGGAGTCACTACGTGATGAGCTGGCGGGCGTGGACCTGACGCGTATCGAACGCGCGGTGGACCTCCTGGAGCGCTGGGGCAAGGCCGGACCGGCGGAGGAGGTGCGCGAAATCTGCTTCGAGGAGCGCGCGCTCCTGCGCTTCTGTTTGGAGTGCGAAGTGCTCCAGGCGCTCTTTCCGCACGCCGCCGGGCCCGCCGTCGCTCTCGCGGCGCGCCTCAATACGCTTGGCGCAAGCCTTCGCGACGCTCAATCCGAGGAAGAGCAAGCGCGCGTCGAAGAGGAGTGGAGCAACCTTCCGGGAGCCAAGTGAACGTCGAGGACCTTCAGCGACGCCTCGACCACCTGTGGCGCGAACCCGACTCGATGCGTCTGGAGAACTGGTTCCGCCGAACCTGGCTTCGCCTCTCCCGTCGAGGTGAGGTCATTCGCTGGGCGGCCATCGAAGGTTTTGGGGATGGCTCAAAGCGAAGTCGAGTCGACTGGCGCGAGCATCGGCCTGCCATCGTGGCGGAGCTCGCCGCAAACGTGCAGGTCCTGGAGGACCGCGCGCGGACACACGATGAGCTCGACGGGACCGTGCTCTCTTGGCTGCATGACGTTGCCGCTTGGACCCTCGCGATGGACCACCTGGCCCGGCGACCGATCTTCGCGGCCCACTACTCGCTCGTCCGCGGGGTCGGAAGTCGCGCGTTTCGTCACCCCGTCGCATCTTTGCCTGCGCATGTTCAGATGAGCGTGGACGCGCTTTGCCGTGAAGCGGCGGAGGAGACCGATTTGCTTTCCCGCCGCGAGGGCCTGCTGCGTGCGGCGCAGCGCATTCTCCTCGATGCTGCTGCCGTGGCGGGAGAGAGCGGCTGTCCCGGTGGCGAAGGGGCCCTCGGACGTGGATACGACGCCGTGTGTGAGGAGCTGCGTCAGCTTCAGCGAATGGCCCGCGTCGTCGACCCCGCGCTGCCCATCGACCACCAGCTGCGGGAGGCGGCGAAGAAGGGCGATGGGCGAGTGCTCCGGGGCGCGTCCGCAGCTCGCGCCTATCTTCGTGCCGGTAGCACCAAGGACGACGCGGCCATGAAGATTGCGGCGAGGCTTTCGTCTTCGCCGGACACCGGCGAGATGCCTGCCCGCGTGAATGAGGCCATCGAAGTGGGCTACAAGGAGGCGCGCGCACGACTCGATGAGACCATCGACGCCGCGCCTCCATTGCAGCGCTTTCGGCTTCAAGCCCACGCCGCGGATCTTCGCGGCGGCGCAGAGGCGGAGCTTCTACGCATGACCCTCGACGCCAGCGCCGGCTTCGATCTGGGCGTCTCCTTGGAGCAAGAGACGCGCGAGGTCGTAGAAGAACTCCGACAGCTCGTATCCTATCCCACGGCGACGTTGACGCTGAGCCCGGTGGACGAGGTCGCCGGCGTCAAAGACGCGATCATCGAGGACCCGCGCCTGCTCCTCTACCACTTGGCCTCGCGCCGTTTGCTGCAGCGCCGGTTCGTTCGAAACCGAAGACAACGTCGCCGCGTCGGGAGTGTTCGCGCCTCGGTTCGTTTCTATCTCTTGGACGGGTCGTCCTCGATGCGCGGGCCCCGAGGGCGCATGCGTGATGCGCTCTTTGTGGCGGAACTCGCCTCCCTCGTCGCGCGGCTGCAACGCCCCGAGGGGCGCATTCGAAGCTTGCTCTACTACCGCTACTTCGACTCGCGGACGGAGGTCACGCGCCGCGTCGCCACAGTGGATGAGGCCTTGGCGACGATTCGCACGATCTTTGCCGCCCAGCGCACAGGCGGCACAGACATTCAGTCCGCGCTCCTCGAGTCGTTGACGCTCATCGAGGAGCAGCGCCACAACGACGTGGAGCTCTCGCGCGCTCAGATCGTCCTCGTCACCGACGGACAAGCAGACGTGGACCCGGGGCTCTTGCGCGAGGCGCAGGCCCGCCTTGATGTGCCGGTCCGCGTCAGCGTCATCGCCCTCGGCGCCGAAAGTCCTGCACTTCGCCGCTTCGCCGCCGAACAGCGCCACGCGGGCCTTGAGGTGGTCTACCACCACGTCGACGACGAGGGGCTGAGGAACAAGGGCTCCAAAGAAGAGCTTGCGCCAGACTTCGGCCTCGCTCCGGCGACGAACTACTCGGAGGACGAGCCGCATGAAGAGGATGGTGAAGACCTTGAGTTGCTCGTCGAAGCTCTCGAGGAACTCGGCCTCGGCGAGGAGGAGCTGACATCGAGTCGCCGACGCACGCTGGAGATTCAGCGGATGGAACGCTCGGCCCTCGCGCGAAGTTTCGATGACCTCTTCCCGCCCCCGCAAGTGACGACGGAGGCCGTGGGCTTCGAAGAGGACGCAGTAAGCGTCCTTCATCTGCTCTCCGTCGTCGCTGAGGTCCTTAGCTGCACGCCAGCCGTCGGATGGCGAGTTCAGTCCGACGCCATCGCCATCATGCGACGACTTCTGCGCGAACACGGCATGTCAAAGGCGCGCTATCTTCGAATCCTCGGGGACTACCCGCAACAGCTTCGCGGAGCCCTCGACGAGATCCGCGCGCTGACGCGCTAGGTCGTACGTTGACCACGAAGCGAGCATAGAATCGGCGGGCGGTCGCGAGGCGCGGCCGGAATGAGGTTCAGCCGCTGATGGGCTCGATGGTCACCGACGTCACGCAGTCGCTGGCGCCTTCGCGCGAGCTGTCGAGTACAATGTCGACGTCGCCCTCAAGGCGTCGCTCTCCCCAGACATCGTTTACGTACACGCTCTCCGCCGATCGTTGGGAGATGCGGCGCTCCACGCCATCGACGATGAAGAGCGCGCCTGCTGCGTTGCGGTTTTCCGTGTGCCGACTTCGAATCGTGATCCGGTATCGAGCCGAGGCGACAGCGTTGAAGCGGAACGTCGCCGTTCCACGCCGGTTGCCGCCGGACCGGTACTCTCCGCTGCAATCCGTCGAGTTATGCTCGCTGGCGCTGGCGGTGAACGCATAGTTGCGCAGACTGTTGTGGCCAGGCGCGCCCGGTGGGCAGGGGACGACCCAATTGCCACGGGGGGCATAGGCGGCCTCATTGAAGTGCATGGAGCGCGTCACCGCCGTGGGGTCCGGTGGCGGCGGCGCTTCGACGCACTCCGTCACGCGGGCGCGGATCCGCAACGAGACATCGCGAATACGAAAGAAGCTGCGCGGCAGTGGCCCAGGGCGAAAAACGATCCGGTTTTCTCCGGCGACGGTCAGGCCGCTAACATCGATGTTTCCGGTGCCGTCTGCGTTGTCCCACGCGACCATCGCCGGCAGGTCCAGGTCGCCCATGCCGTTCACGCGAATGCTGCCCTCTTCGCCCGGGTGATCGGAGTCAAAGCTTGTGAACACGAGTGTCGCTGATTCGACGGCGCTGGGGTCAGGCAGGCCTTCGATGAGGAAGCGCAGTCGCTCGGAAGAACCGGGGCCGACGTCGAGCTCTTGTTCGTCGTCCTCAGATTCGAACACGCAGTCCCGCGCGGGGATAGGGGCCGAGCCCGAGTCGTTGCCGACATCAGTGGCAGCGTCGAGAAGGGCGGCGTCCTCACCCGAGTCCAACCCCATCGGCGCATCGATGCCGCTGGCGTCTGATAGAGCCGGCGCGTCCGGGACCGAACCGTCGATGTTGTCGCCTGCGTCGCGTCGCTCTGTGCCGAGTTGGTTGTCTGCGCATGCGACCAGCCCGGCGACGGCAAGAACGCACGCCATTTGCTGTGCGAAGTGCGCGTGTCGTGTCCCCATCGCATGAGTATGCCGGATTGCGTCGTTCATCGCGAACGACGTATCCGGCGGTGGCGCACCTGCACAAGGCCGACGAAACCCTAGCGGCCGTCGCTCATCGGCCAATCGGTCGTCGGGATCTCGTGCAAGCAAACCGCCCGTTGGGCCGTCCGAGGCCAGACGGTTCACTGTTCGTGAGGGTGAGCCCGATGAGGTCATCGAGCGCGGCCAAGTCTCGCGAGCAAGAAAGCGAGGACAGCTTGGAGTCGAATCGTCCAACGTTTGCCGGCCGCGTGGCGGGACTCTTCGCGAAGACCGAGCTGCTATTCTGCTAGCCTCCGGCGATGCGAATCGTTGCCGTTGCAGACACGCACACCTTCGAGGAGGACCTGGGCGAGCTTCCCGACGGGGATGTCTTCGTCCACGCCGGCGACCTGCTGCGCGCCGGAACACTCGAGGAACTCGAAGGTGTCGCTAAGTGGATTCGCGGCCTGCCGCATCCGCACAAGGTGATCGTTGCCGGAAACCACGACGGGTGTTTCCAGCACAGCCGAGCAGAAGCGCTCGCGCTCCTCGGCGACGCGCACTACCTCGAAGACTCGGGCGTTCGGATCGAGGAAGTTGAGTTTTGGGGAAGCCCCTGGCAGCCGGCCTACAACGACTGGGCCTACAATCTTCCTCGCGGCGCGCCCTTGGCAGAGAAGTGGTCGCTCATCCCCACGAGCACTCAGGTGTTGGTCACGCACTCTCCGCCGGCGGGGTTCGGGGACCGGGGTCCCGTTCCGGGGCGCCTCGGATGCGCCGACCTTCGCGCGCGTTTGCACGAGGTTCAGCCCGCGCTTCATCTCTTCGGCCACATCCACCAAGATGGCGGCGCTTGGCAGCACGAGGGGACCTGCTTCGCAAACGTGACCACTTGGGAGTGCGAACGTGCTCCTTCGATCTTGGACTACGAGGGCGGCGCCGTGTCCACGGTTTCGATCCCGCCCGCGAGGACGCAATGAGCAAGACGAGCGACGTTCTTCCCGTCGATGTGCTTAGGGGGACCTTCCTCGAAGAAGGAGGACCCATCGTGATCACAGCCCCGACGGGGAGCGGAAAGAGTACGCAGGTGCCGCGCTGGGCGGCGGACAAAGGCGACGTCGTAGTCGTGGAGCCCCGGCGCGTTGCCTGCCGCGCCCTCGCGTCGCGCGTCGCTCACCTGGAAAAGAGTAAGCTCGGCGGACGCGTGGGTTTTCAGGTGCGTGGTGAGACACAGATCTCGGGCGAGACGCGCATCCGTTTTGTCACGCCGGGCATCGCGCTTCAGCAGTTCGATGCCCTCACAAAAGTGAAGACCGTCATCCTCGATGAGCTCCATGAAAGACGCTTAGACGTCGACCTCTTGGCGGCCTTGCTCCTCGAACGCTCGCGTTCGGACGACGATGCGCCGCAGCTGGTGGTGATGAGCGCCACCCTCGACGGACCACGTGTGGCAAAGCATATGGGCGCGCGTCTCCTCGAGGCGGAGGGCCGTCTCTTCCCCGTGGACATCCAGTACCGCGACGAAGGGCAGACGCTCCCTTCCCCGGTGGATCTCGAAGCGCGTGTGCTCTCAGCGCTTCGCTCCATCCAAGACGATGAGCCCGGCGACGTTTTGGTTTTCCTTCCCGGCAAGGGCGAGATCGCGGCGGTGGAGGGCGCGCTTCGGGGGCCCGCGTTTGCGTCCAGGTTCAGCGTGGTCATGCTCCACGGCGGCATGAGCCTCGACGCGCAGGCGCGTGTCTTTGAGCGCACCAAGAAACGAAAGGTGGTCCTCGCCACCAACGTCGCCGAGACCTCGCTGACGGTGCCCGGAATCCGCGTCGTCATCGATAGCGGCCTCGTCCGGCGCACGAGCTATCACCACGGCCGCGCGCACCTCGCCATGCGGGCCATCGCCCTCGACGCCGCGGACCAGCGTGCGGGCCGCGCGGGACGTATGGAGGCGGGTCGCTGCATTCGCCTCTGGGCCCGTCGCGGGAGCCTCGACGCGCAGACGCCGCCGGAGGTGCATCGTGAGTCCCTCGTGCCTCTGGTCCTTTCGGCGCGCGCATGTGGCGCCGATGTCGCCACGCTTCCGCTCCTTGATGCGCCGAAGGAACATGCTCTTGCCGACGCCATGGAGGAACTACTCACCCTCGGTGCGCTGGACGAAGAAGGCGCCCTCACGAGCGCTGGACGCGAGCTCGCGAAGCTCCCCATCGACGCGGCGCTCGGTCGCCTCCTGGTCGAGGCGCGGCGCGCCGGCGAAGACGAACTCCAGGACATGGTCGACCTCGTCGCGGCGATGTCCACGGGGCGTCGTATGTTCCACGAAGGGCCCGGGCCAGAGGACACGCTGCGCGCGGAGGGCTGCGATGCCCTCGCGCTGATTCGTGCGCTTCGTTCCACCGGCGGCCCCGTCGATGGGCATGCGCGAAGGGAAGGGCGGCTCATCGCGAAGCGCTTGCGTGGAGCGCTCGGGCTTCAGGCGCGCCATGAAGACGCGCCGGCTCCGTCGTCGGATGCGCTGTGCGCGATTGCCGTCCGCGCCGATCCGCGCTGCGCCCACGTCGTACGTCGTCGCGGCAAAGGCGGCGAACGTGTCTCCCTTGCGGGCGGCGGAACCGAGCTCTCTCTGGCTCGCGAGAGCGCAGCGTGGCGACGAATTCGCCCGGCGCTCGGTGGGAAATCTGCGGCGGGAAAGCCCGCGGACGCCTGCGTTGTGTTCGACGTTCGCGCTTTTGGCACCGGCCGCGACCGAAGGCTCCTCGCGACGACGGCTTCGCCATGCTCGCTTCGTCTCCTCCGCGACGCGGGGCTTGCCGAAGCCCGACTCGCGAAGTGTTGGCTTGTCGGGAAAAGGCCGCGGCAGAAGGTCAAGGCCGAGGTGGAGTGGGTCTTCGCTGGGAAAGCGCTCGGCACCGACGAGGTGAACCCGAAAGGCGACCTGGTGCGAAGCGCGCTCTTCGATCTCGCGTCCCGCGGCACGCTCTTTCGCGACGCCATCCGCAAGAGCCGCGCCCGCATCGACGAGCGTGGCCTCGCCGCGCAGCTCGCTACGATGAGCGTTGGACGTGACCACGGCATCCCCGAGGGCCTCAAGGCGCCGGCGAGCTTCGACGAGTGGCTGCGTGAGCGCATCCTTGAGCTGGGCATTGAGAGCGGCGACGAGCTAGAGATGCTCTCTCCTGAAGACTTCCTCGCGAAAGAGCTGCCCTTCGAGCTGCAGGGGATCATCGCTGACCTCTATCCCCGCGAGGTCTCCTTGGGCGACGCGACGTACAAAGTGAGCTTTGACCTCGAGAAGCGACAAGCGATCCTCAACATGGTCCGAGGCACCCGAAAGAAGCCGCCGCCGAGGAGCTACCTGCCTAAGTTTCCGGGACTCCGGGTCTTCGTCGAGGCGGGAGGCGGCCTTCACCGGGTGAGCTAGTCGCCTTCGCTTCGAAACTCACCTAAGCTCGCGTCGTGACGAACGGGTCGATCGCCTTTTGGGGCGACAGAGACAAACTGAGCGATACGACGGAGGTCCGGTGCAAGGGCAACTGGCTCGCTTCACGTCCGCGTTTCGTCCGTGAGCGGCTCGGTGAGTCCGGCGTCACGCGAGTGACCGAACGCCTGGCGCCGGAAGAGCGCGCGCTCTTCTTGAATCCGCCGCTCTCCTTCACTTGGTCGCCAATCCGCCACCTCTACGCCATAGACGAGATCATCTTCGAGGAGGTGATGGGCGGCAAGGTGGAAGGCATGGTCGACTTTGGTGAGGCCATCGCGTCCTACGACATCAACATCCTCTACCGAGCGTTCTTCCGGATGGGGTCGCCGGAGTTCTTCCTCGCGCGCTCACACTTGATCTTCAACCAGTACATGTCGGCAGGAAATGTTCGCACGACGACGCGTAAGGGCCACGCGGAGACGCGGCTCAGCGAAGTAGTGATTCCGCGCTATCTGTGCCGCTTCGGAATCGCCGGTTATATGCGCGGGGCCATCAAGGCGGCGGGCGGAAAGGCCATCGAGGTGGTGCACTCGCGCTGCATCCATGATGGAGACGACCACTGCCTTTATCAGTCTCGTTGGCGATGACCCTGGCGTAGTTGTCCTTATTCGGCGACACTGTGCAAGTCTCGTACATGTGCGAGGCGTGCAGCCCCGAAATAGGAGAGCCCAGAATGGCCATCAAGCGACCTTCTCGAACGACGCTGACCATGTCCTTGTTTATCTGCGCGCTCTGCGTGGGGTGTGGCGATGATGACACCGAAGCCGACGTCGGAGCGGCGAGCGACGGAAGCGTCGACGGTCGGGCCGGAGATGTCGGCGGCTCTGAAGACGGCGGTATGTCGCGTGACGGCGGGGCGCCCGGAGATGGCGGAGCGGGCGACGCTGGGGATGGCGGGCCGACGTTCGGTGCCGAGCGGCCGGACTTCAACGGCGATGGCGAAGTGAACATCCTCGTGTTGGGCACCACCCGCGGCGTACGCGGCGGTGACGAGTTCGCGCCGGGCAACGTCGCGGTGGAGCTCGAGAGCATTCTACGCGCTGACCCCGAGATCACGATGCCGGTCAGCGTCGTCGCCGAAGACATCGTGAGGACCGCCTCCGTCAACGACGACACGGGCTACCGCGTCCACTCCATGCTGCAGTATTATTACTGGCCCGAGGGAGAGGCCGCACGACACGCAAACCTACGCGGCGAAGGCGACGTCGACTGGGACCACGTGATCATCGCGTCGGACCCACGAATCGTCGCCGGGACGCCCGGCTACTTTGCCCTCGGCGTCAACAAGGTCGCGGAGATGGTGCGCGCCGGCAACGCGGAGCCGCGGCTGTTGATGGTGTGGCCGAGCGGCGGCATGGACGCGAGCGTCGCGCAGCTCGAAGAGTTCACCTACCGCGCCGCGGACGGCGCCGCCGAGCGAATGCGCGTCGTGCCCGCGGGCCTTGCCTGGGACGCGCTCCCCGCCGCCGACCAAGACACAGCGGACGTTCACCCAACGCCCAATGGCGCCTACCTCGCCGCCGCCGGTATCTACGCCCAGCTCTATGAACGGAGCGCGTCGGAGTCGGGCTACACGATGAACGACGGGATCGCAGATGTCGCCGAAAACGTGGGCCTCGCCGCCGCCATGGAGTCGCACTTCAGTGGGCTACGAACCCATGCGTCGGCCTTCGCGCCGGGGGCAGTCGCTGCCCGTCCGATCCTCTATCACCAGACCGGAACGAGCACCGAAGCGGGCATCCGCGGCGGCTTCCGCGGAGCCGGCGTGAACGTCAACTTCATCGAAGTCCCCGACGACGCGCCCTTCGCCCACTTCAACTACGGCCGCGCCAACTCCTACTACGAAGACGACAAGCGCTATCAACATGACCCTTCGCGCTTCGACTACTCCTTTGGTCTTCCGTTTCATCACGGCCGAGACGCCGACGGAATGCCGAACGGCGGCGACACGACGATGCGCTACGCCATGGACCCACGCGTCGGGTCCGATCCACGTGCCACGGACTTGGCCATCGCTCTGTACATGGCGGACAACGACCAGCTGCCGGAGAGCCGCTCCCTGCCGATTCGCGCGATGTTCGCCCAAGCGCGTGAAGCCCATGGCTTGGCCAACCCAGACGCCGAGCCCTTCACCGCCTACCGGGACCGGACGCACATGGGCGGAGACCTCAACCGCGCCAGCGGCGCGTTCCTCTACACCGTCTTGACGGGTCACTGCGGCCTCGCCGACGAGCCAGAAGACACCGCGTCGGATGACTGGAAACGCTGGGTCGCTCACCGCACCGGTTACGAGACGGCATGGACGATGATGTACCTGCGTCGGCGCGCCCCAGGGTTGCGCGTCATCCCTGAATCCGCCGAGAGCGTGTCTGTCACGCCGAGCGAGAGCGGCACCGTCAGCATCTCCTTTGCCAACGCGCCCACGGAAGATGTCGTCGTTCGCATCACGACGGACAACCCCGACGTCGTCATGGTCTCCCCGAGCGAGCTCACCTTCACGGCGGACAACCACGCAGATCCCCAGATTGTGACGATGAGCGCCATCGGAGACCCCGGCGAAGACCTCTACACGCTCTCGTCCAGCATCTCCTCCGCAGACCCCGACTTTGACGGCTTCGTCGACCGCTGGGAATACACGTCTATTCGGCCGTGACGCCCCGGCGCGGAACGTCGGCCCCACAAATTCGACACCTGCCAGGGAATCACCACCCCGGCGCGCGCGTTCCTGATGCATGCAGGACGACAACGACTCACGCCCCGCCCGACGCGTTCGGCCCACCGACGGCTCCGGCGCCCTCGGCGATGTGATCGCCCGGGCCGAGAGCCTCGGAATTCAGGTCTTCACCAAGAAAGACTCCCCCTTCGAAGACGTGATGGTCGTCAAAGACGGCCCGCACCGCGTAATTGTGGTCCTCGGGGACGTCATGGAGAGCCTTGCAGCCCTCTGGATCCGCTGGGCATTGAGCGAAGAAGAGCTCGCAGTCTGAGGGTTCTTCAAAGAACGGAACTTTTCCTCATTTCGTCCTTGTCGTCGGTCAAACCCCTGCTAGATAACCGGCGTTCGGGGCGTAACTCAGCCTGGTAGAGTGCTTGCTTTGGGAGCATGAAGTCGTCAGTTCGAATCTGGCCGCCCCGACCAAAATAGAATCCTGTACCCAAAAGGATGAACGTGACTTGGCCCGCTTGATGGAAACATCAGCGGGCCAAACGCGTTTCTGGCCGGCTCGCACTGAGCGAGATCGAGTCAGCGGCAAAGAATGACGGAGGGGACGCTCCGATTGCCAATCCCGCCACCGCCAACCGCAGTCCAGCCAGAAGGCAACGGCTCCGCATTTGCAGCGAGGTCCTCAGGATCCGAGTCATGGCCGATCACATAGGCAACACACTCTCGGAACTGACCCGGTGCAGATGTACCAGGGGTGGCTTGAGCAGTGACGGTACCTGCGCGAACGGCTTCGTTCGCGACGCAGCCAACGACAGCACCGAAGAAGAGGGCGAGGAGAATCTTGTTATTCATGCCTCGCGTCTACCATCGCCGGCTGCGCGTGCGCACGTGATCGTGAACCCTCAAGCGCGCTTGCGGATGCTCACCGTTTGGGAGGGCGCGTAGACGACGATCACAGAAGGCCCAACCCTCGCAGCTTCGACACGACGGAGCCAACGGTGCAGCCCATCAGCCTGCTCAGCTGTCCGATGGAGTCACCGCGGGCGTGCAGGTCTCGCAGACGGAGAACTTTGCCGTGGTTCCATTGGACGTGTCGTGGCCACTCTGGGTCCGCGCGCCACCCTCCCTCGAGATCAGCGAGGGGAATTCCGCGCTGACGGACCACGTCGAAGTCTCGGACGCTCATCTCAAACTCAGCCGCCCACTCACGCGGCGTGAGGGAGCGCCCGTTGTGCTCAAGTAGCTCTGGCTTTCCCTCGTTCGCCATCACGTGTCTATGCACATTCGCGAGGGCTGTCGCAAGCGCGTCCGATGCTAAGCTGCCGGATGCGAATTCCGGAGGACCTCGTTGAACGAGCTCGCCAGGGAGTCGAAGGGAAGCTACCGCCGCCGTGGGTTGTCTTTCCTGACTTCCCGCCAGGGGCCGTCGCCTGGCGAATGGGGGGCGGGGAGGACTACCTGACTCTGTTCTGGGGTTGGCTCGTCGCCCTCGAACGTCAACCGCGGCAGCGCTACGTCGAGACCCTCGTTCCCGCACCTGCTGGCTGGGACGCGAGCCTTCTCGATTGGTGGCTCCATCCCATCGACGCCGATTCGGAGGCGACGGAGGAGCAACTCGAGGAAGCCTGTGTCGCGCTCGGTCTTGGCTGACCGAGCGGACTGCTTTAGCGAGAGATAGTCAAGGTCCAGTCGCCGGTGTCGCCTGCTTCGTACGTGGAGAGGATGGCCTCTTGGGTTTCTCCGCTGCCAATGGACTGGCGCACTTGGCTGCGTGAGCGTCTTCCAGCGTCGTCGTTGCCGATGAGGCAGCCGTCCATGGGCATGGCGGCATCGAAACCGTCGTAGATGTGCAGGTAGCCATCTACTCCGGACCATTCGACGGTCCAAAGAAGACTGGCGTCCGCCGCGCCCTCCCACTCGAAGGGAAACACCCCGTAGTGGTGGCCAATGCTCGAGCCCGTGCAGCTCTGACCGGGGCGGTCCCAGAGTGGGCTGGCGGCGTTCAATGAGCCGGTGAACACCGCGCTGAAGCAATCTGCTGCGCACCCGTCGGCCCCCACGATCCCGCCGTGGTCGCAGACTTCTCCGGCCTCGACGATGGAGTTGCCGCATACCTGGGGTTCACAGGAGCTCGGCTGTCCGGAGCAAAAGTACCCAGCATCCTGCACACACAAAGTGCAGCCATCGTCCACGACCTCGTTGCCGTCGTCGCATGCTTCGCCGCCTTCGACGAAGCCATCTCCGCACACCGTGAGGCGGCATGTGGAGGGTTCGCCGGCGCAAGTGTAGCCGGCTTCGACCCCGCAGATCGCCGAGCAACCGTCGCCGTCGGTGCGGTTTCCATCGTCACAGCGTTCACCCGAGGAAGCTTCGATGATGTCGTTGCCACAGGCGAACGCACTGTCGTAGATGGCGAACGAGTAGTTGCCGCGGCCGCTCTCGTAGGAAGAGATCACGACGTGAATCGTCTCGCCTGCTGGCACCACGATGGCGGTGACACGTGCTGCGCTGATGTCGCCAAAGTCATCGTCCCCGGCGCGGCAAGCGGTCAATGGGTTGTCTCCGTCGGGCGCGGCATCGAAAACGAAGAGGTAGCCATCGAAATCGAAGTCCGCCAGCACGGACACCCGCTGCGTATCGGGCGTTGTGTTGGTGTAGGAGAAAGAGTCGAACACAGTGTCGGTGCTGGACGCGCCGCACTCTTCGGTCGGGCGAGTCCACGGCTCGTCCGTGTCCTCGAGGATCCCGTCATCAACCGCGAAGTTGACGGCGCAACGGGTGGGTTCGTCGCCCTGGCAAGTGAAACCGGCCTCAAGTTCGCAGGTTGCCGAACAACCGTCGCCGTCCACGTTCCCGCCGTCGTCGCATTCATCGCCCGCCTCTCGGATGCCATTGCCACAGCTGAGCGAGCAGACGCTGCCTGCGCCGGTGTCTTCGCAGGTGTAACCCGCCTCGACGGTGCAGCTGGATGAGCAACCGTCGCCGTCCGCGGTGCCGCCATCGTCGCACTCGTCGTCGCCGTTGACGCTGCCATCACCGCAGCTCAATCGGCAGTCCGTGCCGTCTTCGCAGACGTAGCCGGCTTCCACGGCGCAGAAGCTGGAGCAGCCATCGCCCGCGGCTGCATTGCCGTCGTCGCACGTTTCGTCCCCTTCCACGACGGAGTCTCCGCATTCGGAGGCCTCGTCGCCCAGACACCTCGGCGTCGGCTCTTCCGTGCATCCGAGTCCGCAAGCGTCTCGCTCCAGGCGACGGCAACCGGACGCGTTCTCGCTGCAGGTAAGCACCGCGAACCTCTCGCAGGACAGGCCCACGACATCACACTCGTGGTTGCATCCGCTGGAAGGGACGCAGGTCGCGCCCGCTGCGCTGACTCGGCACTCGAGTCCCGTCGCCGCGCAGTCCGTGGATGTCTCTTCGAGACAGCCCAAGGCATCGGGTGCGCAGCCGACCAAGTTGTCGCCGTCGCATTCGCTACTGCTCCGACACGCTGGTACATCTCCACACTCGCCGCCCAGACAAGAACGGGACATCGGGTCGCAATGTCCGCCCGTGGTCGCCGCGCAGTTGACGTCTTGTCGCACAAGACAACCCGCTTCGTTGGCTTCGCATATCGCGAGCGTCGCGCCTTCACATTGGGTCTCGGTGCAGCGCTCCTCGGCGGGCACTCCGTTACAGGGGTCGCCGGGCGCGTCGATACCTGGAGACGAATCGCTCACGGCATCGCTCACGGCGCCATCGCTCATGCCGCCGTCGCTTGTGCCGCCGTCATCATCGCCGCAGGCGGTGACGAGTAGGAGGAAGGCGAGTGCGGAGAGGGGCCGTCGCAGCCGTTGATTCAACATGGCGACTTAATAGCGCGTGACCGGTCGTTCTCCAAATGCTGAAAGCTCCTTGTCGGCGAGTCCCAAGACGTCTGAGTCGCGTTTTGTGGATTTGCGTAGAACCATTCGATCGCTTTGTTTTTGCCGCTTAAACGCTAGTGTGTTTTCGATGCTTCGACTTGGGTTTCTATCGTTCCTGGTCTTGCATCTCGGCTGCGACGGCAGACCGGCTTCGGACGGGCGCGAGACCTCCGAGGCGAACCCTGAAGCCGCGTTGAGCATGGAGCCTGCGTCGAATGCGGAGCACCGTTCCAACGAGGAGGAAGAGAGCAACGCTCAGCCTGAGTCGTCCGTCGGTGCATGTGGCATAGGGGGCACGGTGGAAGTTCAGCGCTCGGGCTGCGAAGGCGACACGCAATGTGTGTTGCTGCGGACGGACTATCGGAGCTGCGCGGACCATCGCTGCGGACCGCCGGCCTTCGCTTACAACTGTGAGTTCGCGACGCGCCTCGCCGAGTTCTGCGAGGGGAACTCGGCTTGCGACGACGGGACGCGCGACCTGGGCGATCTGGCCACAGAATGTGGTGGTGGCTATTCGCCCCTGGAGGCTTTTTGTGATGCGGGGGTTTGTCGATCGCGCCCGCGCCCGACGAGTGTGCACAGCCGACTTGTCAGCGTAACCGGACCCCTCTCGGAGCGAGAGGTGGAGCGTCTCATTCGGCGGGCTCGCCTGCGCATCGAGTCGTGTCTCGCCGGAGAGGTCGAAGGGAGCGCCGACGCGAACGTAGCGCTGACGTTTGAGATCGACGCGCCTGCAAGCGGGGGAATCGGCACCGTCGCTCTCATCCACGGTGACGCCGATTCAGAACGCGTCGCCTGCGCGATGAGCGAAATCCGTTCCCTCGAGTTTCCTCCCTCCAGCGGCACGGACACCCAAGTACGCTATCGGTTCGCTCTTCCCTTGGCCCGCTCCGAGTGCCCTGGCCTGGCCCGCGTTCCGGGGCGCTAGAACGGGCTCGCGGTTTCGCCCAGAAAGAGCAGCTGCACACCCTCGTCTCGGGCGGATTGCGGTCGCCTGATTCCCCGGGATTTAGAGTCGTATGAGGACAAGACGAGGGCAAAGCAGCCGGACTTGCTGTGGCTGCCAAAGCTCGCATTCACTCTATCGATCCAGCTTGGGTCCTTAGCGTAGGTCTGAAGCGACTGAAGGGCTGCTGCCAGCGAGTCGGAATGATGGATTTCAGTGAAGTCGTGATCGAGCCATCGTTGTTGCTGGCTTCCCACGAACCTCGACACTGGCGCGTCGTCGTCGTCCTGGCCGAAGCGCTCCTCGAAGAACTCGGACCGAGTTTCCTCCGACTCGAAGTGGGCCAACCAAAACTGCGTCGTCTGCGAAGCCTGAGTGCTCATCGTCAAACTCTACCCCCTAAGGCGCCGATTCGCAGCGGGCGTTTCTGCTCGAGTGATGCGCGGAGCTTCTGCCCAGATTCGTTTCGAGGCATTCTGCCGACGAGCGCCCCGCCGTTGGTATGAACATGTACTTCGATCTTCGAGCCTTCATTCCGTTACTACTCTTGGTCTCGCTTGGATGTTCGCAGTCCGCACCGGACGCCTTGCGAGAGTACTGTTCGTCCCGTGACACGATGCCGGAAGAGTGGCGCCAAACCATGTACGGCCTAATTTCGTGGCGCCACGAACGCATCACGAACGTAGATACCTTGGCTGAACTGAACCGGATCCATGCAGATGCAGACGGCCACCGCGCCATTGAGAATCTTCAGCAACTGCTGGATGCCCATGGCGTCGAGAACTGCGCTGAGATTGTGCATCTACGGCAGGAACAAGCGAGGGAAGACGCCCTCCCACCCCATGACGATAGCTACATCCACGAAGCGTTTCGCCGTGACCGATAAAAGCCTCGGACTTTTGACAAACGGCTGAACGTTGCGCGCGATCTTAGACCCGCCACCCCTACGACGAGACCTTGTTGGAGTACGCGTTTCAGCTATGCGAATTCGATGCGCAGGCTCCTTCTTTTGCTCTTCGTTCTCTCCGGGTGCCGAGAGGACTTCGCCATCGCAGACCCGGACGCTGCGCTCGCGGACGCCCGCGAAGCGGATGTCGGACTCGACGCAATGGTCGCGGAGGACGCGCTGACGCTCCAAGATGTGGTGGTGATGGACGCCGCTGCGACGGACTCCGCTTTGGCCGGTGACGCTTCCGGTGATGTCGTGGGGATAACGGACGTGGGCGTCGACAGCGCGCGACCGGCGGACTCCATCCGTCTCGCGGCTCATCAGCTGCGTTTGCTCGACGGCTTCTACGAGATGAACGTCCTCGTCGCTGTCTTGTCTGGGCCACCGGTGGCCACGGCGCCGGAACGCTTTTTCCTCCGCTTCGACGGCGGCGCGGAAGTTCCAGGCATTCCCTTCGACCGGCCGGCGGCAAATGCTCTTTGCAGTGAGTCTCTGCGAGTCACGGACTCGCGGGGCCTCTTGTGCCGGGTATCGTTTCCCGCGGCGAGCGGCTTCGGCGAACCCGTCGAGCTGATCTTTACCCCCGAGGGCACACGGGTCACGGCCCCCGTGGCGACGTGCAGCGACGCCGCCATCATCGGCCGGTGTGACGAAGGGTTCTTATGCCTCGCCGGTGACTGTTTGCCCGCGTGCAGCGCAGGCGCGCCCGACGGCTGGTGCTTTCTCCAAGAATCGTGCGACGCGGGCACCTGCGTGGCGGATTGTTCGGACTTTTCCCCGGATGGATATTGCCGGACGGGAACGTGCGTCGACGGCGGATGCGAGCCGTAGGCCGTTCTTGGTGTGAAGATGAGTGAGGTCGTCGTTGGGCGACTTCAACGAGTGGAACGATGACACGTTTGCGCCGTGGAGCGCGGGCTGGCTATGGTGAGGCGATGGACCGAACCAGTTACCCGTCTGGAGAGAGCATAACCTAGCCGCGACCTCGCGGCGGAAAGGCTCTCGATGGCACATCACAAACGAAAGCGAACGAAAGACCGGCGCGCGGGTTGCTTGCTTTGCAAGCCGCACAAGTCGAACAGCGAAAAGGGGCGCTTGGAGTCGCAGACGCTTCAGGAACAGCGTTCGCGTCTGAAGGAACGCGAGGGGAGACGCCTGGCTACCTTCGAGCACCCGCAGTAGTCTCTTCGCTGCACCGCATCCAGAACGCCGTCGAAGTCGATGAGCCTCGCTCCAGCGGGCGGCGTGAGCTCGGTCGCAGCGGCACGGTTGGGCAGCGCCGCGGCGAGGACAAGAAGCAGGAGGAGACGGGGCAGGTCGCGAGACTAGCATCGTTGTCAAAGCGGTCTGAAACCCGCTTATCTAAGAGAGCGCTCGGGCAGCAGCGATGAAGAGCGCGCTCGCGGCAAGGGAGCTCAATGTGCGTACGTGGTTCCAGCGCGTCCAGTCCCGGAGATAGCGTGACCACACTTCGAGGGACGCTCGAGAGGACGCGTCCACGGCATCCAGTGCGTCGTTGAGCGGCACGTTGAAGGCCGCTGTAACGCCGAGCATTCCAACAACGTAGACGAGTCCGCCGCTCACTAGAAAGTGAGAGCCGGAGTCGCCCCAGCGGACGACGCCCCAGACGCCGAGCGCCAGGCTGGCCAGCGACGTGCCGAAGAAGAGCGGCATGAACGCGGACTTGAGGATGACACGGTTGATGGACTGCATTGCGGCGATGCCGCCGGAGTTTGGGATGGCCTCTAGGGAGGCCATGATGAACGTCGAGAAGGCGAAGTAGAGCCCCGCCATCAGGGCGCATCCGATGACAACGGCCCATAGGCCCATCGTGGAGAGGGCACTCATCGCTGCGCCTTCACAGCGCGCAGGGCGAAGTTGTTGAAGTCGCGAGCCGGGCGGCCGAGCACGCGCTCGACGTCGCTGGTGAGGGTCGCGTTGTGCCCGTCGAGGAGGAAGCGAAAGAGCTCGATGAAGAATTCGACGACGGGCGGTGTGAAGTGCTCGGACAAGCCCTTGGCGTATTGCTCAAAGGTGACCGGCAGGTAGCGCAAGGGGCGTCCCATCGCGCCGGACAGCGCCATCGTGGCTTCGCCGAAGGTCATCAGGCGCGGACCCGTCAGCTCGTAGGTCTGCCCGTTGTGGACGTCGTCCGTGAGCGCCGCGACGACGACATCCGCGATGTCATCGCAGTCGAGGAAAGGCTCCCGGATATCGCCGGCGGGGAACGCGATGGTATCCCCATCCGGCGCGAGCACTCCCTCCGTGAAGTTCTGCATGAAGAACGCGCACTCGAGAATGGTCCACGCGGCGCCGGACTCGCGGACGGCGGTCTCCGCAGGATGTACCTGTGGCTCGCCACGTCCCGCCAGGAGGACAATCTTCTCGACGCCGATCTCGACGGCGAGGCGCGACACGCGACGAATGTGGTCCGCGGCGCTCGGGACGGCGAGGTCCGGGTGGTACGTCAGGTACAGGGCTCCGGCGCCGTGGAGGGCAGGGGCCCAGGTGAGCTCATCGTTCCAGTCGAAGGGCACATCCGCTGAGGGGGAGACGGTCCGGACAGGTGCGCCCAAGGAACGCATTCGCTCCGCGACGCGCCGACCCGTCTTTCCATTTCCGCCTACGATTACGGTGAGCCTGTTCTGTGCATTCGTCATTTCGATTCTCCTTTTGGGCCTTGTGGGCTGTTGAAGAACGAAGATGATCTATGAGCGCATGCCTTGAAATAGACATGATTTCATAGAATCGTTGCGTTCATGCATAGAAGAGAGCTCGCCGCCTCCGATTTACACTGGGACGATGTACGCCTGTTCCTCGCGCTCTGTCGTGCTCGGACGTTGGGCGAAGCGGGACGCTCTCTCGGCGTGGATCAGTCGACGGTGTCCCGGCGCCTTGCTGCCCTGGAGGAGACCGTCGCCGCTTCACTCTTCGAGCGCGGAAGAAGCGGTATCGCGGCGACGCCGGCGGCGGACGCGCTCTTGCCCGTGGCGGAAGAGATCGAGCACGCGATGTCTCGCTTCGCCGGCGCGGCGGAAGCTTTGGAGCGTGATGTCACCGGCGTGGTGCGTGTCGCGTGCCCGCCGGACGCCGCGGAGGTTCTCATCGCGCCGCATCTTCCGGCGCTCCTCGCGCGTTATCCCGGGCTGCAGATCGACCTTCAGTCCGGCGAAGAAGTCGTAGACGTGGCACGTCGTCTGACGGACATCGCGCTACGCGTCGTTCGGCCGATGTCCGGCGACCTGGTGATGCGAACCCTGGCGCCCGTGGACTGGGCTCTCGCCGCAACGCCAGCGCTCGCCAAAGAGCTCGGGACGCTACGCTCTTGGAAAAACGTGCCCTGGGTGACGTTTGGCGAACGCTTCGCGCATATCCCCGCTGCCCGATGGGTCCGTGCGCACGCGCCAACAGACCCCGTCGTTCGTTCCGACAGCTTGAGGCTTCAGATCGCCGTCGTGTGCAGCGGACTTGGCGTCGCGCTGATCCCATCGAAAAGCCTCGCGCACTACGGGTTGGCCCCGGTAAAGGTCGGGGCAAAACTACGACGCTCGATGAGAGAGTGGCCGAAGGATGACCTCTTTCTCGTGACTCACCGTGCCGTTCGAAACGTGCCTCGCGTGCGGGCCGTCTGGGATTTTCTCGTCGAACACGGCGCATGAGCCTCACGTCGACATTCGATTCGTTGCTGGGCTGGGCAGTGGCGCTCGGCTTAATCTCGTGTATCGCCTTCCGTACCCGAGGCGTCATGAACGAGCCGATGATGCGAGCGACGGATTGAGCACATGGACAAGCTAGATCGCGCCCCAGCATCAAGCCCGAGTACATCGCCGGTAGGCGATAGCGAGCACGCGCGCGCTTTTCTACAAGCGCGCGTGGCGTTGTTTTGGAAGGTGCTCTTCTTCCTCACGCTCCTCAGCGTCCCCTTCGGGCTGGCCGGTGTGCTCGCCACGCCTGGCGTCGACCAGATCCTTAACCTGCTCTCAGCACTTCAGTCGCTGCTCTACTGGCAGTTCTGCGCCCGTGGCCGGCACTCTGTCCGCCTTAGCCGGTTCATGGAGACCAGTGGGCTCGTGATCATGATGGTCCTCGGGGGCGCCAGCGGACGGTTGATGCTCGCCTCGTTCGTGAACGGAGAGTCCATCGTCACCGCCGACGGAGCGGCGATGGCCGATGGTTTTGTCTCGATGATGCTCATCGCCGGAACCACGATGCTGGTGGCGATTCGCGCAGCCCTCATCCCATCATCGCCGCGGCGGACGGTGCTCCTCACGACGCTCCTCGGCGCCCCCGTCGTGTTGGTTCCTGCTCTCTTCGTGCCTACCGCCGACGGCTGGATCACCTGGCGCACACCCGAGTCACTCGATGTGCTCTGGGCCGCCCACGCGACGATGTGGGCGTTTACGGTTGTTACCTGCGCAACGATCTCGCGCGTCATCTACGGTCTCCGCGCCGAGGTACGAGAGGCGCGGCGCTTGGGCCAATACACGTTGGAGGAGAAGCTCGGCGAAGGCGGCATGGGCGAGGTGTACCGCGCGCGTCATGGAATGATGCGACGTCCCACGGCGATCAAGCTTCTACGCGCGGACCATACCGGAGAAACGGACCTCGCACGCTTCGAGCGGGAAGTTCAGCTGACGGCGCGCCTGACCCACCCCAACACCATCACCATCTTTGACTACGGTCGCACCGTCGACGACGTCTTCTACTACGCGATGGAGCTCCTCGAGGGCGCGACGCTTCGGGAAGTGGTCGAGGTCGATGGGCCTCAACCCCCAGCTCGCGTTGCGCGCATCCTGACCATGGCTTGTGGTGCCTTGGCCGAGGCCCATGCGATCGGCTTGATCCACCGGGACATCAAACCGGCCAACATCATGCTCTGTCGCCAAGGCGGCGAACTCGATGTCGCCAAAGTGCTGGACTTCGGTCTGGTCAAAGAGCTCGACCGCAATACGAAGCTCACGGGAACGAACACGCTTACGGGGACGCCGCAGTACATCGCGCCGGAGTCGATTCTTGACCCGGACACCGTCGACGAACGAACGGACATCTATGCCCTCGGGGCCGTCGCCTATTACTTGCTCTGCGGAGCGCCGGTTTTCGATGGCAAGTCTGTTGTGGAGGTGTGCAGCCAGCACCTGCACAAAGAACCCGTCGCGATATCTGCGCGAGGTGTCACGGTCCCAGCGAAGCTTGAGCAGCTCGTTCTGGAGTGCCTAAACAAAGACCCCGCGGACCGTCCGCAGCACGCAGGCGAGCTGCGCGCTCTCATCGAAGGCTGCCACCTGCCGCGCTGGGGCGCGTCGGACTCAGAGCAATGGTGGCACGAGCATCAGGCAGAGCTAGACGCGTCGCGGGGTGACACGGAGGCAGATTCTGCGGACCGGAGCGTTGCGCTCACCGTCGGGCGGCGCGACCAGGGCGCGGCCCCGGACTAGAACTTGCCGTTGTCGTTCTTCCACTCGGAGCGTGGAGGTACGGGGTCGATGGTGTCCCAGTGCTCAACGATGACTCCGCCGTCGAGGCGGAAGAGGTCGTAGAAGGACATGTGTACGCCATCGCGGAAGCCTTCGCTCACGGACAGGACAAAAGACCCTTCGGCGAGGATCCGATGCGTGCGCTCGTAGACCACAAACGACCCACTTTCGCCGACGCGTTCGAGATGCGCTCGAAGCGCACCTGTGCCGTCGCTCAGTTCTGGGTTGTGCTCGACGAAGTCGTCGCTCGCGTAGTCACTCAGCCGCTCGAGGCGTCGGCGGATGAGCACTTCCTCGAGAAACTCCTTCACGCGCGCGCGGTTCGCCTCGGTACGGTCCAGGTCTGTGGCTTCGACGACGCCATCGACCATGCTGTGTCCCGACGCGTTGGGGCCACGCCTCGAAGCGATATTGTCCCAGTGTTCTACGGCTCGCTCGCCCTCGAAGCGGAACACCTCGAAGCCGATGCGGCGCGAAGAGAAGTCGTACTCCGTGTGGCCAAAGACAAAATCCCCGTCGGCGAAGATACGAACGATGTTCACGCGTGGGTTGGTCTTCGCGAGGCGCGCAAAGAGCGCTGCCAAGCCTTCGCTGCCTTCGTGCGTGTGCGGATTGTGCTGAACGTACTTGGCTTCATCGACGACGCTCGCGGCCACCGCGTCTCCCGTCTCGATGCCTTTGAGGAGCGTGCAGATCTGTTGTTTTCGCGAGGCGGTCATGCGTCGTTATAGTTCGCCGGGCGTCGCGACTGGCTCTCTCTGCGCGGATACAACGAGGAAATGCAGTTGTGTCTTATTTTTGTGCCAAAAGTGTCAACGTTGACGCGTACGCGCCGTAGTGTGTACGCCGGCGCACAGAAGGACACGCCGCTCTTCACTGGCTTTCCTTCTCAAACGCGGAGACCTCGCCAGTCCCGACGACTATGCTAACCAATCGGGGCTGTCCGCACCTCTCGGTCCACCGCCGCCCTACGAAAGAGATACGAATGCAAGTCCCGGGAGTATTGGTCGCTCTCCAAGACCAAGGCGTCATCGATCGCGTCGTGCGTCCGCTCAAGAGTGGCAAAGAGGCCGAGGTCTTTCTCGTCGAGAGCGAGGGAGAGCTGCGCGTCGCCAAGGTGTACAAGTCGATGCACCGCTCATTCAAGCAGCGCTCGATGTACACGGAGGGGCGAAAGGTCCGCAACACGCGGGACCAGCGCGCCATCGACCGCCGTACGCGTCACGGCAAGAAGCAAGAAGAGGACGCTTGGAAGTCCGCGGAGGTGGACATCATTCACCGGCTGCACGCCGCCGGCGTTCGCGTGCCGACGCCGTACAACTTCATCGACGGCGTGCTCATCATGGAGCTCGTGACGGACGCGGACGGCGACGTCGCGCCGCGCTTGGCGGAGGTGAGTCTCGACCGCGAGACGGCGAACGCGTACTACCAGCAGCTCCTCAAGGAGGTCGTGCGGATGCTCTGCGCCGGCGTGATTCACGGCGACCTCTCGGACTACAATATCCTCGTCGACGCCGAGGGCCCGGTGGTCATCGATTTTCCTCAGGCGGTGGATGCCGCGGCGAACCGCAACGCCAAGAAGCTGCTCCTTCGGGACGTGGACAACCTCGGTAACTTCCTGGAGCGCGTTGTCCCGGGAACGCGCCTGCGCCCCTATGGGCAAGAGATCTGGGCCGCCTTCGAAAACAACCATCTGTCCGTCGACATGAAGCTCACCGGCGACTTCCGGCGCTCGTCGAAGAAGACAAATGTCACGGACGTGCTCGGACTCATCGGTGAGGCGGACGAGGACGAGCGGGTTCGGCGAGGGGAGGCCCCGCGTCGCCGTCGGGGGGGAGCGCCGCGCGAAGGGCGAGTGTCCAAAGAGCGAAAGGCAAAAGACAGCGCGCCAGAGAAGCGCGCTTCGGAGGCGAGCAAGAGCGAGGATGCGCCGACCACGCCGCGCTATCGGCGCATGCAGGTCGTCGAGACGGCGGCTCCAAGCTCTCAGAAGAAGAGCGGAAAGCGTGGTGGCTCGAAGCGTGGCGAATCGAAGCGCGGCGATTCGAAGCGCGGCCAGCGACGTAGCGATGGGCGACGTGGTGAGGGGAGGCGCAGCGAGAAGGGCGCTGATGGAAGGCACGGCGAAGAAAGGAAGCGTCCCGAGGCAGGGGAGTCCGCGGACGGGGCCCCACCAGCGAAGAGGCGCAGGCGTCGTCGTCGAAGAGGGAACGGTGAGGGCAGGAGCAGCGAGGGCGCTACCCAAGCTGCACGTACTGCTCAGGGAAGCTCGTCGTCGAAGTCTGAGTCGGAACCGCGTCGACGCGAGGGCCGCGGCGAGCGTCGACGCTCAGGCCCCGCCCAGGGGAGTGAGCCGCGAGCAGGCGGGCCCGAGTCGAGGGAAGCGGGCACCGGCGATGCGCCACGTCGCCGGCGCCGCCGACGTCGAGGTCCACCCAAACCCAGCAGCTCCTAGTTCGCGGCCGCGGCCCTCCGCCGCGAGCTCGCGGCCTCTCGGCTGTGCCAGGTGGTCCTTCGTCGAAAATCGGAAGCGGAGGATCAAGGCCGAGTAGTCGACGCACTCTTGCGGGCTTGAATGATCGCGCGATACCCCTCGCGATACGTGGGGTAGAGGTGACGAAAGCCGGTCCGCACGATGCGCGCGCTTCGAATGCGTTTGTTCGAACGCCGCGTCGCCTCGCCGGTCTCCGGTGGCGCGACTTTGAGCTCGCTGGCGATGAAGCGCAGCACGTCGGCGTAGGGGGCGGCTTCGAGATCACAGCCAAAGTAGAGGTCCTGGCGAGACTCATGTCGAAGCAGGTGTGCGAGCATGCCGGCGGCGTCGTCGCGATGAACACGGTTGGTGTAGATGGGCGTCTCAGGAATCTTGGCGCTGCCGGTGGCGACATTGTCGATGAGCCGTTCGCGTCCAGGGCCGTAGATACCAGCGAGGCGGAGAGTGGTGCCGCCGCGCCGACGGACAAGCGCCTCGGCCTCGAGGAGGCGCTGAGCCACGAACCCGTTGGGCGTGATGGGCGTCGTCTCGTCGACCCATGCGCCGCCGCCTCGTTCCTGCACGCCGGAAGAGCCGACGAGGATGATCTTGGGCGTCGCGTTGGTCGCGAGGATATTTCGGAGGCCATCCACGTACGCGCGCCGGTAGGCCTCATCGCTTCGTCCGCCGGGGCTCGCCGAGTAGACAACGGCGTCGAAGCGGAGTCCGGCGAGCGCTGCGCGAAGTGCCGTTAGTTCGGCGAGGTCCGCCCGCACAAGCTTGGCGCCTGGCGTGCGTTTTTCGGAGCGGCGAAGCGTTGTGACCTCGTCTCCGCCCCGCACCAACATCGTCGCCAGGGAGCTCCCGACATACCCGCAACCTGCAATGAGTACCTTCATGCTTCGGCGCCTTCTCTAGAGCACATCTCAAAATGCGCACGTCTTCTGCGCCGGAAGCCCTTGAGAGGCGAGAAATACCGTGGATCTCGCACTTCTTGCCCGACAGAGCGGCAATCTGCGCGGATTCCGTGGATCATCGCCGCAGCGTGTTACTCTTGCCCTCGTGCGTCGACGGATCGGACTGATGGCTCTTTCATTGCTGCTGGCTTGCGCCAGTGGCACGAACAACATGGGGAACACCGGCCGAAATGACGCCGGCCCTCGCGACGTGCAGATCTCTCAAGACGCGCCTGGGATGGACGGCCAAGTCGAAGAGGACACTGGCGGCGGCGGCGGCACCGACGCAGGCAGCGTCTGCACCGACGACACCTACCCCGATGAGTGCAACCTTGCAGAGTCGCTGACGATGATGACGGGTGATACGCTGAACATTGAGGGCTTCTTGCCGACCTTGAGCGGGGCCGACTGGTTTCTCTTCTCGTTCCCGCCGATGAGTGGCCCGAACATGCAGGGCATGGGCGCGCCAACGATCATGTTGGACGGAGATTCGACCATGGTCATCGAGGTTCGCGACGGATGTGACGCGACGCTCCCCGTGTCGTGCGGTGAAGGCAGCGCCCGTGAAGCGACGAGCTACTCATTCGTTGATGACCAGTCCATGCCCGGCGAAGCCGACGGCGATGGCTCCGACACCTTCACGACGCGTGACGTCGTATGGCCCGAGACCCTCGCTGTACGCGTGGGGCGTCGAGGAGGGCCTGCGAACTGCGAGCCCTACACGCTCACCGTCTCTCGCTAGGTATCCCGCGACGAACTGACGCGCGCGGACAGAATTCGTGCGCCGATCGAATGCGGGTTGCGTTCATGGGGGGAAGGACCCTCCATGACAAAAGCCCAGCCCCGTTTTGAGACCCCAACACGCTCCGCCCTCGCGCTCGTGACGCTTCTTATGGGCGCCTGTACGTCAGCGCATTTGGGCCCAGACGCCCGGTGGACGACGGTCACCGTAGCGGAGCTGGCGTCGTCGCGCTCTGGCGCCGAGGAAGGCGTGGAGTGCGCGCAGCCGCCGGACCATCGAGAGCCAAGCGAGCAGGCCGCGTTGCTGCGGTGGCGCGACCAGATCCGCATGAGGATCCTCCATCACGCCGCGAGTTCCGGTTGGAGCGATGTTCAGCTTGGAGATATTGCCATTTGGCCACGCGGTGGCATCGCCGCCGTGCGACACGCCGAGGGGGAGCTCTTTCTGGCCGCTACCTACGAGCGCTATCACTCGGTGACGGCGCTTTGCGGCTGGCGTATCGAACCGACAACGGAGCCGTGGAAGCTCGAACACCTTCGGGCGCACTCGGAGTTGCAGGCTCGTCTTGTGGCTGGCGCGACGCTTGTGCACGTCGAGCTTGGACCCGTCGACAACGCGTTCGTTCCAATCCGCTACACCCTCATCGACGCGGAGGGGGAGGCTCGCACCTACACGCACGAGGGCTCCACTCAAGCGCACGAGCGGGACTGACCCTCATCGGATCCCAGTTGTGCCTGGCCCCACTCGACGCACTGTGGCTGGATGCGGAAGCTCTTCCACATCGTCGTTCTTCTCCTGATCTCTGCCGGGGCCGTGATGGCCCTTCGCTCGGCGACGAACGCAGGCGCTGCACCTGCACCCGTAGAGCCCGCCCAAGTCGCGGTCTTCGAATCCGTTGTACTACGCTACGGACGACCTCGAGCCTCGTCGGCTTGGGTCGTCAGGATTCGCAGCACCGGTGAGCATGTGACCGTGGGCGGTGGTCCGGTGGGTCCGGAACCCGGCACGCTGGTCGCTGTGTGTGCTCAAGGAGACCACTACCTCTGGGGCCCGCGCTGCGAGACTCCATGCACTCCCACACATGCCTGCCAGCCGGTGTCCGGCGGTGGCTCCTAAGCGACGTCGTGCGGCTCAGCTCTCGCCGCTCTGACCCGTAGGATCTCCAAAGTATCGACATGAAGCCCCAAGCGTTCGAAGTCTGACTGGCTCTTCGTGCGCACGGTCTCCGAGATGCGCGCAGGCTCCCGGCGAAGTTCCTCGACGCTCATCCTGGCGATCACTTCGCGCATGGTGCCTTCGAGGGTTTCCTTCGCCACCCGCTCGATCTCTTCGTCCGCTCTTCCGACGAAGCGCTCGACGGCATTGTGAACGCCCGGCTCTTTCGTTGGAATACGCACGCTCGCGCGCACGTGGAGTTCCGCGGGTTGGTTTCCTCTGAGATAGACGCCGGCGACGTGCGCTTCCAACGCGAAGGGGCCAGTGGCGAGCAAATCGGCCCTCTCGAGAACGGGTAGCCGAAACGCAGAACCACTGGTGACGATGCGATAGCCAACCTGGCGTCCCTCGGGGGTTGGCCGCTGACGACCGCTGAGCACGAGTACATGCTGCGCGGGTACAAAGAGCAGGTTGTTGCGTAGGAGAAAGAGAGGCCCAGTGATGCACAGAAAGAGCACCGCGAAGAGTGACATCGCGACGCTGAACATAAAGTCTCCCACCAATGCGGCGGCGACCATCGCTAGCAGCGCGAGGGAAACGAGGGCGACGATGGCCACGAGCAGGCGTGAGCGCCGAGGGCTATTGCCGGACGCGCTCGCCCTTGGACGCGCTTGAAGCTGCGCGTTCTGCTCCTGTAGCTCACGGACCTCTCGCTCAAGGACTTCGACGCGTGAGCGCGTCGCCAGATCGTCGTCTCGAAAACCCATGGGCGGACTATGTTACACGTCTCGGCGTTCGAAAGACTACTCGTCGATGCGACTGAACTCGATGCGCCGGTTCTGTGCGCGACCTTCTTCGGTCTCGTTCGTCGCCGCGGGCTGTGTGGGACCGTAGCCTCGCGTCGTCATGCGGCTCGCCTCGATGCCATGTCCGCTGAGCCAGGCTTTGACGGAGTCCGCGCGGGCGCGGGAGAGCTGCATGTTGTGCTGTCGTGCGCCCGTGTTGTCCGTATGGCCGCCTACCTCGACGCGGGCGTCGGGGTTGTCGCTGAGGATCTGTCGCGCGATGTTCAGCGTTCGCTCAGAGGCCGGAAGAATCTCGGCGCTGTTGAGGGCAAAGGTGATGCCTGGAAGGACCATCTGCGCACGGATGACGGCGCAGCCACGCTCGTCGACCTCTGTGCCTTCGGCGGTGCCAGGACATTGATCACGGTCGTTGAGGACGGTGTCGAGGTCCTGGTCATCGTCCGCTCGCGAGAGGGCGTTCGTGCCGTTCTGAACTTCGTAGCCATCGCTCACGCCTCCGCCGTCGGTGTCCTCGGTGCGGGGGTCAGTTTCTCCGTCATCGACGCTGCCGTTGGCGTTCGCGTCCTCGCGCCCGTCGACAAGCCCGTCGCCGTCCGTATCTGGGTTCGTCGCGTTCGTTTCGTGGTTCACCTCGATGCCGTCGGGGAGGCCATCGGCGTCCGTGTCCGCGCGGTTCGGGTCCGTGCCGTGCTCGTTGATCTCGCGCTCGTTCGAGAGACCATCGCCGTCACTGTCGAGCTCTGCGGTGCGCCCGAGGAGCTCGATGGAGCCGTTGACGCCGAGCACTAAGATCGAATCGACGCCGTCGATGTTGCCAGCGAAGGTGAGGGCGCTGCGCAGAAAGACGCCGAGCTGAAGCGGGCTTGCGACGGAGAACTCGTAGCCAAGGGCGCCGTCGAGGCCGAACTGGCTTCCGTCGAGGTGGTGGTATCCCGCGTGGACCGAGACCCAGAAGTTGCCCAGCGCGTCGCCGCCTTCCTCGTTCATGTATCCGACACGATTGTCCATGAAGCGGAGGCGAACGCCGGCGGCGAGGGTGCCGTAGAGGGTGCTGCTATCTCCGGCTTGGTAGGCGTCTCCGATGTAGCCGAAGCCCGCGATGAGCTCGACGGAGAAGGGCGAAAACGGCTGATAGTCGGCAGATAGCCAGCCAAAACCGCCGAGGGAGAAGTCCGTGTCGTTGACGCGAAGAGGCCCTGCGATGGGCGTACCGATGCCGAGGTCCAGGTGCAGGTTCAGCTTGCCGCTCTCCGCCTGGGCGGGGCTGGAGCCGAGGAGCCCGAGGGCGACGACAAAGGCGAGGGCGAGGTTCTGGCGCATGGGGACCTAGATGTCGCCGCGGGCCCGTTCATGCAAGGCGGACGGCGAATTGCGAAAAAAGCCTTGTGGGCTATGGCCGGTCTCTCCAGAAGAGGCCCAACGTGACGACGAATTCAGTACAGCAGCAGCTCGAATCCCTTCTCGATTCTCGAATCCTCATTCTGGACGGTGCGATGGGCACGATGATCCAGCGGCACCCCTTGGAGGAGGCCGACTATCGGGGCGATCGCTTCGTGGATCATGACATCGATCTCAAGGGCAATAGCGACATTCTTTCCATCACGCGCCCGGACATTATTCAGGGCATTCACCGTGAGTACTTGGAAGCCGGCGCGGACATTCTGGGCACGAACACCTTCGCAGCCACCGCCGTCGCGCAGGCGGACTACGCCCTCGAGAGCTGCGTGCGCGAGATCAACTTGGAATCGGTGCGTATCGCAAAAGAGGCCGCCGCTGAGTTCTCCACGCCAGAGCGCCCTCGTTTTGTGGCTGGCTCCATCGGACCCATGAACCGAACGCTGAGCCTCTCGCCGGATGTCAACGACCCAGGCTTCCGCGCCGTGTACTTCGATGAAGTTTGCGCGGCGTACAAAGAACAGGTCATCGCACTTCTAGACGGCGGCGCGGACATGCTCCTCGTCGAGACTATCTTCGACACGCTGAACGCGAAGGCTGCTCTCGTCGCCATCGACGAAGTCTTCGAGACGCGCCCACGTGTACCGATTCTCATCAGCGTCACTATCACGGACCGCAGCGGGCGTACGCTGAGTGGTCAGACCGTCGAAGCCTTCTGGTACTCCATTGAGCACGCGAAGCCGCTGAGCGTCGGAATCAACTGCGCTCTCGGCGCCGAAGAGATGCGTCCTTTCCTTGAGCGCTTGAGCAACGTCGCGACCTGCCACGTGTCTTGCTACCCGAACGCGGGCCTTCCGAACGCCTTCGGTGGCTACGACCAGGATGGCCCCACGATGGCGGGGCTTGTCCGTGAGTTCGCTGAGGCGGGGTTTGTAAACATGCTCGGCGGCTGCTGCGGAACCTCCCCGGATCACATCCGAGAGATCGCGAAGGCTTCGACCGGGCTGACTCCGCGCAAACCTGCGCCGATGGAGACGCGCACCCGCTACGCCGGGCTCGAGCCGCTCATCCTGGACGAAAACTCTGGCTTCCAGATGGTGGGCGAGCGAACCAACGTCACCGGCTCCCGGCGCTTCATGCGCCTCATCAAGGAAGGCAAGTTCCCAGAAGCTGTCGATGTGGCGCTCCAGCAAGTGCGCGGCGGCGCCAACGTCATCGACATCAACATGGACGAGGGCATGCTCGAGTCCGCGGAGGCGATGACGAAGTTCCTCAATCTCCTCGGCGCCGAGCCTGAGATCTCGCGCGTGCCGTTCATGATCGATAGCTCCAAGTGGAGCGTCATCGAGGCCGGCCTCAAGTGCGTTCAGGGTAAGTGCATCGTCAACTCCATCAGCCTCAAGGAGGGGGAGGAGGAGTTCCTGATGCGCGCGAAGCAGGTGCGCCGATACGGAGCTGCAGCGGTGATCATGGCCTTCGATGAAGAGGGGCAGGCGGACACCGCGAAGCGGAAGATCGAGATCTGCAAACGCGCGTACAAGATCCTTACGGAGGACGCCGGCTGGGACCCGAGCGATATTATCTTCGACCCGAACATCTTCGCCGTCGCCACCGGCATCGAGGAGCACAACAACTACGGCGTGGACTTCATCGAAGCGACGAAGGCCATCAAAGACGCGTGTCCTGGGGCGAAAATCTCCGGTGGTGTGTCGAACCTGAGCTTCTCGTTCCGCGGCAACGACCGTGTCCGTGAGGCGATGCACGCGGCGTTTCTCTACCACGCCATCGACGCGGGCATGGACATGGGCATTGTTAACGCGGGCCAACTCGAGGTCTACGAAGCGGTTCCCGAAGAACTCCTCGAGCACGTTGAAGACGTGATCCTCAACCGCCGTGAGGACGCGACGGAGCGACTCGTCACGCTGGCGGAGTCCGTGACGGGCAAGGGCAAGAAGCGCGTCGTCGACCTGAGCTGGCGCGAGGCCAGCGTCGAAGAGCGGCTGTCTCACGCTTTGGTGAAAGGCATCGTCGAGTTTGTCGAAGAGGACACGGAAGAAGCGCGCCTCAAACACGACAAGCCTATCCATGTCATCGAAGGTCCTTTGATGGACGGCATGGGCGTCGTCGGCGAGCTCTTTGGCTCCGGAAAGATGTTCTTGCCGCAGGTGGTGAAGTCCGCGCGCGTCATGAAGAAAGCCGTGGCGTACCTGCTGCCGTTCATGGAAGACGAGAAGGACGGCGAGTCCCGAGCCCAGGGGAAGATCCTGATGGCGACGGTGAAGGGCGATGTTCACGACATCGGCAAGAACATCGTTGGCGTCGTCCTCGGTTGCAACAACTACGACGTCATCGACATGGGCGTCATGGTTCCTGCTTCGGACATCTTGCGTCGTGCGAAGGAAGAGAACGTCGACGCGATTGGACTCAGCGGCCTCATCACGCCTTCTCTCGACGAGATGGTGCACGTGGCCAAAGAAATGGAACGTCTCGGCTACGAGATCCCGCTCCTCATCGGCGGCGCGACGACGAGCCGTCAGCACACGGCTGTGAAGGTCGCGCCGAAGTACCACGGGACCAGTGTGCATGTCCTCGACGCGTCTCGTGTTGTGAACGTCGTGCAAGCGGTCCTCGATCCACAGCGCCGCGAGGAGTACGACGCGCACAACCGGAACGAGCAAGAGAAGATGCGGGCGCTCTTCGCGATGAAGCGCGACCGGCCTATGTTGCCCCTTGAGGTGGCGCGAGAGAATGGCGCGCAGACTTCGTGGAGCGTCGAAGAGATCGGCAAGCCCGCGTTCTTCGGCACACGCGTGGTAGACGACATCAGCCTCGAGGAGATCCGCGGGTACATCGACTGGACCATGTTCTTTTCGGCTTGGGACCTGAAGGGCAAGTACCCGAAGATTCTCGACAACCCCAAGGTCGGCGAAGCCGCCCGCGAGCTCTTCGCCAACGGGACGGAGCTCCTCGACCGAATCATCGCCGAGAAGCGTCTGACGCCCCGCGGCGTCTACGGTTTTTGGCCGGCGAACCGCGACGGTGATGACGTCGTCCTCTTCGAAGACGAAGCGCGAACCAAAGAGGTTTGCCGCTTTCCAATGCTGCGCCAACAAGCCGTGAAGCAAGGCGACGCGCCCTACTACTGCTTGGCGGACTTTGTGGCGCCGGCCGGACACAACGACTACGTCGGCGCCTTCGCGGTCACCTCGGGTCTCGGCGCCGCGGATTTCGCGAAGTCCTTCGAAGAGGAACACGACGACTACAACGCGATCATGGTCAAGGCCCTTGCCGACCGCTGCGCCGAAGCCTTCGCAGAGTGCCTCCATGCGCGCGCACGCAAAGACTGGGGCGTCGTCGAGGACCTCAGCTCCGAAGACCTTGTCAAAGAGCGCTACCGCGGGATTCGTCCGGCCTTCGGTTACCCCGCGTGTCCGGACCACACTCCCAAAGCGCGACTCTTCGAGCTGCTCGGCGCGCGCGACATTGGCATGGACCTGACTGAGCATTTCGCGATGACCCCGGCGGCGAGCGTCTCCGGGCTCTATTTCAACCAGCCCAGCGCGCGTTACTTTGGCGTCGGCAAGATCGATCGCGATCAGGTTGAAGACTACGCAGCACGTACTGGCATGACCAAGGGTGAAGTGGAGCGCTGGCTTCAATCCAACTTGGCCTACGAGGATTAAGAAGCGCGGGGGCTCCGCCGTTTTGTATGGGAATGAAGCCCAAGGCCTATACCCCGCGCAGCGCGTCCCTCACCATCCGCCTCGGCGGCGAAGCGCAGGTCGCCTTGATCGCCTACCGTCTCATCCAGAGAATGCGTGAAGACGCGGCGCTTTGGAACTTGGTGGCGGGCATTCGTATCCAAGACCTCTGCGCGCGGACTCCCTTGGAAGGCCTCCTCGCGCTCTGGACGCCACAACCGGGCTGGGAGCTTCACCGCCCGATGATCGTCGGCCACCTGGTCGCGATCCTCATGCATGAGGGCGTCGGTGCTGGGCCCACACGTGATGTGGTCCGGCTCGTTCGCAGCGAAGCCGATGCCCGTGCCGCCTAACCTAGTCCTCCGCGGCGGCGGAAGCTCTATGCGTGGCGCCACGAGGCATGAGCTCCTCGAGAGTGGGGCCTAGGGTCTCCGCCCATTCATCACGAAGCCCGGCACCATCGCTCGCGACGGCTTCTTCGCGTGCAAGGGAAAGGTAGTGCAGGGCTTCGTTTCTCCGCTCGAGCCGGAGCGCCGCCATCCCGCGAAGATAGTAGAACCGCGCGCGGTCGGGCCCATCCAGCTCATGGACGTCTTCTTCGACGGCATTGAGCCAGACCATGGACTCGTCATAACGAGCCGCGTCGTAGCCAGTTTCAGCGCGCCCAAGGTCGTCGTGAAGAGTTCCGCAGGCGAGAAGGACGAGGGCACAAAATACCGGCAGGGCAGCACGCATGCGCAGAGCATAGTCGAAGTTAGGCCAAGATAACCCGTTGGTGTGCAGCCGCGCCTCCTCCGCGACATCCGTGTCATGCTGGCAGACCGAGGTGGCTTCTGGGGTTGCCAGCGATCGCCTCTTATTCAAGCGATCGTCTTGGGTAAATCGAGAATTTCGCAGTGATTTCAACAAAAGAAAGGGAGCGCCAAGATTTGGCACTCCCTTTGCTTTAGTGTTGGGTACTTATCGCTCTGAGTTCGTGCTTGCCGGCGTGAACACTCATTGCAGCCGCTTGGCTTGGCCTAGTTATTTCGCTTGCTTGGCTTCTTATCTTTCGCTTGTCTGAGCTTATCTCTTCTTAGAGCCCTAACTTATCTCTTCCTAGAGACCTATCTTCCAAACGGCAGACCCGCCGCTTTTCTTCCAAACCCTCGTGAGTTTTTCTCACGGGGGTTTGTTATTTCACGAGTCACCCTGAATCAGAGGCTCCTTTCAATAGTAGGGCATTCCTGGTTCGGGAACAGCCCCACGGTGTGCGATTTTTGCGCAGGAGCGGACTTTTCTCGGGGTGTGGCCTCGGTGGCCTTCGTCAGGCGATGCCTATGGTGTGCCCGGAGGGCGTTTCGTGTTCTGCTTTTACAAGGATAAATCGATTGAAAGTGTTCACCTAACAGGGTTGAAAAAGCGCGCTTCGCGTTTGCGTGGCCGATTCTCGCACGGCACCCTGAGACGTGGCACGTCCCGACCGACCCGATGTATTCGCGTACTTGGACTATCGCGCGTTTCTTCGAGACCACTATTCCTGGGGCAAAACCTACAGAAACCTAAGCCATCGCGGTCTGTCTCGACGCGCGGGGATCAAGTCGCCGAGCTTTCTGAAGCGCGTCATGGATGGGACTCGCAACCTCTCCGATGACACGGCGCCGCGTGTCGGCGGCGCTTGTGGTCTCGAAAACGACGCTCTGCAGTACTTCAGCGATCTCGTACGTTTCAACCAAGCCAAGAAGGCCGATGTTCGGCGCGCAGCGTTCGAGAAGATTCGCGGCTTCGAACGATACCAGCGCGTGCAGAACCTCGGCGCGGCGCGGGATGAGTATCACGCGCACTGGTACCTCCCGGTCATCCGAGAGTTGGCATCCAGCCCGTACTTCAACGATGACCCAGCGTGGATTGCAAAGACCGTTCGCCCGCGCATCAAGGTGTCCCAAGCGAAGGCGGCGCTCCGCACGCTGGAGAAGCTCAACCTCCTGAGCCGAGATGAAGACGGTCGCCTCGTTCAGACCGACGCCATCGTCGATACGGGTCCCGAAACCGCGAGCGTTCACATTGGCGCTTTTCATCACGAGATGATCAAGCGGGCCGCGGCATCCATTGATGAACTCCCTTCGGAGCAACGAAACATCTCGTCCATTACGTACTGCGTGGACAAGGGCGGCCTCGACCGACTCATCAGCCGCATTCAAGCCTTTCAACGTGAGCTTCTCGTCGACGACCTCATCACCGAAGGAACTCCTCGCCAGGTCGTTCAGGTGAACTTCCAAGTCTTTCCGCTCTCCTCTGCCATCAAAGACCCCTCATGAGACCACTGCTTTTTCTTCCGCTTCTGTTCTGTGCCTGCTTGCCCACGGGCACCGGCAACCCGTTGCAGGATGCCGCGCCGAGCATCGATGGCGGGGCAGCGTCCGACGCCGGCGGCGGCTTCGACGCGAGCGCTTCCGATTCTGGCCCGTCGTCAGATGGCGGCGTCCAGCTCCCGGACTCTGGGCCATCGCAAGACGCCTCGCCTGGCGACGCTGGCTTTGACGCAAGTTGTCCCGACGCGGGACCTACGGGCTGCGGAGTCACCGGCGGACCGTCCTGCGACTGCCTCGCGGGGGAAGAGCTCGCTTTGGGGAGCGGGCGTCCCCTCGCCCTTGTGGATCATCCTGCCCTCGATGGGCGCATGACACTGGTACGTCAGCGCGCCGACGTGACACGCGATGTCCTTGAGGCACTCGTCGTCGACACAGAGGACGGCTCCACGGCGTCCACGTTTTTGTTTGCGACACAAGTTGTCCGCGCCGCCGCCGCTGCCGATCCCCCTCGGGTCTCCATCGCCTACGTCTCGGACGGTGCCGAGAGTGAACTCCAGCTCCTCGATTCCGCAATCATGATGGGCGCGGACGAGCCCGTGGAACAGAGCTACGTCCACAGTCATCCCATCGGCGAGCTCGCCGTCGCCCGCGCTGGGACCATGAGCGTTAGCGCGTTCGTGAGCGCAAGCTCGGACGAGCCAAGCGAAGGTCAGAGCGTATTCGTTCATCGCGTCGTCGATGGCGTCGCGGACCCCGGCGTCTCGCAGTACGGCGCAGCCTCTGAGCTTCGCGCTATCGCGATCACCGCTGCACCGGCGGGCTGGTTGCTCAGCTACGCGACGGACGCCGCCGTATTCGCGCAGCTCCTGGACGCATCGGGAGCGGCTGTGGGCATCGCTCAGGAGATCACCACGGCGAGCTTCGTGAGCGAGCTCCACCTGGTGGCTCGTGACGAAGGCTTCTTCCTCGCCGTGGACGGCGCAACGCCGGCGGTCCATTTCCTCGACGACACGGGCGCGTCTTCGAGTGACGTTCGGGTTGAGGGCCGCATCGTCGCGCTGGAGTGGGCCAGCGCAGGGCACGCGATGACCGTGCGCAGCGAAGCTGTGCTCTGTTCCAGCTCCGCGTCTCCGCTCATCTTTGAACGCATCACCCCCGACCTCATGTCCCTCCACGACCCCGTGCGCGTTGGAGCGGGTGAGCTCGCGGCTGTCGTCCTCGTCGACGAGGTTCCGTGGGTCGCGAGCTCTGCGGGTAGCGCATTGACCGTCGTGAACGCTTGCGTCGCCGACTGAGGAAAGAAGTCCCTTGGTGGCGAATGCGTCTCCACTCGCCCGAGCGCGCCGACCTGTGCGATCCCCCGAACCGCCTGTGGACCCATTGAAGGACCTGCTTCCCAATCCGCTCAGTGATGAAGCCTTCGCCAAGATCGACGCAGAGACCGACTACGGCCCGGCTCTCCACCTCGTGGCCGAGCGCGCGGGCATTCATGCCGCCGCAACGCCGAAACGCTTCGCGGATGGCTCGCTCCCGGTGTTCGCCTTGGGCGAATACGTCGTCAAACTCTATCCGCCGAGCTGCGCCGAAGAACACCACAACGAGCGCGCTGTTCTCGAAGCCGTGGAGGGCGCGCTCTCCATCGGGACGCCCGAAGTGAAGGCGGCCGGCGCCCTGGACGCTTGGCATTACCTCGTCATGACACGTTTGCGAGGCCGGCCGATGCGCAGCTGCTTTGACGAGCTGAGCGCCGCCGATCGCACGCGGCTCTCGACCCGCCTAGGCGAGGCCATCCTTCAGCTACGCGCCGTCGACACCCCACGTTTTCTTCACGAAGACTGGTTTACGTTGCTCGCGCGCCGAAGAGCAGGGTGCGTTGAACATCACAGCAAGCGCGGACTCGCGCCCGTGTGGTTGAATCGCATCGCTCCTTTCCTCGACGAGACGCTGCCGAGCCTCATGACGGCTCCTCCGCACAGCCTGCTCCACACGGAGGTTATGCGGGAGCATGTCTTCGTCGACCTCGTCGCCGGACGCTTCGCGCTCTCCGGTCTCGTCGACTTTGATCCGTCCCGCGTCGGTCCACCAGAGCTTGAGCTCGCGTCCGCTGGGCTCTTCTTCGCTGAAGGTGACGCCGCCATGTGGAGTGCGTTTCTCGATGGGCTAGGCGTGCCCGCGAATGAGCGCGGCCTGGCCCTGGCGCGTCGCTGCATGGCATGGGCGCTGCTTCACAAATACGCAAACCTCCACGCGTGGCTCGAACGGCTCCCGCCTCGCTCAGCGCGTCGCTCCTTCGACGAGCTCGCCCTGGAGTGGTTTGGAGCGTAGCTCGGCGGACGTTTTAGGAGGATGTGGGTGGAGCGAGGGCTCGCTCAACAGGGCCTTTTGCAAAGCGGGGTCAACGAGATCTGTCTCAGGCTGGAGTCGAAGGTGAGTTCAGAAGGCGATGGCTTGAGGCCAGGCTGCGAGGAACACGACGACGCAGCTCTCGCCGCGGCTTCGAACGACGCCCACACCGACGTCCGTGAAGCGACGATCCACAAGCGCCATGCGGTGGCTTGGACTTTGGGCGAGAGCTTCGAGGGCGCCATCGACGGACGACGCGCGTGCCACGGTTTCGCCGAGGTGACGGGCGCGCAGTCCAAGGCGCCTCATGCGGTCGGCGGGCCACGAGTCGAAGACATGGCGTGCGCGGTGTTCCCGACAGACCGCTTGGGCGTGACGCTGCGCGGCTTGGGCGAGTAGGCGGTTCGGCCGGAGCCCGCCAACTCCCGAGGCCTCGCGAAGGCGTGCGAGGCGACCTTCGCTGGTGCGCGCTTGGGGAAGTTCCGGAAGCCGGGACGCGCCCCAATCCGCCACGGGCCTTGGTCCGCTGGGCCCCGTCGCCATGAGCTGCGCGCGAACGAGGCCTTCCGGGATCTCGATGCGCCGGTCTTCGGGGATCGCCAGCGCTTGGGCGCCGCCACTCTCGTTGACGGCGACGAGGTATGCGTCTTCGAAGGCGCTGTCCCACTGGGCGATGAGGTCGTCGCCCACGCGCCGCAAACTTCCGGCGCGGACACCGAACACAAGCACGCGCCGTTGGCCCACTGCTTCGCCGCAGACCCCGGGCCCATCGGCTTCGTTGTAGCGCGCGTTGAGCCAGCGTGCGCGTCCACGCTCATCGTCATCCGCCGGGAGAACGATGACCTTGGCCGATGGCAATGAAGACCCCGCTTCGCGCAACGCCGCCGCAAGGAGCGCCGGGCTGGGTGCTCCGGCGGCGTTTCCGTGGTCGAGGAGCAAGGAGGCGGCGACCTCGCTCAAGACCGCATCCCCACACTCCTGCGCGGCGGCGGAGTGCGCGCAGAGGACGAAAGCGAAGGTGAGTGCGAGTGATTTCACGAGGAGTGAAGGTATCCCCACGCCATGCCGGGGGCGAGTTCCCGACAGAGACGTTTCGCCGGCGATCTTCTTCAAGTTGGGCGACGCTTCGTCCGAAAACCCCTTGGTTTAGGCCTGTTTTGGACGGGAATGTAGCGAGAGCCGCCAAGCGTACCTATGTTGATGTTTATGCGACGAACCAAACGGCTCTCGATCCTCGTACTTCTCCTCGGTGGCCTGGGCCTGCTCGTTCAATCGACGGTCGTGCGCATGGACCGAGAAGCCGACGACACGGCGGAGGTCGAATCGCTTTCCGGCGGCATCGACGGTCGGAGCGTCACCTTGCTCGTCGACGTGGACGACGACGTCTCCGACTCCACGCTGGAGCGCATCGAAGAAGAAGTGCGCGAAGCGGTGTTGCCATTCGATTCATCGTCGGATGCCCTTGGCGACGAGCTGAACGACAACGCGAACCTCTTTCGGCTGACGATTCCTACGAGCGAGCTTCGAGATGTCGAAGCTGCCCTCCTCGACGAGGACCTCGAGGCCTTCGAGATCGAAGCGACGTTCACCATGCCGGAAAGCGAGTACGCCGTCGCCCTGTCCGACGCAGAGCCGATGGACGGAGCCGAGCCCTTCATTCCGAACGACCCCTACTACAAACACCAGTGGCACCTCGACCAGATCCAGATGCCTCAGGCCTGGCGTCGCTCCCAAGGCGAAGGCGCCATCGTCGCCGTCATCGACACCGGCGTGCTCTTCCGCGACCACGGCCGTCACCGCCAAGCGCCGGACCTCGCCGGAACCAACTTCGTTCCGGGTTACGACTTCGTCGACGGCGACGACACGCCGGACGATGGACACGGCCATGGCACGCATGTGGCGGGGACCATCGCCCAGTCCACGAACAACGGCCTCGGCGTTGCAGGCGTGGCTCCCGCAGCCCGAATCATGCCGATTCGCGTCCTCGATGACCGCGGAGCGGGCAAGTACGGCAACGTCGCTGCGGGCATCCGCTGGGCCGTCGACAACGGCGCCAATATCCTCAACCTCTCCCTCGGTGGTCCCACGCCTTCCCCCGCCATCAGCAGCGCGATTCGCTACGCACACAGCAAGGACGTCTTGGTCGTTGTCGCTGCTGGCAACACCGGGCGCAGCCGCGTGCAGTTCCCCGGCTCTGCGGCGCACGCCTTCTCCGTTGGCGCCGTCCGCTTTGACGAAGAGCTGAGCTTCTACTCATCCCACGGCCGCAAGCTCGACATCGTCGCTCCTGGCGGTGACCTCCGCGTCGACCAGAACGGCGATGGCCTTCCGGATGGCGTCGTGCAGAACACGATGCTCCCACGGCGTCCGGGCCAGCACGACTACCTCGGCTACCAAGGCACCTCCATGGCGGCGCCTCATGTCGCGGGTGTTGCGGCGCTCCTCTACGCGAGCGGCGTCACGGACCCCGACGCCATCGAGCGCATCCTTGAGAGCACAGCGAAGGCAAAGTCCAACCGCACGCGCTACGGCGCCGGCTTGATCCAGGCAAATGACGCCCTCGTAGCTGCTTCCCAGAAGGAAGGCGCCAAGGGTCTCCTCGCCGCGCTTCTCGCCTTCGCCGCGTTTGGCTTTACACGTCGTCGCCGGCTAGGCCTCGCCCTCGGCGCTGGTCTCCTCGCCGGCAGCGGCGTACTCGGGTTTAGCGCCTTCGGATTCCTCGCGACCTCTCTCGGCGCTTTCTGGCCCATCGCTTTGAGCGTCGCGCTGCCCCTCGGTCTCGCCGCCCTTGGTCACCACAAGAAGCTCGGTCGTCTCGGCGTCGCTGCGGTGGGCGCCGGTCTCGCGGGCTGGCTCCTCGTGGAAGCTGCTTGTCCTTCCCTCGCATCTGGTGTCCTCGTTGGACCCTGGCTCGTCGTGAGCGCCGCCCTCTCTATGTGGGTGGCCCGCGTTACCCTCCGCGACCCCAAGTAGCGGAATCGCCGGGCCCGCGGGTCTGGCATCACGGCTGGCAAATCCCGCTGGGATCGCGATAGAGTCGCGCCCTATGGAAACGGTTCAGCAGCTTCGTGATCACGCCGACGCTCATCTGTTCAAAGGTGAGCATCTCGCAGCCCTTCACGCGTATTCGGTTTTGGTGCAGCTGCATCCGAACGACCTGGACGCGCGTTTGCGGGTGGCCGACACGCTCCTTGCGATGGGCGAGGTGCAGGCCGCGGCCTTCGTCTACACCGTACTGGCTCGCCATGCGGCGAACGGTGGATACCCGCTGCGTGCACTCGTGGCGCTGAAGATACTCGAGCAGCTTGAGCCGGAGCTCGGCCAGGTAACGGACCAAATCGCCACGCTCTATGGAAAGGGCTCACCGAAGATCGGCCGCGGCGTTCGCCTCTCGCTAGTGGGCGAAGCCACGGCGCTTCCTGGTGAGATTCGTTTGGATACGCCCCCTCCAGCGGAAGAGCTCCTTCCTGCCGCGGCGAAGATCGCTAGCGACCTCTCGCGCATCGCCGCCTACCCCGAAACGCTCCCCCCGATTCCAATCTTCAGCGAGCTTCCGCCCGAAGCCTTCGCGCGGATGCTCAAGACCCTACGCCTCGTTCGCCATCAAGGTGGCCAGACCATAATTCAGCAGGGCGACGCCGGCACCGCGTTCTACGTCTTGGTTCGCGGCAAGGTCGTGGTTCAACGGGAACAAGACGGGGCTCAACAGCGCCTCGCGGAGCTCTCCGATGGTGCGATCTTTGGCGAAATGGCGCTGGTGTCCGCGAAGCCGCGTAGCGCGAGTGTGGTCACCCTCGACGACTGCGACGTCCTTGAGTTCGAGCGCGAGAGCTTGGTCGCTCTCGCCGGAGAAGTCGCGACCTTGGCGGCGGCCCTCGATGGGTTCACACGTGGCCGGCTCCTCGATAACCTGCTCTCCACGTCCCCGCTCTTCCGCCCCCTCGAACGAAAGGCGCGCCTGGATCTCGTGAAGCGCTTTAGCGCCCATGATGTTCCCCAAGGCACACACATCATTCGCGAAGGTGAAGCGGGCAAAGGTCTCTATCTGATCCTCGGTGGCGCCGTGGACGTGTGGAAAACCGACGGTGATGAGAAGGTGATGCTCGCGACGCTCAGCGCCGGCGACGTCTTCGGTGAGATCGCGTTGGTGCTTGAGCAAGAGACGACGGCGTCGGTGACGGCGGCGGAGAAGTCTACGCTGCTCTTTCTCTCGCGTGAGGTCTTCGAGAAGCTCGCGGAAGCCGTCGACGCTATCCGGGAGTACGTGGAGAACCTCGGCGACGAACGCATGATGGACACACGTTTGACGATGGATTCAGTGCCCGTGGATGATGACGAGGGCTACGATATTGAGATCGATATCGACATTCTGATCTAAGTGACTCGACGTAGCGCTGCGCTGCCGCGCTCTCGTCTGCCGCGCTCTAGTCTGCCGCGCCCGAGTCTGCCGTAGTTTCTTGAAGGGCGAGGCATGCTTGCTCGATGAACGAGCGGACGACGCGCACGCGGGCGACGTCCCTGTGAGCGCGGTGACCTGCAAGCCAGAGTGGAAGCTCAAGAAGCGGGTAAGGCTGCTCCACCTCGACGAGCCCACCAAGCTCCGCCGCGAGAGCATGGGGCACCAATCCGATGCCGAGGCCCCGACTCACCGCCGTGATGATGCTGACTAAGTTGGTCGTTCGCACGGCAGAAAGGCGATTTGGATAGTGCCGTTGAACCCAGGCCGCGTCGGGCATGTGCTGAAACGCGCTCGTCCAATGCACCCACGCACACTCGTCGGGCGGCAGTCGCGCCCACGGAGAGTCCGCCGCCGCGAACAAACCCATCGTCACGACGCCTACTCGTTTGACGATGAGATCTCCGCGAGAAGGCCGCTCGAAACGCAGCGCGAGGTCCGCCTCATTTCGGCTCATATTCACGAGCTCGGTGCTCGGCGAGAGCTCGAGCGTAAGCTTCGGGAAGCTCGCGCGGAGTAGGTTCACCTTTGGTAGCAAAAGGTAGTTCGCGACGGCCTCGTCCGCCGCCACGCGCACCGAGCCTGAGACCTGTGGATCGAGGCCGCTCAGCGAAGTGAGGATGGAGAACGCTGCTTGCTCCATTCGCTCGGCAGCCGGCAAGAGCAAGAGGGCCGCGTCGGTGGGCGTGACGCCATCCACGGAGCGCTCGAAGAGCTGCACGCCGAGCTCCTTCTCCAGGACCGAAAGACGCCGGCTTACGCGTGACTGACTCGTGTTCAGGGCGGCGGCGGCGCGGTTGAAGCTACCGCTTCGCACAACGGCGAGAAGTAACTTCGTGTCGTCCCAGTCGAAACTGGGGGCGTTGTCTAAAATTGGGATACCGTGTCTCTTAATCGCTCGATGACATCTGTTAATGATTGGCAGAGGTTGTCCCGATGGACAAATCAACCTCGCTCCGCTTCTGCTTCCTCGTCGCTGTGTCGCTGGTGGCGTCGTCACTGTTCGCTCCGGCGCACGTGGAGGCGCAGTCTGAACAGACGGAATCGCAGAACCCTTGGGTGAGCTTCGACGAGGTTCGCCTCACGATTTCCGCGGGGCTGATCCAGCCGCTGGTCTTGCGTGGCGGAAACGTCGAGGTGGACGTGTTCTATCGCCGCTTCGTTCTCGGTTACTCGCACGGTTTTCTCCTCAAACTTGAAGGAAGCACCGTGGTCGGCGAAGCGAGTGAGCAGGGTCTTGAGTTCCACCTTCCGTACAGCACGGGCGTGAGCATTGGGTATCGTCTGCTCGAGTGGCTGGACGTTCGGCTTGAAGCCAAGGCACACCGCTTCGAAGTCCGGGACAACGCCGGAGAGGGGCTCGTCCACTACACCACCTACACTTTGGGGTTCGGGGTCTATGCCCAGTATCGACCTTTCTATCACTTTGGCGTCCGAGTCGCGAAGTGGCTCGAAGGGTTCGTTGCGACGACAAGCGTCCGGTACTGGCCAAACGTCGCTACCTCGTTGGCGAGCGATGAACACGAGTACGAAGCCGGCGGCCAGGGGCTGCGTCACCGCGCGGCGAATATTGGCATCGCCAACACGCCCTTTCTGTTCAACATCTCGCTCGGCTATATGTTCACCTTTTGATCGCGGCCCGCGCTCCTCGAGCCACGCCGGTTCGCAAAACGAGCGAGACGGAAATCGCTCAGGAGCGGTAGTCGGCGTTGACGCTCACGTAGGCGTGACCGAAGTCGCACGTGATGTAGTGCCCGCTGCCCGGACCTTTGCCGAGAGACACAGTGATAACGTAGCGCTTCTTCGACATGGTCTTCGACGCCGCGCGTTCTCGTGCAGGAGTCATCACCGCGCGGCCCTCGTCGAAGACACACGTCTTGCCGATGGTTACGCTCAGCTTGCTTTGGTCGAAACGCACACCGGCGCGACCGGCGGCTCCGGCGATACGGCCCCAGTTGGGGTCCTTGCCGTGCATGGCGGTTTTAACGAGCGAAGAGGTCGCGATCGTGCGCGCCACTTTTAGCGCGTCGGCGTCGCTCTTCGCGCCTTCGACGCGAATCTCAGCTACGTGCTCCGCGCCTTCGCCGTCGGCGACGATCATCTCGGCGACGTTGCCCAGCGCCTCGGTGAGCGCTGCTTGGAACGTCTTGGTGGACCGCAGCGCTCTGGCCGGAGACGCCATCGCGATGATGGTGTCGTTGGTGCTGGTATCGCCATCGACGCTGATGCGGTTGAAGGTGGCTTCCGTGGCGGCGCGCAGCGCGGCCTTGAGGTCCGAGGGGGCGATGGGGGCGTCGGTCAGGGCAAATGCGAGCGTCGTCGCCATGTTGGGGTGAATCATCCCGGCGCCCTTGGCGATGGCGAGGACTTCGTAGTCTTTGCCGCCGGCACGAAACGCCACGCGGGACACCTTACGCCCGCGGTCCGTGGTGAGAATTGCGTCGGCGAAGCTCTTTGAGCCGCCCTTGAGAGACGCAACGAGTGGGGCCATCGCGGCACACATTCGTTCCGTCGGGAGCGGGACGCCGATGACGCCTGTGGAACACGGAAGAACGTCGCCTGCTTTCGTCTTGTCGTCGTCCGCGCTGAGCGCTTCGGCGAAGGCGAGGGACGTCGCCTGGGCGTCCTCCATTCCTTGAGCGCCGGTCGCGGCGTTGGCGTTGCCGCTGTTGACGAGAACGGCGCGCGCAAACCCGGAGCGAGTGCGTCTTGCGCAGAGGTCGACGGGCGCAGCACGCACAACGTTCTTCGTGAGGACGGTGGCGACGGGGCAAGACGCGTCCGCGACGATGGCGCCGAGGTCGAGGCCCGTCGCTTTAATGCCGCTGGCGATCCCCGCGAAGCGAAAGCCTCGCAGGGGAGCGTGAAGAGAACGACGTGCCATGTGACTACTGCTCGGGGGTGACGCTCTTTTTGCCGCGCTGCTTCTTCGCCAAGGCGCGTCGCTGTGCACGGTTCATCGGAGCTTGCTGCTGTTGCTGTTGCTGCTGCTGAGGACGCTGACCATTTGGAGCGCCGGCGGCAGGTCGTGCGCCTGCGGGGCGCTGTTGCTGCTGCGGCCGCGCGGTTCCAGCGGGCTGGACCTCTTGGTTGGCCATCTGGCTTGCGTTCGCCAAGCGCTGGCGTGCGGCGGCGGCGGCCTGTCGTTCGGCCTCGATGCGGCGAAGGTCTTCCTCGCTGACGCGGCGAATCGTGAAGATGCTCGTGACGACGTCGCTCTTGATGCTGTTGCCCATGTGCGTGAACATCGCGAAGCCCTCGCGCTTGTACTCTTTCTTCGGGTCGCGCTGACCGTAGCCGCGCAGACCGATTCCATCGCGGAGCTGGTCCATCGACTGCAAGTGGGCGATCCACTGCTTGTCGATCTCCTTGAGGTAGGTCTGGCGGAAGAGACGAAGGAACGCTTCGGGGTTGAACTCCTCCATCTTCTTGAGGAGCACGGCTTCGGCGTCGGCGTAGAGCTTTCGCGCGACCTCTTGCGCCTCACTGAGCTTCTCAAGGCCCGTGCAGTCCACGTCGAACTGCTCTTCGTACTCGTCGGCGAGCTCTTCGACCTGCCAGTCTTCGTAGTGCTTCGTCGGCGGGCAGTACTTCTCGACGAGTCCGCCGATGAGCTCATCGACGACGTCGAGCATGCGCTCTTTCTGCTCCGTGAGAGAGAGGCCGACAGCCTCGATGAGCGTGTCGAGCGTGTCTTGGGCGTTGTCCTTGACCTTGTCGAGCTTCGCGACGCAGCCGAACCACTGGTAGACGTCGCGCTCGATGCCCTTGGCGTTGACGCTGCCGAGGGTGGAGACGTCCGCCTCCATGGCGGCCTTCTGGAACTCCGCGATCTCTTCGGGGGTGGCGCCGGCGGCCGGAGGCTTCGCCGCGTGGAGTTTCACCATCTGCGTGAGGATGGGCTCGGCTCGCTTCGTCAGCGCAGGGTCCGCCTCCTGAACGAGGCGCTTGGGAGTCGCGCCGGCCTTGCGCTCTTCGTCGCTGAGGACTTCGCGGTACTGACCCTGAAGCACCTGCTTGCGCAGCTCGTAGACCGACTTGCGCTGCTGGTTCATTACGTCGTCGTACTCAAGAAGGTGCTTACGAATGTCGAAGTTGCGCTCCTCGACCTTCTTTTGCGCGTTCTCGACGGCTTTGGTGACCCACTTGTGTTCGATGGGCTCGCCTTCTTCCATGCCGAGGCGATCCATCATGTTTTGCACGCGGTCGCCGGCGAAGATGCGCATGAGGTCATCTTCGAGGCTCAAGAAGAAGCGGCTGCTTCCTGGGTCGCCCTGACGACCGGCGCGGCCGCGGAGCTGGTTGTCGATGCGTCGCGACTCATGCCGTTCCGTGCCGATGATATGCAGGCCGCCGATGTCCTTGATGCGTTTGCCTTCGGCCTTGCACTCCACTTCGTAGCGCTCTTGGGCTTCGATGATCGCCGCCGCCAGTGCGTCGGGTTCTGCGCGCAGCTCGTCGCTGGCGTTCTGCGTGACCTCGACCTCGGCGATCATCTCGGCGTTGCCGCCGAGGATGATGTCCGTACCACGGCCGGCCATGTTGGTGGCGACGGTGACGGCGCCGCGCGTGCCTGCCTGAGCGACGATGTACGCCTCGCGCTCGTGCTGCTTGGCGTTGAGAACTTCGTGCTGAATGCCGCGCTTGCGGAGGAGGCCCGAGAGAGCGTCCGACTTTTCAACGCTCGTCGTACCGACAAGGACGGGGCGACCGTCGGCGTTCTCGCGCTCGATGTCTTCGGCGACGGCGAGGAACTTCTCGCGCTCGCTTTTGTAGACGAGGTCTTCGCCATCGGCGCGAATGACGGGCTTGTTCGTCGGGATCACGACGACGTCGAGCTCGTAGATGCTGTGGAACTCGGTGGCCTCGGTGTCGGCGGTGCCGGTCATGCCCGAGAGCTTCTTGTAGAGGCGGAAGAGATTCTGGAACGAGATCGTCGCCAGCGTGATGTTCTCGTCCTGAATAGGCAGGCGCTCTTTGGCTTCGACGGCCTGGTGCAGACCGTCGGACCACCGACGACCCGCCAAAACGCGGCCCGTGAACTCATCGATGATCATCGCCTTCTCATCGCGGACCATGTAGTGCTGGTCGCGGTGGTAGAGGGCGTGGGCGCGGAGGCACTGCTGCAAGATGTGCAGTGTCTCGATGTTGACCGGGTCGAAGAGGCCACCGGCGCGTCCGGCGCCGCGGTAGTTGACGTTCCCGCTCTCGAGACAGCCGCTGGCGCGGAGGAGATCCTCGGCGCGGGACATGCCTTCTTCCGTCAGTGACGAAGAGCGCGCCTTCTCGTCGACCTCGTAGTGCTCGTCGCGGCGGAGCTTCGGGATGAGGTCCGTGATGATGCGGTACTTGTCCGACGCAACTTCGCCGGGACCGCTGATGATGAGTGGTGTTCGTGCTTCATCGACGAGGATGGAGTCGACCTCATCGATGATGGCGTAGTTCAGATCGCGCTGGACATAGTCGAAGATGCTGAACTTCATGTTGTCGCGCATGTAGTCGAAGCCGAACTCGTTGTTCTGCCCGTACGTGATGTCCGCGAGGTACGCCTTCTTCTTGGCGGAGTTCGGCATCTGCGGATACACGACGCCGACGTCGAGTCCGAGGAACTTGTGGACCTGGCCCATCCACTCCGCATCGCGTTTGGCGAGGTAGTCATTGACGGTGACGACATGGACGCCCTTGCCTTCGAGGGCGTTGAGGTAGCAGGGGAGCGTCGCGACGAGGGTCTTACCTTCACCCGTTCGCATCTCCGCGATCTTGCCCTGGTGAAGGACCATGCCGCCGATGAGCTGCACGTCGTAGTGACGCATCTCCATCACGCGCCTGCCGGCTTCGCGGACCGTGGCGAAGGCCGGAATCAGCAGCTCGTCGAGGGTCGCGCCGTTGTCGAGCTTCTGTCGGAAATCGCCGGTTCGGCGCCTAAGCTGCTCGTCCGTGAGGGCCTTCATCTTGCCTTCGAGGGCGTTGATGGCGGCCACTTGGGGCTGGAGTTTCTTGACCTCGCGCTCGTGTTTGGTTCCTAGGACCTTTTTAAGCAGACCGAACATGCGCGGGGTACTCCCAAATCAACAAGAAAAAGGGGCAAAAAGCCCTGAAAAAGCACAGGAAACACCAGCGGCGTCCCTGTCGAGGCACACTAAGTCGGGTTTGCAGGCCGTGCAATGGCGTTTGAGGCCGGTGGCCGGTGTTCGGAGAGGCACCTCTAAGCTTCGGGCGAAGAGGGCCACCAGCTTGGCGCGGTGTTCCAGAGAGGGCGGGCCGCCAGAGACGCGGGATCGGTGTGGTCAACCTCGTCGATGTCCGCCCGGACCACGGAGAAGACCGCGGCGATGGCGGTCTGCACCGCGTCCCCGTCCGCCACGTCGTCCGCGCCCAGGTAGCCATCGTGGGCAAAGCGAGCGGCCAAGCTTCGTAGGGCTCCTGCCGTCGTGATGACGCCGGAAACCAGCACTTTTCGCTCCGCGGCGGCAGCGGCTTCGACGGCGGCGGCGGGGACCTCGTAGCTGCTTGAGACCAGCCGCGCATGAGCAAGACCCTTCTTGTCGAGGTCCCAGTAGACGGCAGCTCCTGCGTTTCGAATGCTCTTCGCCAACGATGGCGAGGGACGAGGCGCAGACCCCTCGGCGATGGCTTTGACGACCATTGCGTAGCCGCGCGTCCACGCGCTGAGGTGCTTCTTCGGAAGCATGTGAAGACCGTCGCGTGCCATGGCGGCGCGCTCTACACAACGTGCAGCGATGGCGAGGAGTCCTGCATCGGATAGGGGACGTAGCTCGGTCCGCGTGAGGTTCTTCGCTGGCATCAAGGATTCATGCGCGTCGCCTCGCGCCTGCGCAAATAGCGGTGCCGGGGTGGAGGCGGTCTATCGCCGGGCGTTGCGCCTGGTGCCGTCGCGCCTTGGATAGAAGAAGCGAGGCAAGCGCCCCGCGGACTCCAGCTCGCGCCAACCGTCGACGGAAAAGAGCGTGCGGCTTCGAAGCTGGTGGCGTGCCGTCGTGATGACGCGTCTTCGCTGGTGCGCGCTGAGCGAGGGCGCCGGCCCGTGCTCGTAGCTCATGATGTTGCCGAAGACGGAAGTGTGAATTCGGTTGCCAAAGTAGTGCCCGAGCTCGTGCGCGAGCGTCGTGCGGGGACCGATGCTCGTCAGGACGAGGAAGTGGTTGTCGGGTCGCCACTGGAGCGTCCAGTGCACACCTCGACGCATGGAGCTTTGGTCATCTACGTCCACCATCGAGGCGACGACGAAGACGTTCACCACGCCGCGCTCCAAGAACTGAGCGAGGGAGTTGCGGTCGCGCCGAGTGACGAGGTCCGCAAAATGTTCATCCAGGGATTGGCGCTCTAGCTCCTGAAAGGACACGCCGGTGGGCTGAAAGACCCGGTTGGCTTCCTGAAGCTGCTCATCGAGCCAAGGGGCGTCAACGACGGGCTCCCCGTCGACGTCCACCACGTGAACACGCAAAGGAACAACCACGGTTCTCTCGTTCTCGTCGTCGGTCGCTCGCGCCGGGCTCGGAGCAGCTCCGAGGGCCGCCGCAAGCGCGAGGGAAGCGAGCACAAGAAGAAGACGCGCCATCCATCGATTATCGTCATGACGCGCCTCGGCGGCAAGAACGATGCGAGGGACACTTAGGACACGACTCCGGAGCCCAGGGCCTGTTCCAGGTCGGCGATGAGGTCGGCTGTGTCCTCGACGCCCACGCTCAGCCGGACCATCGCGTCATCAATGCCAATGGAGCTGCGGTACTCGGCGGAGAGGCCGCCGTGGGAGGTGGTTGCCGGTCGCGTGATGAGTGTCTCGACGCCGCCGAGGCTCGGCGCTTCCGTGGCATACTGGAGGCGCTCGATGAGGGCCTCGGCGGCGGCGACGCCCCCGGCTGGAACGAAAGTAAGCATGGTCCCGAAGAGGCCCGCGAAGGAGGCGCTAGCCCGCGCTCGGTAAGCGCTGTCTTCGAGCCCCGGGTAGAGGACCTTTTCCACAGCTGGGTGCCGCTGCAGCCAGGTCGCGATCTGTAGGGCCGAGTCGCACTGGGCTTTCACACGAAGGGGGAGCGTCTTGATGCCACGCCGCAACAGGTAGCAAGCCTGAGGGTCGGGGCAGATGCCAAGACGGTTGGCGATGAGGCGAAGGGCCCGCGTTCGTTCGGCGTCGGAGATCAGCGCGCCGGCGACGACATCGGTGTGGCCGTTGATGTGCTTCGACGCGCTGTGGATCACAACGTCGAAGCCGTGAGCGCGTGGCTGGTAGAGCACCGGGGACGCGAGGGTGTTGTCGATCATCGACGTTAGGTCTCGCGCTTTGCAGAACGCGACGACCTCGCCCAGGGGAGGTACGCTCATCCACGGGTTCGCGACGGTCTCCACCAAGAAGCCGCGCGTGCTCTCTTCCGCCGCCGCCGCCCAGCTCGATGGATCGTCCAACTCCACGAAGGTCGTTCTGAGACCCATACGTTCGGCGTGGTGCTCCAAGAGTTTCCGCGTGCCTCCGTAGAGGCGGCGCGCCGCGAGGAGGTGATCGCCAGGCTTGAAAAGATTCAGCGCCAAGTGCACCGCGGCGGTACCCGAAGGGGTCACAAGCGCGACTCCCTGTTCCAGCGCGCCGATGGCGGTCTCCACCTCGACCTGACTTGGCGTATTGTTCAGCCGGGTATAACGAATGTCGTCGAATGTCTCCGGCTTCCCCAGGAGGTAGGTCGAGGAGCGATGAATCGGACCCACGAGTCCATCGCCTGTGTCTCGGCCCGCGTGGACGGCGATGGTGCGTAGCTGGCGAGGGGTGTGGTCGGACATATCGGGGCAGATGGCCTTTGAAAGCTCTGGAGAGGTGGGTCGTATTCGCTCAGCGCATGGCGAGGGCGAGAAGTTCGTGGCGGAAGCATGAGGGGTCAACGTGAGGGCGCAAGAGTTTCCTTCGTGGCCGCATCGCGGCGAATTTGCGCTGGCCCGTAGTTCGCGGCATATCCAGAGAGCTATCGGACCCTCGACGAACCCACCTGCGCTTCCTCTACGTGTCGCGTTTCTGATGTTTTCGGTTCTCCTCGTTTGTTGCAGCGAGACCGTCGAAGAACGGCCGGAGTCCGAAAGCGCCGACGAAGCGGTGAGTATCGAGGACCTCCCGAGCGCCGTGGAGGTTCGCTCCGGCGAAGAAGAGGACTCTCAGCCGCGTCGAATCGTCCTGCGACGGCCACCGCTGCCGACGTCTTTTCCCGCGCATCCCGCGCCGGAGGCCGAGGGCGGTCTCGTCGCGACGGCTTTCCAGTACAACGCCGCCATCTTCGAGCAAGCGGCGGTGGACGCAGACGTCCTCGGAATCGTGCGGCGTGGACGCACCATCCCAGTGGGTGAACGTGTCTTCGGTCCAGGGTGCAACGGGCGTTGGTACCGCGTGGGGCGGGGCTATCTGTGCACCGGGCAGGGCTTCTCCATGGGCGACACCGCCGAAGAGCACGATCAAAAGCCCGCTAGTTTTGATGGGCCGATGCCATACCGCTACGCCGCGGTTTCCCGGCGAGACGGCGTCCCTCGTTTGTACCGTCCGCCAACGCCGGAAGAGGAGAGCATGCTGGACGGCGACGAGAACGGGGCGCTTCCGGAGGTTGTTTCCAAGAAGATGGTCGGTGATTTCTTTGTCGCCCTGGACCGCTTAGAAGGGTCTTGGCAGCGAACGGTTCGTGGCCGTTACGTTCACACGGACAACCTCAACGAGCTTGAGACGCCGAAGCTCACCGGGTCGATGCTCGGAGAGGGCGAAAGCGAGCTGCCTCTGGCCTTTGTCTTCGGCGAGACACGGCCGCTGGTGCGCATCGAGAACGGCACCGTCTCGGAGGTTGGCGAGGCGGAACAATACGCTCGCTTTCATCTGGACGAGATCACGAACATCGATGGCGTCGAGTATGCCGTCGCTGAAGGAGGTCTCGCTGTACGCCGCGAGTTTGTGCGCGTCGCGCGGCGCTCGCGCCCGGATGAGGCGGTGACGTCGGACACTTGGATCCACGTGGACCTCGCAGAGCAGACCCTCGTCGCCTACTCCGAGGGCGAACCGGTGTACGCAACCCTCGTCGCCAGTGGACGCGAAGGCTACGACACGCCGCGCGGCGTCTTCCGCATCCGTGAGAAATATGTGTCCGCCACGATGGACGGAAGCGACCCGGTAGACGGTGACTTCGAGGTCGAAGAGGTTCCTTGGACCATGTACTACTGGCGCAGCTTCGCGCTCCACGGCGCTTACTGGCACGATGACTTCGGGCAGGTTCGAAGCCACGGCTGCACGAACCTCGCCCCCGCCGACGCGCGATGGCTCTTCGAGTGGACGGGCCCGTCTGTGCCGAACGGCTGGCACGGCTACCGTCAAAAACGCGGAACCTGGGTTTGGCTTAGCCGCGGCGACGCCGAATACGACGACTCGCCCGCCGACTCCGAGGAGTGAGTCGAGTCCTTCGGCGGAGCGGCGTGCCGCGCTCAGCCATACACGGCGACGCAGCTTCGTGAGAACACGAGAGCTGCGACGGCTGCGAAGACGAGGAATACGAAAATGCCCGCGCTCAGCGACGCGCGTTTGTCCGCTGTGGCGCTCGCCGGCATATCCGCATTGGCTGCCTTGAGGCGCTGCCGCGTGATGGCCGCGCTGCGAATCCCGCGACGGTAGATCGCCCAGGCGACAAGGAGGCCGGCAAAAAGAACAAGCCCAACGCCGAAGAAACGACGCCCTTGGCCTTCCGTGGTGTGGCGCGTCAGTGCCTGAACTTTGCCGCTGGATGTGGTCGGGGCGGGGGCAACCTCGAGTTCGCCGGCGGCGAGCATGAAACGCACGAGGCGTTCCGTAGAACACGGCGCCCCCTCGCACTGCGGCCGCTCTCGCGCCATCGGGTCAAGCCAGCGTCGCTGAGAAGGGTGTCCGGCCAGGTAGCTCAGGGGCTGGTCGTGAACGACGAAGAGGCGCGTCGCGACGTGTTCGCTGCCAAACGCATCACGGCGGAATTGCGCGCGCCAGAGTCCTTCGGCGAGTTCCTCCTCGAAGGCGGGGTTTGGTCCGACGAGCTCGATACGTCGAAGGCGGGCATCTTCGTAGAGCGTGGCGACGAGGGCCTCTTCGTGGCTGACGAAGCGTGGAGTCTCGCCCGACGCCAGGTGTGCGGTCTCGATGTCGACGAGCGGCGTCGCGAAGGCGATGGGGAGTTGCAGTGGGCGCTCGGCGACAGCGACCCCATCCCGGAACGCGAGGATACGGACGTTCCCTTCGCTCGATGCGACGCGGAGGGAGCATCGAAGGACGCCGCTGGTTTGAAGCCCGCCGCCCTCCAGGGAGAACTCTTCCGAGGGCGATTGCCCTTCCACGCGAACTTCGCCGCACTCCTCGTTTTGCATCGGCTCAATGCCGCCGCTCCGCGCCAATCCAATCGCCGCCGCCGGCTGTCCTACCCAGACTAAGAGCACGCACTCTTCACCAGGGACGCAGGCCCCGCCGCTGACGCGAGCGTCCAGGTGCTCCGGCGCCTCGGCTTCCGCGATAGAAACGATGCTGCCGGGTTCCCAACGCTGCAGTTCTGTCTGCCTGCGACCGCGGAGCGTCGCCTGTTCCGGCGCCGCTTCCACGGTGATGCGACGCGTGACCGTCTCAGGCGGTTCACGCCGCGGCATCGCTTCGGCCCGAAGCTGGTACTCGCCGGCGACGTCGACGGCAGGGAGGTGCCCGAAGTAGCCAACGATTTCACCGGGCACGAGGGTGCTCTCCGCGAGGCTCTCCTCATCGGCGCCAACGAGGTGGACCTGCACAGACTCGGCGCCGCCGAGCTCGCCGTGGCCCTCGCCGAAGTGAAAGCCAAAGACCGGGATGTCGTGGCCGACTTGGGTATAAAACGGTGCCCCGATCTGTACGTCGTTCTGGGACTTGGCCGCATCGCTGACAAAGAACGCGCTGACGACCAAGGCCAAGGCGACGGGAAGAACTCCCCATAGAAAACGATCGCGTTTGACCGGCGCTTTGGGTGCGTCATCCGCTCCAGGCGTCGATTCCCTGGAATTCTGGGGCGCATTCTCGCCAGACTCGCTTTTCGTGGGGCTCTGCTCCATGGACAATGCGCCTAGGGTACCCTATGGCTGGGCGTCACGGGGCTATGACAACGCACACAGCAAAGAGCGATTCTCACGGAGACATCGAAGGCCTCCAGGCGCGCCTGGAAGCGTACATGGAAACGCATGGCCTTCGTTCGACTAGCCAGCGCCGCCTGGTGACGGATGTGTTCTTTCGGAGCACGGAGCATCTCTCCATCGAGGATCTGCTCGCCGCTGTGCGTGAGCGAGAGCCGAAGATTGGCTACGCCACGGTCTACCGTACGCTCAAGCTCCTCAAGAAGTGTGGCCTCGCGAATGAGCGTCACTTCGGCGATGGGGTTTCCCGCTACGAAGTCGCCCACGAAGACGAGCACCACGACCATCTGATCTGCATGGACTGCGACCGCATCATCGAGTTCGAGAACGACGAGATCGAGCGACTTCAGGAGGAGCTTGTCGCGAAGCGTGGCTTCACCATCAAGAAGCACATTCACGAGCTCTACGTGGTGGGACAGAAGAACGCCGACGGAAGCTGTCAGCACTGCGGTGAGACTCGCTAGCAGCCAGCTGCTTGGGGCGAGGGTTTCTTCGCCCAAGGGTCAGCAGTCGGCGTCGCTTTGTGGACTCATCCACGCTGACGCTCTCAGAGACGAAGCAGCATTGGGCGTTGCACTCATTGGCGCGCGAAGTGTGCTTCGACGGGTAGATGGTCGGACACGTTTCGATCGTAGTGGATGACCTCAGAACCCACGCTCCTCCGAGAGCACGCCTTCGTAGGCTGGGAGAGAATCGACGAGCTCCGCAAAGGCGTTCGCGTCACTGATGTCCTGAATCGCAATGAGGTCCCAGCTGCGCCGCTGAATGATCTCGCTTACCAGCACTTGGGGGAGGAAGGTCCTTGGGTACTCCCGAATATTCCAGGTCACGACGCTGAAGCCACCGGCCTGCGCCCCGTCCATCGACGCGTCGCCGCCAACAGTCGGGCTGCTAGGGCAGGCCGAAACAAAGAGGCAGAAGGCGGCGAAGAAGCGCACCCTTGGAGCCTAGTGCCCTGAGCCCAGGATTAGGTGCATTCGAGGTTTCAGGGAACGAAACGCGCAACGACGGGCAGGTGGTCACTGACGTTGTCGGTGTAGTTCAGCACTCCGGTGCGCACGTTCTCGGCGATAGAGATCGTACCCATTCCGTACTCTTGGATGGTCTCGGATGTGATGACCACGTGGTCGATGAGTGCGCGGAAAGGAATGAAGCTAAACGCGTCTTCGTCGAGTGCCTGCGTGAGGATGCTGTAGCCGTCGCCAAGCATGGGGCCGAAGACGTTTTCCCCGGCGGGGTCCGACGCTTCGTCGTTGTAGTCCCCAACGATGACGACCTCGTTCTCTCCGTCTGCCATGACCTGCCGGGCCCAAGCGTCGAGTTTCTCGATGGCGTCAAGGCGCCGGAGACGGCTCTCCTCTTCGAGGGTGGCCTTGAGGTGGACAACGACGAAGGCGAAGTCAAAGGCGACGCTGCCGTCTTCGTTTAGAAAGGTGACGTCTGCGGCCAAGGGGTCACGCGGGAACGCGTAGCCATCTCGTTCAAAGAGCCGCTGCACGTTCCGCACACGCACGCGGTCACGGCGAAAGAGGATGCCGTTGCGCTGAAACGCGCGATCGTCGAAGGAGACATAGCCGTCGTAGTCTTCGAGCTCATCGATGAGGGCGAGGAACGCCGCGTCGTCGCTAATCTCTTGAACGCCGATGAGGTCCCATCGCTCGCTCTCGATGATCTCCGCAACGAGGCGCGGCGTCGATGTGGCCTGAGGGAAGTTCTCGATGTTCCAGGTGACCACGGTGAAGCCGGGAAGGGGGCCGGCGTCGGGCGCAGTCGCGTCGCTCGTGTCTGGTCCCGCGTCTACGAGCGTGGCGTCGATGCTCGCGCCGGAGTCCGAGGCATCTGCCGCTGCGTCTCGCACCCGAGCCTCGGTATCGGCGCCGACGTCGGAGGGAGCCGCGTCGGTGGCCGAGTCGATGCAGGTGTGGTCGTCGTCGCAAGGGCTCGTCGAACACCCGAAGGCAAAAGCAAGAGCCCAGAGCGCGCGCATGACCATACGAGACACGGTGACCTGCTTTGGACGAAACGCCAAAGAGCGCTCAGCCGATGCGGATGGCTTTGAGCCGCGCGTTGACGTCGCGCGCCAGGCTTAGCTCCTGGTCGCGTGGAAGGGTCGTCGTGGCGCTGAAGAGTGCGAACGCGGCCAGTTCGTGAAGTGCTTGGTGAAGCGCTTCGAGAGGGTGCTCGACGCTCACGTTCTGCAGCGCATCGGCCACGTGGTGGGGATCGATACCGCCGAACTCATCGAGACTCTCCCCAAAGAAGGGCCCGTAGCCACTCCCCACGATCCACGCGGTGAGGGTGTTGCGCGTCTGGTCGAGGCCGCCGTAGGTTGCGACTGCGACGAAGATATCCTGCAGCACCTCATTGAAGCGAGCGACGAGGGCAACGACGGCGCCGGGGTCGACGGTGGAAGGAGTGCGAAGGGTTACCTGCTTCTGCTGGAGCAAGTGATACACGGCCTTCGTCGTCGCGAACTCGCCGAAGCCGGTCTTCTTCGCGATCTCATCGATGGTCAAAGCGCCGTTGCACAAACGCAGCACCGCGGTGGCCGTGGTGTCGAGCTTCTTTGGGGCAGGAGCGTCTTGTTCGGCCTGCGGGCAGAGGTTGCTGCTCGGGATCTTGTCGCGGAAGAGCGCCATCTCGTCGATGCGCTGCACGCCTTCCATGAGCAGACCGTGCACCGGGATGTGCATTGTCGTGCCGGACTCTTCTTCCGCGCCGCCGACGGTGAAGATGTAGTGGCCTTCCTCTTCGAGGAGGGCGCCGAAGAAAATGCTCTCCGCCTGCTTTTGGAGCGCGGAGTAGAGGCCTGCGCTGTCGACGAATCCGCGCTCGACGCAGAGCTCGCCGAATCGTTTTTCGCCGACGTCGGCTGCAAGCTCGTCGACCTCGGAGCGCGTGAGCACCCCCTGTTGAAAGAGCGTTTCCCCGAGCCGTTCATCGGTGGCTTGGCTGCGCGCTCCTTTAAGAGCCGCTTGGTCCACGAGCAGAACGCGTTCGCTTTCGCCAAGGATGTGCAGCTCGCCGCGCCAGTTTGCCGTAGCGATGAAGTTCAAGATCTCCATCACCGTCATTCGGGTCAGCAGCTCACCCGCCATGAGTACACGCTCGTCGCTCTCCCCCTCTTTTCGGAGGAGTAATAGGCGCGGGGAATCGACGGCGATTCGATAATCACCGCGACGCGCAGCAAAGCGATCGCGTGCTCCGGCTTTCGCGCGGACCGTCCCATCGGACAAGATCTCGACCTTCGCGTCGTCACTCACCCGGGAACCCTATTCTATTCGGAGTCGATAGGGCTAGATCTGCGCAAGACCTTATTTGGGGGACTGAACATACGTGCCGTTTTCGAATGTGCGTGAAAAGCGCCACACCTTTGCGCTTCCGGCCGGTTGACCACCCCCAGAAATCAAGTATCCCCCCGCCGCCCGCGAAAAGGGAATTCCCCCCCGCGAGTCACCGAGGTTTTTGTTGATGGAACAGTACTTGATTTACGTCGCTCCAGCGGCTGGCGTTCTCGCCCTTCTCTACGCTTTCGTAAAGGCTGGATGGGTCAAAAAGCAGGACATGGGCGACGACACCATGAAGGAGATCGCCGGCCAGATTCAAGAAGGCGCGATGGCCTTCTTGAAGGCCGAGTACAAGGTGATCGCCCTCTTTGTTGCCGGCGTCGCCGCGCTCCTCGCCTTCGCCAATATGGGTGAAGAAGCCGCAGCCGCGAACCGCTCCCCTCTCATCGCGGGTGCTTTCGTCTTGGGCGCCGTCGCCTCCGCCATCGCTGGCTGGGCAGGCATGAAGGTCGCCACGGACGCCAACGTTCGAACCACCGCTGCTGCTCGCACCGGTCTCTCCGAAGCTCTTAACGTCGTCTTCTCCGGCGGCGCTGTCATGGGCATGACCGTGGTTGGCCTCGCCTCCATCGGCCTTGGCGGACTCTACATTCTCTTCACGACCGGCGGCGTCTTCGAGACGGGCCTCGACGGACTCACCACGAGCATCACGGTTCTCACCGGCTTTTCCATGGGCGCTAGCTCCATCGCGCTCTTCGCGCGCGTCGGCGGCGGCATCTACACGAAGGCTGCAGACGTCGGCGCTGACCTCGTCGGCAAGATCGAAGAAGGTCTTCCAGAAGATGACCCACGTAACCCTGCCGTTATCGCCGACAACGTTGGTGACAACGTTGGCGACGTCGCTGGCATGGGCGCTGACCTCTTCGAGAGCTTCGTCGGCGCCATCGTCGGCGCTATGGTCCTCGGACTCGGCTTCGACGTCGTTCAGAACGGCTCCTCCGTTGCCCCCATCGTCATGCCTATGGTCATCGCTGGCGCAGGCATCGTCGCTTCCATCGTCGGCACGTTCTTCGTGAAGACCAAGGAAGGCGGCAACCCTCAGCACGCTCTCGACGCAGGTGCCTTCGGCTCCGCTGGCGTCATGGCCGCCGCGACCTTCGGCATCGCCAACTTCATGTGGCCCGAAGCTGGCGTCACGGCCGCCGGTTCCACGGACCCACTTCTGTGGTGGGAAGTTGGCGCTGCTACGGTCATCGGTCTCGCCACAGGCGTCGCCGTCGGCCTCATCACCTCTTACTACTGCTCCATGGGCAAGCCCCCCGTCGACAGCATCGCCAACCAGTCCAAGACCGGCACGGCGACGAACATCATCGCCGGTCTCGGTGTGGGCATGCGCTCCACGGCGCTTCCGATTCTCTGCATCTGCGCAGGTGTTATCGGCGCTTCCACCATTGGCGGCCTCTACGGCGTTGCCATTGCCGCTCTCGGCATGCTCTCCACGACGGGCATCCAGCTCGCCGTCGACGCTTACGGCCCAGTCGCTGACAACGCCGGCGGCATCGCCGAGATGAGCGGTCAGGACCCCAAGGTTCGCGAGCGCACCGACAAGCTCGACGCCGTGGGTAACACCACCGCCGCCATCGGTAAGGGCTTCGCCATCGGCTCCGCAGCCATGACGGCTCTCGCTCTCTTCGCCGCTTTCGCGCAGCAGTCCGGAATCGCTTCCACGGGCATCGACATCACCGACCCCATCGTCATGAGCGGTCTCTTCCTCGGCGGTATGCTTCCGTTCCTCTTCTCCTCCATGGCCATGGACGCCGTGGGTGAAGCGGCGATGGAGATGATCGAAGAAGTGCGTCGTCAGTTCCGCGAGATCCCAGGACTTCGCGAAGGTGAAGCCAAGCCTGACACCGCACGTTGCGTCGAGATCTCCACGAACGCTTCCCTCAAGCGCATGGTCATGCCCGGCGCACTCGCCATCTTCACACCCGTCATCGTCGGCTTCGGCGGTAACCTCCTGAAGAACTCCGCCGGTCACGGCATGGGTCCTGAAGCTCTCGGCGGCGTCCTCGCCGGCGTGACCATCAGCGGCGTCGCCATGGCTATCTTCATGTCCAACGCCGGTGGCGCATGGGACAACGCCAAGAAGTCCTTCGAGGGCGGCGGCTACAAGATGGACGACGGCGAAGTTCACCCCAAGGGCAGCGAAGCGCACAACGCCGCTGTTGTCGGCGACACCGTCGGTGACCCCTTCAAGGACACGGCTGGTCCCAGCCTCAACATCCTCGTGAAGCTCATGGCGGTTGTTGCTCTCGTCATCGCTCCTCTCATCGCTAGCTAACCCCAGCGAATCGCCTGCTCACGCGGGTCAGAATGAAGCCTCTGCTCTTTGGAGCGGGGGCTTTTTTCGTGGGGCGCCGCGGCGCTCAGCCGGCAGGTGATAGTGTGCCGACCTCGGTCAGAGGAAAGAGGTCTATGCCCCGCTATGAGTACAAGGATGCCAAATCATCGAAGTTCTGGACCATCGAACGAACGGCCGATGGTTACGACGTTTGTTATGGAAAAATAGGCACCTCGGGTCGGCAGCAAAGTAAGAGCTTCGACACGACAGAGAAGGCCGACAAGGAACACGCGAAGGTCGTCGCGGCCAAGATCAAGAAGGGCTACGTCCTCGTGGGCGAGGGTTCCGCGGATGCTCAGGAAAAGGACGCGGACGTCGCTGACGTCCCCGACGACGACGCAGCGGACGGTCGCCCGAAAGGAGTTCCCGCAGGCGCTGTCATGGCGGACAACGGCTACGAATGGGAGCTCGCCGAGCGAAACGCCAAAGGCAAATACCACGGGGTCGTTACCTGGTGGCGTTTGGACGGGACGCGCTGCTGTCGCACAGAATACGAAGACGGTGACCCAAAGAGCTTTCAGCGCTTTCACCCCAACGGCCAAGTCTCTCGAGAAGGAACCTTCAAGAACGGCCGGGTCAGCGGTGTCGAGCGCTTCCACCGTTCAAGCGAAAAGACCGGAGAGCACTTCGCGGTGTACAGCGCCGGTCGTCGTGTTTGGACCGCCGAAGTCGACCACGCAAAAGGCGTGCGACGCTTCTTCGACAAGAAGGGAGAGCCGTGCGACCAGCAAGGAAAGAAGCTCCCAGCGGCAGTCCAGCCCGACGAGCGAGCCGATGTTCCGGCCCATTGGAAAGCCGCGCCGAAGTCCGGCGTGAAACAAGACTGGACGCCCACGGCTTTCGAGACCGAGCTGCGTGACGGCGTCTACTTCACGAACGACTTGCGCCAGGTGATCTTTCCACGCCAAGGCGGCGCCGAGACCTCCGTGCGGCCGGTTCCGGATGTCGACACCGCCTGGGCCGCGCTTCGCAACGCGATGTGGGCCTGCGACGCGGCGATCCTCGAGCATCAACAGTCCGAGAACCGAACGGCACGCTCGCTCATCTGGCGGTGCATGGCATCGAACGAAGCGGCAGACCGCGCCTGGGCGGAACGTTTGGTGAATTCGGTGCACCAAGAAGTGCCCTTGGAACAAGACATCGAATTCGCGAAGCGCTTCTACCAACGCTATCGCGGAGTCTGTATCCACGGAGCCTATTCCGTGGCGACGTATGCGCGCATCGCGGACTACCTCATCGCGACTCGCGGTTTGGGCGAAGCGGCGGTGTGTCTGATGAAGGGCATCGAAAGCGAGCTGCCCTACCAGCGAATGGCGTCCTTTGAACGCGTCCGAGACATGCTCGCCGTCGCGACGCCGAGCGACTATGCGGCAGCCAAGCTGCGTATCATGGAGGGGTTTGTCGAAGCCGTGAGCGCGGCGAACCAAAAGAGCTACGTGGGCCGATTGCCCGCCCACCTCGCGTGGGCCCGTTCTTTCCTCTTGCCTCTCACGCGAGACAGCGGCGCGGACGAGCGTGAGTCTGCGGACCTGGCGCTCAAGGCATGCGTCGGAAGAGGCTTCGGCAACGATGAGCTCAACGCGGGCGGCCTCGCGTCTGTGGACATCGCGGGGCTTGAGCGATTTTTAGAAACCAACCCCAAGGTTCGCCACGAGTTCTTTACCGGTGGGGCGCGCATATACCTGGCGTCAATACTCGACTCTGAAGGCGTCGCCGCCGCTTCGATTCTCGCGAATATGAAGCCTGCCAAACCCTTTGAGGATAGCGCCAGGGAGAACAATCGCTGGGCGTTTCTTCTCGCTCACCTGGATTCCGACGAGGCGCTCGGCGCGCTCCACGACGAGCACAAAGCCGGATATGCCTGGGGAGCCGAAGGCCTATCTCTCGCGATGCAGTTTCAGCCTGCGCGCGTGGAGTCGCTTCTAAAAGGACGCGCTGACACGGACCTCCTCGCGGCACTTCCCGATACCAAGCCGCTCGGCCCACCGTCGCTGGAGCAGCGCGACGCCGACGAAGACGGCAACCCCGGCGTCTATGAGCCGGCGACACCCAAGCGCGCACCGGAACGCAAAGCGCTCATTGAGATTCCATTCACGTGTGAGTGGACACCGGAAGAGGAGGAGGAAGCGCTGAGCCACAATCAGCCGCTGACATGGAACGGCGAGCCCCTCAGCCCGGAGACGATGGGCGAGTGGGTCGAGCACTGCGAGCGCTGGTCCATTCCCTCTGCGATCGCGTCCTTCGCGCTCCGTACACGAGAGTACGACACGCGGCTCGCGGCGCTGGGTTACGCCTTCAGCGAGTACGAGGTTCGGTGGGGTGGGGGCATCGCGATGCTCATGGCTGGCGAAGGTGCAAGGGGGCTACTGGCGGCGATGGTGGAGGAGTCTCTCGAAGGCTCTCTTCGTTGGGCGCAGCCTTTCGGAGATCACCGAATCGCGCCGCCGATTCTTGTCGGCTTCATCGGCAAGAAATACAAAGCCGACTGTCGCGCGTGGATTCTGCGTCACCCTCGCTGCGCGTGGGCCGCGGCGATCACCATGGCCCTCGCGAA
>JBGCFM010000103.1:0-23205 GCA_045106895.1 Polyangiales bacterium | reverse complement strand
CACCCACCGCCATCATGTCGGTGTGTCGACTTGGCACCTACGGCGCCCTCGTCGTGTCCCATCAAGACAACAGCACCTGGGCGTTCTATGGCGAGTACGACGGCGGCACGTTCGTGACCTTCGACAAACATGTCTGTGACGCACTACGCGCGGAAAGCGACGAGACGACCGAAGTCAGCGGAAAGCAAGCAGCCAAAAGTGGGGCTCCAAAACTGCACGTTCCTTCTTCGAACTGACGGCTAATAAGTACCGACGGAGCTGCGCTTCAGTCCCAGGTTACGCTTCAACGAGCGCTTCAAGCTGCGCCGTCGCCCATTCTGACTTGGCCATGGCGCGCAGGGCGTTTTCGAACTCCGCCGCATCCTCGGGGGTGTACCTACGAAGAACGCGGTGTGCTGCCCAGACCCCGGCGATGTAGTGGCGACATTCGAGGTCGCTAATGAGGCCTTCTTCGTATTGCGCGATCCGGTCGGCGAAAACCTGACGGGCTGCTGGCAACGAGGACTTCAGGTCAGCCAACAAGGCTGGATTTCCGCCGGACAACGCGCACTTCCCCGCCGCGATCTCGACATCCTGCAGTTTCCATCGGTCAAACGCCGAAGGTTCTAGCCCAAGGCTGGGACCGTGAAGAACGACCGCCTTCAGTACTGCAAGATCGACGCGAATGTCATCCGCCGGCGACTGAACCAGTTCCGCGACGTCGCTCAACCCAGTGTCGTCACCGAGAAGCGCTAAGCAGAGTCCGGCATGCGAACGACGCTTCGGCGTAGCGTAGGCGATCTTCAGCGCGTCGATGGCCTTGGCGTCGTTGTGTCCGGCGATTCGAACAAGCCACGTTGCCGCAAGACGCCACGCACGTTCGCGCTCGCCCTCGTTTGCGGCTTCAAAGAGGAGCAGGAAGTACGGGTCGATACCCTGGACCACGTTGCACGCGACGGCCAGCGCGTCGTGCTGAAGCGTAGAAGTCGACAGCGTCTGGACGAATCCGCTTGGATCTTCACCGCGGGCCGCGACGAATTCATCGGCGGACGAGCGGAGAAGCGCGGCACTAACGCCCAGCGCATCGTCGTGCTTTTCCAAAGCGTGAAGCGCCCTCAAACGCGCTTCGCCGCGTCCCGTCGCGGCGAGGGTTCGAAAAACCAGGCGAGCGTGGTCACCTCCGGCGTGCTCAAGGAGCTGAAGCCATCCGTCCTCCCACGGGGATTCGAGGTGTTTCTGCGCGGCGTAATCCGCCACGAGCTTCGCGTCGCGCAAGGCCTTGAGTGCCTTGCGTCTTGCGCGGCGTGCTCGACCGTCTGTAGGCACGGTCTGGATCAACGAGAGCGCACCTTCGACCTCCTCCGGCGCGTCTTTCGGCGCAGGCCCCAGTGAGCGTTTCATGTCGTGCCTCAGCCAGCGGCTCGCGAGCCCCCACGCCCATTTGGGACCGTCGCGAAGACTCAGCGTGAAGGACTCCCTCAAGGTATCTTCATCGCGGGCTTCCCAGGCCGTGAGGAGCTGTCGCGCGAGCGGTGGCGTTTCCCAGTGCTCGTCATCCGAGCGTGGCCGATCGAGGTCCTGTTCGAGGCGGAGCATCGGGGAGAAAATCGCGCCTTCGAACCGCAGGTTGAAGGTCGGCGGTTGCACCTGTCTGAGTGTGGCGACGGGATCGGCGAGCATCGCTTGGTAGTATTCACGTCCATTCGCGATGACCGACGAGCGAAAGTCCATGTAGCTGTCGTCGGAGCATCCGCCCCATGCTTCGTAGACGAGGGTGTGCAGATCTTTGTCTGCGACGCTTACAGCGCTGAGGGCGCGATCGGCTTCCACGTGTGCGCGTTTGAAGTCTCCGAACTCATCCCTCGAGAGGTTCGCAAGATGCAAGAATAGTCCGTCCTGGAAGCGTTTTTCGTCCCCAAGGGACGAAGTGCGCACGTGGTCGACTCGCTGCCAGAAATCCATCTGCCCCATGCCGCGAGGCTACAAGTGCGTGGCCTATTCTTCAATCGCGAGCGGCCGAAGCGCGACGTCGGCGCACGAGCGATCACTCAGTAGCAGCAGGCATCTCAAGTCCAAAAAGCCGCAGCGCGTTCGTCTGATACACCTTGAGCAGCACCTCCTCTGGCAAACCAATCCCGTCGATGGTCCAGTCGCCTTGAATCGGCGAGGGATGCGCGAAGTCCTCGTCGAAGGTCTCAAGATAACGCCAGTGCGCTTCGTAGAACACGGGTACGCGGTCGAGGCCGTCGAGAGTTCGCCCCGTGGAGCCGAGAATCAGCCCGCCGGGGACAGCCTGGAAGTCGGTGCCGAAGAGGATGCGGTCTTGGTACTCGACGAACAGCGCGTGCATGCGCGCGGACTCGTGTCGGCCGATCTCCGGAATGCGCGCGCCGGTCTCCACGTAGTAGTTCGGGTATTGGCGGAGCATCGACGCGACGAAGTCGGGGTCTTCCGGCGCGTTGCCAAAGTGGGCGCCGAGGAAGTTGGTTCCAGGATGACGCGCCACTCGGTTTTCGAACTGCTGCAGAAGCTCGCGCCAAGAAGGCCACTCGCCGCCGTCCGGGCGTGGCCCATGGAAGCTCCAGCTCGGGTGCGCGCTGAGCTCCTCGTAGCGTTCGTTGTCTTCCGTTGGCGCTTCGAAGAACGCCTTGGGATCGCCGACGTGGATGAGCACAGGCATGCCAAGGGTGCCAGCATGCTCGAAGGCTTCGTCGAGGATGGGGTCGTCGACGGCGAGGAGGTCGTCGTTGTAAAGGTAGCCGAGGCCGAGTCCCTTTGAGATCTTCAGGCCGATGGCGCCCATCTCTTTGCAGGCGTCGAGGGTCTCGCGGGGATTCCAGTCAGGCTCGCCCGCGTTGTGCCAATCCAGGAAACAGTAGGAGTACATGCCGCCGGCGGCGCGCCCGGCGGCGACGGAGCGCTCGAGGCCGCGTGAAGGAGAGCCGCCTGACGCGTTGATGGCGATACGAGTGCCGTGCTCTCCAAGAAGACGCATCGCTGCGCGCATCATGGACGGAGGGATGTGAACGTGGACGTCGACCTTGTCGATGTCAGCGAAGCCTTCGGGCTCAGGCTCAGGTTCTGGGCGCGGCTCCTCGACGACGACCTCTGGGGTCTCCTCTGGGGCGCCACCGGGGCCAAGGTTCATCGAGTACGCAAAGGCTCCGCCCAGCCCTAGTGCGGCCACAACAAGGCCAGCCATTACGCGGGTGTCCATGGCGCGGACTCTAGCAGGACGTCGCCTTCGACTGTTGCTCAGATGCTGCTGACGCGCCGCGTTAGCGTTGCATGGCCCGCTTAGTGCTTAGTCACCACTCAGACACATCGCATGTTCGTGCACGCCTCGGCGTGGCTCACATGTCGAAACAGGGGAACAAACGACAATGCTCTATGCTCACAAATGCGCCGATTCTGAAGACGATCTTCTCACCAACATGGCCGGCCTACACGCCGCCGCCTTGCCCTTTCCCGCGAAAAGCGTGATCCACGACGACGACGACGAAGAGTTCCGCGGCTACGATGTCGCGAACACACGCATCGATATGTTGCTCCGTGGTTGGGGTCACCCACTCGACTGAAGCGCGCTTCAAGTCGATGACGTCGCTTGAGGAAGCTCCCCACCGGCTCCTCCAACAAGGGGGCATGCTTCGCGACGTCCGGGCGCGATCCTGCGCGACGCGCTGTCGCGCTTGCACGCTTTGACTCCGCAACGCGCTGCATCAATCGGGCGCGGCGAGAGTGCGGTTCCACTTGCGAGGCGTGACCCGCGACGGTACTTCGCCGTGTGCTTTTCCACCTCCCGCACCCCGTGTCTTTCGTCTCGGGGCGGCTCATGGCTCGCTACGTTCGTTTCATCGCCGAGGTGAAGCTCGACACGGGCGAAACGTGGGGGTTTGCTGTGTCCTTTGCGTGAACTTCTCCATGGTACGACTCGTGCTAACGTACCGCAGCGAAGGATGAAGATTCATGGAAAAACCTGACCCCGGAAAAGTGATCGAGCTGGATGGAGACGCGGTCAGCTTCGACGCCATCGGTGCGCTGATCGGTCTCGATTTCGAAGAGGAACTCACCACGCCGGATGCGCTGATAGGCACACTTTGGCCCGCGGTGATCATCGGCGGGGACCTGCTCATCGAAGGAGACGTGTCCTCTAAGGCGCTCCCCGCTGGCCTTGAGGGCTACACGCGAAAGGACTCAGCAGGACACTTCATCATCGTTCTCGGAAACTTGGTTGTTCGCGGAAACTTGGAAGTCGAGCAGTACTTTGACCTGATCGTTGCCGGAGACGTGGACGCTTATTCCTACCGTAGTCACTCGGCCAACTTCGTCGCGACGGGGGAGCTTCGAGCGCGGGACATCATCTGCACGGAAGCGAACGAGGAAGGCGGCATCTTTCAACCACGCAAAGCTCGTGCTCCAGCCTGGGTTCGCGTTGGGTACTACTACGACGACCGCGTTGACTTTGAGGGATTGGAAATCCACGGGGAAGAGTTCGATGGCCCCCATCGCGAGCGAGCTCAGCACGCGGCCTTCGCAGCGCTTGGGAAACCGAGAGCGGAAGACGACGACCTTTGGCAGCCTCTGGAGTCCTGCATCGTGGACGGGAAAGTCCCTCGATTCCTGGAAGCCTACGAGAAGAAAGAAAAGTCGCGGAGCGCTCTGGAGACTGACGAGGACCCGCTCCGTCGCGTCCACATTCCGAAGAGCAAGAGTCCTTACCATCAACTGACCGGGCTGTGGACTTCGGAGGAAGAGGTGGTCGCCGTCGGCGGTTACCATTCGAACTGCGCTTATCAATCCCTCGATGGGGGCCGGAGCTTCGATCGCTTCGCCCCTAAGCTTCAGAACAAGGGCTTACGGAGCATCCAGCGGATCGGAAAAGAGTGGTGGGTCTGCGGGGCCAACGGGCTCTTGGCGCATTCAACCAACCTTCGGAAGAAGTACAAAGTCATCAAGCTTGGCACTAGGGCTTGCTTGCAAACGGTCCTCGCCGCGGACGACGCCCTTTGGGTCACGGGAGATTCCGGCGCTTACCGAAGCTCCGACGGTGGCGAGACCTGGGCCCGGCTTGAGGAAGTAGAGGGCGAGATCACGCGGCCCCAGGACAGTATCCACGGCGTTCTGCTTCCAAGTCACAAGGGGCACCTCTACTTATGCAAAAAGGGCGCGATCACCAAGACAGCACTCGAGACTGAAAGCTCGCCTTGGGCGGCGACGTGCACGAAGAAGGGAACGATCCTTGTGGTCTGCAGCAAAGGAAAAGTGCATCGCTCAACGGATGCTGGCGCTTCGTTTACTTTCGTACAGACCGACGCACCGGGATCACTCGAGAACATCGTCGCTCTCGATGACGGTTGGATCGTTGCCGTGGGCGAGCACGGTGCGATCTTGGAGTCCTCCGACGACGGCGTGAGCTTTGCTCCATTGGAACATCCCTTCACGAAGAAGTGGATCTTTGCGCTTCACAAGTGGCGCGGGAACTCGGCAATGATCGGCTGCGAGCACGGGATGATCTTCAAATACGAGCGGAGTAAGGGCGGATAGAGCGCATGCCGGTGCTTTTCCACCTCCCGCACCCCGTGTCTTTCGTCTCGGGGCGGCTCATGGCTCGCTACGTTCGTTTCATCGCGGAGGTCAAACTCGACAGCGGCGAAACGGTGCGCGCCCACTGCGTCAACCCGGGTCGAATGGAAGGACAAGTGGAGATCGGCCGGCGCGTTTGGCTTTCCCCTTCGCAGAACCCAAAGCGCAAGCTGGCCTACACGCTGGAGCTCATTGAAGACGTAGATGAGAAGGGCGCCACAATTCTCACCGGCGCCAACACGCAGGCGCCGAACCGCATCATCGGCGAGGCGCTTGCCGCCAAAGCGCTGCCTGGCTTCAAGCGCTACGGCTCGCTTCGCGCGGAGGTCAAAGACGGCGAAAGCCGCCTCGACTTTCTTCTGGGCGGAAACACACGTCACTTCGTCGAAGTAAAGAACGCCCACCTCGTCTACCCCGACCGCCGCGCGTACTTCCCCGACTCCAAGAGCGAGCGCGCACTCCGCCACGTGGACCACCTGCGGGCCATCGCGGAGCGCGGCGACCGCGCCAGCGTGATCCTCGTCGTTCAGCGAGGAGATTCGCTGCGGAGCGTCCGCCCTTCGCGCCTCCACGACCCCGAGTTCGCGGACGCCTGCCGCGCGGCGTCGGAGGCGGGCGTTCGTTTCCGTGCGTTCCAGGTGGAACCCAGCACCTCCGGCTACAGCGTGACCAAGGCGCTCCACGTGGACCTGGGCCTCTACGATCCCGCGCCTCAGATCCCCTGGCGCGAAGAAGGCTTGAGGCACAGCGGGTGGAAGGCCCAGCCCAAGACGAAATAGGGCAGGAGAGGCTGAAATCCGTGGTTTTCCGACTTCCCGCCCTGGCAAAGCGCCAGTGCGGGAACAAAGTCGGTGTTCCTGGTGTCCCGACTTGGTGTGGTGCTTTGTGGCCACACGCTTTTTTGCCGCGTTAGGGTGCCGCCTCATGCACCCCTCGGAGGTTCCTTTGATTCGTCGCTCCGCCCTTTTTGGCGGCCTTCTTGTCCTCGCGCTTTGTTGTAGCGCTTCGCCTGTTCTCGCTCAGACAGCGCAGACCAACCCCTTCGATGCGGAACAGCGCCGGCTGGCCCAAGAGGTGGCGCGCGCTCGTGGCGTGACGGGCATCTTGCCGCTCCTCGAGTTTTGGCAGGGGTGGGATGAAGCGACGCCGGCACAGAGCTTGGCGCGTCTCGACGAGCTCAGCCGCAACCGCCGTATCGCGCCAGCAACGCGTGCATATGTCGATTCGATCCGTGCACGTGCGAGCCTACGGCGCGGCGAGTTCGATGAGGCGCATCAGATCTGGGACGGCCTCGGCTACATCACCGAGTGGAACGTCGTTGGGCCCTTCGACAACGAAGGGAAGCGCGGCTTTGAGCGAGAGTTTGGCCCCGAAGAACAGCGCAGCGCTCCCTTTGAGCTCGGCGCGACCTATGCCGGCAAAGAACGCGAAGTCCGCTGGCGCGTCATGCCGGCCATCTCCCACATCGGCTACACGAGCCTCAGCGCCGTGTTTCGGCCCGCGCGACACGTGTGCAGCTACGCCACGACGAATGTGCAGAGCGAACGCGCCCAAGACCTCGCTCTGTGGGCCGGCGCCGGCGGCGCCATCAAGGTGTTCTGGAACGGGGCCCTCGTCCACGAAGACGACGCCTACCGAGGAGCAGGCCGCGACCGACACGCCGTGAGCGTTCGAGCGAACGCAGGCGCCAACCGTCTCCTCGTCAAGAGCTGCGTCGCCGAAGGCAGCTGGGGCTTCTACTTTCGCGTGACGGACGTCCGCGGAGGTCCAGCAAACGTGGAAGTCTCTCCGTCCGCCATGGCTGACGTCGTCGCTTCGACGGGCCGCGCGCGCCCAGCTCCAGCCACAGCGCTTCCTTTCTATGAAGCCGCCGCCGAGCGCGGGAGCGCTTCGGCTCTTCACAACCTCGCGCGCTACCTCGAGTACACGGACTCCGAAGACCCCGCCGAGGGACGCGTACGTCAGCTTGCTGCTCGCGCTGCCGAGGCGGAGCCGAGCATCCAACACCTGGAGTTCGCCATTCGCACGGCCGCCCAGCGCGCCGATATCAACCGCTTCATGCAGCGCGCCATCGCTCGGGCGCCGAACGATCCGAACGTCATGCTCCTCGACGCGCAGGTGAAGCGCGCGGGCCTCTACCCGGACTCCGCGCTCCCCATCCTCGATCGCATTGACGCTCTTGAGAACACGGGCGTCCTCGGCATGCAGGCGCGCCTGCTTCGCGCCGACATCTTTGCGAACATGGACCTGCCCATGGCCGCGCGACGCATCCTCGAAGAGGTTGGTCAACGCGCATTGGGCGCTCCTGGCTTTGCCCGCGCACGCGCCGAAGCTGCAAGCGCTGCTGGCGACCAGGACGCCGCCATCGCTCTCCGCGCCGAAGCCGTTGCTCTGAGCTATACGGACCGCGCTAGCCGCCGGGTTCTCGTCGCAGACGCCGTCCGCCGCCGTGATGGGGCCGCGGCGCGGGCGCAGCTTGAGGCCATCGCCGCCATCGCGCCCTACCGACAGCGCTCTTATCGATATGTCGCGAGCCTCTACGAAGCCCTCGGCGACACCACAAAGGCCCGCGCGTCTTACCGCGCGGCGCTGGAAGTGGCCCCGGAAGATGTGCAGACCATCGTCGCCCACGGCGAGTTCATGCTTCGTCAGCAAGAACGCGATGGCGCCATCCACGCGTTCAGCCACGCCCTCGAGCTGCGCCCCCAGGACGCTGCGACACGTGAACTTCTCGAGCAGGTTCAGCCTCAGGTGCGCACCGACGAAGCCTTCGCCGCGAACACCGAGACTCTCCTTGAGCGCCGCGTAGAAGGCGAAGGCTACCCCACGACGGTTCTCCAGGACCTCACCGTGAATACGGTCTTCGAAAACGGCCTCGGTTCGACTTTCCGCCAGCTCGCCGTGCAGCTCCACAACGACGAAGGCGCCCGCCAGTTCCGCAGCTACTCCATGCAGTTCGACCCGGGCAGCCAGCGCCTTGATATTCGCTTGGCGCGCGTTCACCGCGCGAACGGCGAGGTCCTCGAAGCCACTCAGAGCTTCGAGCAGCAGCTCGGCGAACCCTGGTACCGCATCTACTACGACACCCGCGCGCGCGTCCTCGTGTTCTCGGACCTTGAGCCCGGCGACGTCGTCGAGCTTCGCTGGCGCATCGACGACACGGCGCATCAGAACATCTTCGCTGACTACTACGGTGACCTCACGTTCCTTCAGGGCTTCGCGCCGATCCGCAACAAGGAGTACGTCCTCATCACACCCGAGAGCCGCGACTTCTTCTTCAACGAACCAAACCTCGCGGGGCTCGAGCACCAGCGTTCCGTCGACGATGGCACGCGCACGGACCGCTACGTCGCCACCGACGTGCCGGCGATTCACAGCGAGCCGAGCATGCCCGGCATGACGCAGGTTGCGCCCTATCTTCATGTCTCGACGTATGAGACTTGGGAAGACGTCGGCGCCTGGTACTGGGGTCTGATTCAAGACCAGCTCAACCTTGACGACGAACTTCGCTCCACCGTGGCGCGCCTCACGCGCGGCATGCGAACGGACCGCGAGAAGGTCATCGCGATCCACGACTGGGTCGTCGCCAACACGCGCTACGTGGGCCTTGAGTTCGGCATCCATGGCTACAAGCCCTACCGCGTCACGCAGATCGCACGCCGCGGCTTTGGCGACTGCAAGGACAAGGCCTCGCTTATGTTCGCCATGTTCCGAGAAGCGGGAGTCGACGCGCACATCGTGCTCACGCGTACGCGTCGCAACGGCCGCATCCGCGACCTCCCGGCGAGCCTCTCGGTCTTCGACCACGCCATCGCCTATGTTCCTTCGCTGGACCTCTACATCGACGGAACGGCGGAGCACAACGGCATCACAGAGCTCCCCGGCATGGACCAGGGCGTCACGGTGCTCCACGTCTGGCCTGAGGGCGCAAACCTCCGTCGCACGCCCGTGATTCCCGCGGACCGCAACCGACGTGAGCGAACCCTCGAGGTGCAGCTCGCCGCGAACGGCAGCGCCGAGATTCGCGCGAGCGAGACCGTGACAGGCGCGCAGGCGCCTCGGTACCGCGCCATGTACCAAGCGACTGGCACCCAAGAAGAGCGACTGGAGCGCACGCTCCGAAACCTCTTCCCAGGGCTTCAGGTCGAGACTTATGCCTTCGAGAACCTGCAGACGCTCGAGGCGCCGGCGGAGTACCGCTACACGGCAGAGGTTCCCCAGATGGCCCAGAGCGACGGCAACAGCCTCCGTCTGGGCCCCTCGGTTCTTAGCGATCTGACGCGCGGCATGGCTCAAACGGCGACGCGTCGTCATCCCCTCGACCTCGGCGAGCCGGCTTCGTACCTGGAAAACCGTACCATCCGCGTGCCTCGCGGAATGAGGGCCATTGCCGCGCCGACCACCGCCGCCGCCGAGAGCCCCTTCGGTCGCCTCGCCCTTCACGTTGAGAACAGCGGTGACGTCGTCGAGATACGCACGGAGTTCGAGCTGAGACGTGACCAGATAGCTCCGGACGAATATGCGGCCTTCCGCGAGTGGGTGATCGCCGCGGACCAACTCCTCCGTCAGCAAGTGGTGGTGAGCCAATGAAAATGATGATGCGAATCCAGCTTGTCCTCGCCCTCGCGTTCGGTCTCGCCTGCGGGCCCCGTGCCAGCACGCTTCCAGAGAACCTCAGCATCGAAGCGCTCCGAGCGCAGGCGGAGGAGAACCCGAGGGACGTCGAGATTCAACGCACCCTCGCCATCGGCGAGCTTTTTCAAGGTGATGGCGATCCCCTCCGCGCACGTGAAGTGCTCGAACGGGCCCTCTCGCTCCGTCCCGACGACGCCGCCCTTCGTCTCATGTCCGGCATCGAACTCTACTTTCACGGCGCTCCGGAAGGAGCCGTCGAGCAGATGCTCCGTGCCATCGAACTCGCGGCTGAGCAGGATGACCACGTCGTCGCCGAGGTCGCTGCAGGAGGCCTGCGGGAGCTCAGTGACGTCGCCCCGAACTTCCCGGCGCTGGCGGAGGCGCGTCTTCGCGCAGCCTTGCCGAACCTCCCTCTCTCGGCGCGCCACCCTGCGGCGAATCTCCTCGTAGAGCTCGCATACCGACGTGGCGACGCCGGCGCAGTGCAAGACCTCGCGGCGGAAGCCGGCTGCTTGCGCGAGTGGCGCGTCGCCGGTCCCATCGGCCCTCGTGACCTCATCGGATTCGATGACGAGCATCCCATCGGCGCCGTCGGCGTGATGCCAGAGACCGTCGACTTGGGCATCGGTCGTGGAACGCGCCCTGTCCGCGCGATGGAGACACGCGGCTGCTCCGTTCATCTCGGCGAAGGCCCCGTCAACGAAGGCGGCGTCACCTACGCTGAGTCCTTCGTCGACGTGCCCGGCGGCGACTACACCTTGCGTTTGGAGACGCCGAACTCCGTCGAGCTTCGCATCGACGGTGAGCAGGTCGTGCGCCTCGACCATCGACGTCAAGCCCTCGAGCGCTCCACCTTCCACAGCGTTCAGCTCTCTCCCGGCCGCCACGAGATCAGCGTCAAAGTCGCCACGCGACACCCGAACCCCATCTTGAGCGTCGCGCTCTTGCCCGGTGCCGCGTCCACGGCGCTTCCTAGCGGTGCAGGCCTCGCGTGCTACCAGCGCGCCGCCATGGCTCTTGGGCGCGGCCAGACGATTCGCGCCCGCAGCGCTCTTCGCTCCGACGAATGCGAAGACGCCCCGGTGATCCTTGCTCTCCGCTCCGCCGTCGCTCTCTCGGACCCCTATCTCCCCGGCGATATGGGCCGTGACAAAGCGCGTCGTTTTCTCCGGCAGGTCGAAGCACGCGATGCTCAAGCGTGGTTCGCGCGGCTACAGCTCGCCCGCCTCGACGCCGCGGAAGGACGTGATGCCGAGGCCATCGCCGCCCTCCGCGCCTACATCGCCGCCTGGCCCGAAGTGCCCGGCTTCCGCATGGCGCTCATCGAGCTCTTGCTCAACCGCGGCTGGGACACCGACGCCGAGCAGCAAATCGAGGCGGCGCTCACGCAGATGCCAGGCAACTGTGCGCCCATCGAGGCTGCTCTCAACCACGCGCGTCGTCGCGACCGAATCGAGCGCATCGACCGCTTCGCGGATCAGCTGATGGCTTGCAACGCGCGTAGCTCGGCGCGTTTCGCGCTCCTCGTTTCGGCCCGCCGCTGGGACGACGCCGAAGCCGAGCTTGAGCGCCTTCTCACTCTTGAGCCGCCGCAGGCGCGTAGCCGATACCTGGCGAGTCGTCTCGACATCGCCGAAGGACGCGCCCAAGGCGAAGAGATCGACGCGGTCCTCGCGGCGTTGAGCGAAGCGCGACCACGTTCCGTCACCATCGCTTTGGGACGTGCGGACCGACGCCTCGCCGAAGGTGACCTCGACGGTGCCCACGCGGCTCTCGACGCGGCTCTCCGTGCTGAGCCCGCCGCCAACGCGGAACTCCACCGCATTCGCGCGGCCCTTGGCGGACGCGATGAACTGGCGCCTTTCCGCATCGACGGTGCCGCCGCCATCGCGGACTTCGAAGCCAGCGACGCCGAGTACGACCAGCCTCAGCTGCTCCTCTTGGATTACACCGCCGTGCGCGTCTTTGAAGACGCCTCCCAGCTGGTCTTGACGCATCAGATCTACAAGGCCCAAAGCGAAGAGTCCGTGGACGATCTCGGTCAGTTCTCGCCACCCGAGGGCGGCTACATTCTGACGCTTCACACCATCAAAGCAGACGGAACGCGCCTCGAGCCAGACCTCATCGACGGCACCGATCAGATCAACCTGCCCACCGTCGCCGTCGGTGATTACGTCGAGATGGAGACGGTACGCGTCGTCGACCCGCCCATTGGAATCCCCGGCGGAATCCTCGGCGACCGCTTCTATTTCGCCAACGTGGAGACGCCGTTTCACCGCAGCGAGCTCCTCGTGGCAACGCCTCCTGGAATGGAGATTAGCGTCGATCCTCGAGGCGACGCTCCGACGACACAGCGCTCGACGATGGAGGTTCATGGTTCCGAGCTCGCCGTCGCCCGCTGGCGCGTGGACTCTTCTCAGCCCCTCACTTTTGAGCCGGGATCCGTGGACTCACGCGAGTACATTCCGTCGATCAACTGGGGCGTGAACGCGAGCTGGTCGGCGTTCTTTGAAGGTCTTCGCGATGTCCTCGTCGACCGAGACCCCATCGACCCTGTCGCCGTCTCTCTTGCGCGGAGCATCATCCAAGGCGCCGAAAACGAACGAGACCAGGCCGAGCGCCTCTTTTCGTGGGTTCTCCAGAACGTCGAGAACAACAACGACGTCTTCGGCGTCGCGCCGCGTATGCTCACGGCCCGCGCCGGCAACCGCTCACGCGTTCTTTACTACCTCCTGGGCCTCGTCGACATCGACGCAGAGCTGGTGCTCATCCGCGGGTGGAACAACGACCAGACGCGATCCGAGCTCGCCGACGAAGACACCTACCCGAATCTCTTCGTTCGATACGACGAGACTCTGCTCATGACCGGCGCCCGCGGCATCCCCTTTGGCTATGCGAGCGCCATGGTCCGCGGTCAGAGCGGCGTTGTACTGGTGCCTTTCGCGGAGTCCGACGAAGTGCGGGAGATCACCGTTCCTCCAGCGCCAGAGGGCAGCGACCGCCATGTCATCGAGCTCATCGCAGACCTCGGCGAAGGCGGGGCAGCGAGCGTCAGCGTCACCGAAACCCTACGCGGCAGCGACGCCATCACCTGGCGCGAGAACCTGGAGAACATTCCGGCGGCGGCGCTCAACGAGCGTTTCGAGCAGGCCTACGTCTCGTCCATTCTGCCCGGCGCGAGCCTGCGTTCTTTGCGCGTCACCGGACGCAACGACACCAGCGTTCCGTTGGTGCTTCACTACGAGCTGACGATGCCGAACCTAACGCGTCAGCAGGGGAGCGAAGAGATCTTCCCGGCCCTCTTTCCAGCGCAGCTTGGCGCGAACTTCGCTTCCCAGGCGGCGCGGACGAACACCCAGCTTGTCGGCCCACCCGTGGATCTCGAGGTCATTCTCACGCTGCGTCACGCCGGCACTGCGACGCCGATGGACGCTGTTGAACTCGTCGGGCCGGGTGGCGCGCGCTTTGAAATGAGCGTCGCCGCAAACGAAGGAACAACCACCATCACGCGGAAGCTTCTGGTGCCCATGATGCGCGTCGAACCGAGCGCTTACCCTGCGTTTGCTGCCTGGGCACGTGAGGTCGACGGAGCAGAAGCCCGAGAGCTGCGGCTTCCTTGAAGCTCTCATAAGCCTCGCTAGTTGGTCGCTAACCAGGTCGTCAGGAGCCGATTGACCTGCTCTACTTTCTCTAGGTGCGCAAAGTGTCCCGCGTTTTGGATACGCTCGATACGGACTCCTTTGGGAAAGTCGGCGTCGGGGAAGCTGTGATCAAACATGCGAAGGTCGATGCAACCATCGTCCACGCCTGCGATGGCGAGCGTAGGAACCGGCACCCGCGTGAGATCTTCGCCCGTATTTTGGCCAGTGTTCCAGCCGAGGGCCACGCTGAGGGATGCGTTTGCGCGGTAGTAGGCGAGCATCGCTTTCTTGACGCCAGGTTTTGCAAAAGTCGCACGGAGTTGTCGCCACTCTTCGTGGGAGAGATCGTAGTCGGGTGACCAGTCTTTCCAGAGCTTTCGGATCAGCGCCCAGTCGTGTCGCTCCAACGCAAACTCCGCGACACCATACAGCTGGAAGAAGAACATGTACCAGGACTTGCGAAGCTGACTGGGCACCTTTCGCGTCGCCGCTGCGAAGCGCGCGCTGTGGGGAGACGCGATCGTGGTCAGAGAGTAGAATCGCTCCGGTGCGATGGAGCCCGCGGTGTACGCAACAGCCCCTCCCCAGTCGTGACCGATCAGATGAACCTTCTCCTCATCGAGTTCGTCCATCCAGGCGATGACATCCCCGGCGAGGGTCGACAACGAGTAGTCATCGTCTACGGGTTGCGAGGACGGCTCGTACCCGCGAAGAGTAGGCGCGAGCACGCGATAGCCTTTTTGCGCCAAAGTTGGGAGCTGGTGTCGAAACGAGCGCGGGCTATCCGGAAAGCCGTGCAGGCAAATGACCAGAGGCTGTCCGCTGTTACTCAGTCCCGCCTGATGCGCCGAGAACCTAAGGGATCCGCTGACGAGCATGGTTGTTCCGGATGTGAGCATCGCGGTTTGCCTATCGCAACTTCGTCGGGCGCACCAAGAAACGCGCCTCGATGCGCGTGAGCTCGTTCTGTCTCAAGTTGAGTCCCAAGGAAGAACTCACCGTCTGCTTCTGCTGCGCCAAGTGAACCTGCCTGGGCACGCGAAGTCGACGCCGCACGGAGGCACGCGAACTCCGCGTTTCGTAGTTTTCTATGGACGTGGTGGATCGATGCGCGTTGTCTCCCATCGGCCGCGAATGCACTGCATTGCCCCGCCGCACTGTGAGACGCACTCCTGTGATCTGGGCGCCCGGCAGCGCCGATTTCGCGCCCTCTCTGTCTGCGGACACCCACTCTCGTCGTAGTCCGCCGGCTCGCGGTGTTGGCGCCAGGACGGCGTCGGTGGAGGTCTTCGCGGGCCTCCGCCACAGCCCGCCGGCGGAAGGTGACATCCAATATTGAATCTCCCTTCGGCGTCCCGGTAGTCGCACGACAGGGGAGCCGCCTGAAGATCACAGTTCACGCGCAACGCCAGCGCGTCCTCCGCAGATGTCGGACACTCCGTGATCTGAACGTAAGGCACGCAAAGCTGGAAGCCGCGTAGCATCGCGCAGTCTTGCGGACACTCCGCAGGAGCGGGCTGAGTTCGGTCGGTCCACCACTGCTCGCACTCGTTGCGAACCGCTCGGCACCTTCTCACGGGTATCGTACCGAAAACGCAGTCGGGCCTGGCAATGCATAGCTCGTGGGTGTTCAAGCGCTCACAGCGCACAGGACCACGTTCAGGTTCGGGCTCGGGTTCAGGCTCGGGCTCGGGCTCGGGCTCAGGCTCAGGCTCAGGCTCGGGCTCAACATCGTCTGCTCGCACGTCGCTGTTCACAATGGATTCGCTGCCGACGGACTCATCAGGCGCATCGGCGACGCTCGACGAACAGGCGGCAAGAAGGAGGAGTGATAAAATCGTACGGTTCATAGACATCAGACAGCACCCTGTCCCTGGAGTCTGGCATGGTCTGCCCATGCCTATCAGCGCGAACTTTGACTCCGGAAATATTGAGGTCCTCAACGAGGAGAATGGTCGGGTTCGTCTCGCCATTCGTAAGGACGCAGGCGAGGACCACTTCCAGTGGTTTCATTTCCGCGTGAGCGACGTGGCTGCGGGAGAACTCGTGATCACGAACGCCAAAGACGCGTCCTACGAAGGCGGCTGGCCTGACTACCGAGCATGCGCTTCTTACGACCGAGAGACCTGGTTCCGCGTGCCGACCCGCTACGAAAAAGGCGAGCTCATCATCGAGCACAAGCCCGCGCATAGCACCGTTTGGTACGCCTACTTCGCGCCTTATGACTACGAGCGCCATCAACGCCTCATCGGCAACGCTCAGCTTCAGCCCGGTGTTCGTGCGCGCATCATCGGCGAGAGCATCGACGCTCGTCCCATCGACCTGCTGGAGTTTGGTGATGGACCGGTGCCGGTTTGGATTATTGCCCGTCAGCATCCTGGTGAGTCCATGGCGGAGTGGCTTATCGAAGGCATGCTGGAGCGCTTCTTCGACGGCGCGGATCCCCTTGCTCGTCGGCTCCGTGCGGAAGCACGTTTTTACGTTGTGCCGAATATGAACCCGGACGGATCTGTACGTGGTCACCTGCGAAACAATGCCGCAGGCGCGAACCTTAATCGCGAGTGGGAGACGCCCACGCTGGAGCGCTCGCCTGAGGTTCTTTGCGTACGAAACGAAATGGATAAGACCGGGCTTCGCCTCTGTCTGGACGTGCACGGCGACGAAGCGTTGCCTTACAATTTTATCGCCGGCGCACATGGAGTTGCAGGCCTTCCGGCGAGCATTCTTGAACAGCACGATGTGTACTGCGCAGCCCTTGAGCGTGCGTGTCCGGATTTTCAGAACGAGCACGGATACCCGCGCGCGCCACCTGGGAAAGCCAACCTGTCGATGGCTACCAATCACCTCGCGTCGCGCTTTGGCGCGTTGGCCATGACCTTAGAGATGCCTTTTAAAGACAACGCAAACGCGCCGGCTCCCGAAGGATGGAGCCCAGCGCGAGCGAAATGTCTCGGTCGAGCGCAACTCGATGCGCTTGCTGCGGTCTTCCAAACGCCAGCTTCTTAGCGGAGCGTTCGACTGGTCTGCGCTCTAGGCAGCGTTCGCGTTCTTCGACTTCGTATTCGAGACGCGGCGATAGACAAAACGAGGACCCTGACGAACACAGAGTTCAGCGATGGCTGGCCATCGATTGGCGCTGGAAGCATCGCAGACACGAATCTCAACGGCGGCCGTTTCGGCGGCGCGCTTGAGCGCTCGCTCGATGATCTCATCAGGCTGGTTGCGGACCCCGAGGGTCAAGATCGCATCCGCTGGACTGTAGGAGAATCGAATGGTCATACATCGTGAGTTGCAATGCGCATGCCCAACATTCACGAAGGGCCGCATGCCGAAAACACCGAGGAATTAGCACCTATTGCGAAAGCTCTTTCGCGCTCCTGCTTGGGGTGTGAACTTCTCGACGCACATTCTCGTTGGAGCGTGCCAAAGTGATCCGGCCCTCGCGCCCGCTGTCACTCAGGCAGTATGGCGAGATTCAGCCAAAACTCGCGCAATGTGCGATGCACGCGGACCAGTTGGTCCAGCTCCATCTGCTTCGTGAGGAAGGCGCTGGCGTGATACTCGTACGCTTGGCGAACATCTTCTGGCGCACGCGTACCGCTGTACACGATGACGGGGATGGTCTTCACCCTCGAGTCGTGCTTGATGATCTTCAGCACGTCGAGACCCGACAAACGCGGCAGTCCCCAGTCGAGAAAAATCAAGTCCGGCGTAAAGGCGCTCTGGTAGGCGTCTTCTTTGCGCAGGAATGAGAGCGCAGACTCTCCATCGCGAACCCACTCAAACCCACAGTCGGGGGCTTCCTTGTGTAGCGAGCTTCGGAAGAGTTCTGCATCGGCCTCTTCGTCTTCAACGAGAAGCATGTTCAATGTGGATGATGTCATGCTTCTACAACCGGACTTTCAGACAGCAAAGCTACCAGAACCCGACTGGCGTTGTAGTGGCTAATACGCGCGGCGAGTCGAATCGTGACGTTTTCGGCCTGCCCGAGAGAGGGGAGGGTTTGCTCCACCATCTGCCCCGGAACCTCTTTGTTGATCAGCTTGTTGAACGTTTCCTCCAGCGTTCGACGGTCTGATCCGGATGTCATGCCGAGGATCTCGGCGACCTGAACGATCTCGCCCTGCAGGCCAAGGATGCGGCGCGCCGCTTCCGTGATGTCCGACTCTCCGCTGTCGACGTCGACGACCAATGCGGGCACCTCTTTGCCTACGCCGGCGACGGAAAAACAAGTGAGCAGTCGATCGAGGCGTCGGACCAAGTGAGGCCGAAGCTGACTGAGGTCGGTGATCGTGAGAATGATGCCGACGTCGTTTCCTTTTCGCATGAGGCGCCGACCGGTCAGGCCCCAGACGCGCTTGTCGTCCGTGGTGACGTCTTCGGCGAAGGGCTCGCCGGTTTCCAGCAGCTTGTGCATCGCAGCCTCAAGCTCGAAGTTTTTGGCGCGCAACGCGATGTCTCCGATGGGCCGGCCGACATCCTGGGCCAACAAAGGAAAGATGCCGAGGCAGCCTGTATTGTAGCGCCGAATGTTGAGGTGCTGGTCGAGGATGAGAACACCGGACTGCGTCGTCGCGAGGACGTGCTCAAGGTCTTCGTTCACCCGTTCCAGCTCACCGATTTTCTCTTGGTACTCGGTGTTCACCGTGTAGAGCTCTTCGTTCACCGACTGAAGCTCTTCGTTTGTGCTCTGAAGCTCTTCGTTGGAGGCGATGAGCTCTTCGTTCGTCGCCTGAAGCTCTTCGTTCGCCATCTCATGCTCTTGAACCGCGGCCTGGAGACTCTGGCGTAGAGTGGCGGTGTCTTCTTCAAGCTCTTGGATACGCCGCGCCGTTTCGACGTCGAGGTCCACCACAACCATTGGCTTGCGGGTGATTGGGGCTTCCGCGGTTTCAAAGAACACGAGCGTCGGAGTCTTTGCAGCGGCGGGGACCACGCGAAGCATCGGTGGGTTGTCGTCGTCCGGAAGTGGCAGCCTGCAGCAGACCTCGGCTTCGTCTTTGATGGCTTTGCGAATCGTCGCTGAGAGAATCGCGGAGGTGCTCTCGGGGACCATCTTGAGCAAGTTCAAGGTTGTCCGACCAGCCGGGAGAGAGAGAACGCTCCCCAATGCGCCAAACACGTGAATGATGTTGAAGTTCACGTCGATGGCAGCGCCGCTCGGCACGTACTTCTCGATGACGGCTTCGTAGAGGCTGTCGTTGGCGGACGCTCTCGGCGGTGGGCGTCTCGCGGAAAGTCCAGAATAGGGAAGCGCCGAGCTAAAGGTGCGTGGCGGCGAGAGTCCCACGCCCTCCAAGCGTTCAAAGATCTTCCACTTCGCGTCGACGGTGCGAAAGCTGGCGCTGTGTTGGCCCACGGTCTCGCTCGCGCCCAAGAAGAGCGCGCTGCCCGGGAGCAACGAGAACTCGAAGCGGCTCAGGACTTTGTCTTGCGCATCTTGGCTGAGGTAGATGAGCAAGTTCCGGCACGAGATGAAATGCAGCTTCGTGAAGGGGGGGTCCACCATCAGGTTGTGAGGGGCGAAGGTAATTCGGTCGCGAACAGAGCGCCGCACGACGCGCCGATCCCCGAGACTCGTGAAGTAGTCCGAGACCTCGTCTTCAGGGATCCCCGCGATCTCGTCCACGCGGTACTCACCAAGACCGGCCTTGGCGATGGCTCTTCTATCGACGTCCGTCGCGAAGATTCGATACTCGAGCTTTCGCCCGCTCCTGCGAATCACTCGATCGAACATGACGCCCATCGTGTAGGCCTCTTGGCCCGTGGAACATCCAGCGACCCAAGCGCGAAGAGTGCTCCCCTCCGGCAGGCTTTCGACCATGGGCTCCACGCATTGCTTCTGAAACACCTCCCACGCTTCGTTGTCGCGCAAGAAACGCGTGACGTTGATGAGCATGGACTCTTCGAGAAGAGACAGCTCGTCTGGATGACTACGAAGGTATCGCGTGTAGTCGGCGATGCTCACGGAGTGCGTCGCGCGTAGTCGCTTCTGAAGGCGTCGAACCACACCGTCCCGTTTGTACGAAGCGAAATCGATGCGCAGCTCCGTCTGCATGATTCCGATGAGCTCGTTCAGCGCGCGCTGCTCGATGTTGGAGTCGATGGCGGACATGTCGCCACGATTAAGAGGGTTGTCGACGAAGCTGCAGAGGTCTTCGGCGAGTGAGGCCGGCGTGCCGACAAAGTCCGCCATGCCCGTGGCCAGCGCGCTGTGCGGCATGCTGTCGAACTGAGTCGACGCTGGTTCCTGGACAAGAACGAGTCCGCCCGCTTCTTTGATGGCGCGGACACCGACGGTGCCATCACTCCCGCTCCCCGAGAGCACGACACACCCGCCGTTGTCTCTTTGCTCTCTCGCGATGCTCTCAAAGAGCATGTCGATGGGGTGATTGACGCCGCTTGTTGGTGCTTTCTCAACGAGGGAGATGAGACCGTTCAAGAGCTTAAGCTCGGCCCGAAACGGCAGCATGTAAACGTGGTCTGGTTCCACCGCCATCCCATGCCGGGCGTTGACCACTTTGATGTCCGTCTGCTTGGACAAGAGCTGTCCCATCATCGACTTGAATTCGTACGACAGGTGCTGAACGACGATGAAGGCGACGCCTGGCGTTCGGTTGATCTGACCGAAAAAATCGTTGAGCGCTTCAAGTCCGCCCGCCGACGCACCTACGCCGACGACCATGAAAGGCAGACTGTTGTTTCCTTGCGGCATCCGCGAAACTTAGCGGACTCCTCGAGTGGCGAACAGTAGTGCGTTGTTTGTCCTACAGTTGGGGGATGACGTTGTCAGAGTTTTGACACCGGCTCATGCGCGCGAATGCTTTGTCAGCGTTCGCCATTGCGACTAATCTTCGGACTCGATGTCGGGGGACAATAGCAGCGGTTTCGACAAACCGTTATGGGTCGGGACAGGACCGAACCGCTTAGCGGTGACGATCGCGAACCAGTTGATCCGCGCGTTCCCGAACGAACTGGAGGATGTACTCGAGAGCACCGCGGAGACGACGGCGCGTTCCATCGGCGCAACGAGCGCGGCCATCTCTTTGTCCGGCGCGGGACCTGGTGAACGTCGACACATCGCGTGGAACGCCGCGCCCCATGAAGGTGATCTCGACTCAAGGTTCGCCGCCGCTCTTAACGCCGCAGAGCCCGCCAATAAGCCGATGCGGGTGCCTGATATCTCCGAGTGGCCGGTGAGTGCGGAGTACGTGGAGTTGGCCAAAGAAGCAGAGCTTCAAGCCTTCATCTCGACGCCGCTCATCGCCCAAGGTGTTTGTATAGGTCGTTACATCGTGGGCTGGAATCGCCCTGTGTCGTTCGATTCGAACCACATCAAGTTCGCGCGCTTTGTGGCGCAAGTGACCTCGAGCGCCATCGATCGCGTTCGTGTCTCTCGCATGAAGCTCAGTCAGCGGAGCCTTGACCAGCTTCTGACTAACACCTCTGCGGATTTTGCCTACGTCCCGTTGGACCGCATCGCGCGGCAGATTGGGGTGACCCTGCGGAATGTTTGCCGCACCCTGCAGCTCGATTTCGCCACCTCCGTTGTCTTCGAAGATCCCACGACGCGCGCGTCGCTTGAGCTTGGCAACTGGGGCGAGGGGCCGGAACAAGAAGCGCGGCGCGCCCACTTCCTGAGTCCCGCCTACGCGTTGCGTCATCGAACAAAGACGCTGAAGCTCGGTCCGTTTGAGGCTGGCGCGAAGCTCGGTCTAAACACGATCCTCGAGGTGCCCCTCGTGAACGAAGGGCGCGCGTTTGGGGCCGTCATCTTCGCGTGCAACACAAAGGTCGATTGGAACAGTCAAGAGCGACGAACCCTACGGCTCGTCGCAGAGGTGATGGGCCGGTCTTGGATTCAGTCCCGCGCCCAGGCGGAGCTCGAACGCACGGAGCGCGCTTTTGAGGCCATCGAAGACGGCCTCTGGGAATGGTCCGATGTTTCGCACAACCAGCAGTGGTGGTCGTCACGAATGTATAGCCTGCTGGGCTACGCCCGAGACACGCCCGCGACGGTGGATGCGATGTATGCACGCATTCACCCCGAGGACCTTCCGCGGCTGAAGACCCAAAGCCTTGAGTGCCTCGCCAGCGAAGAGACGCTCCACATCGATGTACGGCATGTCGACGGGTACTGGCTGCGTTTTCGTGGCCGCCCCATCGAAGGACGCGGCCGGGGCCTCGCGGGTTCGCTTCAGGACATCTCGAAGGAACGCAACGCAGAGGCTCGCCTGGCCCACGCCCAGAAGATGGAGACCGTTGGTGTTCTCGCCGGCGGCATCGCCCATGACTTCAACAACTTGCTGACGGCGTTCACAAACTGCACGCGCCTCGCGATGGAAGACATTGCTGAGGGTCGCGGCGGTGAAGCGCAGGAGCGGCTCGGCGAGGCTCTCGAGGTGACAGACCGCGCTGCCGCGCTGACGCGCCAGCTGCTTACCTTCAGCCGCCGCCAGACGATTCAAACGCGCTCGTTTGATTTTGGCGAACTGGTGACAAACATCATCAAGCTGCTCAGGCGGCTTTTGCCTGAGAGCATCCGGATTCACTGGAAGACCCCCGACGAGACGCTGCCTATCCATGGCGACCCGGGTCAGCTTGAGCAGGTCATCGTCAACCTCTGCGTGAACGCGGGCGACGCGATGCCCAACGGTGGCTCCTTGGAGCTGCAAGCGTCCAGCTTTTCGCTCTCTGCGAGCAAAGGCGCAGAATACGGGCTCCCCCAGGGCGCGTACGTTCGGCTCTCCATCGCAGACACCGGACGCGGTATGCCGCCGGAGGTTGCCCTCCGTGCCACCGAGCCTTTCTACACAACGAAGAAGAAGGGCGAGGGGACCGGCCTTGGCTTGTCGATGGCGTACGAGATCGTCGACCAGCACGACGGATTGCTCTCCGTCGAAAGCGAAGTCGGAACGGGGACCACCATCAGCGTCTTCTTGCCGAGAGGTCCAGAGCTCGCGAAATCGTCGGCGCCGGCGGACGCTCCCAAGCCCAAACCGGCCGGTGGCAGCGAGCACATCCTTGTGGTCGAAGACGATGAGATGGTGCTTCGAACGGTGGTGCGAATTCTCCGCCGTGCTGGCTACGAGGTGAGCGTCGCTCGGAATGGACGTGTGGCCATCGACCTCTTCGAAGAGAACCCCGATCGTTATCAGCTCGCGTTCTTGGACGTCATCATGCCGGAGATGGACGGGTCGGAGGCGTGCCGCCAGATGCTCGAAGTTCGGCCCAACCTCAAGTTCCTCTTCAGCACGGGCTACGCCGCGGGAATGCTGGACGAGACGCTTCAAGGCGATCGAACGCTCCTGGCCAAGCCCTACGCGGCGACAGATCTGCTCCAGAAGATCCGCGGCCTCCTCGACGA
>JBGCFM010000102.1:0-54373 GCA_045106895.1 Polyangiales bacterium | reverse complement strand
GCGACGCAGGACCTCGTCGCCATCGAGCGCGAGCTTGCAGATGAAGACGACCAGGCGTTCCGGCTTCGAGGCGCCCTCGAGAGCGTCATGGACGACTACGACTACATCGTCATCGACTGCCCCCCGTCTTTGGGTACGCTGACGATCAACGCTCTCTGTGCCGCTGACTACGTCGTTGTGCCTTTGCAGTGTGAGTACTACGCGCTTGAGGGCCTCTCGCAGCTGAAGGGCACCATCGACCGCGTGAAGAGTGGTCTAAACCCGGACCTCGAAGTTCATGGCGTGGTGCTCACCATGTTCGACGCACGAAACAACCTGGCGCGCGAAGTCAGTGAAGAAGTGCGCGCGCACTTTCGTGTGTACGAGTCGATTATCCCGCGGAATATTCGCCTCGCCGAAGCCCCCTCGCACGGACGCCCGGTCATTCTGTATGATGCAGCAAGTCGAGGTTCCTATGGCTACCTAGCGCTCGCTCGGGAGCTTCTCGATGATTTGGAGGAGCTTTGAGTAAAGCGAAGTCGACGAACAAACGGCGTCTCGGGCGTGGCCTTGACGGGCTTCTACCCGCGGCTCCTTCCTCGAAGAAGTCTGCGGCGAACACGGCGCGCATCGAGGAGCTGAGGCCCGGTCGTGGACAGCCTCGTCGACGTTTCGATGACGCTGCCCTCGACGAGCTTGCCGCCTCCATCACAGCCCACGGCGTGCTGGAGCCCATACTTGTTCGGAAAGAGAAGAAGGGCTTCGAGATCATTGCCGGCGAGCGTCGTTGGCGTGCGGCTCAGCGCGCGGGTCTGCGCGAGGTGCCGATATTCGTTCGCGACCTGACTGACGCTGCGGCCTTCGAGGCAGCGCTTGTTGAGAACATTCAGCGCGAGGACCTCAACCCCGTTGAGACGGCGCGTGCATTTCAACGCCTCGTAGACGAGTTCAGCCACACGCAGGAGCAGGTGGCAGAACGCGTGGGCAAAGACCGCTCGACGGTGAGCAACGCGCTGCGTTTGTTGAAGCTGCCAGCGGACCTTCTCGACCTCGTCGAGGATGGTGCGTTGACCGAAGGCCACGGCCGCGCGTTGCTGGGTGCCGAGACCGTCGATTCGATGCGCAAGCTCGGCCGGGCAGCCGTTGCTGGCCGCTGGAGCGTGCGCGAGACGGAACGGCGAACACGTGGTTCAAAGAACAACACGAAGGCCGTCACGCCATCGAAGAAGTCGGCCAACGTGAAGGACCTGGAGCGTCAGCTTTCACATGCGCTTGGCGCGAAGGTCACGTTGGAGCCGGGGCAGGGCGAAAAGGGTTCGCTGCGCATCAGCTACGCGAGCTACGACGAGCTCGACTCGTTGAAGGCGAAACTGCTTCCCTGAGCCGTCATCCGGCGCTCTCAGCCCGATTCTGGGGCCGGCGCCTGTGGACGGGGGTGGGCGTTGCTAGGAAGCCCGAGAGGGGCTCCTGGGCGGCTCAGTAGCCCGTGAGGGCGCCTGGTGCTGCGTGTACCTCAGGCATGGAAGGCCCAATGATGTGGGCGCTCGAGAGGTACAGCACAAGGAACGCGAAACCAAGGGTCGCGCCCACCAGCATAATAAGCTTCGGGCCGGTCCAGACCTTGTCCGCTTTGCGAACGCGCTCTTCCTCGGCTTTTGTCATCGGAATGTTGATGTAGGTGTTCGGTTCGCTCATGGCTGGCTCTGGGCGGAGTCTTAGCGTCAACGGCGAAAAGCGTCAATCGATTCGGAGCCCCTCTGGCTGTTAGGGTCCGCAGCGTGAGCAGCAACGAAAAGAGCCGCCGCCGGCTACTCGAGGGCTCGCTTACCCTTGGGATCCTGCGATTTGGCTTGCCCTTGGCGGCGGCGATGGGCTTGCACCTGGGGTTCAACCTCGTCGACATGTTCATGATCTCGCGCGTCGAAGGGGCCACCGAGGCCCTCGCCGCTCTCGGCGTCTGCGATATGTTGGCCGCGGCGGCGACGATCTTGAGCACCGGCATTGGCACCGCCACGGTGGCTCGCATCGCTCCGGCCCTAGGCAGGTCGGACTTGCGCGGGGTACGGCGCGCAACGTGGCAGGGGTTTTGGCTCGTGACGGTGCTCTCGTTGGGCTTTGGCGCACTCGGGCTCTTCGGCTCGGAACTTCTCGTCGTGGATGTCATGAACGTCAAAGGCAACGCGGCGGCCCTCGCCGTTCGCTACCTGCAGGTGATGCTCGGCGGGGCGTTCTCCATCTGCATTCTGCTTCAAGTGACGAACACGTTGCGTGCTCTGGGTCATGCGAAGACGTCTGCGTTTCTTCTCGTCAGCGGCAACGCACTCAACGTCGTCTTGAACGTGCTCTTGGTTTATGGCGATGGGCCTGCGCCGGAGATATTCGCGTGGGGCAGGCCCCTGGCTCACGCCCTCGGCATCCCGCGTCTCGGTGTTGTGGGTACGGCGTATGCGACGGTGATCGCCCGGACTCTGCCGTTGATTGTGGGGCTATGGATTCTGAGCCGAAGGCGCGGCGGACCTCGCTTTCACCGCGTCTACTTACGTCCGATGGCGAGTGAACTCCGCGCGCTCCTGCGGCTCGCGTGGCCTCAGAGCACCCAGCTGGTGATGCGCATCTTGCTCACGTTGACGGTCATGGCGCTGGTGGGTGCGGAGTATACGAGTGCCGAAGACCCATCGACGCTGACCGCTCTTGGGATTTGCTTGCGCCTCGAGACGCTCGTGCTTTTTCTCGGGATGGGCTGGGGAGCCGCCGCCTCTAGTTTTGTCGGTACGAACCTCGGCGCTCGTCAAGAAGGGCGTGCGAAGCGAGCGGGGCTTATCGCCGCCGGCTTCGATGTCCTGCTCATGTCGGGCATCGTCGTCATCTTTGTCCGCTTTGGAGCGGACTTCGTCGGTTTCTTTGACCCGACGCCAAGCGTGGTTGCCGCCGGGCAGGGCTACCTCAGCGCCGTGGCGTGGTCGTACGTGTTCTTTGGCGGAGGCGTGGTGCTCTCCCAGGCGATGAGCGGCGCCGGAGCGACGCTCTTGAGCCTGAAGGTCGACGCGGCGGTGGTGGTCCCTTTGGGCGCTGTCCTGATCCTCGTGGCGACCTTCGTGGAGGGGGTGGAACCACTCTGGGCTACAATCGCCGTTGGCAACTTGGTGAGCGGCGTGGCGTTTCTCGCGGTGTACCTGCGCGTGCGCTTCCTTCCCTCGGCGGCCTCGCCGCCGGCGCGCTAGGCGCTTTGCGAAGGAATGCCCGGCCTGTTAGGTGAGGGGCCATGGCCGTAGAACTGATGAGCGCGAGTATGCTGGAACGCATGCGAAAGAGCTGCCGAATGGCGGCGGACTGCCTGGTGATGGTGGGTGAGCGTATTGGCGCCGGCATCACCACGGACACCATCAACGACTGGGTGCACGAGTTCTGCCTTGAGAACGATGCGCTGCCCGCGCCGCTCAACTACGGCGGCGGCGGCGGACGCCCTCCTTTCCCGAAGAGCGTCTGCACGAGCATCAACGACTGCGTTTGCCACGGCATTCCAGATGGCACCGTCCTCAAGAACGGGGACATTGTGAACGTCGATGTCACCACCATCTTTCCGAAGGAGCGCGGGTTCTTCGGCGACACCAGCGTGACTTTCTACATTGGTGATGTGAGCGACGACGCCAAGCGCGTGGTGGAGACGGCACGGAAGAGCCTCGAGGTCGGTCTCGAACAGGTGCGCCACAAAGCGCGCATCTGGGATATCGGCGCAGCGATTCAGGAATACGCCGAAGCACAAGGCTGCTCTGTGGTGCGCGACTACGTAGGCCACGGTGTCGGCCGGAAGTTCCACATGGCGCCGCAGATTCCTCACTACAAGCCTGACAAGCGCGCCGGACTGCTGGAAGGTCTGACGAATCGCCGTATGCGTGAAGGCATGGTTTTCACCATCGAACCGATGATCAACATCGGTGGATACGAGACGGAGCTTCTGGAAGACCAGTGGACGGTGCTGACGGCGGACCGCTCGCTCACGGCTCAATTCGAACATTCCATCGTCGTCACACGTACGGGATGTGAAGTGCTGACGCGGCGTCCGGCGATTGTGAAGAACAGCGAGGACAAGCCTTGGGCGCAGCTCGGTCGCTTGTCGGCACCGGCAGCTTTTGAGGACGAAGCGCCGGCCGAGTCCTAAGCCGCGCGCACTATTCGGGGTCAGGCCAAACGAGCCACGTTGCCTCGTCGACTTCCTCCACGTGCACCGGATCTAAGTGCTCGCCGAGGCAAGGGCCTTCGGTGCACTTGCCATCTTCGAGGCGATAGAGCGCTCCGTGGGTGCCGCAGAAGAGGTGGCTCCCGTCCGCTGTGAGATACTCTCCGCTCCCCGAATCGATGGGGATAGGGATGTGTTTGCAGACGTTGATGTAGGCGCGCAGTTCGCCTCCCGAGGTGCGCACGACGAGGCCATCGACGGGGAGACCGCGTTCGTCGAGGCCCATGGGTACCGAGACGCACTCACCCTGAGCCGGCAATGTGGGGAGGCGGAACTTCATGAGATAGGTTTGTACACGGCCTTCGCAGGAACGCTAACCAAGCTTAGCGAGTCGCCTTCGATGAGGGCGCCACTCAGCTCGCCGCCGTAGCAGCAACCCGTATCGAGTCCGAGGGCGTGGGGGCGCTGCTGAAGTCCGCGCGCGGCATCATGACCAAAGACCACAAGGTCGGGGCCCGGCCACTCCGCGGCCCATGGCCGGCCTTTGCGGTGAGAGGAGCCTTCGCCGTCGTGGACGGTGCGCATGCTCTTCATCAACTCTGGATCTTGGTCCTGAAGTTTGATGCCAGGAACGAATCCTGCGTGGACAACGTGGACCGCAGGTCGGCGAAGGCCCGCATACACGGGGCATAGTGCCAAGGTTAGACGGTCCGGCGTCTGCTCCAGGTAGGCCCAGTCGGCGTCGCTGAGCGAACGACCTTTCCCGTCCGCGCGGGCTCGAAGCCAGTGATCCTCGTGGTTTCCTCGAACGGAAAAAGCCCGGCTCTCGCGGGCGTAGCGAACTACGCCGGCAGAGTCCGGGCCCTTTGCGACAAGGTCACCGACGAGCACAAGTTGGTCTTCACTGCGGAGACCTACTTTGTCCACGAGGGCCTCGAGTTCTTCGAGGCACCCGTGCACATCACCGACGATGAGCGTGCGTGTCAAACTACTCAGAGGCGAAGCACGTCTGAAGCGTGGGGTTCGTCAGCGGGCAGGATGCGGCGGCACCCATGGCGCATGCCTGGAAGGCCGGCGCGAACATGTTCTGACAGGTCGTAACGCACGCCTGCTCCGTGCAGCTCTCGGCGCAGCACTGAAACTCGCCCCATTCGGCCTGGCAGCCGTTCGCGGCGGCGCAGGAGCCGAACTGGATGTTCAAGCACGTCTGGCAGTTCACTTCCTGGCCCTGAAGCGTGATGGCTGGGGTCGCGTCGCTGGTGAGGCAGTTGTCGAAACACGCCTGGTCGGCGCATCCCTGAGTGCACGTGAGCGTCGCTGCAGCGCAGCGTGGAACCTGGTCGCCCATGAGCACTGGAGGAGGGGTTGTCGCGCAGGCGGGCGTCGGTCCAGCGTCCGTGCCGCCGGGGCCAGCGTCTGTTCCACCGGGGCCAGCGTCGACGAGGACGATGCCGCTGTCGGGCTCAGGGCCGGTGTCGAAGGTGATCTGGCCGCTGTCGGTGCCGCCGTCGGTAGGTGTGGTGCCAGCGTCGTTCATTCGCGTGTCGTCGTCGCCGCAAGCCACTCCAAGGGCAAGCATGAGAATCAATCCAAGTCGTGTCATCGTATTTCCTTCAAAGTTCAAGCGGGTCGCTATCGTATTCGTTTGGTGCATACCCTTGGGCATGCCGTCGTTCAAACCACCGTTGCCAGGCTGGTGGGAGCCGGTTGTTTCTAGTTGGGGAAGCAGGGGCCGATGAAGTCACCGCACAAGACGCTGTCACCGTCTCGGCAGGTGGTGAACGCGCTGAACTGCGTCGTGCAAGCGGGGCAGTCGGCGTCCTCGCAATCGTTGTCTTCCAGGCAGCATCGGAGGTCTGCGAACTGCGGAGCGCAGAAGTTCTCGAAGCACGCGAGGGACTGAAAGGTGATGCAGTCGTCGCAGTTGATGGAGAGGGTTCCGTCGACGAGTGGCGGCGTGGAGTCTGCCGCGATGCAGGCGTCGATGCAGTCACCGTCGCTTTCGCAGTCGACGATGCACTGGGCCGTCGTTGAGGCGCAGCGGGGGAGAATCATATCCGCCGGGTTCGCCTCACTGATTGGGACGAGGTTGGGGTAGGGGTCTTCGCAGGTGAGCGTGTCCCCCGCGTCGGGGCCGCTTGGCGGGCCGTCGTCTGCGTCGATACCCGAGTCAATACGCGTGATCCCGCTGTCGATATTGGCGCGCGAGTCGTCTCCGCAAGCGATGGCGCAGAGGAGAAATACGGGGATCAGGCGTTTCATGGCGCGGTCATAGCGTGGTTGGTGCGGGTTGTCATCCTGCGCACAGCCGCCCGCAGCCAGAATGAGCGCGCGAGATACCGGAGAAAAATGCAGGCTTGGAGAGCGGGAAGGAGAACCCAGGGTGCGGTTTCGAGGGCGGCGCCGGCGACGAATGTGAGCCCGCAAACGAGGGCGAAGGCCGTATAGACCGGAAGCGCTCGAAGGACTCGTGGGCCGGTCTGGCGCAGGGCATCGAAGGGAGCTGCACTCAGGGAGGCGGCGCTCGCGAGGTCCAGCGCGGCGAGGAGGAGCAGGCTTCCGACTGCGAAGGGGAGAAAGGCGAGGGCGGTCCAGAACGCCGCACTTCGTGGGTTTGGGTCGCCGTCGAAAGAGCTGTGGACAAGCCACGCTGCGATTACGAGGAGCCCAAGGAGAAACATCCCGATCGTCAGCAAAAGAAAGTAGCTGCCGGCGCACGCGGGAGTTCGGCGCAGACCAATGCCGGCTTGCTTTCGTAGGCTCCAGTCGGGGTGACGAATGGACGCGAGCCATGTCATGCGCAGCGGTATCGCCAGCGGGAAGAGAACAAGTGCACCGAAGCCAAGGGGAAGGGCGAGGGTGCCGAAGGCTCCGTTTAGGAGGCTCTCGAGAACGTACGCGCCGTCACGAAAGTCTCCCGCGCCGGAGGCGGAGCGGAGGAGATCGGCGAGCCAGTCCGCACACGGGACCGCGATGAGCGACACGACGAAGTACATGAGAAACGCGGAGCGGGCGAGCTGCTCACGCGATGCCAGTTGCGTGCTCATGGACCGAACACCCAGCTAAGGAAGCTCTGGACGACCCACAGCGCGCGGGGGAAATAGCCCCCGTTGTCGTCGCGCATGCCATCGTCTGCGCGGCGGGGATCGGTGAGGTTGTGTCGATGGGGATCGGCGAGAATGCGACGAGGACGCTCGGCAAAGTCGCGGGAGAGGTGAGTGGACGACCCGGGCCACGGAATCTCTGTCGACTCGCCAGCCGCGCTCTCGATGTGGATGTGGGAGGGCAGAGGCAATCCGCCGAAGCGTCGTGCGTTCATGTGCCAACCATCGGCGTCTTCTTCGAGCTCGACGACGGTGACGGCCTGAGCACCGTGGAGGAGCGCCGGGCGCAGGACCCGTCGGCTCATCCAGGCGCCATACTCTTCGTCCATGGCGCGAAAGAGGTCTTCGGGGCGGGGGTGACCATAGCGATGACGGCGCGCGTAGCGACCAAGGGCGCGCTGGAAACGGCGGCGTCCCCAGGTTCGCGCGACGGTCTCGAAGATCGAGGTGCTGCGGGCGTACACACTCCGCCCGTATTCGCTTCCACGGAACGCATGCACGGGACGCCCCGGTGGGGGCGTAGGGGCGCCCGCGAAACCGAACACACGCTCGGTCTCGAAGGCGGGGAAGTTCACAAAGGGAAGGGCCGCGGCGGAAGCATCGCCGTAGCGCGCCGTAAGGAAGTCGACGGTGGCCCATTCGGTGAGCCCTTCGTCGAGCATGGGCCAGTCAACTTCGTTGCTGCCGAGCATTCCCTGAAACCACTGGTGCCCGAGTTCGTGTGCAGTGACGTGCGCCTGAAGTCCGATAGGTGCGCGGAAAGGTAGACCGTCGGTGGTCCACCATGGGCCGGCGGTAACAAAGAGCGTTGGGTACTCCATGCCCGCGGCGCCTGGAGCGTCGGCGGGAGGCACGATGATCGTGAGGCTGTCGTAGGGATAGTGTCCGAAGAGGCGCCCATAGCGTCGTATTGCGGCTTCCGTGATGAGAAGGTGCCGAGCGACGGCGCTCTCGTAGCCCGGGGGAGAAAGAGCGCGGACGTGGACCGTGTGACCTGCGAGCTCCCAGGTGGTCACGGCTTCTTCGAACCACGGTGCGGCGGCGAAGGCGGTGTCGTGGACGCGCTCGGCGACAAAGCGGTGAACGAGGGAGTCGCCGTCTTCTTCGGGCGGCGCCGCGCTTCCAGTGGCGCCGACGCGCCAGCCACGGGGCGTGCGGACCTCAAGCTCGTAGGTAGCGAAGTCCGCGTAGAACTCACCATGGGCGTGATAAGGGAACGACGCCCAGGTCCCATCCGGTTCAAGGCGAGCGAGCTTTGGAAACCACTGCGCGACCATGTGGAAATCGCCCGCGTATCCGCTTCGAGCGAAGACGGGTGGCAAACGAGACGTGAAACGAGTCTCCAGGGTGATGCTCACGCCGGGCTCAACGGGCGCTGGCAAAGTGACGCGAAGCTGTGTGCGGTCACCCGGGACGAGCTCCGTCTCGGCGGTGGTGAGGAGGTCCGTCGTGCCAATATGAAGCGCCTCAACCTCGATGGAGCCGTTGCCCTGGAATGTGTCGCCGCGCAGCTGCCCGCCGGATTCGCGCATGAACACGCTCTGGTCGTCGGCGAACGCGTTCAGGTAGAGGTGGAACGTCAAGCTGCCGACGGACACCGACGACGTGTTGGTCCATTGGATGGTGCCTTCGCCTCGCACCAGGTGCTCCGACGGAACGAGTTCGGCACGAAGGTCGTAGGCGAAGGGCTCCTCCGGAGGCTGAGCCCTCGCGAAGGCTGCGCTTAGAGCCACGGCACACGTGGCGAGGGAGAGGAAACGAGGCACGACGCGCGATGCTAGCTTGGCCGCCGCCTGACGGCTATGGTCCGCGCCCGTGGAATCTGAGTCACAGAGTTTGAGCGTGCAGAGTGAGGCGGAGATGCTGGCGTTCGCGTCACGCGTCGCGGCGCTCCTTGAGCCAGGGCATCTCGTGATCCTCGAAGGCGACCTCGGCGCGGGGAAGACGTTCTTTTCGCGAGCGATCGCGTACGCACTTGGCGTTCCCGATGATTTGCCCGTCACGAGCCCCACGTTCGCGCTGGTGCACGACTACCCCGAGTCGGAGCCCCCGCTGCTTCATGCCGACCTCTACCGACTCACGCCCGGTGATCCACTGGAGGACCTTGGCCTCGAGAGCGACGACCATGTCCGTCTCGTCGAGTGGGGAGCGGCCTTTGTCGAGGAACTGGGAGCGCCGGACTTGTTGATTCGTATCTTCCTCACGGGCGAGACCTCGCGTCGTGTGGAGGTGAGCGGCCCGCTCGCGGCGGCGATCGTCCGATCCTAAGGGGAGTGGCGAAAAGCCCTTTGTTTTCGGGCTGGAGCCACCCGGTGGGGCGCCTCTTCGACGTGGCCCACCTTGCCAGTCGTGAGTGGCTCTGATACCCGAGCCCTCGATACCATGCCGCGCCGCGACGACCTTCGGAAGATCCTCCTTATTGGTTCAGGCCCGATCGTAATCGGACAGGCCTGCGAGTTTGACTATTCTGGAACCCAGGGCGCGAAGGCGCTCCGGGAAGAGGGGTACGAGGTCATCCTCGTCAACTCGAACCCAGCCACCATCATGACGGACCCCGAGTTCGCCGACCGCACTTATGTGGAGCCTTTGGTTCCGGAAGTCGTCGAAGCGATCATCGAGCGGGAGCGACCCGATGCGGTGTTGCCGACGTTGGGGGGTCAGACGGCGCTCAACTTGGCTCTGGCTCTCGACGCGAACGGCGTACTCGAGAAGTACGGATGTGAGCTCATCGGCGCCACCGTCGGAGCGATTCGCAAAGCGGAGGAGCGTGAGCTCTTCAAGGCGGCGATGGACAAGATTGGTCTCGATAGCGCTCGCGCGTACACATGCCGAACCATCGAGGAAGCCAACGAAGCGGCCAAGAAGATTGGGTTCCCCATCATTCTTCGCCCCTCGCTGACGATGGGCGGCAGCGGCGGCGGCGTTGCCTACAACGATGAAGAGTTCGCTCGGGCGATTCGCTGGGCGTTCTCCCAGAGCCCCGTGCATGAATGTCTCGTCGAAGAGTCGCTCCTCGGGTGGAAGGAATACGAGCTCGAGGTCATCCGCGACAAGGCGGACAACTTCGTCGTGATCTGCACCATCGAGAACATCGACCCGATGGGCGTTCATACGGGTGACTCCGTCACCGTCGCACCGGCGATGACGCTTACGGACCGTGAGTATCAGCGAATGCGCGATGCCGCCGGTGCCATCATTCGAGAGATCGGCGTCGACACCGGCGGATCGAATATTCAGTTCTCCGTGGACCCAGCGACTGGACGTCTCATCGTCATTGAGATGAACCCACGCGTGTCCCGAAGCTCTGCGCTGGCATCGAAGGCGACGGGCTATCCCATCGCGAAGATCGCGGCGAAGCTCGCCGTTGGCTACACCCTCGACGAGCTGAAGAACGACATTACCGGAACGAGCGCGGCCTTCGAGCCGACCATCGACTACGTGGTGACGAAGTGGCCTCGCTTTGCGTTTGAGAAGTTCGCCGGCGCGGACCCTCGCCTGACCACACAGATGAAGTCCGTCGGCGAAGCCATGGCCATCGGCCGGACGTTCAAGGAGTCGTTTCAGAAAGCTGCCCGCTCGCTGGAGATTGGCCGCGACGGACTCGACACGCGGCGCGACGAAGTGGACTACCGCGAACTGGCGGGGCAGGTACGCCGGCTTCAAGACGACGGCGAGGCGATGCCCGCGAGCGCGAAGCCCTCCGAAGATGTGCCGGCGGCGACGGACGAAGAGGCTCGCGAGGCGATTCGTCAGCTCGTGCAGACGCCACTCGCCGACCGGCTCTGGTCGGTGTTCGATGGCCTGCGTGCAGGTCTCACGCCGGAAGAGCTCCACCAAGCGACGCGCATCGATCCTTGGTTCCTCGACCAGTTTGCGCAGCTTGTGGAGATGGAGAAGGAGCTAGCAGCAGAAGGCACGGATGCTGCCCGCCTGATGGCGGCGAAGAAGATGGGCTTCTCCGATGGCACCATCGGGCGCCTGACTGGCCAGACCACCGAAGCGGTACGCGAGCTTCGACGAAGCGCGAACATTCAGGCGAACTTCGCACGCGTCGATACCTGCGCGGCGGAGTTTGAGGCGCATACGCCTTACCTCTACTCGACCTACGGCGGCGCATCCGAGACGGACACCACTGACAACAAGAAGATCATGATTCTGGGCGGTGGGCCCAACCGCATCGGCCAGGGAATCGAGTTCGACTACTGCTGCGTGCATGCGTCCTACGCGCTCAAAGAGCTCGGGTACGAGACCATCATGGTCAACTGCAACCCAGAGACCGTCAGCACGGACTACGACACATCGGACCGTCTCTACTTTGAGCCCCTGACCTTCGAAAACGTCATGGCGATTGTCGAAGAAGAGAAGCCCAGCGGTGTTCTCGTTCAGTACGGCGGCCAGACCCCACTCAAGCTCGCCGTCGCGCTTCATCGTGCCGGCGTGCCGATCATCGGAACCTCCGCCGACGCCATCGACCGGGCGGAAGACCGCGAGCGTTTCGACGTGATCCTCGAGAAGCTTGGTCTTCTACGACCCGCCGGCGGCATCGCCCTCGGCGTCAGCGACGCCTTCGAAGTTGCGGAGCGCATTGGCTTTCCCGTGGTTGTGCGTCCCAGCTACGTCCTCGGCGGTCGCGCTATGGAAATCGTGCACTCGCGGGGCGACCTCGCGGACTACATGCATCGAGCGTTGGAAGCGGTTGTCGGTGCCGAGACCCAGACCATCCTCGTCGACGAGTTCCTCAAGGACGCCATCGAAGTGGACGTCGACGCCATATCCGACGGAACCCGCGTCTGCATTGGCGGAATCATGCAGCACATCGAAGAGGCGGGTGTCCACAGCGGTGACTCGTCGATGGTGTTGCCCGCCCACGCGCTTCCGCCAGATGTGCTCTCAAATATCCGCTCTTCCACGCGCGCCTTGGCGCTTGAACTCGGCGTCGTCGGGCTGATGAACGTGCAGTTCGCGGTCCGCGGGAGCGCTGTGTTCGTCATCGAAGTAAACCCGCGCGCTTCGCGAACGGTCCCCTTCATCTCGAAGGCGACCGGCGTCCCGTTGGCGCAGGTCGCGGCGAAGGTCATGGCCGGCCAGACGCTGGATGAGCTCGGTATCCCCGACGAGATTCCTATCGAACACGTCGCGGTGAAAGAGTCCGTGTTCCCCTTTGCGAAGTTCCCCGGCGTCGACACGATTCTTGGACCAGAGATGCGTTCCACGGGCGAGGTGATGGGCATCGCGCCGACGTTCCACGAGGCCTTCGAGAAAGCGCTTACGGCTTCGTTTCAGGCTATCCCGCGGAGCGGTACGGTCTTCATCAGCGTTCGCAAGCAAGACAAGCAGACGGCCTGCGACATTGGTCGCCGACTCGCGGCACTCGGCTACGATCTTTTGGCCACGGACGGGACCCAAGAGGCGCTGGCCCGCTCCGGCGTGAAGGCCGAGGTCGTCAACAAAGCCATGGAGGCGCGCCCGAACGTGCTGGACCGTTTGCGAAACAAGGACATCGCGCTGGTCATCAACACGAGCGAGGGCGCGGCCGCGATTCGCGACAGCCGCTCCCTTCGACGCCAGACGCTCTTGAGCGGAATCCCATATTTCACGACGATCGCTGCGGCGACGGCGACGGTCGCTGCGGTGGAAGCTCGCCAAGCGCGCGGAGAGCAGGCGATTCAGGTGAAGTCCATTCAGGAGTACCACGCCTGAGACGCGAGGCGCCGGCTCCGAGCCTGGACGAAACGCCAATGAGGCATTAGGACAGCGGGATGGAACGCGCACCGATGACACCCGAGGGTTTTGAGGCTCTCAAGCAGGAACTTGAGCGACTCAAAGCGGAGATGCCGAAGATCTCGGTGGAAATCGGTATCGCCATCGAACACGGCGATCTCAAAGAGAACGCCGAGTACCACGCGGCGAAAGAAAAGCAGGGCATGACCGTCGCCCGCATGTCGGACATCGAGGACAAGATCTCCCGTGCGGAGGTCATCGACTCGAGCATGCTTGGCGGCGACCGCGTGAAGTTCGGCGCCATCGTCGAGCTCGAAGACATCGATAGCGGCAAGGCTGTCACCTACCGCCTCGTGGGCGCCGATGAGGCGGACGTCGAGGCTGGAACGATATCGATTACGGCACCCGTCGCGCGGGCGCTCATCGGTAAAGAAGTGGGCGATGAGGTAAAGGTGCGAGCGCCGGGCGGCCTTCGTACCTACGAAGTGTCGGACGTTCGCTGGAAGTAGCGTCTGGTGGCAGGCGCTTCACAGCGTCCTCGCGTGTGGACCGTCGTCGGCGTTGGTGTCTTCGCCGCGCTCACTGAGGTCGCCCTCACATTCTTTCGTGCCTACGACCAGTTCTTAGGTCGGGGCGAGCTTTTGCTCTACTCCGCCAGCGCCCTCGCTTGCTGGGTTGGACTTGTGTTCGCTGGCCACCTGGTGGGGCGAGCCAGCGCGCAGTTCATTCTCAAGCACACGACGAGAGCCGCCATCGGCGGGGTCGCCGGGGGAGTCGTCTTCGGGGTGCTCGCTTGGGAGAGCGCCGGCGGTCGACGGGTGGAGTCCTACCGAATCGTCGTCGCTCTTGGTGCCGCGCTCTTCTGCGGTTGGGCGATTCGAAGGCTGTTGATTCGCTGGCAAGAAGGAACCTGGGAGTTCCGTCTCGCGCCGCTGTTTCTCACGGCGACGGCGCTCTTGGCCGCGGACGCGTGGGTGCTCCACCGGCTCTATCCAGGGTTTCACCTGGCGCTCGTTCTCGCGGCCCTCGCGCTGTATTGCGCGGCGAGCTTCGCCGGCGATTCGGGGCCGTGGGTTGCTCGTTCGACGGCGCTTCTGCTCGGCGTTGGACTGTCGACGCTCGCTCTGACGGCGGTCGTGGCGTTCGGACGCACAGGCAACGGCCGTTTCGTCGCGGAGCGTTACGCGGCGCTCACTGGAAAGGTGTTAATGCGCTTCCCTGCGGCGACGCCGGAAGAGCCGCGCGTGGAGCCGGCGACGAGCGACGCGCTCGCGCTTCGTGGTGAAGCGGCGCCTGGCCCAGACTGGCGTGAGCGTGACGTGTTGCTCATCAGCGTGGACGCCCTGCGCGCCGACGCCGTGACCTCCGTGCGCATGCCGAACCTCGCCCAGCTTGCCGACCGCGGCGTCGTGTTTGAACGCGCGTACACGCCGACACCGCACACGTCCTATGCGCTTTCAAGCTTGCTCACGGGCAAGTTTGTCCGGCCAGTGATGGCGTTGCCAGGCGACGCGAGGGAGCATCCGTCTTTGGCGGGGCTGCTTCGTGACTATGGCTATCGCACGGCGGCTTTTTACCCGCCGGCTATCTTTTTTGTCGACGCCGCCCGCTTTGGGACCCTCGCCTCGGACGGTTTCGACTTCGAGTACCGAAAGACCATGTTCGCGCCCGCGGCGGCCCGCGTCGCACAGCTCAGACGCTACCTCGACGAGCTGGAGGGCGGCACCGAACGGCGGGTCTTCGCATGGGTGCATCTCTTCGAGCCTCACGAGCCCTATGACCCGCCGGACGAGTTTCGGCGCGGAGAGTCCGCGAGGCAGCGCTACGATGGTGAAGTCGCTGCGGCGGATGCGGCCATCGGCGACTTGGTACGTACGTTTCGAGAGGAGCGGCCGAACGGTGTCGTGGTGATCACCGCCGATCACGGTGAAGAGTTCGGGGAGCACGGCGGTTACCACCACGGGACGACTCTCTACGAAGAACAGGTCGCCGTTCCCTTGATCTGGAATGCCGAGGGGCTGGAGCCGCGTCGCGTGTCTGCGCCGGTGGAGCTCGTGGACATCGCGACGACGGTGCTGAGCGCCCTTGGTATCCCCCTGGACGCGCGAATGCGTGGAGATGACCTCGGGGGCCTGCTGCTCCATGACGACGCACAGGCGCCGGCTTACGCGTTTGCGGATGTGGGCGAGGAGCGGATGGCTGCGGATTCGCAATACAAGCTCATCTGCGGTCCGCGCAGCGCATGCCAGCTCTACGACCTTGAGGCGGACCCCGGCGAGCGCCAGAATATCCTCGACACCGAACCCGAAGTGGCGGATCGACTCCGAGGAGCTCTTCGGACGTTTGCGTCGTCGATTCCCGAGGTGGAGGCGATGTCTCTGGGAGACGACGGCGCCTGGCCGGCGGCCTTGGCGCAGGCGGAGCTTGGGGAATCGGACGGCGCCGCGCTGCAGCTGCTTTTGGGTTCAGAGCGGACAGAGGTTCGGAAAGCGGCGGCACGCCTCCTCGGGGTGAGCGGCTATGAGCCCGCGCTTGCGACGCTTCTTCGCATGGACCGCGAAGGCGAAGACCCGGGCGTACGCGACGAGGCGCTCCTTGCTTCCGCCTCGCTTGGGGACAGCGCCGCGCTGAGCCGCGTCGCGGATATGTGCGCAGACGCGGACACCGACGGCGCCTGGCGCCGGCGCGCGGCCTTGGCCGTGGCGGAACGCGGCCGCGTGGTCGTGGAAGCCCTCATCGAGATCGTGGGCGATGAGGCCGCCTCGGAGGATGAACGAAGGCGGGCCGTGGCAGCTCTTGGAGCGTCGCAGAACGACCGGAACGCGCGGGCGGCGCTGCTGGCTGCCTTGGATGAGGTCAACCTGCGCATCAGCGCGCTCGAGGCTCTACGTGGGTTTTCGTCCGGGGCCGTCCGAAGCGAAGTGGCGCAACGTTTCGCCGCCGAGCGGTACCTCGGGGCGCGGACCCTCGAAGCCGAGCTCTTGGTGGAGCAACACGACAGCCGCGCTCCTGCGCTTATCGCTCGATGGCTGGGGACGCCCGAGCCGATGCCTCAAGGGGTTCGGCTCCTCGCGGGTCCCGGACGCCGAAGCTCGGGGGAGGGCTGGACTTGCACCGAGAGCCGCTGCGCGCTCGAAGCCGAAGCGTCCATCGAAGCGGAGGCACCGGACCACCAAGCCGTTTTCTGGGTAGAGGGGCCGGGTCGTCTTTGGGTCGGCGAACAGGTATTCGCGTTGTCCGAAGAGGCGCACCAAGTGTCCGTGCGAGACCTCCCAACGGAGCCGACGCGCCTCGCGTTCGAAGGGGCGGGAGCGCTCCTCGGCGTGGCTATCGTTCCACGCACAGCCGAGCTCCCTGCGCCGGAGCCAGAGCCTTGGGAGCAAGAGGAAGAGTAAGCGTCAGCAGGGAGCTGCTCAACGCTCTAGTGTTGGCAGGAACCCAGGGACGCATCGATAGCCGCGCTTCGCGCCTGAGAATCGTGGCAGCGTCGAGTCGCGTCGGCGTCGTTGATAGGAGCCGCCACCTCGCAGATGCGATCGGACGCTCGACGGGCCTCCCCTTGGGCGGCCACACGCTCCGGACACGGCCGCTCTGCGTCGAAGGCCACGTTTCCTGCCACGTCCATTCGGGTTTCCTGACGCTGAATGGCGTCGAAGTGGCTGTGGTTGGCTTGGATAGGAGCCCCACCGCAGCCCCACAGAAGGCACATCCCAACTAGAAGTCTCTGCATCGCACGCTACCTAAGCACGCGAACAGGCGCGCGAGGGGCTTTTTTGCAAAAACACCGACATTGCAGGGGCGCGCCGCCCGCGAAGCGCACCCCAACACCCGAGGACCGTTGACGGGTTGGCGGAGGACGCGGTACGCACATTGAGTGCCCTTGGTGAATCACTCCCAGCGCGAGCTGCACATCAAGATCGTTTATTACGGCCCAGGTCTTGGCGGAAAGACCACAAACCTGGAGCACATCCACGGGAAGAGCCGGCGTGAGCACCGGGGCAAACTCATCTCCCTGGCCACAGAAGCGGAGCGAACGCTCTTCTTCGATCTTCTCCCGATGCATCTCGGCGACTTTCGGGGCTATCGCGTTCGTCTCCATCTCTGCACGGTGCCTGGGCAGATCGCCCTCGACCACACCCGCCGCTTGGTGTTGCGGCATGTTGATGGCGTCGTCTTCGTCGTCGACAGCCAGGACGGCCGCGTCGAGCAGAACATCGAGAGCATCAACAACCTCTACGACAACCTGCGGCTCCAGGGAGATGACCCGGACCGCATGCCTTTGGTCGTCCAGTACAACAAGCGCGATTTGGACACCGCGCTGCCGCTTGACGTGCTTCGCGAAGAGCTTCGTATTCCAGAGGGGGTCCCCCAGGTGCCTGCGGTGGCGATCGAAGGCAAAGGTGTTTTCCAGACGCTGAAGTTTGCAACGAAGGCGTGCCTTCGCATTGTCGGTGATCCCGTGTCCCTGACGGAAGGTCGCTCCCCCTCCATTCTTCCGGGCGCTCGCGCGTCGATGTATCGAGACTTTCGCGCCCCGGCGCTCTCCCACGGCATCCCCTCGGTACCGAAGGCGCCGAGGGTGCCCGATATGTCTGCGCACCTGCCAGTGCCGCACCCCGATGAGTCCAAGGAGTGATCCGTCACGTCCTCGCTTTTGAGGAGAACGGTGCGCTGCGGCTTGGCTCGCAGGTCCGACAAGAGGCGCACGGAGGGAAGCTCATGGGTCTTCCGTTGCTTTCGGAAGGGTCGCAGGAGGCGGGGGCTGAGCTCTTTCGCGTAGAAGCGCGGGGCGATGTCCAGCGTGAACGCGTCGTGCATCGTGGCGAAGGGCGTCCCGGTGAGGGGCTCGCGGAGCAGAGGCTCGCTTGGCGACGCGGCGAGTTGGCTCTCGCGCCGGAGGCGAGCCGCGCGCTTCGCTGGGACGACTCGGCGGGGTCTGAACCCTTCTGGGAGGTGGCCGAAGACATTCGTGTTCTGCCGCTGCGGACGCCAACCTTGCCGCCTGCGACGCACACCAACGCGTTCCTCGTCGGCGCCGACGAACTATTGCTCATCGAGCCCGCGCCCAGCGAGCAAAGCGAATGCGACGTGCTTGTTGCCGCCGTCGAGAGCCTGGGCGTGTCCGTCCGGGCCATCGCTCTCACGCATCATCACATCGACCACGTTGGCGGGGCGGCGTACCTCAGCGAGCGTCTTGGCGCGCCACTCTGGGCCCATGAAGAGACGGCCAAGTCCCTCCCGAAGCTCAAGTTTGAGCGTCATCTCACCGGCGGGGAGGTGTTGCAGATCGGTGGCAAGTCTCTTCGCGTCGTTCACACCCCCGGCCATGCGCGCGGTCACCTCTGTTTCGCGGACGAAGAATCTTCTCTCCTCATCGCAGGCGACATGGTGGCGGGCGTCGGCACGATCCTCGTTGAGCCCGGCGACGGTGACATGAACGAGTACCTCAGGCAGCTCCAGCGCCTCGAAGACCTGGGACTCAAGCGTTTAGTGCCGGCCCACGGCGGACTTGTACTCGACGGCCCTGCGCTTTGCCGGCGAACGCGTGAACACCGAAAAGGGCGAGACAAGAAAGTCGCAAGCGCGCTCTTGGAGATGTCCGCTGCGGCGCCGGTCAGCGTCGACGAGCTTCTGCCTAGGGTCTACGCCGACGTGCCAAAGGCGCTTTATCCCTTGGCGCGACTTTCGCTTCTTGCTCACCTGGAAGGTATGGAGATTCGGGGTGAGGCGCTTCAGGCGTCGGGCCGCTGGCAGTCTCAGACGGCGTCGCCCGTGGTCTGAAGCGAGGCATCGTCCGACCAATGAGCGAGGAAATAAGAGCATGCGGGGAGCTGGGCTCACGGACCAGATCGTTCATCCAGCGGCCGCTCAGTGTTGTGGGAAACTCGCCGGTGACTTCGCCAGAGTCCGCCTGGTACTTTTTCCATAGCACCGGCCCTGACCCGACACCTCGGCGAGAGACAGCGCCTAAGGAAGTGAGTACGACTCGCGCTCCACGGTTCGCCGAACTCGGCGTCGCCCGCGGCCTACTTCAACGCGGACACTCCCCTCGCTTCCGCGGAGAACCGAGCGTGCCGTGCCTGCGGAGAGGACGTCTTCGCCGTCGAGCCTGAGCAGGAGGTCGCCGGTCCGGAGGCCAGCGCGGGCGGCCCGGGAACCGGCGGCGACGGCGGTGATCACGACGTCTTCGCCTCTGCGCTCCACGCGAATAGCCACTCCTTGCCGGCTCGTCGGCTCTCGTTCAGCGCTGACGGCGGTGCCGAGGGCGACGCGGGCAGGCAACATCACGCGGAGCTCGCTTCGCTCCGCCTCAAGGACACGAACACGACCCGGACTCGCGTCGCCGGCGTCGGGGTGGGAGATGTTGAGCTGATGGAGTCCCGGCGGGATCCCGCGTAGTTCGAGCTCGCCCTGGGCGTCGGTGACTCCCGCCGGCGCACCGTCCACAAAGACCTGCGCTTCCGGAGCGCGGTCCCCGAGTGCGTCGACGACGGTCAACGCGAGGCCGCCGGCGGCAGGGAGTTCCAGGGCAGGGACGCGCACGAGGGAGCCAAGGACCTCAAGGTCCGTGTCCGCTTCACGTGCGTCAAACTCGACATGAAGCAGGTAGGAGCCTGCCAAGACCCGGCCGATGCGATAGCGGCCGGAGGCGTCCGTCGTTGCCAGGTATTCTCCGTCGCCGTTGTCCTGCGCTGTGTCCAGCTCTCGGGTGAGTGAAACTTGCGCGCCAACGACGGGGCCCCCGCTCCACTCGTCGTTCACCACGCCCACAACGTCACTCCCCGGGCGCAGCGTGAGGGCGAGCTCAGTTTGGCTGCGGTGGTCGGCGGAGACGTGCGTCTCGGAGAGCGCGTAGTCGGGATGATCCAGCCGGAGTGTGTAGGGCGGCGCCGGCAGCGCGATGAAGGAGAAGGTGCCATCCTCGGCGCTCACCGCGATGCGCTGAAATGAGGTTCCTACCGCTGCGCTCTCGACCACGAGTTCCGTCCCGCCGACGGGGAAGCCGCGTTCATCAAGAACACGCCCGCTCAGTTCCGACAAGGCTTCTTCCAGGACGAGCTGTATTTCGCGGCGGTCGCCGGCTTGGATGAACACCGTCTGGCTAACCGCCGGCGCGTCGTAGGGGCGCGCGCTGATGGTGACGGTACCGAGCAGGCCGCGGAAAGAGAACGAACCATCTTCGGCGCTGACGCGGCTCGCCGGCGTGCCCACCTCGTCGCTCATGACCTCGACGGGGACGAAACGAACAGGAAACCCACGGGCATCGACGAGGCGACCTTCGAGGACCCCGCCTTCGCGAAGAATGAGCGTGATGCCTTCGATGGTAGTGCCGGGGAGGAGGTCCGTTGCTTCGCGCGCCGAGGGGGCGAAATCGCCGTGGGACGCGAGAATCTCACCGGCGCCGGCTTGGACTCCTGCGATGACGAACTCCCCGTTCTCGTCGCTGGTGCTGTCGCCGAAGCCAACGGCGACGGGCGGGGAGTCGGCGAAAGGAATCGGGGGCACGGGCCCGGTGGTCACGCCGAGGTCGTTTCCGGGGGCGGCGGGGCTAGGTCGCCGGTTCATGAGCCACTGGACGAGGGCGCCGGCAACAGGGCGGCCGCGCTCATCCACAACACGGCCACGCAGGGTCGCTCCGGGTTCGAGGACGATGCGAAGTTCATCGCTCGAGCCTGCGGCGCCCGTCTGGCCCGGCAGGTAGCCTGTCGCCTGCGCCAAGTAGGAACGTTCGTAGGCCACGGGCAAAAGTGGCTCGATGTGAAAGCGTCCGTCGGCACCCGTCGTGACGCGGATCGGGGCGAGGGCGAGGCCGCCGTCCACTACGAGGACTTCTGCGCCGGCGATGGGCGCACCTTCGGCGTTCACGACGATGCCCTCGACGTGATCGCCTGGGACCATTTGCAGCGGAACGAAAAGCGCGTCGCCGGCTTCCAGCGTGATGCCGGAGCGGGGTGGAGAGCGCTCGTGGGTCGCGCGCGCCCACAGCTCGTAAACGCCCGGCGCCACATCATCGATGCGGTATCGACCATCATCGTCGCTCTGGTACTCGCGCGGGGGCCATACGCCGCTGCCCGCGAGGACCACCGTGGCGCCTCGGGCGGGCTGCCCAGCCGCATCGCGGACAACGCCCGCGAGGGTGCCTGCGGGCGTGAGAACGAGGCGGAGGTTTGCGCGTCCGACGTCGGCGACGACGCTCTCCGTGGCGAAGCCCGCGGCCCGAGCCACCACGCGAACGGAGCCGGGGGCCACCTCGGAGAGGGAGAACGCGCCTGAGGTGTTGGTCTGTGTCACGTGGCCGACTTCGTCGATGACCTCCCCATCCTCGTTGATGTTCCACGCTTGGATATCGCACTCGACGGGGATGCCGCTGGTGTCCACGACGTGTCCGGCGAGCGTCGCAGGTCGCACAAGTTCAACGTCTGTGACCCCTGCCTCGGCGAAGGCCCGCGCCCAGCCGGTCGCGCTGACGCGGGCAGGGGACTCCGGTGACCAAGGCACAAGGCCGTCCTGGTCGCTCAGCAGCGCTTCGTCCTGCCACTCGACGCGGGCGTCCATGATGGGGCGACCGGCGCCGGTCACGCGAAGCGTTGGCACGTGGGCCGTGGCCTGCCGGGCCACTTGGGTGTCCGAGAGACGCGGCCCGCCCAAAGCGCACGCCGCAACGCCCAGTAGACCCACCAAAAGGCCGCTCCAGCCGGAGTCGTTGGACGCACTTCGCTTTGGCTCATTCGCCACGGGCGCGAGTATGGACCGGAATAGGCGGGTGGGCCCGTTTGCGGCGAATCCGCCACGGTGGTAGCGAGTACGTTCATGGAGAGGCAAGAGCGCTCGAGTGTCCGATGAAGGCCCCACCGCCTCCGCCTCCGGGATGTGACCCGGACTCCATCGTGATGCAGTTCTCCGTGGCTCGGGAACACGCCGGGATGCGCCTCGACCGCTTCATTCAGAACCGAATCCCGCGCCTTTCGCGGACACGGGCCAATCGTGTCGTGAAAACCTGTGCGTTTCGCGCGGATGGAACTCCGAGGCGCCCAAGTCAGAGGGTGAAGGCCGGCGAGGTCGTGTGGATCGTGCGCCCGCCGATGGATGAGCCCAAGGTACCGCTCTATTTTGGCGTGATTCACGACGACGGCCAGGTGCTGGTGATCGACAAGCCGCCGGGTCTACCGATGCATCCGACGGCGACGTACTACAAGCACACGCTCAGTTTCCTTCTGCTCACGGAGTATCCTCATCGCTCCCCGCAGTTCGCTCATCGCCTCGACCGCGAGACGAGCGGCCTGGTGATTTGTGGCTGGGACCGCGACGCGGAGATTGTGCTCAAGAAGCAGTTTGAACGACGGAACGTTCAGAAGACCTACCTCGCCATCGTCGAGGGGGTGATGGAAGAGGACGAGGGCATGATGGTCCAGTCCATGGCGCCCGTGGAAGAAGGGCTGCACATCATGATGGAGCTGCGTGAGGACGGTCTCAAAGCGCAGACGCATTACGTTGTGCGGGGAAGGGCGGAGAGCTCCACCCTCGTCGAGCTGCACCCGCGAACGGGCCGCCAGCACCAGCTCCGCGTTCATTTGGCGGGTATCGGTCACCCCATCGTCGGCGACAAGCTCTATGGTCCGGGCGGCCCTGAGACGTTCCTCCAGGCCATCGGCGGAGACCGCAGTCAGGAGCTCTTGGAGCGACTTGGACACCCGCGGCAAGCGCTCCACGCGCACCGCCTAAGCATCGGTCACCCGGCAGGCCACGAGGTGGAATACGAAGCGCCGCTCTCCGCGGACTTGGTTCAGCTCTGGGAGAACCGGCAGCAGGGTGTGATGACGCCGGTCTCCTTTGAGTCCCTCGAAGAGCGCTTGTAGGCTCAACGAGACAGGCGACGGCGGAGCTGGTCCTCGTAGAGGGAGGCGGGCGTCAGTGACCCTCCAGCGCCAACGCCCTCGACATAGTCCTGCGGCGCGCTCTGCTGGTCTTCGCCGAAGAAGCTACGCCCCAGTTCCGTGCGGACGTCGACATCTTGTGTGCCGATGATGAAGCCGAGCCCAAATTGAAAGCTCTGCAGACGGCCCCCGCGGTGGTTCCAAAAGACGTTCTCTTTCGCGCTCAACCCCGCGCCACTCGAGTAGTCTCCGCGGTTCACCGCGCTCCACCCGTCCGTCGCGTAGTTGCTGTCGATGAGGTTGGCGGTGGCGAGGGAGTGGTGAAACTCGCTCAGTCCGACGAGGGCGATGCCAGAGTTGATCGCGACACCATCGAGGGACTGGCATCGGAGCCAGACCACGCCGGACGTTCCGAAGTCCCAGTTCTGAATGAAGTTGTGACGGCCGCGCCGAGCGACGTCGTCGGCGAAGAGCACCTCATTGCTCATCGACACCTCAAAGAGATAGCCGTTGCCACCGCCGCCGCGGTTTTGTGCGAGCTGAAGCTCACTCTCGCGCACCGTAACCCGGTGGCTGTTGAGAACTTTGACGCCCCCGCTGAGGAGGTGCTGCTCGTCCGAGCCATTCGGGCCGGCAAAGGAGGTGAGGGAACGAATCCACGAGTCGACGACCCACTCCATGCGAACGATGTGCGTCCGGTCGACGGATTCGGCGGCCTCCTGCGACGCCGCATTGCTCAACGCGATGTTCTCCAGACCCACGTCATGGATGAGGCCACGCAGAACGCGAAGCTCCGCGCCGTCGCTCACGAGGACATCATCACGCAGGGGCACATCGAGGTGTACGCGCCGGCTGTCTTCGTCGATGCGAACAACGCTGCGCCGATAGAAGTGCTTGTATTGGTCGTTGAAGGAGACCCACGTGCCCGTCATGCCGTGGCGTTCGATGAAGCCGGGCGTGATGACAAAGCCGATGGCGACCTGGTCTCCCACTTCGAGTCCTTCTGTGCTCTCCACCTCCACAAAAGTGCCTCGCACGGGTGCGTCGTTGACGAGACGGGTTTGATTCCCTTCGTCCCCTCGACCGGCGAAGAGCAGATGCGCACGGTTGGTCATCCCTTCGCTTTGGGTGAAGTGCACCCGCGACGAGGGCCCCGCACCACGAATGATCACATGAGATGCATCGACGCGGAGCTTTCCTGTGACCTGATACGTACCCGCCGGAACCCAGACGACGCCTCCCTCGGCGGACGCCGCGTCGATGGCTCCTTGGATGGCCGGTCCTGAGTCGTCTCGCCCGGTCGGGTCAGCGCCGAACTCGCGGACGTCGAAACGCAACGCTGAACCTTCGGGCAAGGGGCCGCCGCTGAAGGCGCCGGCGTACGAAAAGTCATGGAGGAACGCGCCATCGGGCGCCGTGAAGTCGGGCGTCCAGTCTTCGGGGTAGAGGACGGAGCGCCACTCGGGGGGCGCGTCTTGCGCTCCGGCGTCTTGCGCCCCGGCGTCTTGAGCTCCGGCGTCTTGCGCTCCGGCGTCTTGCGCTGCTGCATCCGATGTGTCGGTGGAGAAGAAGCCGTCGTTGCCCACGTCATCCGGGGGGGGATCCCCGGTCGAGTCATCTGCTGGCACCGTGGAGTCGCAAGCGCTGAGCGCAAGAACAGCGACGAGCATGGCTCGTCTTCTCAGGGATTCACCAGGCAGGCGCTTTCTTTTTCGTACCATTGGCTACAGAGACGGAGGAAAATCCCCGGCATCTTAGAAGCAAATGGAAAACGTCGTATAGCCTCCGGCGAGAGCTGCGTGAGTTCGGTCTCGCGGACGAGAGGCTGTCTCCCGCTGCAAGAGCCGAATATCGCCGCTAGTTCTCGTGGACGATGACTCGCGCCGGACGGCCTTCGCGTTCGACCCCACGCCGTCGCTCCGCGAGGTAACGAACCCTCGAGACCACCCCGTCCGTTGCTGGCGAAAGGTGCCAACGCGCCCCGTTTTGTCCGTTCTCGTCGGCGGCCCAACGAAGGAAGAGCACCATCGGTTGGCTCTGAATGCGTCGCTCATTGGAGCGAATTCCAGCGAATCCAAGCTCACCTTGGTGAGATTCAAGGGCAATTTCACCAGCGCCCTCGCCGAGGATGGAGTCGTCGACGACGCTGTTGAGACGGAAAGTCGTTCGTCCTTCTGGATCGATGTCCGTTCGCACCGTGGGGACGTCGACGATGGCGATGATGTCCGCGGTCCGAACCCGTGTGTCGAGCTCCTCCGACCAATCATCACGCCACCGGCCCTCGAGTATCTCCGGGTCGTCCACGAAGTCGGCCCCGTTTTCGTAGACGGTCTCAAGCTCCGTTGGGAGCGGACCAGCCACTGCAGGTGCGGTCACGGAGGACCCGCCGCATGCAACAACAAAAAGGAGTCCCATAGCGCTGGCTCTCATTCTGGAACTCTAGGGCAGGTGCGTTATTGGGCAACGGGTTTCGCGCGGCGCAGCGTATTAGTTGAGTTTGCGCGTTGTTCGTCGCCGGCCTTCAAGGGGGTTTTGGCCTCCCGTGGGCGACGGCGAGAAGGTGGCGTAGGGGGCGTCCGCCGGCAGGTCTTCGGCAAGGAGGTTGTTTCCGTACTCACCAGCGTCGTCGGAGAAGTCGATGACGCAGTCTTCGAGCATTCGAAGGTCTGCGTCGATCTCGTTCTGCCAGATGTGCTTCATGAAGCGGGCGAGGCGAGTTCGGCGATACTTCGGGGCGAATTTTCGCAGAAATCGGATAAGGCTGTCGCGGAACTCGAGGGCCGTTTGAAAACGTCCCTCCCGATCTTTGACCATAGCGCGCGACATGATGTCGACCATGACCTGCGGAATGGCGGGGTTCAGGTTGCGCGGATCCGGAAAGCGGGCGTCGCGCACGGCGAAGATGAGGTCGAGTTCCGAGCGCGCTTTGAACGGCGCCTTGCCCGTGCACAGCTCGTAGAGAACGCTCCCGGCGCTGAAGACATCGCTTCGATGGTCGAGTGGGTCGCCGAAAGCCTGCTCCGGTGACATGTACTTGACCTTGCCTTTGATGATTCCGGCCTGGGTTTGAACGCGATTGAGCTTTGCCTTGGCGATGCCGAAGTCGCAGATCTTTACGTCCCCGTCGTACCCAATGAGCACGTTGGATGGGCTGATGTCACGGTGGACCACGCCTAGTTTTTGACCGGAGTCGTCGCACGCGTTGTGCGCGTGGTGGAGACCGTCGAGGGCGCGAGCCATCACATACGCGATGTCCGCAAAGGTCATCGCCTGCCTGGCCTTACGCGCCTTTTCCACCGTCGAGCGCAGATCCTTGCCGTCGACGTATTCCATGGCGATGAGCAGCTGTTTGTCGATGTCGACGAGCTCGTATACGCGGGCGATGTTCGGGTGGTGGAGGCGGCTGACCAGGCGATATTCGTCCGTCAGCATGGTGACGAAATGGGTGTCCTCGACGTAGTGCGGGAGCAGCTTTTTGATAGCAACGTCATAGCGCACGCCTTCTTGGTCGAAGGTAAACCCACGGAATACCTCCGCCATTCCGCCGAACGCCACGCGGTCGGTAAGATGATAGCGGCCGATTCGACGAGTGCGACGCACGCCCCCAGGATGCACGAGCAGTACCGCAATGGGCAAATCCATATTGGGCTCGCCGGTTTCGCGTGGTACCAGAACCTGTGATCCGAGCCTTCCTTGTCGCCAGTGTGCTCACCGCCTGTGGCGGCACCGTTTGTCAGCCCGACCGGTGCGGCAGCGGCCGGGTCTGCGGGCTCAGCGGCACCTGCGAGCCCGCGCCGGCGGGTGATGAAGAAGAGCTGGTCATCGTCGACGAAGATGCAGAGCTACCAATCGCCTATGAGGTCTCGTCGTTGGTGTGGGGAACAAGCGACGGGGAGCAGGCCGACGAGGTGCCACTCGGCGGGGAGAGCGGCGCGACCCTCTACCTGGCCTTTCGGCTCCATCCGGAGGAGGTCGCCACCGCCGTCCTGGAACTCCAGCCCAGCGAAGACACGACCTACGGTGCGCCGCAAACGTTAGAGGTCTGGGATGTCACCGCTTTCGAGTCCATCGACGTTCGCCGCCTCCCCGGCGCACGCTTCGAGCGGCACGCGCGGCGGAGCGTTTGGCAAAGCCGCTTTCGCGTCGATGTCAGCGCAATGGCACAGGCCGCGGATGAGGTTGTGTACCTTGCCGTGCGCGCCCGAGGGGATTCGCCGGGCTGGCGCATCGCGACGCCGGGCGCTGGAAACCCATTGCTTCGGCCACGTCTGGTGGTGCACGGCGAGAGCGCTGAAACGATCGCGCAACCCGCTATCGCGCCGAGGGAGGTCGTCCCGGGCGGTGCCACAAGCACCGAATCTCGGTCGCGGGTGGTGCCGAGCCGTTAGCCCGCCAAGAATGGCCCCTTTGCCACGACGAAAAGGCGCTCGCGCTCCGGATGCGTCCTGGTAGACTGCGCTTTATGCGAGAACAAACCTGGCTGGTCCTCTTTGCCCTCATTCTCTCCGCACCCCTCGGCGCCTGTGGTTCCGAGGCCGCGGACCCCGAGCCTGAGCCAACGGCGGAGGCGCCGAGCGAAGCTCCCGACGAAACGCCGGAGGCTGAGGCTCCCGAGCCGGAAGCCGCCGCCGTCGATGAGTCCGCTGCGCCCCGCGCGGAGACCGAATCGTACGTCGTGGAGCTGAGTCCGCAGGAAGGCTACTCCGCCGGCGAACTCGGCCAGTTTGCGCTTCATTTGGAAGGGCAAGGCGAGTGGCACCTCAACCAAGACTTCCCCTTCGCCATCACCGTTAGTCACGCGGATGGCCTTCAGGTCCCAAAGACGGCCCTTGAGAAGACCGACGCACGTGCGTTCGCGGATGAGGGCGCTGACTTTGATGTTCCCTTCACGCCTGGCGCGGCTGGCGAACACCCCGTGAGCGCTCGGGTCCAGTTCGCTGTCTGCAACCCTTCGTCCTGCGTGCCTCAGACCGCTGTTGTTGGGCTCCGCATCGCGGTCGCTGAGTGAGCGACGACGGCCCCTCGAACTCCACGTTTGGCCGCTCGGTGATCGAGGCGGCCGGCGCCGCCGTCAAAGAGCGCTTCGAGTCGGAGCGCCGGGTGCTCTCCTTCGACGAGTACCTCGCGCTCGTCGCGGAGGAGCCCGCGCGCCATTGCCGAGATGCATCGCGTTACCTTCTCGATGCCATCGAACACTACGGCGAGTACCCGGTGGAACGCCCATGGGCGAAGCGCACTCGCTACGCGCTCTTCGACCTGCCTTTCGCCTCCAGCGAGGGGCGCCGCAACGACCGCCTCGTAGGCCAGGAGGCGCTTCAGCACCAGGTCGTCGACGCTCTCGGCGCCTTCGCTCGCGAAGGACGCGTCAACCGTCTGGTCCTGCTTCACGGACCAAACGGCAGCGCGAAGTCCACGTTCGCAGCTTGTTTAGCCGCGGGTCTTGAGCACTACAGCTCGGTCCCCGAGGGCGCCGTCTATCGCTTCTCTTGGGTCTTTCCACGTGGCGAAAACGGCGGTGGCATTGGGTTTTCGTCGGAGCGCGCCGCCATCGACGGCATTGCCAGCTTCGCTCACCTCCCGGAGGAGCGCATCGACGCCAAGCTCTCGAGCGAACTCCGCGAGCACCCTTTGCTGCTTATCCCGCAGTCCGAGCGACAAGCTCTGCTGACGAAGCTGGGCATGGACTCGCCGCCGGACATTCTTTGGTCTGGGGATCTGAGCCACAAGAACCGCCAGATCTTCGACGCGCTCCTCGTGGCGTATCGAGGTGACCTCTCCCGCGTCCTCTCCCACGTTCAGATCGAACGCTACTACCTCTCGCGTCGGTACCGTGTGGGCACCGTGACCATTGGTCCTGAGATGGCCGTCGATGCGCGCGAAAGACAGGTGACCGCCGACCGAAGCTTAGGGTCCTTGCCAGCATCGCTCTCCGCCACCTCGCTCTACGAGACCTTTGGGGAACTCGCCGACGGCAACGGCGGACTCATCGAGTACAGCGATTTGCTCAAGCGACCCTTGGACGCCTGGAAGTACCTCCTCATCGCCATTGAGACGGGGGAAGTCGCGCTTCAGTTCTCGAACCTTCAGCTGAACTCCGTGCTCCTCGCGAGCTCCAACGAGATGCACCTGAAAGCGTTTCAAGAGCACCCCGAGTACAACTCCTTCCGGGGACGACTGCGACTGGTCCGCGTCGCTTACCTTCGTGACTACAACCAGGAACAAGGCATCTACGACGCGCAAATCGTTCCGCAGGTGAAGGGGCATGTTGCGCCTTACGCGACGTACGTCGCCGCGCTTTGGGCGGTGCTGACGCGCCTGAGACGAGCCGAGGCGGAGCGTTTCGAGGACGCGGAAGTCGGTAAGCTCGCGGCGTCGTTGAGTTCGCTCGAGAAGGCGGACCTGTATGCGCGGGGAGAAGCGCCCCGCCGCTTCGGTAGCGACGACAGGAAGCTCCTCGAGCGCGAGATTCCATCCGTGTATGACGAGCAGAGCGCCAGCATGGACTACGAAGGTCTCTACGGCGCAAGCCCACGAGAGATGCGGGGAATCCTCCACGCCGCGTCGACGGGCCGCCTGCTCTCGCCGCTCAGCGTTCTCGAAGAACTCGAAGTCTTCTGCCGCCGGGACGACTATGCGTTTCTGCGTCGCGATCCCGATGGCGACTACTACGATCCGCGTGCCGCCGTGGCCTTGGTGCGCGAGCGCTGGCTCGACCTCGTCGACGACGCCTTGCAGAGCGCGACGGGCATCATCGAAGAAGCGCAGTACCTTTCGCTTTTCGACCTCTACGTCACGCATGTCTCCCACCGCCTTCGCGGCGAACAAGTGCCGAACGCGATCACTGGGGAGAGCGAAGATCCTGACTCGAAGATGATGAAGCGCGTGGAGACGATCCTCGGCGCGGAGGACACCGAGCGTTTTCGGCAGGACCTCCTCAGTCAGGTCGCCACCTGGGCGCTCGATCACCCAGGTGCCCCCGTGGACTACGCACTTCTGTTCCCGGGCTATATCGAGGAGCTCGCCGCGTCGTACTTCCGCGAACAGAAAGAACGCATCGCGGGCGTCGCAAGAGACGTGCTTCGGCACCTGGGTGCCGGCGAAGGCCAGGTCCAAGAACCCGAACTCGCGCTCACCACTCTTGGCGCGCTTAAAGAGCGGGAGGGCTACGAAGATGAGAGTCTTCGCGAGGCTCTCAGCGCCCTGCTGGACGCGCGCTACTCTTGAGTGCTTCGATGGAGATGAGCGTATTCGTCGACCCGGTAAAGCTGGTCGGAGGGAACTTCGGGGTGGACGGTTCGCGGAGCGCCGCGAAGCTCGGTGCCCTCGTCAAAGCAGAGCTTGAGCGAGAGTTTCCGGGCGCGATGGTCCGCGTGAGCGAGGGGCCCGAAGCTGTGCATGTCACACCGGAAAACCACGAACTCGCGACGCGTGCGCTGAATCTCCTCAGCGCGATGCGAAAGACCTCGGACTACTTGGTCTTTTTCTGGGGGCGACGGCGAAACGCGAGGGGCTTTTCGTCTGAGCCGAGTGCCCGCCGCGTGCTAGAGCGCTTCGTATGCACGTCGCTCTTTCTGTGAATGTTGACCACGTCGCCACCGTCCGCCAAGCGCGAGGGGCGCGTTACCCGGACCCGGTCCGCGCCGCGCTTTTGTGTGAGACTGCGGGCGCGGATGGCATCACCATCCATCTGCGTGAGGACCGGCGGCACGCCCAGGACCGAGACGTCGAGGTGTTGCGCCAGGTTCTTGAGACGCCACTGAACCTCGAGACTGCGCTCACCGAAGAGATGCTCGATATCGCCTGCCGCGTCCGTCCGGAGCTGGTCACGCTCGTTCCGGAACGTCGCGAAGAGCGGACCACCGAGGGGGGGCTCAACGTCGTGGGTGACATGAAGCGTATTCGCGACGGCGTGAAACGTCTCCAGGACCATGGGATTCGAACCAGCTTGTTTATCGACCCTGACGTCGCGCAGTGTGACGCCGCCCTGGAGACCGGCGCAGCGGCCGTCGAACTTCACACCGGCGACTACGCCCACGGCGGGGAGGAAGAACTCGCGCGCTTGGCTCAAGCAGCAGAGCACCTGAGCACGCAACCAAGCCTCTACGTGGCGGCGGGCCATGGCCTCACCACACGAAACGTCTCGGCGCTGGTGGCCGCGCTTCCAAACCTCGTTGAGCTCAACATTGGGCATGCGCTCATCGCCGACGCGATCTTTATCGGACTGGAAGAGGCCGTCGCGCGCTTCCGAAGCGCCATCGACGAAGGTGAGAGTCGGCGTTGAAGGCACTCTGGACGGCGGAAGAGGCACGCCGGTTCGACGCCCTGGTGGTAGAGGCCACCGGTTTGCCTTCGCTCATCCTGATGGAGAACGCGGGTTGGGGCGCGTTCCACGCGGCGCTCTCGATGTGTCCCGACGCGTCACTTGTGACGGTGGTGTGTGGTCCGGGGCAGAACGGCGGGGATGGTTGGGTGGTCGCTCGGCTTTTTGCGATGGAGACATCGGCGAAGGTACGAGTTGTGACCGTCGGCGGGCTCCCGCGAGCAGACGCGAAGATTCAGCGGAATGCCGTCGAGGGGTTCCTCGTGCCACAGGCGAGCACGAGCGTGCAGGATGAGGACCTCCGCGCACTTTTCGACGGTTCGGACATCATCGTGGATGCGATGTTCGGCACCGGCTTGTCCCGCGAAGTCGGCGGCGAGGCGCGCCGAGTCGTCGAAGGCATGAACGCCTCCACGACACCCGTCCTCGCGCTGGATCTGCCGAGTGGCCTCGACGCGAACACCGGACAACGGCACGGAGTGTGTGTGCACGCGAAGCGCACGGTGACGTTCGGTGCGGAAAAGCGTGGCCTGCGCACAGGGCATGGCGTCGACATGTCTGGAGCGATTCAGGTCGCGTCACTGGGCTTTCGCGTTGGATTCAAGACGGGTCTCGACGCGCGGGCTTCGGTGTTGGAGCGCTCCGACGCCACGATCCCGTTGCGTCGCCGCCAGATGCACAAAGGCACGGCGGGGCGTGTGGGGCTCGTCGCCGGCTCACCCGGAATGAGCGGCGCCGCGGCTCTTTGCGCACAGGCGGCGTTCCGTGGCGGCGCGGGCCTGGTCCGTTTGTGGTCGCGGGGTGAACGGCATGTCGGGTTTCCAGAGCTCATGCATCAACCCTTCGAGGACGCGGATCGCGACGCGCTCAACGACTGTCATGCGATCGGTATCGGGCCGGGCGTGGGACAGGGCGACGCCGCGGTGATTCGTCACCTCGTTCTTGAGACGGACTCACCCATGGTCGTGGATGCCGACGCGCTTACGTGCTTCGCGGCGGAACCGGAGAGCCTCCGGGCGCGTCCTCATCTTGTTCTTACACCCCATCCCGGAGAAGCCTCTCGGCTCCTCGGCTGCGACACTCAGCGGGTAGAGTCGGACCGCTTCGCGGCTGCGGAGGAACTCGCCAACAGCACAGGTCAGGTGGTTGTGTTGAAAGGGGCGTGCTCCATCATCGCAAGCCCTGGGCAATCCCCACGGGTATGTCCATTTGGGTCATCGGCGCTCGCGACGGCGGGCAGCGGCGACGTTCTCACCGGTCTCATCGCGGCGCTCCTCGTGCACTTGAGCCCCCTCGAGGCGGCGACCACCGGCGTTATCGTCCACGCCCTCGCGGGAGAGCACCTGAAGACTGATCGGGGCATCTTAGCCAGGGAGATCGCGGATGCGGTCCCGGCAGTGATGCGCGAGCTTCACGCAGCGGCGACGTAGCCTTCGGTCGCGGCGTAGTTTCGCAGCTGCTCCTTGAGGAGACGGCGACCACGATGGAGGCGCGACATCACGGTGCCGACGGGGCAACCGATGGCTTCTGCCGTCTCGCGATAGCTCTGTCCGTGTAGGTCGACGCGTTCCACGACGGCGCGAAAAGTCTGGGGAAGTTCTTCCAACGCTTTGCTCACCTCGTCACCGAGGCCCATGCCGCCGCTCGGCGCGGGCGCCTGGAGATTCGCGAGCGCTTTACGGTCGTCGTGGACCTTTGCCAAGACCTCTCGCTCGCGTCGGCGCTTCCGGTAGCCGTTGACGAAGGTGTTGTAGAGGATGCGATGCATCCAAGCGCGCACGTTTGTTCCGGCCTCGAAACGGTCCCAGAACGTCCAGGCCCGGGCCATCGCCTCTTGCAGCACATCGTCGGCATCGGAGGGTGAGCGGGCGAGGCGAACCGCCGCCCCGTAGAGCTCGTCCATATGTGGGGCGAGAATGGCTTCGAATGCTGCGCGTGTCTTGAGCTGCTGTGACTGCTTCATGGGGAGTCCTTCTTCGGCCGCGGGACCCAAGTCATAGACTGGGCTGAGATTCCCGGCGCTGGCCGTCTTGAGTTCCCCGAGTACCCTCGCAAGTCGGATGCCATCCGGCTTCAAGGGCCCATAATGTCGTGGGTTATGGGCTTTTTTGCTCGTTTGCATTGTCATCGTGTCCCCGTTCGTCCTCTGTGGACCACACCGTCGCGTCATCGTGTCAACGCCGGCTTCGGTCAGCTCCAAGAGCTTGCGGGGCGTTTGTGGCGAAGATGTGGCAGCGCTCGGGAGAGGTCGCGGCGTTCGGCGGGCGAGTTTGTCACCAAGCCGCGTCGGGCTAGTCTCGGCCTATGAGCGCCGTATGGAACATCCAGCCCGAACACATCGCCGCCGCTGTTTCGACGAGCCGCGAACATGCGCTTCGGTCTCCTTTGGTGCCGGCGCCATGGCTGGGGCCGGACACCTGGCTGAAGCTGGAGCTCGCGCTTCCAACGGGCTCGTTCAAGGTCCGTGGAGCGCTCACCTACCTCTCGCAGCACCGCGAGCGTGCAAAAGAGCGAGGGGTCGTTGCCGCGAGCGCGGGGAACCATGGCCTCGGTCTGGCCTACGCGGCTCGTCTCTTGGGTCTGCGCTTGAAGGTCTTCGTGTCCTCCGCATTGCCCGCAGTGAAGCTTGATGGAATGCGCGAACTCGGGGCGAAACTCGTTCTTTGCGAAGAGACTCAGTACGACGCCGTCGAATCCCGTGCTCGCGCCGAAGCGGAGGGCGCGCTCTTTGTTTCTCCCTTCGACGATCCGAGCGTGGCGGCTGGAAACGGATCCGCCGCGATGCTGGAGGTGCTCGAGGCCTTGCCAAACCTGGCGCGGGTCGCGGTGCCCGTTGGCGGCGGGGGACTTCTCGCGGGGGTGTGCGCTGCGCTTCGCGTTCAAGGCTCAGAGGCCGAGTGCGTTGGTGTCGAGAGCGAGGTCAGTGACGCCATGGCGCGCTCACTTCGCTCCAACGTCGCTCTAGCGACACTTGCTCCGAGTGGGCCCACGCTCGCCGAGGGACTCGAGGGCGGTATCTGCGCGTCGACTCTGCGTGCCGCCCAAGAGGGTTCCGTTCGTGGCGAGCTTGTCCGCGAAGAGGACATCGCGCAGGCCATGGTGCTTCTTCGAGGCCAATTAGGTCGTGTCGTGGAAGGCTCCGGCGCGGCGACGGTCGCGTGGGCGCGGTCGAATTCCCTGGCGAAGGACGTCGGGGGCTCCACGGTGCTATGGGTGACAGGCGGGAACGTCGATGCGCCTCGGGTCGATGCACTCGCCGGGGGGTGGCGGCCAGCCGCGACACTAAGTTTGAGCGAGGAATAGAGCGATGGCGAAGACGTACACAGAGCTGCTCCAAGACGTAAAGGCGAGCGTGACCCAGGTAACGCTGGAATCGCTTCACGAGCGAATGAGCGCCGACGAAGAGATGACCCTCGTCGACGTCCGCGAGAAGGATGAGTGGCGCCAAGGGCATATTCCGGGTGCGCTGCACTTGCCGCGAGGTTTTCTCGAGATGCAGGCGCAGTCGCGCCTCCCGAAGCCCGACGCGAAGATCATCGTGTACTGCGCCGGCGGCATCCGAAGCGCCTTCGCAGCGAAGGCGCTGATGGAGCTTGGCTACACGAACGTCGAGACCGCGAACCCTGGATTCAACGACTGGAAAGACAAGGGCTACCCTCAAACGAAGCCCTTCGCCTTCACGGACGCACAGCTGAGCCGCTACTCGCGTCACTTGCTCTTGCCCGAGGTGGGTGAGAAAGGGCAGGCGAAACTCCTTCAGAGCCGCGTGCTGCTCCTTGGCGCCGGCGGCCTCGGCTCGCCGGCAGCGCTCTATCTCGCAGCGGCTGGCGTGGGCACACTTGGCATCGTGGATGGAGACACCGTCGACGAGTCTAACCTTCAGCGCCAAGTCCTGCACGGTCGCTCCCAGGTGGAACGACCCAAGGTGGAGAGCGCCGTCGCGCGCATCAATGACCTCAACCCCGACGTGACGGTGATCCCGTTCCAAGAGCGCCTCGACTCGTCGAACGTCGACCGCATCTTCGACCAAGGCTGGGACGTCATCGTGGACGGCCTCGACAACTTCCCTACGCGCTATCTGGTGAACGACGCTTCGGTGTTCAAGGACATCCCCGTGGTTCACGGTTCCATCTTCCGTTTCGACGGGCAGGCGACGACGTTCTGGCCGCACCAAGGTCCGTGTTATCGCTGTCTCTATCCGGAGCCTCCGCCTCCGCACTTGGCGCCGAGTTGCGCGGAGGCCGGCGTTCTCGGTGTTCTTCCCGGAGTGATCGGGACCATCCAGGCGACGGAAGCCATCAAGATTCTCCTCGGCGTCGGCGACCCTCTCGTCGGGCGATTGCTGCAGTACGATTCGCTCACGATGAAGGTGCGAACCTTCAAGCTGCCGAAAGATCCGGAGTGCGCCGTTTGTGGTTCGACGCCTTCGATCACCTCCTACGTGGACTACGAAGGATTCTGCGCAGGTTAGCTTTGTGTGTGTTTGCACACGTTCACGCACTTTCTGTAACCCAAATAGGTGACTTGCCTTTGAGTTCTCCGCGGAGTTGGCCTATGACCGTCCGCGAGAACTCCTATGAACACAATCAGTCGTCTCGGCTTCTTGGCCGTCCTCAGTTCCAGCGTTGTCATCTTGGCCGGCCCAAGGCCTGTTGCGGCGCAGACCACCTGCGGAGGCGGCACTGTTAATCGTGCCGTTTCAGCGCCGAACACGGTGCTCAACGCTTACGTGGCGAGCCCACAACCGGCGGCTCTCTTGACCGTTGCCGCTGGCGCGTCGCGTATCCCCGTTGACGGATCTGTGCGCGGCGACGGCACCTTCGCCGCCGGCGATTTGGTCATGGTGATCCAGATGCAGGATGCACGCATCGACCGACGCAACGAAGGGACCATCGGTGGCCAGTACGGCGACGGCGCCGGCGGCGCCGACCGGCAAGGGGCCATTGAGTTCCGGGCGGGGACCTATGAGATCAACGTGGCGGCTGGAGCTATCAGCGGCGGCTTCCTACCCCTCGCATCTCCCCTCGCCAATGCCTACACGGCACAAGGTGCGGTGTCCGCGATGGGCAACACAGGCACCGGCTATCGCCGCTATCAGGTGGTTCGCATCGCGACCTTCAACAACCTGACCATTCGCGCCGCGGGCACGTTGACTTCTTCGCCATGGAACGGCCGAACCGGCGGGATCATCGCGGTGGACGTCGCGGGCAGACTGCGCGTCGATGGAACCATCGACAACAACGGTCGCGGCTTTCGTGGTGGCTCCCCCATCCTCTCTGTGGTCAATGACAGCACCCAGGCGGGTGTTCAGGGCGAAGGTTTCGCGGGCACGCCACGCCGGGTGTTCAGTCGACTCGGCGGCTTCACCCTCGCGACGAATACCTACTTCGGCGCGACCGACGATCGAGGCGCGCCCGGAAACGCCGGTGGAACTCCCCAACGCCGCGACTCCGGCGGCGGCGGCGGCGGCGGCGGCGGTCCTGGCGGTGTCGGAGGTGTCGAGGATACAAACACCGGCGGCGTCATCAACGCACGTCCGGGACTTGGGTATCAGAACCCGGGCCGACTTCTTCTCGGGGGTGGTGGCGGATCCGGCACACACGATGACCCGATTTCCGTCGTCGGTCTCAGCGGCCAAGCGGGCGGTGGTCTTACGTACATTCGCGCGACCACCATAAGCGGCGGCGGCACGATTCAGAGCAACGGCAACAGCGGCGGAGTTCAATCGGCGGAGGGCGGGGGCGGCGGCGGTGCCGGCGGCACAATCTTCGTGCGTACCGATGATGATGATATCTCCAGCGTCGACATTATCGCCCGAGGTGGGAACGGCACTGGCACTCAGACTTCGAATGACGGCGCCGGCGGCGGCGGCGGCGGCGGGTTCGTTGTCATCGCGTCCTCGGGGGTCGTGGATTCGACCGTGGACGTCATGGGCGGCGCAGGCGGAACGGCTGCAGATGCCGGTCGTGGCGGCGCTTCCGGCGCCGGCGGGCTGCGCGAGATCGCGGTTCCCCCATCCACGGACGCCTGCCCGGACCTCGATACGGATGTCGACGGCGTCCCAGACGAGTTGGACGCGGACTCAGACAACGACGGTATCCCGGACGCCGATGAGCTCGGCGGCATGGACCTCTCCGGCGACACCGACATGGACGGAGTTCTCGACTATGAGGACGACTCCTTTGTGATGTGTGCTGCGACTGCTGGGCGCTGTGATGAGTTGCCCGCGAGCGTCGACCCTGACGGAGATGGCATCCCGAGCCACCTTGACCTCGACGCCGACGGCGACGGCATCCCCGACGTCTGGGAGTCCGGCAACGCGGCCCTCGACGCTGACAACGACGGCCTTCCGGATGATCTCACCGATGGCGACTCGGATGGTCTCATCGACGCTGTGGACACCGCACCGGCGAACGCGGCTATTTCAACTTCGACGACGCGCCCGCCAAACTTCGACATGAGCGGTGGCCCGGACTACCTCGATGTGGACAGCGACGGCGACGGGCTCACGGACACGTTGGAGGCTCTCGGGCGCGACGTGAATGGCGATGGGCTCATCGACAACGACGCGGATGCGAACGACAACGGCCTCGCAGACGCGGTCGAGGGGCGACCTCTCACGAAGCCAAACACAGACGGCGCCGACGGCGTGGACCACCTAGACACCGACGCGGATGATGACAGCGTGCCCGACGCGACGGAAGGTCATGACGCGGACGCGGATGGCGCCGCGGACGAGTCACCGCTTGGTACGGACTCGGATGGCGATGGTCTCGATGACCGCTACGACCCATCCACCGGAGGCACTCCAGCCGCTGTCCCCGACAACGGAGGCAGCTCGCTTCCGGACTACCGCGACACCGACGACGACGGTGACTCGATTCCGACGATCCTCGACGGCCTCGGCGACGCCGACAACGACGGCACACCGAATTACCTCGATGCTGATTCCGACAACGATGGCATCGACGATGCTGTGGAGTGTTCCGGCATGCCGATGGTCTGCCCGGACTCGGACCGTGACGGTATCCCGGACTACGTGGACGTCGACGACGACAACGACGGTATCCTCACGCTGGTCGAAGGGGACCGAAACTCCGATGAAGACGGCGTGCCGGACTACCTCGACACGGACTCGGATGGCGACGGCATCCTCGACGCCGTCGAAGGCCACGACGCGGACCGCAACGGAACGCCCGACCGTGAACCCACGGGTACGGACACGGACATGGATGGTCTTGACGATGCCTACGACCCGGACTGCACCGTGGCTACATGTGGCGTGGACGGCGAGGAAGCGCCTCTTCCCGATGCGGACGGCAGCGACGGTCCGGACTACCGAGACGTGGACAGTGACGGCGACTCCATCCCCGACATGATGGAGTGCCCAATGCCCGTCATGTGCCGCGACTTCGACGGTGACATGGTGCCGGACTACCTCGACGTCGACAGCGACGGTGACGGAATCCCCGACGCAACGGAACTCTTCGCCGACCCCGACGGTGACGGCCCCGCATACTTGGATCTCGACAGCGACAACGACGGCGTCCCGGACCTGACCGAGGGTCACGACGTGGACGGCGACGGGATCCCCGACCTCATGCCCGGTGTTGACGCCGATGGGGACGGGCTGAGTGATCCATTCTTTGGTGCACCGATGCCTCCAAACCACGACATGGACATCGTTCCCGACTACCTGGATGTGGACGATGACGGCGACGGCGTGCCGACGGCGACTGAGTTTCCGCTCGGCGACACCGACGGGACCGAGGGCCCGAACTACCTCGACGATGAGGACGACGGTGACGGAATCCCCACGTCCGTAGAGTGCACGGACGGCGAACGTTGCGAAGACACGGACGACGACGGCAACCCAGACTACCTGGACCTCGACAGCGACATGGACACGCTGATGGACGCCGAGGAGTGCCCGGAGCAGCCGTGTCAGGACTTCGACATGGACCGCCGACCCGATTTCCAGGACGCGGACGATGACGGGGACGGAATCCCGACGGAGACGGAGATCATGGACCAGGGCGTTCACGGAACGCCGGACGGTGACGCGGACGATGCATGGCTCGACACCGATTCCGACGGCGACCTCGTGCCGGACGCGACGGAGGGCACGCTGGACCTCGATATGGACGGAATCCCGGACTACCTGGACCCGGACTCATCGCCCGTAGACACGGACATGGACGGAATTCCCGACGTCATCGAGTGTGGAGGCGACCCCGCAGAGGGCTGCCCCGACACCGACGGCGACGGTGACCCTGATTTCGACGACGACGACGACGACGGCGACGGGATCCCCACGGACGACGAATGCACGAGCGGCGCCGACTGCGAAGACACGGACATGGATGGCCGCCCAGACCACCTCGACATCGACTCCGATGGCGACGGCGTGCGCGATGAGCTTGAAGGGCCCATCGACACGGACGGCGACGGCCTCCCGGATTACCGCGACGAAGACGATGACGGCGACGGCATCCCTACGACGACGGAAGCCTGGGACGCGGACAACGATGGTCTGCCCGACGTCTCGCCCGCTGGCGTGGACACGGACATGGACGGCCTCGACGACGCCTTCGACACGGACTGCAGCGCAGCCTCGTGCGGTGGTGTGGACGGTCAAGAAGCGCCCGTGCCCAGCTTTGATGACGACATGTTCCCGGACTACCTGGACATCGACTCGGACAACGATGGCATCACCGACGAAGTGGAATGTGATGCGACTCCGTGTCCCGACACGGACATGGACGGCGCGCCGGACTACCTCGACCTCGACACCGACGGGGACAGCGTTCCGGACCTGACGGAAGGCCACGACGCAGACTTCGACGGTTCGCCGGACGTGGTGGCCAGCGGCAACGATACGGACATGGACGGCCTCGATGACGCGTTCGATGCGGACTGCGTCGGTGGCGCCTGTGGTGCGACGGTGGGCGTGGAAGCGCCTCTGCCCGACCGCGACACGTTCTCTCCGCCGGACTGGCGGGACTCGGATGATGACGGCGACGGCATCCCGACAGCTCAGGAGGTCGAAGAAGAAGGCGTCCTTGGCGGAGACGTCGATGGGGATGACATCCCTGCCTACTTGGACACGGACAGTGACGACGACGGCGCTTCGGACCTCCTGGAAGCCGGACTCGACCTCGACATGGACGATGTCCCGGACTACCTCGACGCCGACCAGCGACCCATGGACACGGACATGGACGGCATCCCGGACGTGACGGAGTGCCCGGACATGAGCATGTGCCCGGACACGGACATGGACGGCACGCCGGACTTTATGGACCCGGACGACGATGGCGACGGAGTGCCGACGCGGTCCGAGCGACCTGAAGGCGACCAGGACACGGACATGGACGGCACGCCGGACCACTTGGACGACGACGACGACAACGACGGAATCCCCACGGCGGATGAGCTCGGCGGCGGTGGTGCTGAATCCCCTCTCGACACCGACATGGACGGGACGCCGAACTACCTGGATGAGGACGACGACAACGACGGAATTCCCACCCGCACTGAGCGCGAAGACTCGATGGAGCTCGGCAACGACGACGTCGACGACGATGGCCTCGTGAACTGGCTGGACAACGAGAGCGACGGAGACGCGGTCCCCGACATGATGGAGTGCCCGAACCCTGAGGTGGGATGTCCCGACTCGGACAGCGACGGCACGCCGGACTACCTGGACCCGGATGCAGCTCCGCTCGATTCGGACATGGATGGCCTGCCAGACATCGTGGAGTGCCCGGACCCTGCGATGTGCCCTGACACGGACGGGGACGGCACGCCGGACTTCCTGGACCCGGACGACGACAACGACGGTGTGCCAACGCGCTCCGAGTTGATGATGGGTGTTCCACGCGACACCGACGGCGACGGCACCCCTGACCACTTGGATACAGACGACGACGGCGACGGAGTCCCCACGGAGGACGAACTCGGCGAGGGTGGGGCGGAAGACCCTCTCGACACCGACGAGGACGGAACTCCAAACTACTTGGATACCGATGACGACGGCGACACCGTTCCAACGGCGGACGAGGCGCCTATCGGCGACACGGACGAAGACGGCACTCCTGACTACTTGGACGCCGACGACGACAACGACGGCATCCCCACGGCGACGGAGGTCGAAGACGGAAACACGCTGCCCGGCGGCGCGAATCCAGACGTGGACGGGGATGGCCTGCCCAACTGGCGCGACACGGACTCCGACGGTGACGGCCTTCTCGACACGGACGAAGGCCGCGAAGACGACGATGGCGACGGCAACCCGAACTACCTCGACGCCGACGGCTCGAACGGTGGAGGCGTCGCTGGTGGCGGCTGTAGCGCGGCAGCGGGAGGCTCCTCCAGCAACGCGCTCTGGATGATCGCCTTCGGTGCGCTTTTGCTCCGTCGACGTCGACGCAGGCGCTAACAAAGACGCCCCTTTGGGCGATTGAGTGGAATACGGCGGTGCGACTTGGGGTTGCGCTGCCGTTGTCCTTTAGGCCTCGGAGGGTACGGGCGACACGGAGTCTCGATGTTCCCAGCTTACGCTCGCTCCCCCCGCGCTCGTCGCAGTGTTGTTCTATGCGCCTTGGCTGCCGTCCTGTTTTGCGGCCTGGACCTTGGCTCCAAGGCGTGGGCCGCCGATGAACTATCGGAACCCGCCGAACCGCCGCCACCCGTTTGCGAGTACAGCGAGCTAGGCCTCGCGCCGCCTCAGCGACACGCCACCGGCGGCGTCTCCCTCATCGATCATCACCTCGAGTTTCACTACACAGAAAACTGCGGTGCTTCGTTTGGTTTGCTCCGTAATGCGCCGGCCATCTTGCGTCAGGTCATCTTCGCCGGGGCTGCGCTCCTTGCCTGCGTTGCGCTTTTTGTGATGCTCGCCCGAGGCCACGGTGGCGTGACCTTTGCGCTCGCCGTCCCCCTCATCGTCGGGGGCGCGCTGGGCAATCTGGTGGACCGCGCGCGCCTCGGCTACGTCGTGGACTTTATCCGGCTTTACTGGAGCGAGCCGATTCCGGTGCTGGGACACGCGTGGCCAACCATCAATGTGGCGGATATGACGATCACCGTGGGGGTCGCGCTTCTCCTCATCGACGGTCTCCGAAGAGGCCGTGAACCGGCTGTGAAGGTCGAAAATGCCGAAATTGCGGCCTGAACGTGGTGGTGCTCCTTTGTCATCAGGGTTCTCGGTGCTAGGAAGGCGCGCGTGACCAAAGAGAAGAAACCAGCGCCCCTGACCAAGCGATCACACAAGCTCTTGGCGATTTGCATCGCCGCGACCATCGCGCTGACGGTCTTCGACCTTTGGACCAAGGACGTCGCCCTTGAGAACCTCTCCGTAGCGCCCATTGGCGATGCACGTCCCGTGTGTGAGGCGGACGAGCGCGGCTATATGTACCCGCAACGCTCCGCGTCGACGCCGTACACGCTCATCGAAGGGAACCTTGAGTTTCACTACGCGGAGAACTGCGGTGCAGCTTTTGGGATGCTGCGTGAGGCCTCGTCGATGGTCCGCCACGCGGTCTTTGGCATTGCGGCGGTTGCCGCGACCTTCGCGTTGCTCTGGATGTTCTGGTCAGGGCGAGGCGGTGCACCCTTTGCTTGGGCCGTTCCATTTATCGTCTCGGGTGCCCTCGGCAATCTCGCGGACCGTCTTCGTTTTGGTTACGTGGTCGACTTCATTCGCTTCTACTGGAGCGAACCTATACCGCTGCTCGGCACGCAGTGGCCGACCTTCAACGTCGCGGACATCACCATCACGGTAGGCGTGGTTCTTCTCGTCATCGATGGATGGCAAGAAGGAAAGCGTGAGAAGGAGCGTGCCGCCGCCGAGAAGAAATCTGCGGAACCGGCCGCGGCCTAGTGTTCCCGACTCTCTTTGAGTTCTTCGGCGAGCCCCTCCCAGCGTACTTCACCCTGCTGATGGTGGGCTTTGCCCTCGCGACGTATCTCGCCCAGCGGCAAACGCGCCGCATGGGCTACGACCACGACACGATGATCGACCTGGGCCTTTTTGCGCTCATCTGGGGCGTCATCGGCGGGCGCATTCTTCACGTTCTCGCGGACGGGTACTTCTGGGACTACGTGCATCTGTGCACGGACCCCTCCCTGGTGGAGTGGCAGGTGACACAAGCCCGCTGCGTCCAGATCGAAGGTATCTGGGACGCCGCCGCGAACGTATGCCGACCGCCGGAGCGTGATTGCTTCGCCTGGGCAGCATTCTGGCGGGGAGGGCTCGCCTACTACGGCGGCCTCATCTCCGCGAGCATCTACTGCATCTATTTCCTGCGAAAAGAAGGCTTCCCCGTCCTGAAGGGGGTCGACCTCGCGGGCATGGTGATTCCCCTCGGGCTCTTCTTCGGTCGCATGGGCTGCTTCCTCGGTGGCTGCTGTTTTGGCTCTCAGTGCGACGCCGATTCTTGGCTCGCCGTACGTTTCCCTGCGTGGAGCGCGGCCAGCGAATCTCAGTGGAAGGCAGGCCTCCTCGATTGGCCGAGCGTGGAGTCCCTCGCCGTCTACCCGACTCAGCTCTTTGAAGCCATCGGCTGCCTCGCCATTGCCGCGTTGTGCATGTTGGTCGTCCGACCACGCAAGCGCTTCGACGGCCAAGTGATGCTGGTCTTCTTGGCGCTCTACGCGGTTCTTCGTTTTGTGCTCGAGTACTACCGCGCAGATGACCGTGGAGGCTTCGCCGGTCTCAGTACCTCGCAGTGGGTCGGGGTGGGAATCCTCGCCGTCGTCGCCGTGCTTTGGAAGCGCCTATCCACGCCCAAAGCGAAGGTCGCAGAGTCCGCCTAACGGGTGGGTGTTTTCGGGGCCTTGTCACGCAAGGGATTCGCTTCGGTGGGGGCGCAAATCCTGTGTTCGGACTACTCGGCTTCGCACACCCGAACTTCGTTGCAGAAGGCCGCGCCTGTTTCCGCGACGATGCTCTCGCAGCAATCAGGGTTCGTTGCGCAGATGAAGTCAACGTATTCCGAGAAGAAGGCGTCATTGATCACGGCTTCGCCACATGCGTCGTTCGTGTTTAGGGCGACGACGCACGAGTCGCCGTCGTCGCAGGACCCGAAATCGACCACCTGACATTTGTTCTCGACGCAGGCTGCGCCATATTCCAGCGGAGCCAGATCCGGGTCGCACAGCTGGTCATAGCCGGCTTCGTTTCGGGCGATAAGGTCGCACTCTTCCCCATCGCAGCATTGAAAACCAACGCTGCAGATGCTCAACACTGGGTCGCACCGTGTGAAGCACTCTGCGGCTGGTTCCTCGCACTCGAACTCGCAAGTGGCCTGATTCCACTCGGCTGGGACGACGGTGCAGTCTCGGTAGCATTCGATGGGCGGCGCGACGGAACTCTGGCAGCCGTCGAGGGCGTCTAGTGCTGCGTCCTGAACCCCCCCCCCACCGTCCATCCGTGGCCCAGCGTCCATCGGTGGCCCAGCGTCGGACGGCTCTTCGGCGAGCTCGATGCTCGACGAAACGCATGCGGCCTGGAGGACAACAAGGGCAAGAAGTAAACGCATGCCGCCAGGATAGCGGCAATCGCTGCGCTTAGCTCTTAGGGCTTACTTTGAAGGTGAAGCTTAGCTCCCCAACATCGTGGTCAACGCCGCCGTCGACGGCGCTCACGACCTCAAACGACTCCGCCAGAATTTCCTTGGCGATGTGCGCCGAGTGCTCCTGGAGGGCCTCCTGGAGGACGCCTGTGGAGGTGATTTCGACCATGATCCGAGCGTCGAACGCCAGATCCCGCTCTTTCCGTTCTTTCTGCAGTCGGCTGATGACCTCGCGGGCCAAGCCTGCGCGGACCAGAGCGTCGGTCAGTTGCGTGTCGAGGACGACGACCTGGCCGCCGCTCGCTGCTGCGGCGAAGCCCTCTTTGGCGGCGAGTCGAATCTCCACCTCTTCGGGGCCGAGCTGAATGCTCTCGCCATCCGAGAGAACGAGGGTGAACGAACCTGCGCCTTCGAGTTCTTCGTGGAGCTTGGACCCGTCGGCGGCGGCGAGGGCCTTCTTGCAGAGAGGCATGCGCTTCCCAAGCTTCGGCCCAAGGGCGCGGAAGTTGGGAACCAGGTCGAAGTTGACGTACTTCGCGGGCTCGTCCGTAAAGGAGAGCGTCTCGACGTTGAGCTCCTCGCGAATGGCCGAGCTGAAGCGGTCGATGGCGGCGCGTTCGGCATCGTCGGCGACGACGACGACGGCTTCGCCGAGGGGCTGCCGGACCTTGAGCTTCTCTTCACTGCGAACGCGCTGACCCAGCGCGACGACGCCGCGAGTGAGCGTCACCGCGTTCCGGAGCTCTTCGTCCTGACGTTCATCGTCGCCTTCAGGGAAGGGCATCAAGTGGATCGACTCGGGCTCGTCCGCGCGACGCAGGTTCTGATGGAGCTCCTCGGCGATGAAGGGAACGAAGGGAGACACGATGGCCGAGAGGTCACGCAGCACTTCGTAGAGCGTGGCGAAGGCGCTGGTCTTGTCGGCGCTCACGCCGCTCGCCCAGAAGCGGCTGCGACTGCGGCGCACGTACCAGTTACTGAGCGCATCCACGAAGCTGTGAATGTGTCGAGCGGCGGTGTGGCTGCGGAAGCCATCGAGCTCCTCGCGTACGAGGCGCGTCGTGGCGTCGAGCTCCGCGAGGATCCAGCGGTCCATGTCCGGACGCTCGCTGATGGGCGGACGCTCGGAGGTAGCGCCAAATCCGTCGATGTTCGCGTAGGTCACGAAGAAGCTGTAGACATTCCAGATCTTCAGCAGGAACTCGCGGACGGCATCAGTCGCAGCGCGCTCGAAGAAGCGGGTGTTCTGTCCAGGAACCGTCGCCGAGTAGAGAGCCCAACGCATCGCGTCGCCGCCGGACTTCTCCATGATGATCATGGGGTCGGTGTAGTTCTTCAGCGACTTCGACTGCTTCTTTCCCTTTTCGTCCGTGAGGAGTCCGAGGACCACGCAGTTGCGGAAGGGATGTGGCGTGTCCTTCTCTTCGAAGAGTAGGGTGCTGATCGTGAGCAAGGAGTAGAACCAACCGCGCGTCTGGTCCACAGCCTCCGTGATGAAGTCGGCGGGGAAGCTCGCCTCGAATGCTTCCTTGTTCTTGTGCGGGTAACCCCACTGGGCGAAGGGCATGCAACCGCTATCGAACCAGCAGTCGATGACCTCGGGGATGCGCCGGTAGACACCCGCTTCGCCGGGCTTGGTCCAGGTGACCTCGTCGACCCAAGGCTTGTGGACCTTCAGGTCCTCCGCGAGGGAAGGGTCTTTCTCTTTCGCAGCCTCAAAGTGGGCAAAGGCGTCCGGATTTCGCTCGAGGATCTCGGCTTCGCTTCCGACGACATCCATCGCGCCGGTTTCGTCGTTGATCCAGATAGGCAAGGGCGTACCCCAGAAGCGCTCGCGGCTCAGCGCCCAGTCGACGTTCCCTTCGAGGAACTGACCGAAGCGGCCGTCCTTGATGTGCTTCGGCTCCCAGTTGATCTCCTGGTTGTTCGCCTTGGTGCGCTCGATCTCGCGGGTGGTGCGGATGAACCAGCTCTTTCGCGCGTACTGGATGAGTGGGTCGCTGCTCTTTCGCCAGCAGAACGGGTACTCGTGGCGGTAGATCTCTTCCTTGAAGAGAGCGCCGCTCGCCCGGAGGTGGCGGATGATGTCGCGGTCTGCGTCCTTGCAGAACTGCCCGGCGAAGTCCGTGACCTCCGTTGGGAAAGTGCCGTCGGGCTTGACGAGCTGGAGAAAGCCGAGGCCAGCGGCCTTGCACACCCGGAAGTCGTCCTCACCAAAGGCAGGGGCCATGTGGACCAAGCCGGTGCCTGTACCAAGTTCGACGAAGTCCGCCGTGATGACCCGGTGGGCGGGACCGCCGGTGGGTTCCGCGTAGCTAAAGGGCGCTTCGTACTCGAGGCCGACGAGCTCTTCGCCTGTGACGGAACTGAGGACTTCCACCTCGGCGTCGCCAAAGAGGGAAGAGACGAGCGCCTCCGCGCAGACGAGGATGGATCCGTCTTCGGTCTTGATCCGCTGATACGTCGCCGTGGCTTTGACGGCGAGGGCGATGTTCGAGGGGAGGGTCCACGGCGTCGTCGTCCAAGCGAGGAACGCTTCGCCGTCTCGACCCTTGATAGGAAAACGAATGACGACGGATGGGTCGTCGACCTCTTTGTAGCCCTGACCCACTTCGCCCGCCGAGAGTGCGGTGCCGCCTTGGGCCCACCACCAGAGCACCTTGTAGTCCTGGTAGAGCAGTCCTTTGCCGTGAAGCTCTTTGAGTGCCCACCAGACGCTCTCGACGTACGCTTTGTGGAAAGTGACGTAGGCGTCATCCAGGTCGACCCAAAAGCCGATGCGGCGCGTCATGCGGCGCCACTCCTCGATGTACTTGAACACCGAGTCGATGCACTTTCGCGAGAACGCCTCGACGCCGTACTCGGCGATGGCGTCTTTGCCGCTGATGCCGAGCGCCTTCTCGACCTCGACTTCCACGGGGAGACCGTGAGTGTCCCAGCCAGCGCGCCGCGGCACGTGATACCCGCACATGGAGCGGTATCGGAGAAACACGTCCTTCATGATGCGGGTCAGAACGTGGCCGGAATGAGGCATGCCGTTGGCTGTGGGCGGACCTTCGAAGAAGACGAAGCTCGGCTTGCCTTTGGCGAGCTCCAGCGTCTTTTCGAAAATCGCGCGCTCGTCCCAGAAGCGCAGATGCGCGTGGTCGAGGGCAGGAAAGTCGACTTGAGAATTGACCGGCGAAAATGACGACATGAGGCAGCATGTACCACATGCCGCAGGCCGCACCCACCCGTGCGTTCTTCCCCCTTCTCCGAGAGCCGAGGGGCTGCTAGTAACCGGCCATGGTTGCAGCAAAGATCGATGGGAAAGCCATCGCCAAGCAGGTACGAAAAGAGGTGGCGAAGGCCGCCGCTGCCTTCGAGGAGAAGTCCGGGCGGAAGGCGTCGCTTCACGTGGTCCTGGTGGGAGACGATCCCGCCAGCCAGGTCTACGTGCGTGCAAAGGAGCGCGCCGCCGGCAAAGCGGGCATCGAAGGCGCTGTTCACCGCCTCCCAGCGACGACGACCCAGGAGGAACTCCTCTCCCTCGTGAATCGCCTGAGCGCCGATGAGAAAGTCGACGGGATTCTTGTTCAGCTGCCGCTTCCAAAACACCTTCGCGCGCAGCCGGTCTTGGACGCCCTTTCAGCCACCAAGGACGTGGACGGGCTGACGACGGAGAACGCAGGTCGTCTCATGGACGGCCGCCCTGGGCTGCGCCCCTGCACGCCGAGCGGCTGCATGCGGCTGATTCAGGAGGCTGGCTGTGACCCCCAGGGGAAACGAGCTCTCGTCGTCGGGCGGAGCTTGCTCGTGGGCAAACCCATCGCCTTGATGCTCCTGGAAGCGAACGCGACGGTCACCATCGCACACAGCCGCACCGTCGATCTCGCGGCTCGCGTCGCAGAGTCCGATATCGTCATCGCCGCGGTGGGTCGGTCAGAGATGATTCGCGGCGAGTGGCTCAAAGAAGGCGCGGTGGTCATCGACGTCGGAATCAACCGGAACGATGAAGGCAAGCTCCTCGGTGACGTGCACTACGAGAGTGCCCTTGAGCGCGCCGCGGCGATCACGCCAGTCCCCGGGGGCGTCGGCCCAATGACCATCGCGATGCTCTTGAGCAACACCGTCACCGCTGCGGAGCGCCGTTTTAAGGCATCACAAGCGTGACGTGGCTTTCGCGTGGGGCGATATAGAAGGCCGTCGCCGTGAGGGAGCCGAGGGGGAGCGAATGCATATAGCGGACGCTCGTTGTGCGGCTGTCCCGAGCGAATGTTTCGAGGGCTTCGTAGTCGAACGACAGGCCATCAGGGCCCGGACGACGAGGAAGTGAGCGCTCACCGGAACCTCTAACGGCAACGGTGTGGCCGCCGAGCCGAACGTGTACTTGAATGGCGCTCCCGTCGTCGCCGCGGACCGCCACGGCATGCAGCGCGGCAAGGTGACCATCTTCCCCTCGGCCGACGAGGGCGTCGGGGGTGACACCGGCTCGAAGCGCCGAAAGCCATACGCGCGTCAGCAGGTGAGCGGGCGCGTCGTCCGAGCCACCCACGCCGAGATGACTTGTGTTTGCGAGGGGAGTCAACGCCGTGACCAGCTCCGGCATGGGCGTTGGGAAGGGCCGCAATGAGCGGGGAACGGGCACGCAGCGGATGTCCGGCAGCAAAGGAACGCCGGCGCTCTCACCGTAGACTTCGGCATGCCCTTCCTCGAATCGGACGTGGGCGACGGTGCCTACGCAAACCTCTTGGGGGCGGATGACGATCAGTGAGTTGACCGCGACATCATTCTCGCGGGGCCCAGCGGCGGAGAGCGTAATGTCACCAAGGCGCGCCTCCGGTGAGAGCTGGATACCTTGGAACGACGCCTGGTAGTTTGCGAATGCGTCCCCCAAAGCCAGAATGAACGGGTCTTCGCTGTGTGCTTCGCGCTGAAATGCGGCGAGCCGCCCGAGGGCGGTTTGCACAGTGGCGATGGCGCGGCGTCCGTCCTCGCGAAAGTGGTGAAAAGGAGACGGGCATTGCCCCTCGTCGGCACATACGTCATCCGAGAGGCGGGCCAGATGCGCGATGGGGTCGTGACTCGCAGCGGCCTCGGCGACGGCGGCGAAGTAGCCAAGCGCACTTCGCGGGCCCCGCACCTCTTGGGACTCGTTGAGCGCATTGAGCGCGTCGTTCGCGGTCTCCGAGTAGATCCCTGCTGTCAGCGGCGCCAGGTCGGCCTTGAGCCTCTCCACTAGCTGTTGTTCTTCGACGCCCATGGCTGCGGCGATGTCACTTTCCAAACCAGATTCTCGCCAGCGGGAGATGAGCAGCATGTCGGTTGCGACGACGGAACGAAGAAACGAAGCTTCACGACGGTGGCTCTCCGTGGCGGCCACATTGGTTCGCAAGTACACGCCCAATTCGGCGAGTAGGTTCACGTTCGCGGGAGCGCTAAAGTCAAACGAGCGCAAACGCTGGTGAGCTTCCTCGAGTTCCGGGGCGCTGAGCTGCGCTTGGGTAGAAGCGGACCCGAGCATGAGAATGAAGAGGGTGCAGATCGCGATTCGCATAAACCGCACTAACGGCAAAGCGCGAAGTAGATGAACCGGTGGACCTAAGGTGATACGAGCGAGCCCTTCTCGTCGTGCACCGGCCGGCCAACCTTGATATGGAGCTTGCATGGCCATCAAAGTTGGAAACAAAGCCCCCGCATTTTCACTGCCCACCTACGGGGGCGAGAAGCAGAAGCTCTCCGACTTCGCGGGGAAATACGTCGTGGTGTATTTTTACCCGAAGGACATGACCCCAGGCTGCACGACGGAAGCACAGGACTTCCGAGATGCCTCAAAGAAGCTGAAAAAGCTGGGTGCCGAAGTCGTCGGGGTCTCCAAAGACAGCGTTGAGCGCCACGAGAAGTTTCGGGACAAGCACGATCTGAACTTCCCGCTGCTCTCGGACGAGAAGGGCGCGATGCTGCTCAAGTACGACGCCTGGGGAGAAAAAAAGCTCTACGGGAAGGTTTACGACGGGATCATTCGCTCCACAGTCGTCGTGGGCCCAGATGGACGCGTCGTGGCTCATTTCCCGAAAGTGAGGGTGAAGGGCCACGTCGATAAGGTCCTCGAAGCCATCCAAGAGCACCAAAAGGGGTGAGCTTTCTCGTGCCCATGGTTTTCAGCTGTTTGACCTGACGGCGCCTCACCGCTACCGTGCCAGGGTTATTTGGCCCATTTGGGCTCTAACTTTTCGGGAGAACCCAATGGCAACGACACCTATCTTCTCGACCGCGATGCGCGCCGGTCTTGCACTCGCAACTTTGTTCTTCGTCGCCTGTGGCGATGATGACGTTCGGAGCGGCGAATGCCTCACAGGTCAGGTGGAGTGTGGCGGGGTGTGCACGAGCGTGCAGACAAGCTTCCAGAACTGCGGCGCGTGCGGCAACAGCTGCCTCATGGGTCAGACCTGTTCCGCGGGTACTTGCGCCGGCGTTGGCACCGGCTGCGAGAACCCCTCCGAAACTCAGTGCGGCGATAGCTGCGTCGACACCATGAGCAACAGCACCAACTGTGGTGGCTGCGGCGTGGCGTGTCTCGCTGGCACAGCCTGCATCGGCGGCGTGTGCGGCGGCTCGGACGCGGGAACTCCAGACACGGGCGGCGGATTCGACGCTGGCACCGTCACCGGCGACTGCAGCCCTGCGTGTGACGCCACGCGCTCCAGCAGCTGCGGACAGATGGGCGGCATGGGTCCGATGCAGTGCCTTTGCGGTGCGTTCAGCCAGTGCCCAGTTGGACAGGCATGTGTATCGAGCGGCGCTAGCTTCATCTGCGCCAACCTCATGTTCGACCCCATGAACTGCGGCGCAGTCGGAAACGCCTGCCAAGAGGGAGAGAGCTGCAACAGCGGCGTTTGTGGTTGCGGTGGCGGCGTCGCCTGCGCGGCAGGACAGGCGTGCTGCGGCGGTGGATGCGCCGACGCAACGAGCGACCCAATGAACTGTGGCGGCTGTGGCGTCACTTGCGGTGACGGCGAGTCCTGCAACGGCGGAGTCTGCGGCTGTGGCGCCGGCGGCGCGTGCCGAGCTCCAATGGCAGGTGGCATCCTTCCAGGAATGGGCGGCGACCCAGGCCAGAGCTGCTGCGCAGGGACCTGCGTGGAAAACACCGACGCCAGCTGTGGTTGCATGATGTGCTCCGGTGAGGACACTTGTCAGGTCGGCGGCGGCGGAATCATCCCCGGCATGGGCGGTGAGGTCAGCGTCTGCTGCGGTGGCGCAGAGGTCGCGATTCTCGGTTGCGGCGGCGGACTTCCTTTCCCCTGAGAAACGCTCTCGACAAAAGAAGGCGGGCGCTTCGGCGCTCGCCTTTCTTTTTTAACGAGCCGCTCGGACTTAGACCGGTTCAGGGTGGATGATTGGTTTGTGAGGTTTGGCTCAAATCAACGAAGGACGTGCAGCGTACATTCAAGGCGAAGTGGGGCGAAGATCGCGGCCAAGGGCCGCGCTCAACCGGTCAGAACTTCTGAGATGGAGTACTAGAAGAGTAGAAGAAGCGCGAACGCCATGGCGACGATGGAGGCGACCAGAGCGAGCCCTTCTGAGCCGCGGCGATATGCGCCGTCGTCGACGACGTTGAGCGCGGCGGCGTGCAGAGCGGCCTGTCGGCTCACCTCGCGCGCCTTGGAGAACGCATCGAGCACGGGCAGCGCCAGCACCACCCCGACCTCACCGGAATGAAGCAAGGCAAGCGTATGTTTATGTGGGTCGGGGTCTGTGGCTGCGGAGCCGCCTATCCCTTTGTCCGCAAGCGTTGATGTCAACGCTTCCAGCTCTTTGTCACGAAGGGTGAGCGCGGCGGCGAGCTTCCGTCGGTGCTCGAGAAGGGCGGCGTGCAGCACTGCCTTACGCCGGCGGGTTCGCAGCGCGTAGGACCCGTTTTTTGCGAGGCCGCCTACCTCGCCAAAGGCGGCGAGCGCCACGACCTCGTTCTGTCGATACGCGGGCGCGTGCTTCTTCGTCGCCGTCGGCTCCGGAGGGGCAGCGAGCTTGAGCTCCTCCATCGGGAGGGCAAACGGGTCCTCGAAATCATCAAACACAGGATCATCCTATCCTCTTTGGGCGAAAAACACTGCATTCGGCGTAGTTTGATGTCCACAACACGTGCTCCGCGTTGACACCAACCCCCCCACTTGATAGCTCCATCGGCCCACCCATGACGGAAATTGAGAACCCAGACGGTGATCCGTCCCCCGGTGGAAAACCCGACGAAGAAGCGAGCGCGCTTCAAACGTCCGTAGGCGAGATTCGCGTGCCCGAAGGCGTCGTGATTCCGTCCGATGCGCCGACGCCCATCGACCCCAATTTCCACGTGTCGTTGCCGAACTTCGAAGGGCCTTTGGACCTTCTTCTGCACCTCATCAAGAAGCACGAGCTGGACATCCTCGACCTGCCCATGGCTTTCGTGACCGCGCGTTACGTGGAGTACATGCAGCTGATGGAGACGTTGAATCTCGACGTCGCAGCCGAATACCTGGTGATGGCGGCGACGCTGATTCACATCAAGAGCAAGAGCCTTCTCCCTCGTCCCCCAGAGGACCAGGACGAGGACGAGGATGACGGCGTGGATCCGCGGGAGGAGCTGATTCGTCGCCTCCTTGCGTACCAGAAGTACAAGAAGGCCGCGGAGGAGCTCGGCGCCCGCGGTGTTGTTGGCCGAGACGTGTTCTCGCGTGGAATCCCGGGACCGAAAGCGGAGGGCCCGGCGCCGCTCGCAGAAGTCAGCGTTTTCAAACTTATCGATATCTTCCAGAAGATCCTGAAACGCCACGAGGGCAAGCTCGCCTTCGAGATCGATGCCGAACGCATCACGATTCAGGAGCGAATGGGCCAGATTACCGAAATGGTTCGGGACCGCACCCGACTCCCATTCGAGGCGCTTTTCGAAGGTTACGCGACGACCTACGACCTCGTCGTCACGTTCTTGGCACTGCTGGAAATGGCCAAGATGCGCCTCCTTGGCGTGTACCAAGCCGAGGCCGATGGACCGATCTACTTGGAGGCGCGAATCCTGACCGTCGAAGAGAGCGATGAGGACGCGGTGGCAGCCGCGTTTAGCTACGATCACGGGGATGGTCAGGCTGCCGACGGGGCATCCGACGGGGCATCCGACAGCTCATCCGACGGGGCATCCGACAGCTCATCCGACAGCTCAGTTGAAGACGAACACACGGAGTCTGAGAGCAACGAAGACGCGGAGACGCAAGCAGAGAGCGTCGTTGGCGGTGATGAAGTGGAGACGGAATCCGACGAAAACGTCCCTTCCCCTGCGTCATCCGATTTACCCCCCGTCGATGGCGAAGAGCAGCTTGAAAACGCCACCGAGGGCGATAAGGAGCCGTCACCGGCATGAACGAGACAAGCGAACAGGAAAGCGAATCTTCCGAGGTGGTCGAGCCTGAGGGTGAAGAGACCGAAGCGACGGAGGAGACGGGCGCCGACGAAGAGTCCGACGAGCGTTCCGACGACGACGAGCGTTCCGACGACGACGAGCGTTCCGACGACGACGAGCGTTCCGACGACGACGAGCGTTCCGAGGACGAAGAGCCTTCCGAGGACGAAGAGCCTTCCGAGGACGAAGAGCCTTCCGACGACGAAGA
>JBGCFM010000101.1:0-3187 GCA_045106895.1 Polyangiales bacterium | reverse complement strand
TTTTGATCGCGTTCCTCCTCGTCTCCATCATCTTTTCGTTTCTCTGCTCCGTCTGGGAGGCCGTGCTGTTGAGCATCACGCCCTCTTTCACGCAGATGAAGGTCCAAGAAGGCGACGAGCTGGCTCCAACGCTCAAGGCTTTCAAAGAGAACATCGACCGGCCGCTGGCGGCGATCCTCACGCTCAACACCATCGCCCACACCGTCGGCGCCATTGGCGTCGGAGCCCAGGCGACGAGCATCTGGGGCGCGTCCATCATGGCGACGGCCGTGGTGCCCGTGTTGATGACCTTGGCGATCTTGATCCTCTCGGAGATCATCCCGAAGACCATCGGCGCCAACTACTGGAAAGAACTCGCCGGGTTCACGGTGCGCAGCCTCAAGATCGTCATGTTCCTCCTCGCTCCTTTGGTCTTCGTCAGCCAGCTCATCACGAAGGCGCTCAAGAAGGACAAAAAGGCTTCGGTTCTTAGCCGCGCGGACTTCGGTGCGATGGCGGAGCTTGGTTCCCAAGAGGGCGTCTTCGACGAAGGCGAGTCGAACATTCTTCGTAACCTCCTGCGCTTCAAGACCATCCACGCCAAGGACGTCATGACGCCGCGAACCGTCATGCGAACCAGCGCAGAGCAGACGAGCATCCGCGCGTTTCACGACACGCATCCGAACCTTCGTTTCTCGCGTATCCCTCTCTACGAAACGTCCGCCGATGAGATCACCGGCTACGTGCTCAAAGACCACGTTCTCCGGGCCATCGTGGACGGAAACGGCGATGAGCCGCTCTCTTCGCTCCGCCGCGACGTGCTCGTGGTGAAGGAGAACTTCCCGATTCCTGAGCTCTTCAGTCAGTTCACGGCGAAGCGCGAACACATCGCCATCGTCGTGGACCAGTTCGGCGGCACCGCCGGCGTCGTCACCATGGAAGACGTCATCGAGACACTCCTCGGTCTTGAGATCGTCGACGAGCAAGACAACACCGCGGACATGCAGGCGCTCGCTCGTGAGCAGTGGGAAAAGCGCGCGCAGAACAGCGGGCTTATGGAGCTGGACACGAAGTTCGCCGACTCAGAAGCCGCCGCGGACTCAGAAGCAGACTCAGCGAAAGAAAGCTAAGAGCGTTTCTGTAGCCGCGCCTTCGCGGCGTCAAAAAGCTGTTGGTCTCCGTTGTTCCCGAGCCCTCGGGAGTAGCTCGCCTCAAGGGCCGCGGACAAACGCTGTCGCTCCTTGGGCCAGTGTTCTTCGAAGAGTCGCTCCAGCGCCCACATGCGCCACGGATAACGAAACTCGACGGCCTCAAGGAGGTCCAAGGTGTCGCCGAGGAGCATTCGGGCGACGCAGGCGTCCTGGAGGATTCCAGGGTCCGCCTCTCCAAGAGCCCGGAGCATGTCGAGGTCCGAGGCGTCGCCGACCATGCCAATGGAGCGGATGATGGCGGTGGTCGTTAGACGGTTCGCCGCAGGGAGGAAGTCGCGCAGCCACTGGATGCGCTCGCGGACTCCGAGGTAGCCAACGACGCTCGCGGTGAACACCGAGGGCCGGCGCCTAGTCTCCGGCAGGCCGGCCTTCTCCGCGGAACAGGACAGCTGCTTGTTGTGGCTGCACAAGACGCTCACGCTCATGCTGCTTCGTGTGCGCTCCGGCGCGTTTCCGGGCATCGTCCCGGGTCGCAGCCGCGTAAAGAGGCGAATGTCCTCGTCGCGCAGCGTTTGTGCTTGGAGCCAAAGAAGAGTCTGACGGAGCCAGGTTCCGGTGCGGCAGTACTCGATGGCGCGAGGCGCAAAGCTCGGGCCGAGAGCCGCGAGGAAGGGCCGAAGCAGCTCGTCCTGCGCGGCGGTCCCGCACTCATCCCAGAAGGCGAAGATGCGCGCCTCGCCAAGCTCCGCCACATACTCCTTGGCGATGAGCTGGCGGATCGCGAGCTCGGGGCGCGTAAACCAGCGCGCCCAATCGACGTCTTTGCGTGATGCTGAGATGCTCGCGAGGAGCCCTTCGCAGACATCGTCGATGTTCGCCGACTCGAGCAGCTTCGAGAGTGATGAGGCTTGCTCCGGCGTAGCTTGGGAGCGCAAAGCCGCGAGAACTGAGCGGCGGTTTTTGGCGGGCAGATCTCGGGTGAGGCACTCCGCCAGGGCACTCGAAACAGCCGGAGAGAGCACCGGCGTTGTGTCCACATTCTCTTCGCTCGGATCGCTGACGATGAGCGATTCGATCATCTCATGCATGACCGGTTCATGAGCCCACCGCGAGAGCGCGTCAGGTATCAAGCGACGAGCAATGTCGAGCTGGAACTCTATGAGGGAATCTTCGAACTCTTCATCGCCATACCAGCTCACGAGTTTCGTCAGCAGCTCCAGGCCTTGGATGGGGAGCGTCGTCGCCCGCAAGTGGCGTTCGAGCCAAGCAGATTGGCTCAAACACGCCACGATGAGCTTCTCGGAGCTCACAAAGTCGTGAGCGTTGTACATGCCGTTGTAGTGTCGGTCGGACATGGCGTCCCAGCGCTCATCGATGGTTTCGGCGAGGACAAAGCAAGCGGACTCGACTTCTGTCCAGGCCTCACTCCGAGAACGCGCCAGGACTTTGTCGGTGGTGATGGGATAAGAGATAAGCGCGCTTGGAGGAAGACGCGCCGCGCGAGCAGACGTTGGCGCCAGAGCGGGAGCTGACTCGCCGACGAGCTCTACGAAACGCGGCTGTCCACGAAGCGCGGCCAGTTCTGCGTCGCCGCGAATGCGTATTCGGCGATAGTGCGGGAGCGTGGGTGAATCGAGGGCGGCTTCGAGATGATCGAGGGCCTCATGGACCTCGCCGAGCTTTGTCAGCACGCACGCCAAATTGCAGAGCGCGTCAAAGTGCGGACTCTTGCCCTTGTGGACGGCGTTCTTCGACCAGTGGGCGGCGACGCGGCGAAACACCTCGAGCGCTTCGTCGTGTCGTCCGTCGTTCATCAGAGCGATGCCGAAGGTCTGAAGGAGTCCGGGGTCGTCGGCGTCGAGGGCAAAGCCTTTGTCGAAGAGGGTGTAGAGCTTCTCGCGCTCGCCCCCGCGGGTGTGCTGCTCCTCAAGGAACGCCATCCCGCCATACGCGTCCACGTTTGGGCTCAGCGCCACGGATCGCTCGAAGTGCTCCCACGCTTCGACGGGGTGGTAGGCGAGGCGCGCCATTCCGTATTCGAAGGCCGCGTCGCTACG
>JBGCFM010000100.1:0-106851 GCA_045106895.1 Polyangiales bacterium | reverse complement strand
CCGAGGGAGTTGTGGAGCGTGTCAAACGCAACAGAACCAACAACAAGCATCGAGGACATTCAACTCTCCAAGTAGCGACCGACGAGGGGCGCAAGCTTCGCCCGTGCGTCAGGCGAGATTCGATCGCGCGCCGTCATGATGCCGTGTTGCATCGCTGACGAAGCGGGGCTCTTTGTGGGGTCGGGCAGGCGAGCTGCCGTCGCGCGCACGATGTTTCGGGCGCCGGCAATGTTCTTTGCCATGACCGCCATCACCGCTTCCACCGTCACGGACTCGTGGGCCGTGTGCCAGCAGTCGTAGTCCGTGGCGAGGGCGAGGGTTGCGTAGGGAAGCTCAGCTTCGCGTGCGAGTCGCGCCTCAGGAAGGTTCGTCATGCCGATGACGTCTACGTTCCAAGAACGGTAGAGGTTCGATTCCGCGCGCGTCGAAAACTGGGGGCCTTCGATGCATACGTAGGTCCCGCCCTTGTGCACCTTGACGCCAACCTCTTCGGCGGACTTGTGCAGGGCGCTCGCAAGCGCGGCGTCGACGGGCTCCGCGAACTCGACGTGGGCGACGACGCCGATGTCTTCGAAGAAAGTGCTGGAGCGGCCCCGGGTACGGTCGATGAACTGGGCGACGACGACCATATCGCCGGGAGCAATGGACTCCTTCATGGAACCGACGGCGGACACACTGATCAGCTGCTCTGCGCCGAGCATCTTCAACGCGAGGATGTTCGCGCGGTAGTTGATCTGATGCGGTGGGATTCGGTGACCACGCCCGTGGCGCGGCAAGAAGAGAAGGCGGGTGTCGCCGATGGTCCCGGACACGATGGCGTCGGATGGGACACCATAGGTCGTCTCTACCTCGTGGGTCTTGACGTCCTCGAGCCCCTCCATCTCATAGAGGCCGCTCCCACCGATGATTCCAACAGTTCGCATAGACGGCGGGTCGTAACAGTCCGATTTGGCTTCCGCAAACGCAGGACAGGGGATTCACACGCGTCTAGCGGTCGAGAGCTGCGATCTCGGCGCTGCGGAGAAGCAAAACGAGCGCCGCTAGGGCTGCGAAGACCGCCGCTGCGATCGAAGCGAGGGCGCTCAGGCCGAGAAATGGCGTAACCAGCGCCACCGTTGCGCCGGCGAGAGGCACGAAGCAGAGGAGCGCACGGAGTGGTGCCGGGACGGACTTGGGGAGCGAGCGGGACGCGCCAAGACCGAAGAGCGCGAAAGCCGCCGCGCCGAGGGCGAGAAGCGCTGCCAGAAGGATACGAGCCGCAAGGTCTCCGCCCGAGCTTTGTGCGGTGGCGATGAGGAGCCCACCTCCGCGAGGCGGCATCTTCCCGTGAACCTCCACGCGCCAGAGGTTGCTCGGTCCGACCTCGCTGAGCGTGGACTCGGTGGTGTTTCGAAGGATACGAAACGCCTGGCCGTCATCAACGTGGAGCGCGATGTCCGCCGCTCGGCCGTTGTAGAGGAGCACGGAGTCTTCGATGCTGCCGCGGCTGGTGTTGTAGGTGATCGCGGGGTTTCGGGCCTGGCCCGCACGGATGCGCATGTACCCGCTGAACCAGCGATCTTCTTCGAAACGCTCGGCGGAGCTCGCTGCCGGGACCTTGAGGACCATGGCCTCGGGAAGCGGGAGGCGCGTCTCGACCTGTGAGCCGTAAGCGCCGGTGCCCACCATCGCCATGCAGAGGAGGGTTCCGAGAACGGCGACGCCGAGAGGTCCGAGAAGCGAAGCGGCGGCTTGCGCGCGAACGCCGCCTGTCGACGTGGACTGAAGGGCGCCATCGATTCCGGTGGGCGCCGCTGTTGCTGGAAGCAGGTAGAGGAGAGCGGCGAAGGTTACCTCGCCGACGAGCGCGCCGCCGAAGGCTTCGTAGCGCGGGGAGCCATCAAAAGCCGCACCGAAGGCGCTGCCGAGGGCAGCGAAGGACGCCCCGGGGGCGGAGCCGATGGCCCAGATGCATGCGACGAGCAGGACCGTGAGGCCCAACACGCCAAGCCAACCCGCGATGCTGAGGGTTCGCTTTCCGAGGGCCGCAAGGAGTCCACCCACGCCAGCGGCGCCGAGGACAAGGACGGTGGAGCTGCCGGGCAGGAGGGGTTCCGTCGCGTCAGCGAGGGCCATGGACTGCATCACGCCACCGTAGGCGAAGGTCGCGACGAGTGCGCAGAGGGCCAGGAGCATTCCGGCGAAGCGCCAGCGTCCACCGATGCGCAGCAGCCGACGAGATAGTGAGCCGCTCTCGCTCGCGTCGCCGCCGCCAGGCGCGTCGGTACCGGCGAAAAGGGTCTCCGCGTATCGGAGCGGCGCCATGACCAGGCAGAAGATCCAGAGGTATGGAATCACCCCCGGGCCACCCAGCGCGATGGCGGTACCCGCACCGACGGCCGCCGCGGCGCCGATCTGGCCGGCGCTGGCGAGGGCGGTGGTCAGACCCGGAGAGGTCAGTCCTTCGTCTTTTCCGCGACTCCTCAGCGCTCGAAAACCCGCGCCAAGTTTACGGAATTGCGGACCTTTTAGCCGGATTGTGAGAACGATCGCGGCGACCAGGAGAAGAGGACCGGCGGCGTACATCCATAAGAGACGTGCGATCTTGACCACTGCGAAGACATCCATCGGTGCCGTCATGGCCTTGAAGTCGTCTCAGGGCAACTAGCGCCCGGCGCCAGGACCCTAGCGCTTGAGCGATATCGCCCTTCTGTCCGGTCCATCAGGGCGCGGGCGCGGGCGCGAAAAGCGCGGTATGCCAGCCGCGATGAATTTGCCGCCGAAGATCGACGCCTACAAAGCCTCTCGCCCCATTCGAATCGTGACGTCCGCGAGCCTTTTTGACGGGCATGACGCGGCCATCAACATCATGAGGCGCATCCTCCAAGCCAGCGGCGCCGAAGTGATCCACCTCGGGCACAATCGCAGCGTGGCGGAGATCGTGAACTGTGCGGTCCAGGAGGACGCGCAAGGCATCGCCATGACCTCGTACCAAGGCGGACACGTCGAGTACCTGAAGTACATGGTCGACCTTCTTCAAGAGGCGGGCTCGCCGGCACGGATTTTCGGCGGCGGTGGAGGAACGATCCTGCCGGCGGAAATCGCCGACCTTCATTCCTACGGCGTGGCGAAGATTTTCTCGCCGGATGACGGACGAGCCTTGGGTCTTCAGGGAATGATCAATGAGGTCATCCAAGGTTGCGACTTTGCCACCGTGGAAGCCTCAGAGGCCGACGCGCTCATCGCCAAGATCGATACCGCCGACGCCCAGACTCTGGGGAGGCTCATCACGCTGTGCGAGAACCACGCGGCGGAAGGTGAGCGCGTTCGTGCGGCGGCAAAGGCGAGCGAGAACACCGCTCCTGTTCTTGGCATCACCGGAACCGGCGGCGCCGGCAAGTCGTCCCTCGTGGACGAGCTCGTGCGCCGTTTTCTGGCGGACTTCGACGACAAACGCATCGCGATTCTCTCCGTTGACCCGAGCAAACGAAAGAGCGGCGGCGCGCTCCTCGGTGACCGCATTCGTATGAACGCCATCGACGACCCACGCGTGTACATGCGCTCCCTCGCGACACGTCAGTCGAACCTCGCGCTCTCGAAACATGTCGGCGACGCCGTGGCCATCTGTCAGGCCGCGGGCTTCGACTTGGTCATCGTTGAGACCAGCGGCATCGGTCAGTCCGATACCGAAATCGTGGAGCACTCCGATGCCTCGCTCTACGTGATGACGGCGGACTATGGCGCGGCGACGCAGCTTGAGAAGATCGATATGCTCGACTTCGCCGACGTTATCGCCATCAACAAGTTCGACAAGCGTGGCTCTCTGGACGCGCTTCGGGACGTGCGCAAACAGTACAAACGGAACCATCAGCTTTGGCAGGCCACCGACGATGAGCTGCCGATTTTCGGCACCATCGCGTCCCAGTTTAGCGATCCAGGCACCAACCACCTTTACCGCTGCCTCGTCCAGACCGTCGCCAAGAAGACCGGCGCGAAGCTCGAGACCTCCTTTGAACTCACGGACGCGCGCTCTCAGAAGCCCGCCATCGTGCCACCTGAGCGGACCCGTTACCTCGCGGAGATTGTCGAGGAGTCCGAGCGCTACAACGTGTTCGTCGACGCGCAGTGCGCCATCGCCACGCGCCTCTATCAGCTCTCGGGTACCATCTCAGAACTCGGCGGCGGTGAGCTTGCCGGCGTGGCCCCCGAGATCACCGAGGCGAATGGCGACGATGTTGTGGTGACGTTGTCAAAACGCTACGCCGCGCTGCGTGAACGCCTCGACGCGGGCTGTCGCAAACTCCTCGTGGATTGGCCGTCCGTCGTGGAGCGTTATAGCGCCGACGAATACGCATATCAGGTTCGCGGAAAGACGTTCACTCAGGACCTCAAGGTCGAGACGCTCTCGCACTTGAAGGTGCCGCGCGTCGCGCTGCCCAAGAGCCGTGACTGGGGCGATGTTCTACGCTGGCAGCTCATGGAGAACGTACCCGGAGCGTTCCCTTTCGCCGCCGGCGTCTTCCCGCTCAAGCGTCAAGGCGAAGACCCCGCACGTATGTTCGCGGGAGAGGGCGGTCCGGAGCGAACGAACCGTCGTTTCCACTACGTAAGCCGCGGTCTGCCGGCGCGCCGACTCTCCACGGCCTTCGACTCCGTGACGCTCTATGGCGAGAACCCGGACCCGCGCCCTGACATCTACGGCAAGGTCGGCAACTCCGGCGTGAGCGTGTGCACCGTGGACGACGCCAAGAAACTCTACTCGGGCTTCGACCTCGCCGCGCCGACGACGAGCGTCTCGATGACGATCAACGGCCCCGCGCCGATGCTGCTCTCGTTCTTCCTAAACGCCGCCGTCGACCAAGCGTGCGAAAAGCACCTCCACGCCGAAGGGCGCGCCGAGGAAGCCCGGCGTTTTATCGAAGAGAAGTTCAAGAAGCTCGGGACCCCGGCGCCGGCCTACCAGGGCGAGCTCCCCGAAGGTAACGACGGCCTCGGCCTCTTGCTCCTCGGCGCGAGCGGCGACGAGATCTTGGACGCGGAAACCTACGCCCGCATCAAAGCGGACACGCTCACGGCGGTCCGCGGCACCGTTCAGGCGGACATCCTCAAGGAAGACCAAGCGCAGAACACGTGCATCTTCTCCACCGAGTTCGCGCTGCGAATGATGGGCGATATTCAGCAGTACTTCGTCGACCACAAGGTGCGGAACTTCTACTCCGTTTCCATCAGCGGTTATCACATCGCGGAGGCCGGCGCGAACCCCATCACGCAGCTTGCCTTCACGTTGGCCAACGGCTTCACCTTCGTCGAGTACTACCTCTCCCGAGGCATGAGCATCGATGACTTCGCGCCGAACTTCTCGTTCTTCTTCAGCAACGGCACGGACGCGGAGTACAGCGTCATCGGACGTGTCGCCCGCCGCATTTGGGCCAAGGCGATCAAGAACAAATACGGCGGAAGCAGCCGCGCACAGAAGCTGAAGTACCACATTCAAACCAGTGGTCGTTCGCTCCACGCCCAGGAGATTGCCTTCAACGATATTCGCACAACGTTGCAGGCGCTCTACGCCATCTACGACAACTGCAACTCTCTTCACACGAACGCTTACGATGAAGCCATCACGACGCCGACGGAAGAGAGCGTCCGGCGAGCGCTGGCGATCCAGCTCATCATCAACAAAGAGCTGGGACTCTCCTCGAACGAAAACCCCATGCAGGGCTCCTTCGTGATCGACGAGCTGACGGACCTTGTCGAAGCCGCCGTGCTCGAAGAGTTCCGGCGCATCAACGAGCGCGGCGGCGTGCTCGGCGCCATGGAGCGCATGTATCAGCGCACCCGCATCCAGGAAGAGTCGCTCTACTACGAAGGCCTCAAGCACACAGGCGAGCTTCCTATCATTGGCGTGAACACATTCCTGGATCCGAAGGGCTCGCCCACGATCATTCCAAGCGAGGTGATTCGCTCCACCAAGGAAGAACGCGACTACGCCATCGATGCACGCAACGCGTTCCATGCACGCAACGCCGACCACAGCGGCAAGGCTCTCGAGGAGCTACGGCGCGTCGCCACCGAGCACGGCAACCTCTTTGAGAGCCTCATGGAGGCCGGCAAAGTCTGCTCCCTTGGCCAGATCAGCGGGGCGCTCTACGGCGTGGGCGGTCAGTACCGACGCAATATGTGAGTGGGGGCGCTACGTGCCGGTTTCACGTGCGTAGCGTTTTCGTTCGACGCGCAGGTTGTGCACCTCGCCATCCCGCGCGACGTCGATCTCGACGAAGCTCCCCGGTCTCCCGCGGAGTCGCTCAACGATTTCTTGGAGGACAAGTCCGTGCACGGTTTCGCCATCGATGGCGATGATTCGGTCGCCGACAGCGAGGCCTTGATCCGCCGACGGGCCCGGTGGCACGTCCACGACGCGAAGGCCTCGTTCTTCGGAGTAAGCCATGCGCGCATGGATCCCGGCGGCGGAGGATGTCCCGCATGTGCCCAGGAGCAGCACGCTTGCCACGAGAAGGCCCGCGAAGTTCATTCGGCGTCCATCACTCCGGCGTCCATCACTCCCGCATCGAGTGGTCCGCCATCATTGCCCGCGTCCGTTCCCGCGTCCCGCCGGTCCATCGCTGGAACCGTGACGCGCACGCTAAAGGAATCGAGGAGCTGGGAGTCCCCGACAATGTCGATCTCGAGGCGCAACACCTGGTCGTAGTCCGCGCCGGGGAGGGTGCGGTTTTCGAGCACGGCTTCGAACATCAACTCGGTGCCAAAGCGCACATTCAAGAACGTGTCGTCGAGACCATCGACGGGGCGCAGGTCCGCGAGACCGGGCTCGGCTCCTTCGGCGCTAGAGGAGAGGGCGAGGACCGTACGAACGAAACCAAAAGAGTCGTCGCGAGCGCGTCCGAAGACTTGCCCGTAAGCGATGCCATTTAGAAGGTCCACGATGGACGAGACGACGGCGTCGCTGAGCCCTTCGCCATCCGCGCCTACGTCGAAAACCAATGGGCACGTACCGTCGGCATCGGGGGTTCGCTCGGCGCCGGAAAGGCCTGTGCGGCAAACGCCGTCTTCGGCGCGAACTACCGCACCGCTCGCTCGCACGAGGGACGTCAGGTTGGCCCGCGCGCTCGTCGTGGTGACGATTCCGATAACGCGGATCTCATTCGCCTGGAGCGCTGCGATCGCTTCGCTCCGACCTCGTACGCCGTCGAGTGCCGGCGAATAGTCCGTGCCTTCATGCGAAGGGGCGTCCGTTGCGTGAAGAACGACGCGAAGAGAATCCTCTCGAAACTCGACGCCACCGATGCCCGCGCTGCTCGCGCGAATGTAGGTGATGCCCCCCTGCCGGTAGCCGTCTCCCGTCGCGATTTGATAGAGCGATTCGAAGCCGGCTTCCGGGGCGTCGCCGCCGCTGCCCAGATTCCGCAACGCTGACACGGCGGAGGCCAGGCGGGATCGGCTGGTGGTGATGGGGGAGAGAACTTCGAAGGGCTCATCTCCAGGCGCACCGTAGGGGTCTAGGGGGAAGTCCTCAAAATGCGACACGCCGAACGCCACGTCATTCACGCGGTCTTCGACGGCGGGGACGATTCGACCGGCAAGATCGCTTTGCAGCGCATCTATTTCCTCGGAAAAGGACCCGGTAGTATCAAAGTTGAAATGGACGTCGAGCTTGTTGGAACGGGCTCCGAGGGCGCGCTGGATCGTCACGGCGGGCCCCATATAGGGCAAAACCACTTCAAAATCGGCCGCAGGGAAACGCGGATTCGGACCCCGCGGGGTGGTGGAGACGTCCGCTGAACCGGTGTCCGCGTCCAAAAGAGCCGCGTCTGTGAGGGAATTAGAGTCTCTTCGAAGGCCGGTGTCGCCAATTCCTGGAGGAGGAGGAGTGGGCCCGCAGCCGACCAGTAGGGCCAAAACCACCGAGCAAATCACGAGATGACGCCTCATTCCCACGCTCAAGAGCGTCGCATGGGCGAGCCGCCGGCGCCACGACATGACAGCGAGATTGACACACAGTGTTCGCGGGGTACCATCGCCAGATGGTCGCGTTTCGCGTACAAACGCTGATTAATAGGTCTCGTGACTGATGTATAAGCTCGTCATTTCGGACGACGAAGGCAAAACGACCGTCGTCCCCTTAGTTCGCAACGAGATTACGATCGGTCGTAAGGAAGGCAATACGATCCGTCTAACGGAGCGTAACGTCTCACGAAAGCACGCACGTCTCGCGCGCTCCGACGGTCATTTCGTGATTCACGATCTCGAATCGTACAACGGCGTCCGCATCAACGGGCGACGCATCGACCAAGACACGCGACTGGAAGCAGGCGACAAGGTTGTTATCGGTGACTACGTCCTGGCGCTTCAGAATGAAGAAGCCACGGAGGTCGGCGCGGCTCCCCAGCCTGCGGTAGCGGCGATTCCACCTGCCCGACTCGTCATGCTCACGCCCCCGGCTCCCGGCGCCGAGTTCGCCTTGCCCGAGGGCGCGATCAAGATCGGTCGCGCCGAAGACCTCGATGTATGGGTCAACCATCGCTCCATTTCGCGTGAACACGCGGAGATTCGGCGCGAGGGCGATCAGTTCCATGTCGTGGACCTTCAGAGTGCCAACGGGGTGCGCCTCAACAACGATGAGGTCGCTGAGGCGACGTTGAGCCCAGGCGACGAGCTTGAGCTTGGCCAAGTACGCTTTCGCTTCGTTGGTGAAGGAGAACGTTACTCCTTCGAGGCAGACCGAACTATCCAGATGGACGCGTTGGTCATGCCCACGGCGGCGGACCCGCGGAAACGAAACACGCTCATCGGCGTGGGCATCGTCGTCATGGCGATTGTCGTGGCGGGGCTCTTGGCCCTCACGGACAGCGGCCGGCCCACGCCCGAGCCAGTCGTGACTCCGATTCAGGAGCCACCTGACGAGACCCCAGAAAACACCGGTCCAGAAGATTCGGCCCAACGTTTCTTGGCCGCCACCGAGGCGTGCGTCGAAGCGCTGCGCAACGAGGACTTTGTCGCGGCGAATGCCGCCGCTGAGCGAGCTCTCCTGATCAACCCAGACAGCGCCATGGCGTCGGACTGCCAGCGCCGCGCTCAGGGACGTGTCGGCGCCCAAGAGCAGTTTGAAGAAGGTGTCGAGCACCTGAGCCATGGGCGTGTCGAAGACGCGTGGATGGCCTTCGATTCTCTTCCGACGGACAGCGCTTTCCGCGATCGCCCAGAAGTTGAGCAGGCACGAAACTCCTTTGTGCAGCACTACTATCAGGCCGCGCAGACCGACGCCGAGAACGGCGACCGCGCCTCTGCGCTCCGGCAACTCGACCAGGTGTTCAACCACTCCGAGGAAGAGTCCGAAATCTATCAGGCCGCCGAAGAGCTTCAGCGCCAACTCTCCGCCCAGGCGCGAGTCCGCGGACCTCGGAACATGCGACGCAATCCGAACCCGATGAACACCAATCCGGTGATGACGCAGATGATGAGCGCGGAGATGACCGCCGAGATGACCTCCTCGACCCGCGTCAGCGGACGGGAAGTCATGCGCGAGTGCAACTTCAACAATCGCTGTGTCATTCAGCGGCTCACTCGTGGGCCAACGACCCGTGAGAGCCTGCCCTTTCTTATCGAAGCCTACAGAGCTGTCGGTAACACCGCCGCCGCTCAGCGCCTGATGGGCGACTACCTTCGACGCTACCCCACGGGCCAACGCGCTCCCGTCTATCGCCGCCAGGTTTCGGCTCAAAACTGAGGCCAACTCCACCCTCCGAGGCCACATGGCCCAAATTGGGGTAGGGAAAGTTACACCTAGCTTGGCCTATTAGAGAATCCCGTGGTAAGCCCGGGCCGGAGCGCGGGTTTTCGCGCGCAGGAGGAAAGCGCATATGCGTCGCAGGATCGCACACGGTTTGGGGATTGCTCTTTTGGCATGCCTTGGGGCTCTCGCGCCGAGCAGTGCTCAGGCACAGGGCTCGGCAGCCATCGACGGGGGTGGGGGCATGGACCTTCATCTCTTCCGCCCAGCCGTAGACTCGAAGGGTCACTTCACGGTTAATGGAACCGATATTCTTGGACACCGAGACTTCAGTTTCGGCCTCATCCTCGACTACGGCCGTAACATCATGCCCTTCAGCGGCTTCGAGAACGACGACACCGTCCCTGCCGGGATGGCGGAGCGAACCTCGCATCTCGTGGATAACTACGTCACGGGAACACTGCACTTTAACTTCGGTCTCGTGAACCGCCTCGTCGTCGGTATTCAGCTCCCGATCTACTTTATCCAGGGAAGCAACATTCGTATCCCAGGCGTCTACAACGACGCCATGGCGAACGGCATGCCACGCATGCCGCAGGGCCTCGATGTGCAGGGCATCGGCGACCTAAAGATTCACGGCAAGTTCCGTATCCTTCGAGCCGAGCGCGACCCCATCGGCCTTGCGGCGATTCTTCGCATCGGTCTGCCAACGGGCAACGCTGAAGCGTTTGGCGGCGAGCCCGGCGTCTCCCTCTGGCCAAGCCTCGTCGGTGAGTGGCGTCCCCACCGTCGTTTCCGCCTCTCCGTTGAGCTTGGTTACCGAATCGGTTTCGGCGACGGCGCAACGATTCCAGTCGGCGGCGAGACGATGCCGAGCGACCTCATGGGCAACGCCATCAACGCATCGTTGACCGACCCCGGTACAAACGTGGATTACTCCGGCGGTCTTATGACCTTCGGCCTTGGCATGAGCGTTCGCGCCGCCGAGTCCCTGGACATCACCGGCGAAATCTACGGCACACAGCTTTCCAACGGCATCGGCGACTCCGAGACTCTCAGCATCGAGGGCCTCCTGGGTCTCAAGATCTTCGTCCAGCAGTCGAGCTACCTCGTGCTCGCCGCCGGCGGCAACTTGCCTCCCTTCAACGCATTCCAGTCCGCCAACTTCCGCGCGATGGCCGGCTTCATCTTCGAGCCGAGCATCGGCGACCGCGATGGCGACGGCTACAAGGACGACGTGGACCAGTGTCCTGACGAGCCCGAGGACTTCGACAACTTCGCCGACGAAGACGGCTGTCCGGATCCCGACAATGACCGTGACGGCATCCTCGACGATGACGACGAGTGTCCGCTGGTTCCCGAGGACCGTGATGGCGACGCCGATGAAGACGGCTGTCCCGAAGGCAACAGCGGTGACCGCGACGGTGACGGCATCCTCGACGAGGTCGACGAGTGTCCAGACGACCCTGAAGACCGTGACGGGTTCCAGGACGAGGACGGTTGCCCCGATCCCGACAACGACAACGACGGAATTCTCGACACCGACGACCTCTGTCCAAACGACCCCGAGGACGTGGACAACTTCCAGGACCAAGACGGTTGTCCGGACCCCGACAATGACGGCGACCGTATTTTGGATGGTGACGACTCATGTCCTGTCGACCCAGAGTCGTACAACGGCTTCGAAGATGAAGATGGTTGTCCCGACCGCGGCACCGTCATCGTCGAAGATGACCAGATCATCATTCTCGACAAGATCCTCTTCGAGACCGACAGCGCTGTGATTCAACAGGTCAGTTACTCCATCGTCGATGCCGTCGCCGCGACGCTCAACGGCAACCCACAGATCACGCAGATCGAGGTTGAAGGCCACGCAGATGAGCGTGGAGCCGACGAATACAACCTGCGCCTCACCCGCGACCGTGCGGCATCCGTTGTGGAAGCCCTCGTTCAGCGCGGCGTTGCCCGGGACCGGCTCATCAGCGCCGGCTACGGCGAGGTCTGCCCTCTTGATCAGCGAAGCAATGCAGCTGCCTGGGAGCAGAACCGACGCGTTGTGTTCAAGATCATCTCCACGGAGAATGGCCCAACGGGCGTTGAGCTGGGTTGCCCGGCCGGTCGTCGCTACCGCCCCGAGATCTAGCGTCTCCCCTTTTTGACGTGAAGAGGCCGTTCCCAGTCGGGAATGGCCTTTTTCCGTTAAGCACGATCGTGCGCCAGAGGGCCCGGCTTCGAACACAGTATTTCGATAACGTAACGAAACTATTAGGAATTACGGGAAACCGGGTGCCGTTTTTGGAACACGGTTCACCGATCCTGCACAACGGCTCAGCCGTACCACAGCACAGCTCAGCCGAAACACGTTCCATTTGGGAGGTCGAATGCTACGAGGCAATCGTGGAATAGCCCCTCTGGCGCCCTTGCCAAAGGCCCTCCCTCACCCTCGATTTACCCTATGAGCACGTCCCAACACTACGATGTCCTCGTCGCCGGAGCCGGCCCTGCTGGTGTCGCTGCGGCCGCTGGTTTTGCCCGACGCGGCCTGAGCGTTCTCCTGGTTGAGGCCAATCCCAAAGCGTCCTTTCGCTTCGCTGGTGAGTGGATTCACCCCGCAGGCGCCGCCGCCCTGGCGAAACTTGAGCTGACTCCCCACGGCATCACGGCAGGTCACCTGGCGTGTGAGGGGTTCGCGGTGTTCCCGGACGATGGCACGGATCCAATTCGTCTTGAGTATACGGATCGCCAGCTCGGCTTCACGTGTGAGCATGGGGAGCTGGTCACGGGTCTACGCGCACAGGCGAGTGAGATTCCTGGCCTCGAGTACATCGAAGGGGTCCGAGTCACCAAGATTGAGGGTCACAACGTGACGCTTCAGCGCAAGGGTGAGGCCGAGACCGTGGTACATGCGGGGCGCATCGTCGGTGCTGACGGTCGCTCGTCCGTTGTTCGCAAGAGCCTCTACGGACCCACCAACGCCGACATCGTCTCCTACATGGCGGGGCTTGAGCTCGAGGACGTTGAACTTCCCTTCGAGGGGTTCGGCCATGTGTTGCTCGGCGGTCCCGGTCCGGTTCTTCTTTACCGCATCGCTCCAGGGCGAGTACGCGCCTGCATCGACGTGCCCGTCGACTACCCGGGTTCACGGCGGGACGCGCGCTACCTCTGGGAAGCCTTCGGCGATCGCTTCCCTGTCTCTCTTCGCGGCGCATTCAGGCGCGCTCTTGAGACCCAGCGCCTCATCTGGGCGTGCAATCGCTTCTCGCCGCGCGCGGCGTACGGAGAAGGACACGTCGCTCTCGTTGGTGACGCCGTGGGCTTTTACCATCCGCTGACCGCCAGCGGGATCACCATCGGGCTCAAGGACGCCGCCGCCCTCGTTGAGAGTGACGACGCCGCGAGCTACGCGGCCAAGCGTGAGCCCCGCAGCTACACGCCGGAGCTACTCGCAAACGCGCTCCACCACGTCTTTAATCGCGACGACGAGGCCGCCGTGGCCATCCGCGACTCGATGTACTCGACGTGGCGAAATAGCCGCGCCGAGCGAGACCGAACGATGCGCATCCTCGGCGGCGACGAGCTTCGACTCGGTCAGTTTGGCGCTGCGTTTGTGCGCGTGGCGGCGGGCGCCGCTGCCGGGCAGATCACTTCCGGGAAAGCCCACAAACTCGGCACCTTCATGGAGTTCGCGCAGTGGCCGGCGGCGAGCCTTTTGCCCACGGCGTTGCGCCAACGCGTTCGTGACAAGAGCTCCGCGGCGCATCCCCTTGCGGGCCTTCGAATCCGCCCCGCTGCGCCGGAACGAGGACGCGCCCCGGCGCCTGCATCCGTCGACGTCGATGTAGACGCTCTCATCGCGCGAGTGCGTGAGTCGAGTGATGCGCTGGACGAAGAGACGCGACTTCGGCGCTCCATTGGAGGGCCCGCGCTCGGCGAAACGGTTGCGCTCGCGCAGAGTGTCGCCCGCCGCGTCGCAGCGCAGGTTGCCTCGAAGGCTGACCTCGACCTCCAAGCAACGAGCAAGAGCGTCCTCGTTCTCGCCGAGGTCGCGACCGAACTCCCCGGACTTCGCGCCAGTCTCTTGCAGTCGGCGCTGATTCCTTTGCGCGAGCGCCTCGAACGCGAGCAAGAGGCGAGCGGGTCTTTCGGAGATCTACGACGAACAGCTCTCGCCGCCGAATGCCTTGTCACGGCAGGCATGCCGGTCTTTCATCCGCGCATTCGCCGTGCCTTTCGGCACGTGGCCGCCGCTCAGCAAGACACCGGTCGCATCGGTGACTTGCGGACGACCACTCTTGTTGCCCGCGCCATTTTGCGAACCGGCGCGCCCTACGTCGACGCCGCCGCGGCGTGTCTTGTGTCGCTTTCTAGCGAAGACTCACTGGACGAGTTGGCTGGTGAGGCGCTTCGGCTTTACCGCGACATGCGCACTTCGCGTCTTCAGGCTCCTGGAAAGCAGAGAGCAGGGCGCGCCAGTGCCGCAGACCACGCTTACTGCCACGACGCGCTCCTGGCGGTCTCACGAAGCTTCGCGCGCCCCATTGAGATGCTCCCTGGAGACCTTCGCTCCGCAGTAATGTGCGGTTACCTTCTCTGCCGTATCGCCGACACCATCGAAGACAACGCGTTCTTCACCATGAGTGAACGCGACGAGCGCTACCACGTGTTCCTCAGCGCTCTGCAGGCATCGCCCGAGAGCGCCGAAGTCAAACGCTTCGAGCGCCTCTTCGAAGGGGTCCGCGGCGACGAAACGGAAGCCGATTTGGCGCGCCATCTCTCCGTCGTGATGCGTGTCTATCGGTCCATCCCAAGCGAGATGCAGCGCAAGGCCACCCGCTGGATTGAAGAGATGGTTCGGGGCATGCAGCTTTACTCGCATCGCGGCAACGAAGCCGATGGGTTCAACGCGATGCATACCGTTGAAGACCTTGAGCGTTACTGCTTCTTCGTCGCGGGTACCGTCGGTCACATGTTGACGGACCTCTTCGTTGAAGAGTTCGGGCGGGAGAGCGCGTCGTTGGAACTCGACCTGCGGAAGAACGCAGAAGCGTTTGGACTCGGTCTTCAGCTCGTCAACATTCTCAAAGATGTGACCGACGACCGAACACGGCACGTCTCTTACGTGCCCCGCACTTCCTGTGCAGCCGCCGGACTGACGATTCAGAACCTCGTCGACGAGAACAAGAGAGACGCGGCCCACGCCGCCGTCGCACCCCTCTTTGACCGAGCACAAGAGCACCTCGACCGCGCCCTTGAATACACGCTGACGATTCCGAAAGAGCAGACGTCCGTGCGGCTGTTCTGCTTGCTGCCACTTTGGATGGCCGTTCGGACACTCGTACACGGGCGGGGCAACGACGCTATGTTCGTCGCCGGCGCGCCGGTGAAGATTGCCCGAGAAGAAGTGGAACGACTTATCGGTGAGTGCATGGCGCGCGTCGGAGACGACGCTGCGCTTCGTGCGCACTACGACCAGCTATGGAAACTGCCTGCGCAAGAACAAGTGCGCAGCGCGAGCGCGAACTGAGCCTGAGAGAAGACTATGACCCAACCCCAAAAAGATGCTCCGATTCTCGTGACAGGTGGCGCCGGCCACGTCGGTGCGAACGTCGTCCACCAGCTTGTCGAAGAAGGAAAGCGCGTTCGCGTTCTTCTGCGCCGCGGAGAGAACAACGAAGCCATCCGTTCATTGCCCGTTGAAGAAGCGTACGGCGACCTTCGCGACCCCTCCACGCTCACGCCTGCTATCAAGGGTGTCCGGGACATCATTCACGTCGCATCGATGGTCTCCACTATTGATGGAGACGCTGCGCATCGGCGCACCATCTACGAGACGAACGTGATCGGCACCCGTCACTTGCTGCGCATCGCACGCGAGAACAACGTGCGCCGGACCATCGTGACGGGGTCATTCTCCGCCGTTGGATACGACCTCGACCAGACGGACCTCCCGGCGGACGAGTCCATGGGTTTCTACCCCTACCACCGCGCGATGCCCTACGAGCGCAGCAAGGTGCTCCAGGAGCACGAAGTCTTGAAGGCCGTCGCTGAAGGACAGGACGCTCTCATCGTGACGAGCTGCGCCGTGGTGGGTGGCCATGACTACTTGCCTTCCCGCATGGGTCGGACGCTCTGTCGTTTCGCCAACGGGGAGTTGAACGCCTACGTCAATGGCGGCTTCGAGTTCGTGGCCGCGAAGGACCTCGTTCAAGGTCACCTGCTGGCCCTCGACAAGGGACGCTCGGGTCAGAAGTACATCATCGCGACGAAGTTCATGACGCTCGACGACATCTTCGCGATCTTCGAGAAGATCACCGGTCAGCCTCGCCCGCGCTTCCGCGTACCGAACCAGTTGATGCTTCCCATCGCCGAAGCGACGAGCTTCTTCATGACGCGCTTCCGACCCAAGGCGCCACAGCTGCTCACACCTGGGGCGATCCGCCGCCTGCGTCTGATGCGTCACGCGGACACCTCCAAAGCGAAGAACGAGCTCGGGTTCGTTCCGGGCTCCATTGAAGACGCCTTCGCCGACGCCTACGCGTTCCACTGGGGTCGAGGCGGCATCACGAACAAGAACGCACGTGCACCACAGCCGACGAACTCGCCATCGGCGAGCGTCCCTCACGTAACGATTCACGCTTAGGAACACCCGTCATGAGCAAGCGAAACCCCTACGTTCGATCCGCTACGCCTCCGCCGTCCTTTGAGGAGTCAAAGAACGTTCGCCAAAAGGTCCGCTCCGCGGGGATGAACCCAAACTACTGGTACGCCGTTGAGTACGAGAAGGCTCTGCCCAAGGGCGAAGTCAAAGAGGTGGTGTTTTGGAAGCGCTCCATCGCTGTCTTTCGCGGCGAAGATGACGTCGTTCGTGCCATCGAAAATCGCTGCGCTCACCGCCAGCTGCGGCTCTCCACGGGGCATGTCGATGGATGCAACCTTGTCTGTCCCTACCATGGCTGGACCTACGATGGGGAAGGGCGCGTTGTAGACATTCCGCACTCGCTCTTCGGGCGGAAGTTTCCCAAGTTCAAGGTTCCTCACCTGCCGGTGAAGCTGAAGTACGGGCTGATTTGGGTGTTCTTCGGTGACGCGGAGCGCGCAGAAAGCGTACCGATGCCGAGCATTCCAGAGCTCGAGGGACCGGACGCTTGGACCTGCGTTCCCGTGGATGCCACCTGGCAAGCACACCACTCGATGATTCTCGACAACGTGAGCGACTTTACCCACGCCTATCTGCATCGACGTTTCCGTCCCTTCACCGACGCGGAACTCCTCAGCTACGAGACCGTCGGGGACACGGTACATCTTGAGTACGACACGAAGGTTGGAACGGGCCGCTTCAGCGGTCTCTTCATCGACCGGAAGTCCATCGACACGAGCAGCATGAAGCTCGGTTACCAGTACCCCTACCAGTTCTCGAACACGGACGACCAGATCAAGCATTGGCTCTTCGTGCTGCCCATCGACGAACGCACATCACGCGCGTTCTTCCTTTTCTGCTTCAAGAGCTTCAAGGTTCCTTTCACTTCCGCGCGAATCCCGAAGGCGTTGATGCGTCCTTTCATGCAAATCGCCAATGAACTGACCATCAAACCACTCCTTGGTGAAGATGCTGTCGCTGTTGAGGAAGAACAAAGGGGTTGGGAGCGTTTCTGGGACGAACCCCTCGCAGAGATCAACCCCGTCGTTCGGTCTTTCCAAGATCTGACGATTCGTAAATGGCAGGAATACCTCGACGAAAAAGGGCTCACGAAGCTCAGCTCGAAGCCCAAAAAGTCCACGGAAGACCAGGTGTCGGCATGACCGAAGAAACGATCAACTCCTCCAGTCGGCGACGTGAGTCGCGAATCCCCGGTTTCTACCGCCTCGAAGTGGGCGAGCGTCACGCCGAACTCGGTAAGCGCTTCGGTCTCACCAGCGAAGACCTCGACGTCCTCCGCGACGGTGGACGTCTTGGCGTGGGCCGCGCGGACAAGATGGTTGAGAACTGTGTGGGCGTCTTCGGACTCCCCATTGGACTCGGTCTGAACTTCCACCTCAACGGACGTGACTACGTCATTCCGATGGTCGTCGAGGAGCCGAGTGTTGTCGCGGCGGTCTCGAACATGGCGCGGACCGTTCGCAAAGCCGGCGGATTCACGGGTTCTGCCGATCCATCGATGATGATCGGTCAGGTCCAGGTCCTCGACCTTCCCGACGTCGATGCCGCTGTGAAGGCTTTGGAGGACGCGAAGGAAGAGCTGCTTACTCTCGCTGACCGTGTTCATCCGAACATGAAGAAGCGCGGCGGCGGTGCACGTGACATCGAGGTCCGGCGCTTCGATGACGAGTTCCCAATGCTCGTCGTTCATCTCCTCGTCGACTGCGGCGAAGCGATGGGCGCCAACGCGGTCAACGCGATGGCCGAAGGCGTTGCGGGTCGCATTGAAGAGCTGACGAAGGGGCGCGTGAACTTGCGCATCCTCTCGAACCTGGCGGACCGCCGCTGTGCGCGCGCCTCCTGTCGCGTTCCAGAGATTCACTTGGCGGGCAACGGCTACTCCGGCGCCGAGGTGGCCGAGGGCATCGTGCAGGCATACCGATTTGCGGCAGTCGACCCTTATCGTGCGGCGACACACAACAAGGGCGTGATGAACGGCATCGATGCTGTGGCCATTGCCACGGGCAACGACTGGCGAAGTGTTGAAGCGGGCGCGCACGCGTACGCCGCTCGTGACGGCCGCTACACTTCTCTCACCAAGTGGTGGCGCGAAGATGGTTACCTCATGGGGAGCATCGAGCTGCCCATGGCCGTCGGTGTCGTTGGCGGAAGCACTCAAGTGCACCCAACGATTCGTGTTTTGCGAAAGATCCTCGACGTAGGTTCCGCCGCGGAGCTTGGAATGGTCATGGCCACGGTGGGTCTCGCACAGAACATGGGTGCGCTTCGCGCGTTGGCGACTGAAGGCATTCAACGAGGCCATATGACGCTCCACGCACGCAGCGTTGCGCTCGCCGCCGGTGCGGAACACCACGAGGTGGACCTCATCGCGGCACAGCTTGTCGACGCCGGCCAGGTCAAACTGGACGTCGCTCGAGAGTTGCTCACCACGGCTCGCCAAAAGGCCGTTTAGATGACGCTTCATACCGCGGCCCTTCACCTTGTTTCGTTGCGAAACGAAGGAGAACACTGGGAAGGCGAAGTGGTGTGGAATCCCATGCTCGCGGCGCAATATGTCATCGCGATGCATGCGATGGGACGGGAGATTCCGCCGCGACGTAGGACAGGGCTCATCACGCAGCTGGCGGCGATGCAGCTTGAGGACGGCAGCGGCTGCTGGGGCATGCACCGTCACGGAGAAGCATCGCTCTTCGTGACCGCGCTCTGCTATGTCGCCGCGCGAATGAGCGGTCTGGACGCGTCAGACCCATTGCTCTCTGGCGCCCGGCAGTTCTTCGAGCGAGAGGACACCTTGACGATCCCGAGCTGGGGCAAGGTGTGGCTCTCCATCGCAGGCCTCTACCGCTGGGAAGGCGTCAACGCGGTCCCTCCAGAAGCCTGGCTCCTGCCGGAGAAGGTGCCTTTGCACCCGGCGAACTACTACTGCCACACGCGCTTGATCTACATGGGCATGGCCAGCGTTCGTTCGCTGAAGGTCCAGGCGCCGATCACGAACCTCACCCACGAGTTGCGGAGTGAACTCTATCCAGGGCGGCGTTTCGAGACCTTAGATTTCCAGGGGTCGCGAGGCCGGCTTCGCGAGAATGATCTCTGGGCGCCGCCGGGCACGATACTCAAGGGAGTGTACGCGGCGGTCAACGTCGCGGAACGGCTCCACTCACCGCGCCTTCGTGGCTGGCTCCTCAAGCGCTTCGTCAAACGCATTCGTTTTGAGCTTCGAAGCACAGACTACACGTGTCTCTCGCCGGTGAATGGGCTGCTCTTTGCGCTCACACTTCACGCGATGGATCCAAACGACTCGGACCTCCACGCGCAGCTCGCCCGTTTTGGCGGCGACGTTGAAGACGACGCGGCGGTCAAAGGGTGGGTCTGGGAAGACGACGAAGAAGGTCTTCGTGTCACCGGTGCTCGTAGCGCGACCTGGGACACCTCATTCGCTCTGCAGGCGCTTTCCGAAGCGCGCGCGAACCTGCAAGGAAACGCACGACGCGACGTCGACGAAGCCCTCCTTCGCGGCCTCGCGTGGCTTGAGACGCAACAGATCATGAAGCCGAGCGGCGGGGACGTGAGCGCGTACGCGGCTCAAGATCGCGTCGACCCCACAGGCGGCTTCTGCTTCGCCGGCATTTGGCACGGCTGGCCTGTCAGCGACTGCACGGCAGAGGCGCTCCTTGCGTTCCTCGAAGCGCCGAAGGAGCTATACACGCCGAAGCCACAGCGCATCGAAGCCGGAGTACGCTTCCTTTTGCAGGCGCAGAATTTCGACGGAGGTTTTGGTTCCTATGAGTCGCGAAAGGTCCGCGCCGGGCTTGAGTGGATGAATCCCGCGGAGATGTTCGGCGACTCGATGACGGAGCTGTCCTACTTCGAGTGCACGGCTTCGAACCTGGCGGCCCTCGCTGCGGTTCGTAGTCGTTACCCAGCGATGATGCGCGCGAACATCGACGCAGCCATCGAGCGTGCGGAGAAGTACCTACGTGCCTCACAAAACGCCGACGGAAGCTGGGACGGAGCTTGGGGCGTGGCCTACCTCTACGGGACGCTCTTCGGCGTACGCGGTCTGGTCGCAGCGGGTGCGACCCCAGACGACCCCGCGATTCAAAAGGCATGTTCCTTTGTCGCGGCGAAGCAGCGTGACGACGGCTCCTTCAGTGAGTCGTGGCGCAGCTGTCTTGAAGATCGCTACATCGAAGGTGACGCGTCTCATCCAACACAAACAGCTTGGGCAGCGATGACGCTCGTCGAAGGTGGACAAGCCTTCGCCTCGTCCTTTGAATCCGCCGCCAGCGCGTTGCGCTCTCTGCAGGCCGAGAATGGTGACTGGGCGGCGCCAATGATGACCGGCGTGTTCTTCCGAACGGCCCTCTTGGACTACCGCCTCTATCGTCGTTACTTCCCGCTCTGGGCGCTGGCGATGAGCGAGACACGCGCGAGTGCGACCAGCACAGCGACACAGACTACAGAACGCGCTCGATTCGTTTGATGCCTTTGCGTGAGATAATCACGCGAACGCGGCGCCAAGGTGCGGCGTCATCGGTGGACGAGCGGAGACGGTAGACCACGGCGATGTTGTAAACTCGTGGCGCCATCGCCGTGTAGATGTGCTGGTCATCCGGGTCTGCGAAGACGGCGCGCTGCTTGGCGTTGTCCGTATGAACAAGCCACTCACGGAGGTTGAGGCGAAAGATCTCCGTGATGGCGCCGTAGCGCTCGTCCATGCCGCGAACTGCTTCGGCATTCACGGCGCAGTCCTTCTTGTGCCACAGGACATGCTCGGGCCGCGCTTGTTCTTCGAGGCGGTGCTGATGTGTACTGACACGGGCGGTGTGAACCGCGTTTGGAATGTCCTTCTTCTTGAGGAACTCCGAGCGTTCGCGGACCGTTCCAACGGTGATGCGCTTGAGCCGGTCTTCGAGTCGCCAGCGCCGGTCTGGCATCCACTTGTGGACCCACTTCGTAAACACGCCCTGAAGCGTCGCCTTGATGCGGTCCTTTCCTGCGTACGCCAGGATGACGATCGTCGCCCACTTCCAGAGATTATTGAATGCGTTCGCGTCGGGCGTGCCGTGGTAGAAGGCGGCACCGACGGTGAAGGCCATCGCGACGCTGGCGGCGATGGCGTAGAGCGCCTGGAGCGTCCACTTGCCCGCTTCGGAAACTTCGCGGTGCAGCCACAGCACGGACGCGCTGAATCGTTTGAGGAGGTGGCGACGAAACTCCAGGTGTTCGACGTCGCGTTTGTCGGAGTCCCCATATCCGACGCTGCCCACGTCATTGTCTCGCCGATAGACGGCCTCCTCCACGGCGCCGCCGGCGACGGTGGCGGCGAGTCTCTCGTGACCGCTGCGGCGTAGAAGGATACTGAGTTGCCCCAGCGTTGACTCGACAATGCGTGAACAGTCTTCGTCGATCCAGCTCGCGGTGATGCGAGTCTCTTCGTGGACGGCGGAGGGAATCACTTCGCGAAAGGCCGCGAGCAAGTCGCGGAGGAGCACGGCAAAGGATGTGCAGGTTGGCTCAAGTTCGTCCAGGTCTCCTCGCTCGATGTCTTTTCGAATCGTGCGAAGAGCCTCCGACGCGGACCGCCGGAGCTGACAAGCGAAGAGGCGAAGTTCCTGAATACCAAGGGTGTTGTCCGCAAGCGCCGCTTGTATTCGGCTCTTGGGAAGCTCCGCCACTTCGGCGAGGGGCATCGCCGGGAGGGCGAGGCGCACGTAGGACTGCAGGTCGCGGTAGATGTGCCGCTTTTCAAAGGTGTCGCTGTTGACCTTCAAGCTGCGAGGAATGAAGAAGTACGCCTCCCAGACGTAGGTTTCCTTCTTCTGTTCCTTGGGGATTTCGTAGTCCACGGCGAACTCGAGATGGGTTCGGTCGTGGATACGCCACTTGGGCTCGCGAAAAGACCACTCGTCTTCGTCGAGGAGCGAGGTGGTAGGTTCAAGAACGTCCGCCAGGATGCCATCGTCGGCGGCAACCTGGGGGCGGGCGACGGTCTTCGCCGCCTTCTTGGCCTTGCGTGGCTGTGGAGGCCCTGGAGGTGGTGGAACCGCGGACGCCCTCTGATGAGTGACATGCCGCTCTCGTTTGCGGCGCTCTTGGCGTGGGGCGGACATGAATCACGTGTGTTTTAGGGCCCAAAGCCGTGTCACACAACTGTCACAATAGGGGAAATGGTCAAAAAAGTCTAGTTTGGACCCGTTTTGGCCAATCGCCGCGGCTACTCCAGACCTCCGCCTCTGCTCAGAAGCAGAGCGAGGTGCAGTCCTCGCGGCCAGAGCGATTGCAGGCTTCGCCGCTCGTTGTGGCGGGTCCGGCGAGGGCAAAGTCCGGCGCAGCGAGATCAATTGTCCACATGTCGTTGGCGTTACCGCAGTCCGTCTTGCCGAAGCTGATGAAGGCATGGCCCCCACCGGCGGCGTAGCCCTGGAAGTTGCGGCGCTCAGGACCCTCGAGGTCCGGCGTCGTGAAGTCCGCGGGGAAGTCGCAGATGCCGTTCGCCACTCCGCTCAGTACATCTCCGTGGCGAAGCTCCGTCCAAGCGTTGGTGGCCAGATTGAGGTGCCAAAGATCGTTGACGTTTCCGAGGTCCGTCGCGTCGTGTCCGAGAGCCATGAGGAGACCGCCGGCACCATCGTCGAAGAGGGCCGCGCCGAAGCGACTTGGCGGCGAGTCGGGTCCACCACCGCGCACGCCCGTCCACTCGTTCGTGTCCAGATCGAACTCCCACACGTCGTTCACGAAGCTGCCCATGGGTCCGGATCCGCCGTACACGTACATTTTTCGACCGACTTGCGTGAAGGCATGGCCGTAGCGGGCGCCCGGCGACTCCGCCGGCGTCAGCTCCGTCCACTCGTTCGTCGTCAGGTCGTACTCCCACGTGTCGTTGGTGAGTTCCGGGCTAAAGACGCCGCCTCCAAGGTTGCCGCCGAACACGACGAGACGATTGCCGGTTTCGTCGAAGGCCATCGCGGCGTGGGAGCGAGGTGGAAGCGTTTCGTTCGCTGGGATGAGCTCAGTCCATGCCAAGGTCTCCAGGTCGAGGACATGAATGTCGGCGCGAATTCGGAAGGAGAAGCCGCCTTCGTACGTCCGGCCCCCGAACGCGATGGCACGGTCACCGGCTGCGTCGTGCACCATGGCCTGGCGCGCGCGGCGTCCGGGGCCTCCAATCGAAGGAGTGTCCTGTGTCCAGGTTTGGCAGACTGGATCGAAGAGCCAGATTTCGTCGGTGTACTCGTAGCGCGGCATACACATCTCGGGGAAGGCCACGGTGCCGCCGAAGGCGACCAGGCGGTCGCGGCGCGTGTCGTAGATCATGGAGTGTTCGCCGCGCCCGAGGGGCACCTCGCCGGCTTCGCAAACGGGACCTGCGTCGGGGTCGGGGCCCGTGTCGTTCCCCGCGTCGTTGCCGACGTCAGGACTGGCGGCATCGATGGCTCCGGCATCGAGGATTGGCAGAACGTCGTCGTCGCCACATCCAACGACGACGGCACACGCAAGAAACAAGGACCCGTATTTCATAGGGCAGCGATAGCACGCCCGCGGGGTTGCGGCCCCCCTCGACGCGGGACAGGTTGAGGACACCCCATGTACGTGAATCAAAAAGTGTTCTCGGAGATGTTGACCAGCGCCGCGGCGAATTTCACCCCGAGGCGGGCCCTCACTTGGGGAGGGTACGCCGCTGGACTCGTGGGAATGCGCACTCTCCTCGAAGGGGCGCGCAAAGTAGACGACTTTGCGTTTCCGGATTGGGCCGAGCAAAAGGTCGAGCAACCCGTCTTCATCTTCGCGAACGGTCGAAGCGGAACCACGATGCTTCATCGTTTGATGGGCCTCGATGAAGAGAACTTCGCAGGCTTCAAACTCCACCAATCGATGTTTAGCGCGGTGTCCATTCAGCGTTCCATCGCAGCCCTCGGCGAAGGGCGCCTGGCTCCTCTGTGGAAGCAGGGCGTGAAGACGATCAACAAGACCTTCTTCGACAACAACGCGTGGGACGGGATCCACGCGATGGGCATCGACAAAGAAGAGGAAGACGAGACGACTTTCGTCTACTGCTTTGAGTCACCTTCGCTGTCCTTACTCAACCCTTTCATGCGCAACTACACGCGCCTGACGTGGCTTGATTCGCATCCCGAAGCGGACCGCGAAGCCTTCATGGACTTCTACGAAGCGACGGTGAAGAAGCATCTGTACTCCGTGGGAGGTAACAAACGTTTCCTGAACAAGAACGTGTTCTTCGCGCCGCGTGTTCGCTCGATGCTCTCGCGTTTTCCCGACGCACGTTTCGTCTACTTGCTGCGTCACCCCTTCGAGGCGTTGCCGTCGTTTGCCAGCATGTACCACGCGAAATGGCAGACTCATTCGCCGGAGCTAGGCAAAGCAACGAACGCGTCCCGAGAAATGATCGATATGGGATACGCGTACTATCGCGCCGGGGCAGCCCTTGTCCGCGACCTGCCGGAAGAGCGTATTCGCGTCGTTCGCTATCCCGACCTCGTTTCCGACCCTCGCGCCGTCGTCGAAGGCCTCTACGACTGGATGTCCTTGCCAATGAGCGAGCCGTACCAAGCGCGCCTGAACGAAGCGACACGAAAACAGCGTCGGTACCAGAGCAAGCACAAGTACAGCTTGGAAGAGTTTGGCGTGACGGAAGACGAAGTGCGTCGAGAGCTCGCCGACGTCTTTGAGTTCTTCGGCTTCTAAGCGGCGTTATTCGGGGTCGCGAAACGTCGCGGTCTTGCGGAGCATGCGGGCCTGGACCGCTGCTAGTTGATTCGGCGTGCCGAGAATCTTGAGCTGCAGCTCCGTCTCGAGTGCCAAGGCGTCGGCGGCGTTGAGGAAAGGGGCCTGATCGTAAAGGCGTTTGGTCTCACGAATCGCCTGCGGTGAGCGAGCCGCGATCTGCTTTGCGCAGAGTTTGGCTGCTTCAACAGGGTCGTCGGACAACTGGGTGAGCAGGCCGAGGGCGAGGGCTTCGGGGGCGTCGACGATGCGGCCCGTGAAGGTGAGTTCCTTGGCCACATCAGGTCGCACCAAACGCAGCAACGTCTGCGTGATGGACATGTCCGGAATCAAGCCCCACTCGATCTCCATGACGCTGAGGCGGGCGTCCGGAGAACCGAAACGAATGTCAGCGGCGAGGGCGATTTGCAAACCTCCGCCGAAACACGGACCGTGAATCGCAGCGATGACCGGGACTTCAACTTCACGCCAAACGTAAGCGACTCGCTGGGCGATGTTGGCGGCGCTGTCGTCGCGTGAGAGCAGACGCTTCATGGCTTTTGGGTCGCTCATGATCGCCTGAAAATCGAGGCCCGCGCAGAACGCCGGCCCGCGGCCGCTGAGCACGATGGCCCGGACGTCGTTTCGGGCTGCGAGGCTTGTGCCGGTCTCGATCATGGCATCGAACATGTCCATATCGAGGCCGTTTCGTTTCGACCCGCGGTTCATCTCCACGTGAGCGACGCCGCCCTCGATGCTGACTTCGACTCGCTTCTCTTCGCTCACATCACTCACTTGGTTTCCTCCGAGTCATCGATGGGGCTCAGCGGCACGGCGGCGCGTGCGGCGGGCCCGCCAGGATCCACCGACGTCGCGTCGGCCGGGCCCATTGGGATGCGCATCGACCCCTTTGCGGCCTCACGCGCGACGGCGGGGGCCGCGACGGTGGCCGCGTCTCCCGATATTTCTGGCCGGCCTTCAAGGGCGCGGGCGAGGGCGGGGGCTGCTTCGTCGCCTTGGAAGGAACCTGCGAGGGTGCCCGTCGCGGTGCCGCCACCGTCCGCGAGGTCTGAGGCCGGGAGCCGTTTCTTCAGGATTGGGAACCCGATGGCGAAGATGAGGATTGTTGTCAGAACCGCAGAGAAGATCACCACGGGAAGATTCTCGGTGCCCTCGATGCCGGCCTGGTGCGGCATCATCGCCAGTACGCCGGCGGCCATACCGCGCGGGAAGAGAACCCCGACCAAGGAGCGAGCGGGCTTCGACATGTCGCTGCGAGCCGTCGCGAGGGCGATATTGGGCACACGCGCGAGAAGAAGAACCAGGCCGATGCCCACGCCGAAGAAGAGCAAGCTCCACGGAGGGCCGAGCATCGCGCCGATGAAGCAGAAGAAGAAGCTCTTGATGATGAAGGTGATGACCCCGTGAACGCCTTTGACGTTCCGGCCAAGGTGGGCAGCCTGCGCAAGGCCGATGGATTTCGACAGCGCCGGCGCGTTGCCGGCCATCACCGCCGCGGTGAGGATCGCAAGGGCCGCGCTTCCGCCCATTTCGTCGACGATGACGTAGACGACAAGGAAAAACCCCAGGAGGAGCGGATAGGCGTACTCGGATGTCTCGAGTCGGTTGAGCACAAGAACGGTGAGCAGGCCGGCGACGGCGCCCACGCCGACGCCGATTCCGAAGGACTTGCCGAGGGTCGCCGCCGCCGCGCCGGCACCGCCTGCGTCGGCGCCGGTAGAAGCGAGGATTTGAATAACCGCACCCGTGGCGACGACGGAGAGTACGTCCGTGAGGGCCGACTCAAGATTCACCAGATTGGAGATTTTGGGCGAGAGCCCTGCCTTGCTTAGAGCAGGCATGATGACCACGGAGCTGGAGCCGCCCAAGATGGTCCCGACCAGGATTGCGTGCATCCATGTCCAGTTGGACGGAAGAATCCCAGCCCAGCAGGCGGCCTTCGTGATCGCAGCGACGGCTATGACCGCCAATATGAAACCAAATACGGCCATGAAAGTGCCGCGCCCGGCGGCTTTCTTCAGGTCGGCGAGCCGTAGCTCACTGCCGCCGTCGAAGAGGACGATGACGAGGGTGAGGGCACCGAAGAAGGGTGCAATGCCCATGAGACCGTCGCGGTCGACGAGTCCGCTCACCGGTCCAAGGATGACGCCGACGGCGATGAGCCAGACGACATCGGGGACGCCAGTTTTGGAAAAGACGATCTCACCGACGATGCCGACGACGAAGATGGTGGCAATCGCCAAGAGGAAGACAGAAACGGGGCTCATCGCCGCCCGAGGGTACCGCATCCATCGGTGGCGCGGCCTATGGAATTTTGCGTGGAATTTTACACGAAACCACGCAGCCTTGACCGGTGGAGCCGTGGAACTAAGGCTCTTGCATGCGTCTTCCCCTACTTAGCGCCTTCGGCGTGATTTTGAGCATGCTCGGCTGCTCGACGGTCACGACCCCGAACGTAGAGCATGTGCCCACCCGTCCGGAGCACCTCGGCGGAGTCGCCGTCGAATACAGTGTGTGGACGCCGCCGGACTTTCGTGACGATGAAGAGCTGCCCCTCGTGGTCTTTCTCCATGGAGGTGGAGATGACGCCCGTACTTTCGAAGAACGTGGACTCGCCGTAAAGCTGAACGAGGCTGTGAGCGCCGGGACGATTCCGCGCGCCGTCATCGTGTTTCCCCAGGGGGACGACGGGTTCTGGGTCAACTGGCACGACGGTACCAAGCGTTACGAAGACTGGATCGTCGACCGGCTGATGCCGGAAGTGACGGAACGCTGGCATACCGCGTCCTGCCCGGAGGCTTGCCACGTCATGGGCGTCTCCATGGGCGGCCATGGGGCGCTTCGCTTCGCGCTGCATCGTCCAGAGTCCTTCGCGAGTGTTACGGCGCTGAGCGCGCCGATCTTTGACGCGCCACGTATGCGCGACTTCGCAGAGAACCGACTCTTCGCGATGTTCATCCCGATGCGACGGATCTTCGGTCCGGCGGATTCGGATCGGAGTCTGCGAGATGAAGACTTCTACGCCCGTTGGCAGAGCGCTCGCGACGTTGGAATGCCTATGTTCATCTCTTGGGGCACCGGGGATCGAAACGGCATCGGCATCAGTAACCGTCGATTCGTTCGCCACATGCGCGAGCACGAGATCACCCACAACGCGTTCGTATACGACGGCGACCACTCGTGGGTCAGCTGGACCCCAGTCATCCAGGAAGCGCTTCGCGTCCAGGTCGGCGGCCAGTCGCTCGCAGCGGAGTACGCAGCGGCGATCCCCGAAGTCGACGCGAACGAGGCGGCATCCAATGAGTAACGGCTGGGCGCTTGTCACCGGTGGAAGCCGAGGGATTGGGGCGGCCATCACGAAGGCCCTCGCCGCCCAAGGTTGTCCAGTTCTGATCAACTACCGCAGCAATGTCGAGGCTGCAACGGACGTGAAAGACGCCGTCGAAGCCGCCGGCGGTACCGCGCGTCTGTTGCCCTTCGACGTGACGGACAGGGAGGCGGTGCATGCCGCCATCGCGGGTCTGCATGAAGAAGGGCTTCACGTCGACGTGCTCGTGAACAATGCTGGAATCGCCGCGGACGATAGCTTTCCCGCGATGAGCTGGGACGCGTGGGAGAGCGTGACACGAACCACCCTCGACGGATTCTTCAACGTCACGCAGCCCCTCGTGATGCCGATGGTTCGCAAACGCCGTGGGCGCATCATCAATATTTCGAGCGTGAGTGGTGTCGCCGGCAATCGCGGTCAGGTGAACTACTCCGCAGCGAAAGCGGGTCTTATTGGGGCGACGAAGGCCCTCGCCATCGAGGTGGCAAAACGCGGTGTCACGGTGAACGCGGTGGCGCCGGGGTTGGTGGACACGGAGATGATCGAAGGCGCCCCTGTGGACCTGATTCTCAAGCACATTCCGATGCGCCGAATCGGCACGCCGGACGAAGTTGCGTCGCTTGTGGCTTGGCTTGCCAGCGACCCCGCCGGATACGTGACGGGGCAGGTCATCACAATGGCCGGAGGCCTCGGCTAAGGCTCGTGCGGGTCGCGATTCATGTCCTGAATGCTGTGTTGACGGTGGCGTACCCGCTCGCCGTGTGGTGGTCCCTGACTCACTTCTCTCCGCGCATGACGGGCCTCGTTGTTCTCGGTCTCTTGGTCCCGCTGATGGCGTTGCGTTTGTGGCGCACGAAGCGTGAGCACATGTGGCCGGTGCTTCGCCTGCCCCTCGGTGTCATGGCGCTGATCCTTGTCGGCGTCGCGAGCAATAACGCCCTGTACATCAAGGCCATGCCTGTTTTGATCAGCGTGGCGCTCCTCGTGGCTTTCGGCGCTTCACTTCGCGGCGAGATGCCGATGGTGGAGCGCTTTGCACGCCTCCAGGACCCAGACCTGACACCCGTCAAGCAAGAGCACTGCCGACGTGTGACCATCGTTTGGTGCGCCTTCTTTGTTTTCAACGGAGCGAGCGCCGCCTTGCTTGCTCTCTTCGCCCCCGTGTCGTGGTGGGCTACCTACACAGGCGGGATCGCATACGCGTTGATGGGCGTGCTCTTCGCAGGGGAGTACATCATCCGCAAAGCAAGGTTTCGTGAGTACAGCCGCGCGCCCCACGACCGGCTCCTGGCGAAACTCTTTCCGCCCCCGAGGGACGTGTGAGCAGCATCGAACATCGCGATGTCAGCCTCGAGCGACGCGGTCGCCTTTGTCGGGTTGTTTCGGAGGACGCCAACGAAGAAGGGTGGCAAGATGTTGAAGAGAGCGGCAGCGCCGTCGGCATTCACGCGCTCGTCGTGGCTGCGACGATGTTCGGGCGGCCCGCCGTACGCGTCATCGTAGCTTTCGTCGCGTTTTACTACGCACTCTTCTCGCGGCGCTCCCGTGCGAGCGTGGTGGCTTTTCGGCGACGTCTCTCCCTCCCGGACGGCTTCCTCGCGAGCTATCGTCACATTCTCCGTTTCTCGCAGTGCACCCTCGATGCGCTCTTCTTCATGCGCGGACGCACCGATCTTTTTGAGGTCACGCAGACCGGCCACCACCACCTGGAAGAGCTACGCAGCTCGGGGTCGGGCGCGATCCTACTCGGGGCACACCTCGGCTCGTTTTACGCGATGCGCGCGGCGTCGGCGGATGAGCGCCTCGCCCTCAACCCCATCGTTTACACGAAGAACGCGCGTAAGTTTAACGCGGTTATCGAATCACTCGACCCCACCTCCACCACACGACTCATCGAAATCGGCGAAGGCGGACAGGTCGCTTTCATGCTGAAGATCCGAGACCGTGTCGACGATGGAGCACTCGTCGCGATCTTAGGTGACCGCGTCCAGCCGGAAGGTCGCTCGGTCAGCGTCGACTTCTTGGGCGGGAAGGCGAAACTACCGCTTGGTCCTTATCTGCTGGCGGCGAGTCTGAGACGGCCCGTCTACTTCACCGTCGGAGTCTACCGCGGCGGGAACCGCTACGACTTGCACTGCATCCCGTTCGCCAAACGAATCGTTCTTCCACGCGGGCGTCGCGAGGAGGCCATGGCCGAATACGCCCAGCAATATGCCGATGTTCTGGCGGATTTTTGCCAGAAGTACCCCGACAATTGGTTCAATTTTTATGACTTTTTCGAAGAATAGCCGGACCGCATGAATCAAGAGAAGGCGCGTGCGGTCTACGAAGGGGTGGTTCCGTTTCACGACTGCGACCCACTCCGAATCGTCTGGCATGGACACTATTATAAGTACCTGGAGATTGCCCGAGAGGCGCTCTTTCGACCGCGGCGCTTGGACGTTCCAGACCTCATCGAGCTTGGATACGCGATGGTCGTTATCGAGAGCCGGTGTCGCTACGCCTCGCCGCTTCGTCACGGCGACAAGTTCCGCGTGGAAGCGCGAGTCCTCGATTTGGAACAACGCCTTCATCTCGGCTACGAGATTCGTAACCTCAGCGACGAAAACAAACGTGTGGCCCGTGCATGGACCACACTCGTGACAACCCGCGACGGCGAGATGCTGTTGGAGACTCCCCGTGAAATCGTTTCGAGACTTCGCTCTTAGATACCTCGCTCTCTCGGCGCTCTTCAGCGGCTTGCTAAGCGCCCCGGCGGAAGCGCAGGACGCGCCGACGTTGGATGGACTCCTCAGTTCGTTCTCTTCGATCCCGGGGCTGAGCGCTCGTTTTCGTGAGGAGAAACGCATCGCGCTGATGGCGCTTCCGATTCGAAGCGAAGGGCGTATCTACTACACGCCGGGACGACTTCTTCGAACGACGAGCTCACCTTCCGAGAGTCGTGCGCTCATCGACGCTCAAGAGCTGACGATTCGTTCAGGCGATACGCACGAGGTGATCGCTCTTCGCGACAACCCCGTCGTCGCTGGCTTCGTCGGGTCTATCCGTCATGTTCTCGCCGGGGAGCGGCGAGCCCTCGAGGCGGCGTATGAGCTCGAGTTTCGGACTGAAGGCTCCTCGTGGGTGCTCACGATGCGCCCCAAAAACCGCGACCTGCAGCGATTCTTACGAGAGATGGTCCTCGAAGGGGAGGGGGTGCGTCTAATGCGCATGCGCATGCGCGAGGTCAGCGGCGACGAGACAACCACGGAGTTCTATGATGTCGACGCGTCGCGTCGCTACGGAGAAGCCGAAATTCGCACGCTTTTTCGGGTCGATTGAAGCTTCCGTGACGTTCCGCGGTCTATCGGTGATGATGACAGGCATGGGGAACGAAATCGCAGTCCGGCTGGTGTTCATAAGTTGCTTGCTCGCGAGTCTTGGCTCATCGGCGAGCGCGCAGGATGCGGTTGAGGATTCAGGACGAGTCACGGCGCGCTCCGATGTCCGGATGTCCATCGAGAGTGGGCCGGCAACGCGCTCCTCGAAGCTCGCGATGATCGGAGAGGCGATCGGCGGTCAGATCGGTGCCATCCGTGAGTGCTATCGCGGAGTTGTTCGCGTACGGCCGCAGGTCCAAGGCACGCTGCGGCTGATGGTCGATGTGCAAGGCGGGGGCCAGGTCGAGATCTCCCGCGATGAACTAAACGACGAGGAGCTCGCCGACTGCTCCCTCGCGGCACTTCGTCGAGCGGCGTTGGGCAGTATCCCAGCCCCCGGCGCGGCGTTCATCACCCTCACTTATTCGAATAGCGCGGCGGACGGCGTGGCAGCGACGCAGGCCCGCCGCGCGGTGGAAGACGAAGTCGAGGTCACCCGCAATGCCGACGGAGACCTCGAAGCGACCGGAGGAAACGCGACGGGCGAAGTGTCCTTTCGTGTCCTCGGGCGTGGTGCTCGTGCCACGGAAGAACGCGTCGCCGCGATGCAGCGCAGTTTCCGCGCAGCGATTCCGATCCTTCTGGATTGCCGACGCAAAGCAGCCCGCCGGAGTTCTCCAGCGGGCGACATCACACTTATCGCGACGGTTCCGAGACGGGGTCGAACCCGACTTCAAGTTCGCTCAAGCACAGTCGCCGACGAGCGGGGGGGGCGATGTCTTCGTCGCTTCCTCGCCCGCCACACCTTCGAAGAAGCTGCAGCGGGGCGAAGTACCGTCGTCGTGACCTTCACCGGCAACGAAGCGATGCCCGTACGAACCGAGGATGACGACATCTAGTGTGCGATTCAGAAAGCTAGAGGGGACCTGACTGGTCCTGCAGCCCGATGGCTGCGTTGCTCTTCCTCGAAATGTCGGGGCTAGGCTCGGAGTTCCGCAACGGAGAAGAGGCTATTTAGGGGGCATTCGGAGCGCGCCGTCGAGGCGAATCACCGTCGCGTTCAGGTAGCCATTCTCGACGATGTGAGCTGCCAACGCGGCGTACTCGGCGGGGTCGCCCAGTCGCGCAGGGTTGGGCACGCCTGCAGCCAGGGCGGTCTGAACCTCTTCCGGCAGCCCCGCGAGCATCGGCGTCGCGAAGATGCCCGGCGCGATGGTCATCACGCGAATATTGACCTTCGAGAGGTCGCGCGCCGCGGGAAGGGTGAGGCCGACGACGCCACCCTTCGAAGCTGCGTAGGCGGCTTGGCCAATCTGGCCGTCGAAGGCAGCGATGGACGCCGTGTTGATGATGACGCCGCGCTCGCCGTCGACGGGGTCGTTCTGGCTCATCGCGGACGCCGCGAGGCGCAGGACGTTGTAGGTTCCGACCAAGTTGATGGAGATGACCTTCTTGAAAAGGTCGTATTTGTGCGGGGTACCGTCGCGTTTGAGCGTTCGAGCAGCCCAGCCCACGCCCGCGCAGCTGACGGCAATGCGGAGGGTGCCAAGGGACTTCGCGACCTCGATGGCGGCGAGGACCTGCTCTTCGTCAGTCACGTCGGTCTTGACGAAGCGCACGGCGTCGCCAAGTTCCGCCGCCACGGCCGCGCCGCGTTCTTCATTCATGTCTAGGATGACCGCTTTTGCGCCCTTTTTGACGAGGGTGCGGAGGGTAGCCTCACCGAGGCCCGAGGCGCCTCCGGTAACTAGTGCAACTGAGCCTTCGATGTTCATGCCTCTCCTAAACATGTCGGACGGGGCCGGGTCAAGGCCGATCTAAGGCGAGCCTCACTAGTCGGTCATACCGCGCATCTGCACGGCACCGAAGACGCGGAGCGTGGAGGCCGTGTATGGTGCGGATGTGACCCCGTACGCGGACATGAGTGAGCAGGAGCAGACCGCCTTTGCGGGACTGGTTCGCCTGATGACCCGAATGGACGGCGTCCTTTCCCCCGAAGAGGTCGTCGCCGTGTCGGCGCTCGCGCGCGAGATCGAGGCGCCGGACCTGTGGTCGCGGATGAACGAAACGAGCCTCCTGGAGCGAGCGGAACTCGTCGTGCTCATCGATGAGGTTCGGCCAGAAATGCGCGAGTGGATCTACGGAGTCCTGACGCGCATCGCACTCTCAGATGGGATCGATGACGCGGAGCGAGAGCTTCTCTCGTGGCTTGAGAAACGCTGGAGCCTACCGGGCTTCTCGTAGCGCTGGAGTCGGGCGCGGATGAACGGTGACGAGGCTCCGACCTTCGCTTTCGCGTTCGACGGTGACCCGTACGCGGAAGCGCTCGGCGATGTCTGCCACGTGGGAGATAATACCGATCTGTTTGCCTTCGGCTTGAACGGCATCGAGCACATCGAGGACGGTCTCTAGGGAAGCGGCGTCGAGACTTCCAAATCCCTCGTCAATGAAGAGTGTCCGCAGAGGCATCTGGCCCGCCGACAAACCCGCGAGCGCGAGCGCGAGGGCGAGGGACACGATGAATGTTTCGCCGCCACTGAGAGTATCGATGCTGCGGATCACGCCGCCCATGTCCTGGTCGGCGACCTGGATGGACAGGTCGCTGCCCGGCGTTCGCTCCAGCTCGTAGCGTGGGAACAGGCGCCTCAGCTGAACGTTGGCGTGACCCAGAAGAATGTCCAGAGTCAGACCTTGAGCGAATAGCTGGAACTTCTTCCCATCGCTGGAGCCGATGAGGTCGGCGAGTTCATCCCAGACCTTGGTTCCTGCCTCCAGCGCCTTTAGGTCATCGTCCAAGGTCGCAGCGTTTCGGCGCGCCTCGTCATCGCGCTGTTGTGCGGCTCGCGCGTCGATGAGCTGACGTTCGAGGTGTCGGCTCTCGCCTTCAGTCCGCGTGAGGGCCTCCGTCTCTGATGCCCGTAGCGCGGCGATATCGAGCACCGGAATCTCGACGACGGGCGGTGCAAAGAGGTCTCCCTGCAAGGGCACAGCTTGAGGCTCGCCGAAAACGACGGCGTGGGCTTCACGGTGAAGTCGTTGCTCCTTTTTCGCTTGGTCATGACGCACCCCCGCGTTGCTCAACGCTTCGTCGATCTTTCGCAAGGCGTGTTCTTCGTGGTCTCGGTCGAGGGGTGAGGCCAGGTGGGTACGCACGAAGGCCTCGTCCACGCGAGCTTCGGCAAGCCTAGTCTTTAGCTCTGCCTCTGCAGCGGTGAGGGCTTCGTTGCGGCGCGCGAGTTCGTCTCGAAGAGAATCGAGGTTCGCGTGCCCGGCGACGCTCAATCGTTCTGCTTCGCCCACCAGGCTTTGGTGCGTGTTCGCGTTCTCGCGCAGCTCGTTGTCTTGGAGCGCTCGCTTCGCGCGGGCGGCTGCCACGCTAAGCCCGCCCAAGAGCTTGGTCCGTGATGTCTGTAGTTCGTCCAGCGCGGAACGTGCGTCATCGGCAGCCTTCTCGCGCATCGCAGCCAATGCCACGAGCTCTTGCTCGCGCTCGCTTGCATCACTCGCGCGAGCGTGCAGTTGAACGAGCCGCATTCGTCGCTCGTCGAAGTTCTCTCGGAGCGACGGGAGTTTGACCCGGTCGCTTTCCAGTGTGTCTACGAAGCCGGCGTCACGCCAAGAAGGGCCCGCCAACTCGTCGAGTTCCCTCTCGAGGGCCTCCTGCGTGGCGCGGACTTCGCTGAGTCGTTTTTGAAGAGTTCGGAGGCGCCCATCGGCGGCCTTGATTCGTTCGGCCACGCGCTCGAGAGCCCGCTCGGCGGCCTCACGGACGGCGTAAGCTCGGTCGCGGCGCGCATTGTTTGCCTGCGCCTGTGCGCTTGCGGCGAGGGCGTCGGCGAGCTCCGCCTTTGCGCGTTTGAGGGCCTCATCAAGGGCGTCGCTCGGCTGCAGCGCGAGGCTCTTTGTCGCGTGAACGAGGCCAGGGACGGAGTCTGCCGGAAGGGTTCCATCCGTCGCGAGAAGTGCCCGCCGATAGGCTTCTGCGAGCACCGCCTCGCTGGCTTTGCCCTCCTCGCAGACCGCCTGGGCCGCCGCCTGCCTTTCGACACTCAGACGTGCTTGAGTGTCGGCGGCTCCCTTTCGTTCACGGATATCCGCATGCGACTGACTAAGCGAATGCGCCAGAGTGGCGGCGTGCTCTTTGGCTTCGCGAAGGGACGTTGCCTCCTCGCTTTCGACAATCTCGGGCGTAGATGGATGCTCCGGCGACCCACAAACAGGACAGGCCTCGCCGTCGATGAGGTGTTCGGCAAGGTGCTGCGCGACGCGGGCGCGTTCCGCTTCTTCGAACGCCGCCGTGCGCTGAGCGAACTCTGCCTGTGCCTTCTTCAGCGCCGCCGCGCTGAGGCCGCTCTCAGAACGGATCGCTTCCTGTTGTCGGTGCGCGTCCTCCGCCGCTTTCGCGCGCGTCGCGAGTTCCCTCTCCGCGTCGCGTCGAGTCTCTGCCGCCCGCGTCAGCGCCCCTCGGGCTTGAAACGCTTCCTGCAGCCTCTCGAGGCGCGCCTGCCGAGGCGCGACGACCCCGGCCTCACCGGCGCGCATGGCCGTGTCAGCGGCCGTCCACGCCTGCTTGGCCCTCGTGACCTCTTCGCCAAGGGCGAGCGCTTCCGCTCGAAGCGACACGAGGGCGCGCCGAGTTCCGTCTTCCTCGGCCTCATTCGTGAGGACCTCAGCGGATAACCCGGCGTGCGTCTGAACCTTCTCGAGCGTCATGGCGACGAGACCGCGTGCGCGATATGTGCGTTCATTCAGCCACGCTGTGTCGAGAGCCTCCTCCGCCTCGAGCCGCGCCATCGCTTTTCGCCGGCCGCTCTGAGTTGCCTTTAGGGTGTCGCGCTCTGTTCGGGCCTTGCTCCGCTCATCGTCGCAGCGCGCAACGGTGTCTTTCGCAGCGGAAATCGCAGCATCAAGGCTGGTGGCTTGTTCTTGTTCGGCTTCAAAGGGAGAAGCCTGCGCATCGAAGCTGCGCCGACGCTCAAGATGGGCGTCGCTCTTTTGCCGAAGAACAACCAGGTGGCGCTCGCGTTCGCGCACGGTGCCTTGCGCCACTTCGACTTGCCCGGCGGTCTTGAGATGGGCGGCGCGCCGTTCTTCAACGGCGCGAATCACGTCCCGAAAACGGTCTGCGGAGCGCGCGTCTTGGAGCGCCTGACGTCGCGGGCCGATGTCCCGGGCGCGCTGCCTCTCCGCCTCGACGAGCGACGCGGTGGAGTCGACGGCGAGCTGTAGCCTCTCATCCTGCGCCAACACATCGACGCGTTTTCGGCGTTCTAGAAGAGACTGAGAGAGCACGATTCGCTTGGCGTCCAACTCCTTCGTTTGCGAATCGAGCTTCTGGCGCTCTTTGTCGCTTAGCGGGGCGAGCTGTTCGGAGGAAACGCGCCGCTCGCGGAGCTTGATGTGTTCGTCGCGAGCTCGCTGGTGAGCGGCGCGGCTCAACTCGCCGTACACCATGGTCGACGTCATGCTCGCGAGGAGCTCTCCGCGTTCCGTCGGTGAGGCGCGAAGAAACGCGGCGAAGTCTCCCTGCGCGAGGAGCACGGAGCGCCGAAACTGCTCGAAGTCGAGGCCTAGGCGTTGACCGACTTCCGCCGCGACCTCGCCTTTCGTACGGCCGATGGCAACGCCCGAGTCCAAGTGAAAGAGCTCTGGCTTCGCGGGTTGGAGGCGTCCGCTTTTCGCGCGACGGACGCTCCAGCGTGCTCGATAGAGCCCGCCATCTTGTCCCTCAAAGTCGCATTCGGCGAATGCGGCGGTGGCGCCGCGATGCAAGAGCGCGCGCGGGTCGTAGCTTTTGATGCGTTCGTCCCCGTCGCTAACGTCCGTTCCTCCGGCCATGTCGCCGAGCCGCGGAGTCCGGTGAAAGAGCGCAAGGCACAGGGCGTCGAGGATGGTGCTCTTGCCCGCTCCGGTGGCCCCGACGATGGCGAAGATCCGGCTCGACTCAATGGGCGGCTCATCGAAGCGTAGGTCGAAGGGCGCCGCGAGGCTGGCGAGGTTCTCTCCTCGAATAGCGAGAATACGCACCTAACGCGCCTCGACTTCTGCACGTAGCTCACGGAACGCGCGGAGAAGTTCGTCACGCGGCGGCGAGTCGTGTCGGAGACGGTGCATCTCGATGAGCACGTGTTCTGGGTCGAGGTCGCTTAGGTCCGTTTCGACGAGGGTGTCTCCGAGGCGAGTCTCCATAGAGGCCGCTCGCACCGGGTGAATACGAACGAGGCGCACGCCTCGCTCGGCGATGGCGGCGTGGACCTGCTCGTTGAGGTCTGGCGTGGGGGCGTCGATGAACACACTGACTTCAAGCATCGGTTGAAAAGCCGGCTGTCGAAGTTCGCCGAAGTCATACTCGCGTAACGTTTGGAGGGTCTCATCGAGGGGCTTCGCGTCGCCGGCACCAATGCGCACCAACTCTACGGCGCGGGGAATGAGGAGCGGGACGATCTGAGACACATCTCGACCCTCAAAGTCGACCCGCAAGACTTGGTGCGGATAGGAGGCTTCGCCCATCGAGAGCGGGATGGGGGAGCCGCAATAGCGCACTGGTGCGGGACCTCCCTCGACGCTCTGCGCGAGGTGGAGGTGTCCGAGCGCCGCGTAGCTAAAGTCATCACCAAAGATCGTCAGCGGGAGCGCGTCTTCGTTGCCCCGCACCAGGTCGCGTTCGGAGTGCTCGCTGGTGTGGCCGCCTAGCAAGTGACCGTGGCCCATGACGATGAGCGCGTCATCTGTTTGACGTCTACTTCGAGCGAGCTCCAGCGTGGACCTGTAGCGTTCCTCGACGCCGGCGGCGAGTCCGCCCTCGCGCACGAGCTCCGGCGAGAGGTCCGACGGACGCAGGAAAGGCACCGCTGCCACACAGACACTCCCCGTTCGTCCTTCGAGGCGCACCACCGCGGCCGAAAGATCCGAGCCGACGGGGAGTGCGCCAACGACGTGGACGCCGATCGCGCCGTAGAGACCACGTGCCGCCTGAAGCCGGGACGCTGAGTCGTGGTTGCCTGCGATGATCACGACGTCGGTATCCGGCGCGACCCCGCGGAGACGCGCTAAGAAGTCGTAGAAGCGTTGTTCGGCGTGCGCTGGTGGATTGGACGTTTGGTAGATGTCACCGGCGACGAGGAGGGCATCTGCCTCATGCGTCGCTATTTGTTCGAGGAGCCACGCCAAGAACGCGTCATGTTCCGCGGCGCGATCGAAACGGTTTCGGAGCATGTGCCCGAGGTGCCAGTCTGAGGTGTGAAGCGCGCGGAACATCTCGCCCACGCTATAGCAAACGGCACTGACACATCCGCTTCTCTTTGCGTCTATTGAGCCTTGTCTTCGCAGAAGGGCCGAAGGGTCTCAAAGTCACTTTGGCCGCCGTCGAAGATACGCATCACCAGAATCCCGAGGAGCTGGCGCAGAGCCGCGGAGGCTTGCTCCTCGCCCACGATTTTGGCGACTGCGTCTTCGAATGCTCCGAGCGCGCGCCGCAAGAGAGGGTTGACCCGAACGTCTTTCTGCGAAAGCGGCCGAACATAGTCCACCAGCAAAGAGAGCTCTCCTCGAAAGTCGGCGTCGAGCTGAAGCGCCACCGCGACCAAGGCCTCGAAACGTACGCTCGCGCTAGCACCGGCTGGGAGAGCGTCGAAATCGAACTCCGTGACGACGGCGGAGCACGCCTCGAAGAGCGCCTTCTTGCTCGGAAAGTAGTGATAGAGCGTGCCTTTTGAGACACCCAGCTCTTCGGCGATCTTCCGCATGCCGAGCCCATGAAAGCCATGTCGGCGGAACACTTGAATCGCGCCGGCGGCGAGCTCTGCTCGATAAGCTTCGTGGTCGACGATTTTTGGCATGGTTAGTCGGCGACCTCGCGGTAGTAGTCGGCGAGGGTGCGTGACCCATAGCATGGGGCTTCCATCGAAAGGCGCGCCGCCGCCAAGAACATCTCGACGGGTCCGTAGAAAGAGCGCGGGGTGACAGAAGGCAGGACGTGTTCGGCGGCGCGGGCGACCCACATCGGAACGGAAGACACCTTCATCGGTTCGTCGATGGCCTCAAATGCAAGAGCCGCGATCTCGCGCATGGTAAGCACCTCGGGGCCGCCAATGTTGAGGACTTCGGTGGGTTGATCCACGAGCCTCACGATGGCCTCCGCCAGGTCGGCGCCGTGGATCGGGTTGAGCCGTTGGCTACCATCCCCAAAGAGCCAGGCGCGGCCTGCCTTTGCCATCGTTAGAAACTCGCCCATGTCGGAGTAGAAGCCTGTTGGCCGAACGATGGAGTAGGCGATTCCGGACTTGCGCAGTGCCTCCACGAAGCGCTCTTTGGCGCCGACCATCGAGGTGTGCCGCAACTCATCTCCTCGGAAAACGGAGACATAGATGAAGTGTCCGACGCCCGCGCTTTTCGCGGCCTCGAGGATGTTGAGGTTCGCCTGGTAGTCGACGTCCTCGTAGGACAGCCCGTCCTTCTGCCGCGTGATCCCGAGGCAGCTGATCACCACATCCACGCCGTCGAGGGAGTGCGCAAAGGACGCGGGGATGGTGGCCTCGGCCACCACGGCCTTCGCACCCATCGCCTCCATGCGTTCCGGCGAGCGCCGAACCAGTGCATCCACCTCAAACCCTGCGTCGACACACTCTTGCACCACAAACGCACCCAAATATCCCGTCGATCCTGCAATCCAGATTCGTTTCATGTCGAAGTTTTCCTTTTTATTGACCAAGTGGTCAATAAAAGCATGTGGCCGAGAATGACCCCGTGCAAGGGGGCGGACGAATCTCGCGCTCAACCAGTCAGAACTTCTGAGATGGAGTACTAGCGGCGCTGGCCGTCGGATTCACGGAGGAGCTTCTCAAGCATCGCCTTGGCGTCCTCGAGGATGACGAGCTGCTCGGCGAGCTCTCCGCGGCGTCCCGTCGCGAGGGAGCCTCGGGCCGTCGCCGTCGCGTGTCGCGCATGGGTGATGGTCAACGTGTGCATTGGGTTTCCAGCGGCCCATCGTTCTGCATCGGGGAACATCCGCTCGAGGTCTGCGATGAGGGTGTGCACTCCCTGGGTCATGCGTTCCGCCGCCTCTTCGGCGCGGCGTTCCTCCAGGTACTCCGTGCTCTCGGAGCTCATGCGGTCGAGCTCTTCGTCATCCATCGAATCGCCGGTGATCTCGACGTAGGTCTCTTCGCCGGTCTCAAGGTCCTTGGCGTTGACGCTGAAGATTCCGTCTTCGTCGATGGTGAACGCGACCTCGACTTCCAGCTCACCCGCCGGGGCACGTCGAAGGTTTGTGAGGGCAAACTCTTGCAAGAAGTCGTTATCGCTCGCGCTCGTGCTCTCGCCCTGGAGCACGACAATTTTAACCCGGTCTTGGCCGTCACGTGAGGTGGTGAACAGGCTTGGGACACGGCAAGGCACACGTGTGTTGCCTGGAATGATCACGTCAAAGTGGTCGCCCGCGGTGGCGATGCCCAGAGCGTGTGCCGTGACGTCCTCGAGGGAGACGTCGTCGATTTCGTGGGCGAGGGCGGCTCCCTGAATCGCCGCGCCAAGGGCTACGACCTCGTCGGGATGTACGCCCTTGCTGGGAGAGCGACCGAAAAACTCTGCGACCTGAGTCTGCACGAGCGGCATGCGGGTCATGCCTCCAACGAGAACGACTTCGTCGATGTCGTGCTTCTGCAAGCTCCCGATTTGCATGGCACGCTCGCAGATGAAGAGCGTGCGTTCGACCAGGTCGCGAGTCAGCTTCTCCAGCTGAGCCCGCGTGATCGCGTAGTGCATGTTGAGCGGACCGCTGGTCCCGGAATGAATGAACGGAAGCTGAATCTCGGTGGAATCGAGTTCTGAAAGTTCACACTTCGCGGTTTGGGCCGCTTGCTTGAGTCGCTGAAGTGCAACGGGGGACTTCCGCAGGTCGATGTTCTCTTGAACCTGGAACCCGCGGATAAGCCACGCCATGATACGAGCGTCGAAGTCTTCGCCGCCGAGAAAGGAGTCGCCCGTCGTCGCGATGACGCGGAACACGCCGCCTTCGGTGACTTGAACGATGGAGATGTCGAAGGTGCCGCCACCGAGGTCGTACACCGCGAGGGTGCGGTTCTCGGAGCGATGAAAACCGTAGGCGAGCGCCGCCGCCGTCGGTTCGTTGATGATGCGCAGCACATCGAGGCCAGCGATGAGCCCCGCGTCGCGCACCGCCTGACGCTGCGCATCGTTGAAGTAAGCGGGGACGGTAATGACCGCCTGATCGACTTCCTCCTGCAGATGCTCCTCGGCGATGACTCGCATCTCTTGAAGCAGCATCGCGCTGATTTCGGGGATGCTGTACTGCTTCTGACGAAGCTCGATGCGCACATCGTTGTAGGGGCCGGCGACGATCTTGAACGGAACGGACTGCTGCGACTGCTGAACTTGGGGCGAGTCGAACTGGCGACCGATCAGCCGCTTCGTCGCGTAAACCGTGTGCTCTGCATTCGTGATCGCCTGCCGCGAGGCAAGCTGTCCGACGACGCGCTTCCCGTCCTCGGCGATACCCACGATGGAAGGCGTCGTCGTGTACCCCTGCTTGTTGGCGATGACCGCAGGGACATTCCCTTCCATCACCGCGACGCAGCAGTTGGTGGTACCGAGATCGATGCCAATGACGCGCCCCATGAGCGCGCATAGTGCCCTGGGCGGGCCCAGAAACTCAAGTTCCGATCACCTCGATTTGGGACGGGGCGTTCGGACCTTGCGGGCAAGCGTCAAAATCGCGTTGGAACGGGGAAAAACCCCGTATCAATCGCTATTCTGCGGCGTCCATGAACTGAACGTACTCGAAGTCGACGGCCTTGCCCTTCACGCCCTTGCGCGGAGGGGCGATCCAAGAGGCGAACTCACCTGCTTCGTAAACCGGCGTCATGAGAGAGCGCACGTAGTCTCGGTCCGACGGCGTGGGCAGCCACTGCTCAGCGCCCTTGGTGAACTCCGCGGCGCTGATGAGCTCTCCCTCGGGAGAGAAGTGCGTGCCGGCGTAGATGCCCATCTGCCGGTTGAAGCGGCGATTTGGAATCTTGAGCTGGAAGTCCGTGATGCCGCCGGCAGCGATGATCTTGTTCCATCGGGCGCAGGCGCGTTCGCAGTCCGCCACGTACTCGTCGCGAAGCAGCTCGTTCATCGCCGTTCGCTCTGGGACCTCTTCGTGGGTGATCTTGCCGTTCTTCAGAACGGGGATGTTGTACACGCCGCCGAGGCTCGTGTGGTCTTCGTACTTCTTCATCTCCTGATGCCGGCCCTTGAGACCCGTCGCGAAGTAGTCGGCGGCGTTGGAGCTGATCTCGCCGCCGAAGAGTTCAACGGCGCTGGAGAACCAGAAGTTGATCCACTTCTGAATCGTCGGAAGGTCGACGGCGCCTTGGGCGCGGGCGTCACCATTGGAGTCCTTGATCGTCGCCTCCACGGCGCGCTGCACAACGCGGCCCACGCCGTTTTCACCGACGCTGAGGTGGAACGCCTCTTCCGTGAGCATGAACTGCGTGGCGCGCGCTAGCGGGTCGAAGCCAGATTCGCTCAGGGCCGAGAGCTGGTACTTACCGTCGCGGTCCGTGAACATCGCGAACATGAAGAACGAGAGCCACTCATCGGTGCTTTCGTTGAAGGTGTTCAGGATACGTGGCTTGTCGACGTCGCCACTGCGGCGCTCGAGGAGTGCCTCCGCCTCTTCGCGACCATCGCGGCCGAAGTACTGGTGAAGCAAGTGAACCATCGCCCAAAGATGACGTCCCTCTTCGACGTTGATCTGGAAGAGGTTTCGCAGGTCGTAGAGGCTCGGTGCGGTCTTGCCGAGAAGGCGCTGCTGCTCGACGCTCGCAGGCTCCGTGTCTGCCTGGGTCACAATGATGCGCCGAAGCATGCCGCGGAACTCGCCGGGGACCTCGTCCCAGACTTTCTGGTCTGCGGTGTCACCAAAACCAATGTTTCGTTCGCCGTCGCGCGGTGTGAGGAAAATGCCCCACCGGTAGTCCGGCATCTTCACGTAGTCGTAGTTCGCCCATCCGCTGGCATCGACGCTCGTTGCCGTCCTCAGCCAGATTCGGTCTTCTTGGAACCCTTCGGGGCCCATATCGTTCCACCAGGAGAGGAAGTTGGGCTGCCACTTCTCAAGCGCACGAAGCAGCTTTCGGTCGGAGCCAAGGTCGACATTGTTGGGAATCGAATCGGTGAGCGACATACACCGATTGTGGGACTACCGACGGCTCGGGGCCGTGCGCCGACTCACTGGAGGGGCCGAATTGGCCCAGTGGCGTGAGTCGCCACACTCTGCAGGTCCCTTCTTACAGGTCCGACGCTAGCAGCGTCGCCAGTCGAAGGATGGGCGTTCGGGCTGACCGTACTTCGTCAGGGCGCCCGCAGGACCCACCGCGTTGGGGCGCTGGAAGATCCAGTTTTGCCATGCGCTCAGACGAGCAAAGATCTTTGTCTCAAGGGTCTCAGGGCCCGGAAAGCGAAGGCTCGCCTCCATCCCCGTGAGGGCATCCGGGGACATGGACGCTCGCTCTTCGATGGCGATGCGCACGTCGTCTTCCCAGTCGATGTCGTCTGCGGCGACCGTCACAAGGCCAAGCTTCGTCGCGGCGCTCGCGGCGATCGGACCGTCGGCGGAGAGGGCTTTTTTGAGCTCGTCGTCGCGCTCAAAGAAGCGAGTCTGGAGTCGCGAGAGGCCATTCGACATTGGAAGGTGCGCTGTTTCGGCGTCGCCGTTGATTGCGCTTCGGCACAAGGTCACGGCCTCGTCGTCGTCTTCGAGCATGTATGCGCGGTCGGCGGCGAAGGCGAGCTCGAGAAGAGTGCCTGCGAAGCAGCTGCCCTCGTCGATGATGGCGAAGAAGCTACGCGAGGTAAGGTCGAGTCGCCGGAGGACTCGCGCCTGGAGGAGCAGGATCTCCTTGGCGAGCCAATGGTCTTGGTTGGCCAAAAGTGCGTTGCCGTGTTCGAGGACCTTCTCCGCGTCTCCGCGCGTGTGCAGAAGAACGAGGCCAACGGCGGGGAAGTCGAAGCGCAGTCGAAGAAGAGCGTGGTCGAGCTCGCGGAACGCCCTGAGGTTCCACTGCCCAGCGCCGGCGGCTTGAATCGCGGCGCCGTCCGCGGGGGCGGATTCCGTCGGCGCTTTCATGGTGAGTGTCGCGACGCGCTGGTCGTCATCGATGCTGAGCTCGACGAACTCGTAGTGGTGAGTTCCGTCTTCAACGCGTGGAGCGACGGCGGGAAGCGAAATTCCGGGGCCCTTCGACGCGCTCGGCGCTCCAGCCGCGAGGCTCTCGCTGCGTTCCTTGACGGCTTCGGCGAAACGGCTGCGCGGTGCGATGGCGTCGACGAGGTTCCATTCCACAGCTCGCTTCCCGCGAATGCCTTCGGCGGTGGTGCAGAAGATGTCTGCTTGGTCGCGACGGACGCGTCGCTTGTCGACGACGCGCGTCAGTCCGCCGGTTCCGGGCAACACAGCGAGGAGCGGAACCTCCGGGAGACTCACGGCACTCGAGCCGTCGTCGATGAGAAGGATCTCGTCGCAGGCGAGGGCCAGCTCGTATCCACCGCCGGCGCACGTTCCATTGAGAGCGGCGAGGGTCTTGATGCCGCTCTGCGAAGACATGTTCTCAAGGTAGAGGCGCGTCTCATTGGTGTACTTGCAGAAGTTCACCTTGAACGCGTGCGTCGAGGAACTGAGCATCGGAATATTCGCGCCGGCGCAGAACACACGGTCGAGGGCGGAGTCCACGACAAGCACCTTCACCTCGGGGTGCTCAAATCGGAGCCTCTGGATCGAATCCGAGAGCTCAACATCGACGCCGAGGTCGTAGCTATTCAACTTGAGCTCGTAGTCCGGACGAAGACCGCCATCGGGCTGTACGTTCATGGTCAAACGGGCTGTGTCGCCTTCGACCTTTAGGCTCCAATGCCGGTAGGTGTCCGGTGTGGTCTCGAGTTTCGTTTCGCTCTGGGTGCTGCTGGTTTCCGCCATGGGGCGGACCTTACAACGCTCTGCCGCCAAACCGCATCGTGTCGTGTGGAAACGCAGACCTTGCGGGCTCCCTCACTGGCCCGTACGAACGCTCCTATGACGCGCGCGGAAAAAGCCAAGAAGATCGCCTCTATTCTGCAGCGCCTGTACCCAGAGGTTCCTGTTCCCCTGGACCACACGGATCCCTTCACCTTGCTCGTCGCCGTGGCACTTTCCGCACAAACGACGGACAAAAAGGTGAATGAGGTGACACCGGCGCTCTTCCGGGCCGCTCCGGGGCCGAAGGAAATGGCCGCGATGGACGTCGAGGCGATTCGGGAGCTTATCCGTCAGGTGGGGCTTGCGCCGACCAAGGCAAAAAACCTCAAACGTGCCAGCGAGCTTCTCATGGAGCGCCATGGCGGCGTGGTGCCCGAGACCCTCGAAGAGCTCGAGGCGCTCCCCGGCGTCGGTCATAAGACCGCTCAGGTCGTCGTGGCTCAGGCGTTCGGCGTTCCGGCGTTTCCTGTGGATACACACATTCATCGCCTCGCCACCCGTTGGGGGCTTTCGAGCGGGAAGAACGTGCTGACGACGGAGAAAGACCTGAAGAAACTCTTCGATGAGTCCATCTGGAATGACCTGCACCTGCAGATCATTTTCTTCGGACGTGAGTACTGCCCGGCGCGTCGCCACGATTTGTCCACGTGCCCCATCTGCGGATGGGCAGCCTCGAAAAAACGAATCGCCGAAGAGCTTGCGATGAACGCGCCGAAGAAGCGCGCGAAGAAAAACTAGCCACTTACAAGCGAGGTTCTTTGAGGTCGACTCCGCGTCTCAAACGGACGCCGAGAAAGAGCAGCGGCACAGCGAGGGAGAGACCGATAAACATGGCCTCCAGCCAAGCCGGCCGAAGCGCACCGACGCAGGCGACAAGCCCCGCGAGGAGCGCAAGTCCTGGGCCGGCGCGGTGAAAGGGGGTCAGCGCGAGACCGCCGCCGAGGACGATGAGAGCGTCCGTGTGAAGCGTGGTGGTGGGGTCGCGATTTGTGATGTAGTCGAGGACGCGGTTGAGGAAAGAGAGCGAGAGCGTCGAGAGGACGACCTGCGTGATACGGCGGTTGATCAGATTGAGCGCCGCGGTCTTTCGCCAGCGCCAGATCGTGGCGGACACGATGCCGAGGACGACGGCGGCGACGAGGGGTAGACGTATCTTGCTTGTGGCGTAGTTTGGAAAGAACGCGCGAACGGAGCCGAACGCCAGCACGAGGACGACGATGGCAACGGCGAGCCAAAGAGTGGCCCGGCTACGTTCCGCTGCGCCGGCCTGGGGATCTCGGTCCAGCTTGAGCTTCTGCACGCGCCGTCGTTCGTCGCTGAGTTCCGTTTGAAGCTCCGCGAGGTCTCGCCGGAGCTTCTGCGATGGGTCTTTCATCGCATCGACGAGCGCTGAGGCGTTCTTTTCGTGGCCGCACTCCAGCTCGTACTCCGCCATCCAGTTCAGGCACTCTTCGCGGCCTTGCTGCGCACGCGCCGACGCGGGCCAAGCCGCGAGCGCCTGCTCGAACCCGAAGCGGGCTTCATGGAAGAGCTGTTGGGCTCGCCGATATTCGCTTTCGCGGGCTAGCGCAGTGAGCTCTGTGACGCGTTCCTCGGCGACGCGGACGAGTTCTGTCGCTGCGCGGTGCTTGAGGTAGCTCTGAAGCGCTTGTCTTAGGTCACTCGCGCTTGCGTAGCGACGCTCTGGGTCACGACTGCATGCTCGGTTGCAGATGGCGGCGAGCTCCGCCGGCACCGAAGGAGGGTAGGCCGCCGGCTTTGAGTCCTGTGCCGCCATGACGACCTCCATGACGGACTCGGCGACGTGTCGAGGCACGCCAACGAGCACCTCATGCAGGCAGCTCCCCAGAAGGTACACATCCGTGCGCGCGTCGATGCTGCCGCTGACCATCTCCGGCGCCATGTACGCCGGCGTTCCAGCCATGCGTTTGTTTTTGAGCTTACCGTTCGTGAGCCTCCGTGCGAGGCCCCAGTCAACGAGGTACACCTCTCCGTACTCGCCGATCATCACGTTCGCGGGTTTGATGTCTCGGTGCACGACATCTCGACTGTGGGCAAAACTGAGGGCGCGGCAGAGCTGAATGAGCACGTCGATGTGCGTCTCAAGGGGGGTCTCGCCGCCTCGAATCAAGACCTGCCAGTCCGTGCCCGACACCCGCTTCATCACGACGCTTGGGCCCTCGCCGGTGGTGACGAGTGCGTGCACGGGAACGATGTTTGGATGTTCCAGTTGGCCCGCGATGGTCGCCTCGCGGAGGAGGGCCGCGACGTGTGGCGGGCTCGGCGAGATGAGGCGCTTGATGGCTACTTCGCGATTGAGGGCGCGCTGTGTCGCAAGCTCTACGATGCCCATGCCGCCTCGCCCGAGCTCCTCGCGGATGACGAACTCATCGTCTCCCTGAGCTTCAACATCCGAGAGTTTGGCGTTTTCGAGGTCCTCGCTGGTGGTCCCGTTTGGGAGGCCGCCAATGGTGGCTTCCGCGAGATGGGTGTCTTGAACACCAAGGGCCGCGAGAGTCTGCCGAATCGCTTCGAGCTGGGTTCCGTCTTCCTGCGACACGCGGGGAGCTTAGCAAAGGAGCCCTACTCGGGGGACACGCTTTGAAAACGCGCGGGCAACCAGCTGAACCCGTCGATGAGGGCCAAGGAAGAAAGGTAGGGGTCGCCTGTGTCCCAAATGGCAAAGCGGAGCGTGATGATCTCGCCCGGGGAAGCAGGAACATCGGTGCAGATCCAACCCGTCGCGCCCCCCGGCGTCTCCCGCGTGGGTGGACGGCTGCAGTCGAGGTCAAATCCCGTGCCGCTCAGAGCTGCTGCTCCCTCAGCGCAGTCGAAGCGGCGTCCACGATGCGTTCCCGGCCGGCACACTTCGAGAAGCGCGTTGTTGACGCTGATGGTGTTGCCTTCGGCGTCGAAGGCGACGTTACGCCAAGTACCTTCGCGTTCTTCGAGGATCACGAAGGCGTCGTTGAAGCGATCACAGACGAAGTCCGGGAACTCGCGCGTGTAGAAGTTCGTCCCAACGCGGTAGCCCGCCGCGTTCGTCGGGACGCGGAGTCGCACCTCAAGCGCGGCGGACTGAAGGACGTCGCCGTTCCCGGCGCCAGGGCAAGATGTCGACGGGTAAGGGTGTCCCGGAGGGGTCGGTTCGGGGCGCGCATCGCCGTCATCGACGATCTCTTGGCAGCGGTTGGCGGCGACTCCGATCTCTCCGGCGGAGGCGTTGGACAATGAGAGCATAGCGTCGCCGATTCGCGGCGTGGCGGCGCCGAGGCGCTCGAGGATCTCCCACTGAAACCCCTCGGGGGCCCCTTCGCCGTTGGCCCGCGTGATGCGCGCATCGAGAACGCCCCACTCGCGTTCGCTTGCCGTCGTTCGTTCACAGAGGCCGATGGCGCGTGCTGCGGCGAAGGCGTCCGGCGACTCGGCGACGTCCTCGCAGCGGTAGACGTCGCGTCCATCGCAGTCTTCGTCGACGCCGTTGCCCGGGATCTCGAATGCTCCCGGGTTCACCTGTGGCGAGCAGTCGTTGCAGTCCGCCTCGTTGCTGAAGCCGTCGTCGTCGTTGTCGCCGGCTCCAGTGAGATTGCACTCCGCAGGCAGTTCGCCGGCGAAGGTTGGCGGCCGAGTCAGGTCGCAGCGCTCAGTGACGGGGCGATCCGGCTCGATGAGTACGGGGACATCAAGGCCAACGTCCACGACCCGGGAATCGACGCCGGCGTCAAAGACGTCCGCCGGCGCGTCGACGCTGGCGTCTTCGGGGTAGTGGGATACGTAACAACCGCACAACAAGAGAAGGGCTAGAAGGCGCACGGGGTTCACTGCCACGGTGGTGCAGGACGAGCAATGGGTGCTTAAAGCAAAAAAGGCACATCCGAAGATGTGCCTTTTCGCGTAGCCGAGAGGCCTACTGAAGGGAGGAAGGCATCGCTGCTGCGTCCTCGGAGAAGCCGAGCTTGTATGCAGCTCCGCCTTCTTCGGTGGAGTAGCTGCCGACCCAGATCTTGTACTCACCAGCGGCGAAGGAAGGCTGAGTCACGAGGGGGTTGAGGCCTTCGGTGTCATCGTTGCAGATGTAGGAGCCGTCGGGCTGCTGAATGACAAGGGTGATGTCCTCGCCAGCGGTGGCGAAGATTCGAAGGTTTGGAATCGCGGCGCTGAGCGTCATGACGTGGTCCGGGTCCGACGCGATGCTGCCGATGCAACCCTCGCCGAGGGAGGAGGCGTCCGTGAGTCCGCCCGCGCGGCCTTCGACCATGTTGGGTGCCGTGAAGCCAGGAGCGAGCGCGACAGCGTCGCCGCCACCGCCGCCACAAGCGAAGAGAGTGGAGGCGAGCGTGATGAGGAGAATCTTCTTCATGGTGTTCCTTTTCGTGTGCTCGTCGTTGTGGGACGAGCAGCAGTGCGCCGTGTGTATGCGGTCTTGGATAAAAGTACAACGCGCTAGTGCAGTGGACGTGCCAGGCATTTGTCTCTGATTTTGGTCATCTCCCCTCGAATATCGAGCAAGACTTGCCTAACTACGCCGCATTTCGTGCCCATAAACTCGTTCAAGAGGCGAAAAATGCCGAAAAAGCCAAGGCTCAAATCAGTGCTCTGAGGGCAACGGCGGCGGCGGGCGGCCAGCGTCATTGCCTCAACAGCGTTGGCCGAGCGCGGAAAACCTGCCGACGAAAGATGTCGCGGAGACGGCGGTTTGGGACTCGCGTAGGCTCCTCATTGAAGGTGACCCTCGGAGGTGCGATGCCCCAGCAATAGTTCGCGCCGTCTTCGCCACCTGTCCTTGCGCAGGTGAATGTACCAGCCCCAGCCAACTGCTCGACGTCGTCGAGGTCGACCCGCTCCGGCGCAGCTTGGTCTTCCTCGGTGCCCGTGCCGAGAGCACCGTTGCGACCGAGCCCCCAGCAGTGAACCTCTTTGTCCGAGAGCGCGCAGGCGTGCGAGCGTCCGAGCGTGACATTCTCTACGTTGGCCTCGAAGCGGAACTCTCCGGCAGCTTGCGCTCCATCGCACCGCACCAAAGGTCCAAGCCACGAACAGGCCGCTTCGCCGTCCACCACAACATGGTCCGCGGGTGAGAGCGCCTGCACCGGGCGAAGCGATGGGGGCTCCGCTGAGAATCCCGGCGCCGTCGCGCACTGAACTTGTTGGTCTTTGATGAGGCAGGCGCGGCTTGGGCTGAACGACCTTTCCTCCGCTTCATGGAGGGCGCGCTCGAGCGTTTCATGCCTGACTATCCAGGACGCGCGAGCCGCCACCGGATCCAGCGACGTCTCTTGTCGGCTGGGTGTCGCCTGCGTCCAGCACCACACTTCGCTGGGGGGCGTACTTGTTCGCAAGCAGGCTTGTCCATTCACCAGGTAGATGGCGTCGGCGCTCGGAGCGTCGATGGGAATAGGCCAGCGCCCGGGCGCGCCTTGTTGGACGCCGCGACAGACGACCTCGCCTCCGTCGAAGCGTTCACATACGCTCTGTCTCGAGACGGCGATTTCCACGACGGCGGCGGACGGGATCCGAGGGCCCGGCCAGAACGTCACGCACACCGCGCTGAAGAGAAGCACGTAGGCAAGCGTGGCCCACAACGTCCCCCGAAGCGCAGACGTGTGTTCTCGGATCCGCGCTTCGTAGACGAGGATGGCGGCCCAGATCAAAGGCGAGGCGTAGAGCCAAATGTATCCCGTTAGTGCCAGAGGTCGCCCGATGACGGCTACGCGAAGCAAGCCAAGAGTTGCGATGACGAGGATGACAAGGGCGAGCCCGATAAGCGTCCGGCTCACCACACGAGCGAAGACCGTGTCGCTTCTGTTTCGCCCTTTCCAGCGGCGCCACGCAGCGGCCAAGCCAAAGCAAAGGAGCACCGTGGCCCCGGCGCTCATGGCCACCCCGGCGCCGACCTCAACGTAGATCCTCTCGCTATCCACGCATCCAAAGAGCGGCACCACGAGCCAGAGCGCGGCCAGGCGGGTTCGCAGGCTCATCGCCTCGGAGAGGGGGTGGGAGGGCGTCTGGGCATTCCCGTACTTAGTGCATTCTGCGCCCGGAAACGCCAGCTGGGATGGTTTGCGGCCAAAAACGCCTAGTAAATCAATAGTTGCGTCCATGCGTATTCGCGCATATACAGTTGGGGTGCCAACAAGTGCAGCGGTTCTGGCCCCTCGTTGGGAGCTCTACAAGCTCCTCGCTGAGCCGATCCGCCTTCGCCTCCTGGCCCTCTCCGCGCAGGAGGAGCTCGCCATCGGTGAGCTCGCAGAGCTGACCGGCGAAAGCCAGCCGAATGTCTCTCGCCATCTGAAGCCCCTCCGCGGCGCAGGCCTGCTCGTCGAACGTAAGCAGGGCACGCGCGTGTACGTACGCCTCAATCCAGCCAGACAGAACGACGCTGTCGTGAGTGACGCGCTCCGAACCGGACACTCTCTGTGCGAAGACGACCAGAGCATGGCGCGCATCGCCGACGTTCTCGCCGCACGTGAGGCGCCGGCCCGAGACTTCTTCGCCCAGGCGCGCGGAGATGGCAGCGCTTGGCCCAGCGAACTCGGCGCGTACCTCTCCGCCCTCGCTCCGCTCATCTCAAAACGCGGCCTCGCCGTCGACGTTGGAACCGGCGATGGGTCTCTCCTCGAGGTCATCGCTCCGGTGTTCGACGAGGTCATCGCATTCGACCGTTCCGAGGCGCAGCTCGTCGCCACGCAGGAGCGCCTCGCCAGACGTCACTACTCACACATCACCGTCTTCAACGCAGAGCTTGGCGACGATGCCGTGGCGAAGGCCGTCGCGGAGCGAGGGGGCGCGGATGCCGTCTTCGCCGCGCGCGTGCTTCACCACGCGCCGAAGCCCACTGCGGCCATGGCGGCGATTGCCGAACTCGTCGCGCCGGGAGGCGTTGCCTTGGTGCTTGACTACGTCGCGCACGGCGACGAGAGCATGCGCGACGAACAAGCCGACACCTGGCTTGGCTTCTCGCCTCGAGAGCTCACGCGCTTCGCCAAGAGCGCGGGCCTCTGTGACATTCATGTCTCCCCGATTCCGGCCATTCGCTGCGGCGATGGACCCGATGGGCACCTCGATTGGCAGGTTCTCTCTGCCAAGAAAAGCAGCCCCACGAAACGCAACTAAGACGACCGAAGAAAACGAAAGTAACGTTCGCGCTTAGCGCGACGACAGGAGAACCCATGCAGACCACGACGCACACCAACACAACCACCAAGTCCGCCGACAAGTACAAAGTCGCCGACATCAGCCTCGCCGACTGGGGCCGCCGCGAGATGTCCATCGCCGAGACGGAGATGCCAGGACTCATGGCTCTTCGCGAGGAGTTCGGCGCCGCACAGCCTCTTAAGGGCGCACGCATCGCTGGCTGTCTCCACATGACGATCCAGACCGCGATCCTCATCGAGACGCTCACGGCTCTCGGCGCGGAGGTCACCTGGACCAGCTGCAACATCTACTCGACGCAGGACCACGCTGCCGCCGCCATCGCCGTCACCGGCGTGCCGGTCTACGCTTGGAAGGGCGAGTCCGAAGAAGAATACGACTGGTGCATCGTGCAGCAGCTCGCGGCCTTCAAGGACGGCGCCAAGCCAAACCTCATTCTCGACGATGGCGGTGACCTCACCATCATCGCGCACGAGAAGTACCCTGAGCTCTTCGACGGCGAAGGCCGCATCGTCGGTCTCAGCGAAGAGACCACGACGGGCGTTCATCGTCTCTACGACATGGCGAAGAAGGGCGAGCTCAAGTGCCCCGCCATCAACGTCAACGACTCCGTGACGAAGTCCAAGTTCGACAACCTCTACGGTTGCCGCGAATCCCTCGTCGATGGCATCAAGCGCGCCACCGACGTCATGATCGCCGGCAAGGTCTGCGTTGTCGCGGGCTACGGCGACGTGGGCAAGGGCTCCGCTCAAGCTCTCGCTCGTCAGGGCGCACGCGTTCTCATCACCGAGGTCGATCCCATCTGTGCCCTTCAGGCGCTCATGGAAGGCTTCCAGGTTGTCACGATGGACGAGGCCGCACCGCAGGCTGACATCATCGTCACCGCCACGGGCTGCGCCGACGTCGTCACCTTCGAGCACATGAAGGTCATGAAGAACGAGTCCATCCTCTGCAACATCGGTCACTTCGACTCCGAGATTCAGATGTCGGCCCTCACGGACCCCGCCAACAACGTCAAAGAGGAAGAGATCAAGCCCCAGGTCGACCACTTCGTCTTCCCCGACGGCAAGCGCATCATCGTCCTCGCCCGCGGCCGCTTGGTGAACCTCGGCTGCGCCACGGGTCACCCCAGCTTCGTCATGAGCAACAGCTTCACCAACCAGGTCCTCGCACAGATGGAACTCTGGGAGAACCGCGACAACGACAAGTACGAGACCGGCAAGGTCTACGTTCTTCCCAAGGAGCTCGACGAGAAGGTCGCCGCTCTTCACCTCGAGAAGCTCGGCGCGAAGCTCACGAAGCTGACCGCAAAGCAGAGCGAGTACCTCGGCATTCCGCAGAGCGGACCTTTCAAGCCTGAGTACTACCGCTACTAATCAGCGGCGATACGAAGGAGAGGGGACTGGCGTGGCCGGTCCCCTTTTTTTATGCGCGTTTTCAAGTGAGGGGGCGACTCACCAAGCTAGCTCGAAAGGCGCCGAAGTAGGTACACTCTGGCGATGCGCTTCCACTCCTTCCTTCTTGTGATGATTTTCCTCTGCGCTTGCGGTCCTGCGGCATCGCCTTCGGAGGGCGCTTCCGGCGGCGGCGAATCCGCCGACGGTATGGTGCTTTCGGAGGCTGGTGCTCTCAGCGAGGGTGACCAGCAAGTCGGCGAAGCCTTCGTTGACCATTACGAAGTCGAAGTCGAGGAAGGCGTCGCCCTTTCCATCGAGCTGACGTCGGACGAATTCGACCCGTTCTTGGAAGTCACCCCACCCGGATCGGCGCCGATGGTGAACGATGACTACCAAGGAGACCGCACCCGTTCGTTGGTGGAGATGGTCGCGTCCGCCGCCGGCGTCGTTAAGATCAGCGTGCGAAGCTACGGGCCGGGAGCCACAGGCGCCTACCGTCTCGTCGTCTCTCGGCCACAGGAAGAAGCCTCGCCCGAGAGCTTTAGCCTTGCTTCCGGCCAGTCGGCCGTTGGCACCTTCGAGCCCGGCGACGCGGAGCACGACGGAAATCGACTTGATGTGTTCTCCGTCGAGGTGCCAAGCGGGCAGCCCCACGAGCTTATCGCGTCGGCGGAAGCTGGCCCGCCAAACTTGGTGATCCTCGACCCCCAGGGTCGAGCCGTTCGTTCCGAGGGGGGGCGAGCACGTCTTACGGAGGAGGGACTTCATCGCGTTCAGGTCGTGGCGCCGGCAGCGAGCGAGCAGCCGCTGCGTTACCAACTCTCGTTCATTCCGGCGACGGAGGAGAGCAACGCAGGTGCGCCGGACCCCGCACTTGCTCGCGAACACCACCAGCCGGCTTCCGGGGCCGAGGGCGCGACACCGATCAATGTTGGCGAGCGACGTGAGGGGACGATCGACGCTTCGGACACACGTCTCCCAACAGACGAGTCCGCGGACCTCTACTCGTTTCGCGCAACGGCGGGCCAAGCGCTGACGGTGGAGATGGAATCCGCTGCTCTCGATAGCTACGTGATGGTGGTCGGTCCGAGCGGTCAGCTATGGGAGAACGACGACGCTGAAGGGCTCAACTCCCGGCTCGATTTTACCGCCGCCACCAGCGGAACTTACCGCCTCCTCGCGACGACGTACCGCCCGGGAATGACCGGCGCCTACGAGCTGAAGCTCTTCGCCGCGTCGCGAGCACCTTCGACGGTCGAGGCGACGAGTGCTGACCGGTGGAATACGCAGCGCGGGGCCCTCGCAAACGGCGACCGCCAGCTGCAGAGCGGCGAGTTCGTGGACACCTTCCCTTTGGACCTTTCTGCTGGGGCCCACGTCCGCCTTGAGGCGAACAGCAGCGCGTTCGACACGTACCTAATTGTACGAAGCCCGAGCGGAGAGTCCGAGCAGAACGATGACCGGCGGTCTGGCGATACCAACGCCGCCCTCGACTTCGTCGCCGCCGCCGGCGGGCGTTACCAGGTGGCGGTGACCTCGTACCAGCCGGGGGAGGTTGGCGAATACGAACTCCGTATTCAGGGGGGAGACGCGGAAGCGTCGACGGAGGCACCCACGACAACGACGGCGACTACGGCGACTACGGCGACCACGGCGACCACGGCGACCACGGCGGCCACAGCGACTACGGCGACCACGGCGTCCGCTACAAACGCGGCGGCCGGGGAAGTCGTTCGCGGAGCACTGGCGAGCGGCGACTCGCAGCTGGAGAGCGGCGAGTTTGTGGACCGCTACTCGATGAACTTTGAGCCCGGCGAAGCCGTTCAGCTCCGATTGAACTCCTCGGACTTTGATACCTACCTCATCGCTCGTACTCCAGCCGGCGAGCAGCTCGACAACGACGACCTCGTCTCCGGAAATTTCAACTCTGGCCTCGATATCCCGGCTGCGGAGCCAGGGGCCTACACCGTCATGGTCACCAGCTACCAGCCCGGCGAGACGGGCTCCTACGAGCTGCGCAGTGGCAACAACCTGCCTGGGCCGCGTCCTAGCGGCGCGCCCACCGGCGGGAGCGGAAACGTCTACGGCATCTTCGCTGGCATCAGCGACTATCCCGGAGGCGGCGACCTGCCGGAATGCGCGAACGACGCGATCAAGCTCGCGCAGTCTCTACGGGAAGCCGATCACATGCCGGAGGCCAATCAGATCGTTCTCACCGACGGCCAAGTGACGAACGCCGCACTCACACAGGCGTTCCAGCAGATGGCCGCGCGCGTACAGCCCAACGACACTTTCATTTTCTTCTACTCGGGTCACGGCGGACAGCAGCACGGCAGCCAGGACCCCCGTGAAATCGACGGCACGGACGAGACCCTGGTTCTCTACGACGGCCCCATGGTGGACGACCGCATGGCGGAGATGTTCGACAGTATCCAGGGCCTTGGCCTCATCGCCCTCGACGCCTGCTTCTCCGGCGGGTTCGCCAAAGACGTGATCACGCGCCCCGGCCGCATGGGTCTTTTCTCATCTGAAGAGGACGTCCTCTCATCGGTTGCGGGCCAGTTTCAAGCCGGCGGCTACCTCAGTCACTTCTTGCGAACAGGCATCGCCGGCGAAGCGGATATGGCGCCGCGCGACGGTTTGCTTACAGCTGGCGAGCTCTCTCATTACCTCGTCCGCCAGTTCGGCACGCATGTGCGAGATGTTCGCGTCGACAACGCCTGGCAGCACCTCGTCGTCGATCGCGGCGCTGTTGGAACGAGCTCTGTGCTCTTTCGGAGCGAGTAGCCGCGAGGCGGCCCCAAACGACACCTAGCAAACGAGCTGGCGCATGCGCTTTGGGGCGAGGTACAACGACGTCGATGACTCGCCTTTCCCCATCCGCTTGGTGCTTTCTCGTTCTAGCCAGCAGCGCCTGCGGGAGCGTACCGCGGCCGCCGACCACCACGTTTCCCCAGAGCGCTCAACGTGACCCGGGAGCGCCGTACGGCGGGACGCTCAACGTTCGCCGATGGGGGGATGCGTCGTCGCCTGCGCTCCTGATGATTCATGGCCTCGGCGAAAACGCCTCGTCGGACTTTGAGGGCGTCGCAGAAACCTTGTCGCAGAACTTCTACGTACTGGCCCTCGACCTGCCGGGCTTCGGCGCCTCCGATGCGGCGGAGCATTCGTTTCACCCGTCGGACTACGCCGACGATATCGCGCGCTTCATGACGCGTGAGTTCGGAGGGCGCCCCGTATTTCTCTTGGGTCATTCGATGGGCGGAGCCATCGCCGCACTCATCGCGGGCCGCCACCCACAGCTCGTCTCCCGCCTCGCCCTCGTGGACGTTGCCGGCGTACTCCACCGCGAGGCTTGGGCGGCATCTCAGTTTATCGATCCGCTACGTGCGCAGGGTGGTACCGCCATGCCCGTGGGTATGATGGAGACGTTCTTGTCGATCGGGCGTTCCGTCGAGCCCGACCCGGAAATGATCATTGCTGGGCCGCGCATGCGCTCGGTGATTCTCGGCGACGACCCCGGAAAGATTGCCGCACTCTCACTCATTGTGACCGACGTCGGGCCGGCGCTTTCCAACATTCAGGCGCCGACGCTTTTGCTTTGGGGAGAGAATGATCGCATCGCGCCGCTTCGTACGGCGCACGTTCTGGAAGGTCGGCTCCGCACGCCGCTGCACCTTCTTGAAGGTGTCGCTCACGTTCCGATGTCCGATGCGCCGGAACGTTTTGTTGAAGCCGTGAGCGCTCATTTTGGCGGATCCTCGACGGCGTCTCCGGACGCGTTTGAGAGGCGTGGTGACTACACCTGCGATGGTGAGGACGGCGTGGAGCTTGAGGGGGAATACGGCCGCGTGGAGCTACGCGGATGCGAAGGGGCGCAGATTCGAAATGCGCGTATCCGGGAGCTTCTCGTCGATGAGTCGAACGTCACGATGGAGAATGTCGAGGTCGACGCAGGAAGCGGCATCGGCGTAGTCCTTGTCGGCGGAGTGTTGCGCGCGACGGGGGGCTCGATTCGCGGCAGCGTCGCATTGAGCGTGAGCGGCGCCCGCCTCGACCTCGCGGGCGTGACGATATCGGGCACGTCCCAGGCGTTCTTGGTGGACGAGCCCACGCGAGCCCTCTTCTCTGTGTGTGTCGTCGAGAGCGGGGAAGGCGCTCCCGTGCATGCTCACGGCAATGTCGTCATCGCCTCGGAGTAACGCTTAGGCGTCGATGTCGAAGCGCGCCCGGTTGCCGTCGAGATACGTGAGGTAGTCCTCGAACTCGAGACCCGCTTCGACAAGGCCTTCGTCCACGTCCGATTGCAGCTTCTTGATGAGGTTGCCCAGGCGTTTGCTCGGAGGAACGTCAAAACGCTTGATGATGTGCTGACCGAGACCTTTCGGAAGGGCCTTGGGCTTCTCGTCTTCATCACGGATCCCGGCGATGCGCTGACCAAGAGCGTGGATGTTGTGCACGCCACGCTTTCGTTTCTCGGGTCGCTTCGTCGTGATGTCTGCGCGCGATAGGTCCAAGAGATCTTTGAGACCATCTCCCATCTGCTTATAGAAGCGACGGACCGCCGCGTCCGTCCAGTCGTCGGCGTATTGGCTCGGGCGCAGGTGGTGGAGAATTAGAAAGTGGATCCGCTCACTGAGCTGCTCCTCGAAGCGAAGGCGCGACTCCATCTTGCGGCGGTACATGCGCGCACCAAGCTCGGCGTGTCCGTGAAAGGTCACGCGCCCCTTTGCATCGATCTTTCGCGTGCGCGGCTTACCAATGTCGTGAAGGAGAGCGCCCCAGCGGACCTCGAGTCGAGGAACGGATTGTTTGACGACCTGCTTTGTGTGCTTCCACACGTCCTTGTGGCGCCATTCACCGTCGCCAAAGCCGATCATCTTCGCGACCTCCGGCATCCACACATCGAGAACCCCACATTCCGCGCAAGCGTCTAGGCCTGGCTCGGGGTTCTTGGAAGTGAGCATCGCGTCGAGGTGCGGACGAAGTTCCTCCACGGGCAAGGCGCGCCACTCGGCGGGCGTTGGCTTTGGCGGCGGTGAAGCCAGAAGCTCCGGGTCGGCGCCCACGCTCGCAATCCATGCGGCGGCGACCCGCGCAGCTTCTGGGCTGACGGGCTGCGGAACTTCGCTAGGTTGAGTATCGGTGGTGGAAACGCTCATGGCGGCCTGAATAGAAAAGGGCGGTTTGTGGGAGGGGCCGCTTTAGGGTGCCACGGTCCAGCCCGCAAGGGTATGCTGCCCCATGGCTCACGGGAGCGACAGGTCCTTTCGCATTTGGTTGTTGCCCTTCAGCCTCCTTTTTGGGGGCGCGGTCGCGATTTTCGTCCTCTGCTTCTGGGTCGACTCAGGCGGAGTGCTCAGCAACCTCTCTCTGCTGGTAAACCCGAACCCCGAGGCGGCGGCCATGACGATGGCCAACGCGGGCGAAATTGTCGCGGCGGTTCTTGGCATCGCCATCACCGTTGTCGCCATTATCGTGGAGCTTGCGTCGAATCGCTATACGCACCGCGTCACCGAGCTCTTCGTCTCGGAGCCCGTTAACTTCTTCGTGATGGGTTTCTTCGTCGTGACGGCGCTGCAGGCTATCGCCGTGAGCCTCGTCTTCGACACCGGGCCCGGCGGGACTGGCTTCGTTCCATACCTCGGCGTGACCGTGTCCATGAGCATGCTCGGCGTCTGTCTGCTGCTCTTGCTGCCCTACTTCGCGTTCGTCTTCGATTTCCTCAATCCCATTCAGATCGTGGATCGCATTCGCCGTCACACGCTCAAGGTCGTCGGCCGAAAGCGTCAGATGCCGGTCAAAGCGCGTCAGGCGGAAGCGGTACGCGGCGTTGAGCAGCTCGCCGACGTCGGCTTGAACGCCATGGAGCACAAGGACAAGGGCGTGTCGATGGCGAGTGTGAACGCGCTTATGAACATGGTCATCGACTACCAGCCGGTTCGCAGCGGACTCGCCAAGGAGTGGTTCCGGGTGGATGGCGCGCTTGCACAGAACCCGGACTTCGTCTCCATGAGTGAGCAAGTCCTCCGCGAAGTGAGCAAGAGCCGCGTGTGGTTCGAGATGAAGGTGCTGCGCAAGTACCAGACCATCTACAACGATGCGCTCAACCGAATGAGGGACATCAACTACCTCATCGCCATCAACACCCGGCACATCGCTGAAGAGGCCGTGCGTGTCGGCAACGAAGAGCTCTTCGCGCTCGTGGTGAAGTTCTTCAACACTTACCTGCGCGCCACGGTCAACGCGCGCGACGTGCGAACCGCTTACAACGTCCTGCACCAGTACCGCCTGATGGCAGAGAGCGTCCTACACCACAACGGTGGCGCTCAGAGCATCGAGATCGCTCGCTACTTTAAGTACTACGGACTCACCAGCTTCGGCGCCAAGTTGCCGTTTCTCTTGGAGACAGTCGCCTACGACCTTTGCGAACTCAATGAGATCGCCTTCAACGAAGAGTCCGAGGCATCGAGGGAGCTTCTGCGTATCTTCCTGGAGGTCGACAAGGAGTCCGAGGGTGAAGTCCAGGAGGTGAGCCTCCGTGGCGTACGAAAAGCGCAGCTCAAACTCGCGACCCACTACCTTGTGAACGACGCCGAAGACCTGGCTCGAGAGATCTTTCGGGACATGGAGGGTGAACGCCGAGACCGACTCGCAAGCATCCGCGACGAGCTCCTCAACGTCATGACGGACGAGTTCTGGGAGATCTCGGACCGCGGCGTGAACTTCGACTTCCTCACGCCCGAGCGAAAAGACGCGCTCAAGGTGTTCTTTGCATGGTTCGGTGACCTTCCTCGAGAGAGTCATATGCCGATACTGCTTCCGAACGCTTCAGAGACGAAAGCAGCGTCTACGCCCTCGGCGTCAGACGCGCGCGAAATTCTCGGCGGCCCTGGCGCCGGGCGGGACCCAAAGACCGACGACGGTCAGTAAGATTACGCGGTAGACGGCTCGCCGCTTAGCGCGGCGAGGAGTGCGTCGTTCTCGGCGCGAGTCCCCACGGTGACGCGTGCCCAGCCTTCGAGCGCTTTGTCGCGGAAAATACGAACGCCGATGCCGCCCGCCCGCAGACTTCGGCCGACTTCTGCGCTCATTCGAACAAGATGAAAGTTCGCCATCGATGGAATCGGATCGCGTGCGGAAAGAGCGTTGAACATACGCTCGCGCTCGAGAACGATGCCGCGTACGTGGGACTCAAGGAGCGGGGCATGCCGGGTCAGTAGATGCGTAGCGATGACTTGAGCCGGAGCGTTGAGGTTGAATGGCTGCCGCACCTTTTGCAGCTCGTCGATGAGCGCCGCGCTCGCGTAGAGGTGGCCGATACGAAGCCCCGCGAGTCCGACTTTGGATAGGGTGCCCATGACCGCGACGTTCGGGTACTCATCGGCCCACATGCGGCGGGTCTTGGCCTGTTCGTCCGGGCCGCGCTCGAAGGGCCCGTAGGCTTCATCGATGATATGCAGCGTTCGCGGAAACGCCTCGATGAGCCGGCGGAGCACGGCATCATCGATGGGGCGGCCCGTCGGGTTGTTCGGTGTGGCGTAGAAGGCCAGGACTGGCTCACGAGAAAGCGCGGCTGCGAACGCTGCTTCGTCGAAATGAAACTGCGCGTCCATGGGAACCGGAAGTGGTCGCAGCCCATGAGAGCGAGCACTTACGTCATACATCACGAAGGTCGGCGAAGGGAACACGACGCTGGCTGGCGTGCCCTTGGAGCCGGGCGTCGACAGCGCGTTCATCAGCATGGTGATGACCTCGTCGGAGCCGACGCCTAGGAGGATGCGTTCCGCGTCGAGGGGACTAGACCCGCGTCCGAGATGGCTGGCGAGCGCTTCCCGCAGCGCACCGGTGCTGCCGTCCGGGTAGCGGTTGAGGGAGCATGCAGCGACGACCTCGCCGAGCTCTCGCCGCACGTCCGCGGGCAACTCAAAGGGGCTCTCGTTGGCGTCGAGCTTGATCGCCGGCACGTCTTTCGGAACCGCGTATGCCTTCAGCGTCGAGAGTTCGGGGCGCAGGCGTGCCAGAATCTCATCGTTTCTTGCGGACGACATCAGATCGGCGCGTCGTCTCGAAGGGATGCCGGGATCTCAAGCTCTTCGCTATCTTCAAGCTCAGCGCTGGAGGCACCAAAGCTGGGGCTGCCTTCGCGTGCTTGGCCGTGTTCGTTGAGGTCGCTGGAGAAGAGGTCTGTGTATGCATCAAGGATGTCATCCGGGATGCCGAACTCGGTGTCGCTGTCTTCGTCGTCGACCTCCTCGGGAGAGCCGCCGAGTTTGATGAGGTGACGTCCGCTTACCCACATCACCCATGGGATGTCCCCGCCATCGAGAACCCAGACCCATTCGCCGTTGACTCGGCGCACCGCAAGCTCGTAGCTGTGAAGGGTCTCCAAACGTTGGCGTATCTCCGCCGCCAGGGATGGTGCCTTGGCGTAGACCGTCACGAACGCCGTCGCGACGCGAAGGTCGGCGCCGTCCTCGCGGGTACCACGACGAAGGTAGGTGGCCGTGTGGCCATTCGCGGTGTTCCCCTCGATGGGAAACTCAACGTCCAACACTTCTTGGTAACGTCTGTACTGAAAGTCCCCGACGTCGCGTTCAAGGACGAAGCGCGCGGGGATACTTGGGCCGCAGGCGCTCAAGGCGCCGGCGCTCAGAACGAGCGCCAGGGATGCTGCACACCAAGGTGTGAAGCGAGCGACCATCAGAAGCGGAACTGAGCCTCGAGCTGGATGCTCTGCTCAACTTCGGTGTCCACGCGGTCGCCTTCGAGATCCATCGGGTTGAGCAACTCGCCCTGTACCCGGTGATGCGTGTAGAGCAGGGAAAGCGTGCCGATGTTGCGGTACCAGTACCAGTGAAGCGCAACGCGACCTTGAAGCTCGTTGAGTGGCTGGTCCTGGTCGCTGCTTCCAGGAAGGTCCGAGAATGCACCGGCGCTGTACATACCGAAGTCGGCGGCGAGGAGAATGTGCTTGGGCCAAAGGAGAATCGAGGTCTGAACCAAGAACGCGTTCTGCACGGACCCACCGAAGTCGAGGGTGTACTTGAAGTAGTTTTCGGCACGAAGCAGGAAGAACGAGTGCGAGAAGTGGAGCATCGCGTGACCGGCTGGGTAGCGTTCCGTTGCTCGCTGGTCGTACTTGCCGCCAAGGGACACGGCGAGAGCCAGAGGCGCCTTCGTGTAGAGCATCGGCGAGTCGAGGCGGTTGAAGTGACCGATGAAGTTGAAGGTCACGGCAGCACCACCGGTGTACGTGAAGTTCTCGTTCTCGCCGGGGAAGAAGCGGCCACCGACGTTGCCGTTGCTTCGGCCTGAACCACCCGCGACGAAGGCGCGGTAGGTCAGGAAGCCATCGCTAGTGAGGGGGCCACCAAGCTCAAGAGCAGCACCGTTGCCCTGCTCGAAGGCGTTCGTTAGGAGGAACGCAGGGTTGAGGAGGGGCTGCTTTGCCGCCGAGACGATGACCTGCGCCGAGAGGTTTCCACCGCCGCTGTTGAGGGCGAAGTAATGACCGTTGGGACCGATCGGCACCTGGAAGTGAGCGAAGGTGAGGCGAACGCTTCGTTCAAGGCGCATCGAGAGCAAGAAGAACGAGTTGTTGATATAAGGAATCGAGCCGAGGACTCGAAGCTGGAGGCGGCTAAAGCGAACCTCGGCGGCTTCGGCGGAGTTCTCCTCCTCAAGGTCGTAGCTGGCGCCGATGCCGACAACGATGCTGGCGCGGAAGCCTGGGTTGACGGTGCACACCGTCACCTGCGGGTCGAAACGGCAACCGAAGTCTGCGCAGTCGGTGCGGCCATCGCCGTCGTTGTCGATGCCATCAGAGCATGTGTAGTCGTTGCGCTCACCGTCGGAGTCGTCGCCGGTGGCGATGAGGTCCGCGGGCATCTCGTCGCCGGAGGTCGTTGGGATGTGCGTCGACTGGTTTGGCGCCGTGTGACCAGCGTCGTCGGGGTGCGAGCCGTGGCACACGGTGATCGCGTTCCCACCGCAGTCTTCGTCTTCACAGTCGACGGCGCCGTCGTTGTCGTTGTCGAGCCAGTCGCTACAGGCTTCGTCGCTCTGCTCGTTACCGCTTCCGAACTGGCACTGGGCGTTCTGAAAGCAGTCAGCGTCGGCGCAGTCCGTCATTCCGTCGCCATCATCGTCGGTGCCATCTGTGCACAGAGACTCCGTCGCGGGACGACTCCGAACAGGCGGTGGAGGAGGCGGGATTTCAGCGGTCATCTCCGCTTGGACAGGAATCGGGGCGCCTGCGGCTGGGGCGTCCGAAGCCGTGGTGTCCTGGGCGAGGGCTGGAGCTGCGAGAGCCAAGAGAAGAGCAGGGAGGGTAAGGCGAAAGCCGAGCATGGAGTTCATCGCTTAGTGGGGGTGAGGCAAAAGGCTATGCAGCGTTGGAAATATGGGCGCGCTGGAAGGGGGCGAGTTTTTGGCGCGTGGTTACTGGCAGTGAAGGGTGAGGGTGTCGGCGCTACCGCCGACCCACTGTCCACTCTCGAAGGTCGCGCCCTCGCAGAAGCCAAAGGCTGTGGAGTTCGGGTTGTTCGTTCGTGGATTGAGGAGCGGGTTGTACTGGCAGTCCCAGTCATCGCAGTCGATCACGTTGTCAGAGTCACCGTCGAATCCGTCGCTGCAGCCCTGAATGGCGATGCGTCGGAGGCTCTCTTCATCCCGTCCAGGCGTGCGAACGTCGATGTCCTCAGGTGTGAAAACGGACTCGAGGCAGGGGCTCAACGGACGGTTGCCCGCGGGCGTCGGGCGAATCTCCGTCAGCCCCTCGCAGCTCCGGTCCGAGCAGTCGAGGAAGCCGTCGCCATCGTTGTCGATGAAGTCTGTGCAGGAATCGTAGTCGGCTTCGCACAGACGCTTGAGGTCAGGGTTGTCGCTCTGGCTGCAGCTGTTGTCGTTGCAGTCGAGGAAACCGTTTCCGTCGTTGTCGATACCATCCGTACATAGCTCGAAGGTGTCCTCGGCGGGGCGAGAGTCACAGTACGCTTGTACCTCAGGGAGGATGCAGCCGGCGCGGCCGCAACAACCGAATTCGGCGCAGTCGAAGAAGCCATTTCCATCGTTGTCGATGCCGTCCATGCACTCCTCGGCGGTGGTCTCCGAAGGCAAGTTGCTGCAGTGCTCATCCACGATGGGGTCGATGCACGGAAGGCTTCCTCCATCACAACAAGCGAACTCTCGACAGTCGGAAAATCCGTTTCCGTCGTTGTCGAAGCCATCGATGCAGCGCTCGGCGGTGTTCTCCGGGCCCGGGCTCGGGATGCAAACGGAGACCGACTCGCAGTCACGGTCGTCGCAGTCCTCAAAACCGTCGGCGTCATTGTCGATGCCGTCGTCGCACTCGGTTTCGCGCGAACACACGGTCGTGAAGGTTCCGTTTCGGCAGGCGAAGTCCATGCAGTCACCAAAGCCGTTGCCGTCGTTGTCGATTCCGTCGGAACACGCGCCATCGGTGAACTCCGTCACGCAGCAGGTCTCCTGAATGCCCTGGCATTTACGGTCGCCGCAGTCGAACTGCCCATTGTCATCATTGTCGATGCCATCGGTACAGCTCTCGAAGTCGCCCTCAAAGCCACTCGGTGGAGCGAAGGGGATGATCTCACCGCAGAAGTTTCGCGAGATGCAGTCGGGGTCGCTGCAATCGATGAAGCCGTCCTGATCGTTGTCGCGCCCATCGGAGCACTCGATGGAGTTGGTTTCGTAGCCGACTGGGGGGCCGTTTGTGACGCGGTCGACGTCAAAACAAGCGGGCGTCAGCGCGAGCACGAGTGCACATGCAGCTGTAGCTTGGAGCTTACTCATCGGGCTGTCCTTACCGGGGAATCAAGTCCGCGGCCGTTGAGGCACGCGGCACGCTCTCGCCCATAGCGACGCCGGAAATCGGCGTACACCATGCAGGCGCCAGTGGTCATCGTCGTTTGGCCGAGTTGGCCAGACTCGCGCGCCTCGGCGAGGCGTGGCTCAAGTGCTGCCGTCGCTTCTTCCGAGAGGTACTCGGGGAGGTTTGCGAGGCGGGCGTAGCGAGACACGGCTTCGATCAAAAGAATGTTTGGCAGGTCCGCGATGGCTGGTGCCAGTTCGCGGTCCGCGCGAAGACGCTGGGCGTAGGCCTCCACTCGAGGCATGTCCGCTGCGATGGTCTCGGCGCAGGGGAAGCTGCACTCTGGGTAACGGTCGTTGTGGGACCAGCGCTCCGAGTGTCCGTCTCGCGTGGAGACGAGACGATTGTATTGCTGGTCACGCGTTGGATCCTCGTCCGCCGAGTGCAGCGAGGTCAGAACAAAGTCCGGGACGCCGTGCGCCCACATGCCACGCCGAGCGCGCATCGCTTCGTGCTGAGCCCGCAAGTACTCGGGTCGAGATGGCGTGTCATCGATTTGCATGGCGTGGGCCAGGCCGCGCCGAATCTGGTCGGTGGCAAGATCGGGGCAGTCGAGCAGGATACGTCCGTACGTGTCCGTCTCGCCTTCCGTGAAACAGTGCCAGACGCCTTGGCGGCCATTGTACGTGGCCATCTTCGCGTTTACCCAGAGCTCGAAGGGGTGCCACTCACCCCAGGCGTGAGCTGGCCCGAAGCTCTCAAGGGTGTTGAACCCAGCCAGACGTGACCCTCGACCCGAGTAGGGGCCGTCGAGCTGACGAAAACTGTCCCCATCGTTGAAGTGGACTGCCGTGGGTCGCCCGTTGATATAAACCAGCGTGCGAGCGTGGCTCCCGTCAGCCGTCGAGGGCAGGGCAGCAGGCATAAGAATGGCCGCGAGTGCGGCAAGAGGGAAGGCGAAGCGGCGCATGTGAGGCTGGCAGAACCTAGGCGCCAGAGGGAGTGCATGTCAACGCGAACCACGGAGCCGTGACGGGCTTGGCACACGAGTCCGACGAATGTCGAAGATCGTCGGTAGATCTGGGCAGAAAAGGGCGGCTCGTGCTCCGCTCACGAAACGACAAAGGCCCCCGTCAACGCATCGCGTCGGACGGAGGCCATCGGGCTGGTGAACCTACTCAGTCACACATGAGGACGGGAGTCGGCGATGCGCAGGCGTCTTCGTATGTGTTGTGGCAGCCGCTGCCCGGGCACCACTCGCAGAAGCCGTCCTGAGCACATGGGGTGCATGTGGTGAGGCCGGTGCAGTCGTAGCATTCCGCGGCTCGCGTCGTGACACCCGGGGTGCCAGGGCTCGCAGTGATACAGCCATCCGCACCCCAACCGCACCCAGGTGTGTTGGTGCACTCGGAACAGTCGGCCTCCATCCGGCAAGGGTCGCTGCTGGATCCTGCGTCGGCGACAGGTCCCGCGTCGTCGCCGCCGGGTCCGGCGTCCGGTCGAGGACCAGCGTCTCCCGTGGAGGAGGGTCCAGCGTCTCGTCCAGGTCCGGCGTCGGGGCCGGTTCCACCATCGGGCATTCCGCCAGCGTCCGCGCACCAAGGGAAAGTGCCGCCGCCGCTCCAGAGCTCCGTGCTCTCGATAAGGTTCAGGTTGAAGTTGACCTCGAGGATGTTCACATCGAAGACGGGGACGTCGACCTTCGGGGCCAAGCTCACGTTGAGGGCGCCGTTGACATGGGCATCCCACTCGCAAAGTGTCGCAGACACCTCGGCTTCGATCTCTGGAACGAGACCGATCTCCGGACCGACGGAGTCATAGATCTTCATCAGGTAAACGAGCGCAGGCTTGACGGTCACGCCGACTCGCGCGGTGAGCTCTTGGTCTGTGGACGCCGTTGCGCTCGCGGAACGAGTGGCGTCGCCGTCGGCTTCCCAGCCGCGATCCTGGAGGTAGTCAAGGTAGACACCGAAGCTGATCTCACCCGATGCGGACGCCTCAAACGTGCCCGCATCGACCCCCGCGGTGGCCTCAATGTTCACCTTCGCGCCGATGGTGTGGGTGATCGCGACGGGAACCCAGCCGACGAAGAACCAGTTGGAGAACTCCTGCTGAGGCAGGTCTTCCATAGGAATCTCGAAGGAGCAGGTGACGGAGGCGCCGTTGCTCAGCGTGGCCGTCGCACCGACCGAGACTACACCGCCAAGTTCGATCCGAAGATGACGGGAACGGCGGCGAAAGATGTCGACCTCCGTGTCGAAGCGCGGCTGGAAGTCAGCGCTAACTTCGACATTGGCTCCGGATGGGAAGTCACAGTGCTCCGAAAGCTTGATGTCCGGGATTGCCTTGATGCTGCCGCCAAGCATGTCCGTGCGGCTGCCGACGCCGTCTCGAACGACGGTCTGAGTCCAGGAGGAGCTGCGAGGTTCAAAGCTCGCGCGAAAGTGAACATCTTCGAAGAGATCCGTGAGCTGCGCGACTTCGGTCTCGCAGCGCGTGCGTGTTGGGGACTCTTCTACGCAGGAAGTGATTCGCCGAAGGTAGCCACCATCCGTACGGCCAGCGACCACATCGCCCTCGGCAGGTGTTTCCGCTTCACCGGCGCTGCGATAAACGAAAGTCAACGCGTCCGCTTCCACCAAGACGCGCTCCACGGCTTCGTCGACTTCGGGGATCGATGCACGTGGGGCTAAGACCGGCTCACGCAGGACTTCCACCGTTGTCTCCGGCGCCCGAACAGTGGGTGGATCGCTTGAACATGCCGCGAGGGCGAAGGCGAGAAGTATGAGAAGGCGTGAGCGAATCTGCATCGTTGACTTTCGAAGGGCCGGGGTGAGAAAATGAGCGGAATGAGCGGGCGTCACTGGGTGGGGTCAGCGGGGAAGACCACCAATGGTCGTGGAGGAGCCGCGGGCTTGAGTTTCAATGGAGCCTCCAAACACATTCCACGCGCCGATCGCCGCGATAGCGATGAGCGCGAGGATGATGATGTACTCAACGGTGGTAAGGCCGGCGTCGTCATCCTTGAGCGACTCTAGGGTGCGCTGGGGTCTGTCGTCCATGGTGGTCATGTACAGCAATGTACGTGCCATTTAGCGTTGCGGTTCGAAGAAACGTAGATCGGCGGACAAATAGGCCACGCTGACATCGTTAGGCGGGGACTGTGGACACCAGGTGGGGCGTGATTACCCCAGAGATGCCCCGTCGGGCTCAATCCAATGTCTCGACGGTTCCCGAGTGAGCTTCGTCGCTAAAACGAACCTCGACTTCGTCGAAACCGAGGCTGCGTACGAGCGCCATGATGGTCGTTTTCGCGTTTTGGCGAGCGCGTTCAAGAAGGCCTGCGCTTTCGGCGGACGAACGCAGGGTCCGCTCCGCTTCCTGTCGCGCGCGTGTCTCAAGGCCCGCCGAGGGTTCGGCGAGGGTGCTGGTCTCTCGGGTGTGGACGTAGGTGTGTTCGTTGTCCAAACGCGCCTCAAAGATCTCCGGCGGCGGCAAGACGATGGTGGCGCGCTGGAGGTCCGGTTCGATGATGACGTCTCCGTCTTGCATCCGAGTGAGGTCGACGCCTGCGCTCACGTCCGCCGCAGCAACCAAGAGGATGGCGTCTTCGGTTTCGACGAGACCGAAGAGACTCGAGCCGCGATCCCGGAGATCGACGACTCGTTCCATATGCATGCGCGCGCTCTCGAGGCGAGCCAAGTCTTGAACGGCACGAACCACATCCGGCGTCTCGCGAATGATCGTCTCCACCGGCTCGGGCGTTGGCGCCAGCATCCGGTAGGCCAGGGCCCCGACCAGCACGCCGCCAGCGACGAGCCCAAAAACAAAGAGCCACCCGAGGGCCCGAAGGGGCCCAAGGCGTGGCGCTTCTTTGCCAAGTGGCGCTTGAGGAGCGCCTTCTTCGCTCATCGGCGAGGTCGTCGGCGACGCACGCGGTTCTGCGGAATTCCGCGAGCCTGGGACAGGATCATGTTGAGGACTTCGTTGGCGTTCCAGAAGCTGGCCTGATTGTGGTAGGCCTGGCCGTTGATCGTGAGGTCATCCACGTGGAGCGAAGTGAGGGCTCGCGGCAGGTAGACCTGAAGAACTCGCTGCTGGCCAGCGCCGATCGCGAAGGGTGTGCCTTCCGCGTCGCCGCGAATCTGAACGGTGTGTGCGGGCGCCGAGTTCAATGCAGCGATGCTGCAGAGTGCGTCGTTCTGCCAGAAGCTTGGGCCATTGCGGTAGCGCTGTCCGTTGACGCTGATGTCGTCCACCTGGGTGATTCGTGCGTGCGACATGAACTGGGAGCAGCGCTGGAAGACCTCGTCCGGGCTGTTGCCAGCGAAGGTCACCGGCGTATTTTCGAAGGTGCCCTGGAAGTAGTGTTGTCCTTGATGCCCTTGAACCGGCGGAGCGACGACGACGCCCTGGGGAGGCTGAATGACAACGCCCGCACCCGACCCGGCGTACTCACGGTAGCTGTGAACCACCGCGTCCCAGGCATCCAGAATCTGTACATCGTTGATCGCGACGCCGTGAAGAAGGCGCCGAAGTTCGTTGTAGCGCTGGGCGACGAGTTGAATGTTGCCCGGTTGGCGACTCATCGTTCGTTGAAGACGATTTACCGCTTGGGCGATGCCGCCACCCCGAATCCGTTGTGCCTGCTGTGAAAACGTCGCAAGGGCTTGGGTAAGCTGACTTGATGGGTCGACGTAGTGTCCGCGTTGAGCGTGAGCTGGGCCGGCACTTAGAACGCAGGCGGCCGAGAGAAGTGTGATGAGGGTGAGCGTGCGCATAGTCTGTGCGACGGTCGCATTCCCTCGATATTCAATCAAGCCCGACCTGATTTTCGCTTCGTCTAATCGTCCGCCCGGGGCGTGAGAAAAAGCAGGGAAGCGCCCACGAGGCCAGTGGCGATTCGGATGACCCAGGCGGTATCTTGGCCCCAGTTTTCCATCCACGTAATGAAACGCGAGCGAACTTGTATCATTTCCATCCCGTCGAGGAAGCCGACGGCTCCAAGGATGATGAGAACGACCCCAATGCTGCGTAGTGCGGACTGCGTCACCGGGCGATTGTGCCATAGTCAGCGCGACAGCGCAGTGTGGCGAGCTCCCCAGAAACGAGACAAACGATGAGCACCGACAAAGAGCAGCAAGAAGTGATGGACGCCGTCCGGGTAATCCTGAAGTACATCGGCGATGACCCGACCCGCGAGGGTCTCCTTGAGACCCCCGGACGCGTGATGCGCGCCTTCTCCGAGCACTTCGCGGGGTACGAACAAGACCCAGAGACATACCTGGCGAAGACCTTTGAGGAGGTCGAAGGCTACGATGAGATCGTTCTGGTCAGCGATATCGAGTTCTACAGCCACTGTGAGCACCACATGGTGCCCTTCGTCGGCAAGGCTCATGTCGCGTACATTCCTCGAGGCAAAGTGGTCGGGCTTTCGAAGCTCGCCCGCGTTGTTGATGTGTTCGCCAAGCGCCTGCAGGTTCAGGAGAAGCTTACGGCGCAGATCGCGGATGCGATTCAGAGCGCCCTCGATCCACTCGGCGTGGCCGTCATCATGCAGGCCCAGCATTACTGCATGTGTCATCGCGGAGTTCGAAAGCCGGGCGCGTGGACGACGACCAGCAAGCTCCACGGAACATTCCTTGAGAGCTCGATGACCCGGATGGAGCTCTTCACGCTCATTGGCCTCGACCGGCGCATCTAAGCGCGACTTCTCAGTGCCCCGTGCTGAGGCTGCCGCCTGAGTGAATCCGCGCCGTCCGGCCAAGAACGAGCGCGGCGTTCTTCTCGCCATGTCCCACAGGAAGACCGGCTAGGACGGGGAAAGGAGCGTCGGCGAAGAACGCCTGAAGCACCTCTTTCGCGCTGACCCCTTCGCTTGGATGACATTCGTAGAAGTCCCCGAGTACAACGCCTGCGATGCCGTCGAAAACCCCGTGAAGGCGCAACGTGGTCAGGAGGCGGTCGACCCGGTAGGCGCGCTCACCGACGTCTTCCAACAGAAGAAGCGCGCCGTCGAACTTGGGCACGTAGGAAGTTCCGAGGAGGGAAGCGATGACCCGGAGGTTTCCTCCGAGGAGGGTCCCTGCCGCGTCGCCAGGGGTCCAAACGTCGAGGTCGTTCAACGTCGTCGGAGCTTCTTGAAAGAGCGACTCGAGGGAGCGGAGCCATTCGATTCGGATGCTCGCGTTACGTCCCAGAGCACCGACCATGGACGCGTGGAGCGAAGGAGCACCGACGCGCGCCCAAGCGAGATGAAGGGCAGTGATGTCGCTGAAACCGATGATGGGTTTGGCGGCCCGACGTAGGAGGCCCAGGTCAAGTTCGTCCACGATGCGAAGAGCGCCATGTCCGCCGCGGACGGCGACGATGGCGTCGGCGTCTTCGTCGGCGAGAGCTTCGTGCACTTCGTCGAGTCGACGTTCGTCGCTCCCCGCGAGAAAACCATTCCGCGACAAGACATCGTCTCGGTAGCGGACTTCGAAATGCTCCCGGAGGAACGCGACGCCAGCATGAAAGTCATCTTCGGCGACGATTCCCGAAGGTGCGATAAGTCGGAGCACGCGGCGCACGTTGCCAAACTACCACGGGAGGATGCGCCTTCCCTCACCCAGCACTAGGTTGAGCCGGTGCAGGAGGCATTGGATTGGTTTTCGGGGCTCGGGCCAGTGCTCACACACGCGCTTCTCGGGCTTGGCGCACTCATCGAGTACGTTTTTCCGCCTTTCCCGGGGGACAGCGTCACGCTAGCGGGGGCCGCGCTCTCGGCCACGGCTGGGCTGGCGTGGTGGTCGGTTTGGATGGTTCTCACGTTAGGCTCCCTCGTCGGCGGCGTCGCCGCGTGGGCCTTCGGACGTTCCCTGGGCCGCCATCAAGACCAGTGGCCCGCGTTTCTGCGAACGCCGAACGCCCAGGAGAACCTCGTGACGCTTCAAGAGCGCTTCGAAAAGCGTGGGGCGGTGTACCTCGCCATCAATCGGTTCGTTCCTGCGTTCCGCGCGCTCTTCTTCGTCGCCGCCGGGATCTCCGGTCTCCGACTGCGTGCTGTGATTCTCTGGGGAGGGCTCAGCGCCGCGCTGTGGAACGGCGGCATTCTGGCGCTTGGCTTTTCCGTAGGAACGAACATCGAAGAGCTCGAGCGCATGTTCTCGCGCTATCAGCGCGCGGCGTACGTTGTCCTCGCCGGCGTCGTGCTCGTCGGCGTCGTCGCGTGGCTACGTCGTCGCCGACGAACTGCCGAGTAATACCTCAGAGATGAACCTGGACACCGAGAGCTCCGGCGCCGATGAACCACATGTCGACGTTGTCTCCGACGTGGGTGGACCAGCCACCGCTGGTGCGTCCATGACCAAAGTACGACGTGATCTGGGCATCGAAGAAGAGAGACACGAAGCGCCCGAGCGCATACTCGATGCCGGCCCCCGCGTGGACGCCAAACTGAATGTCGTCGATGCGGTCGGCGCCCGTCTGCGAGGGGTGAACGAAGCTGAAGACGCTGCAAAAACCGAAGAGCGGACGAACCCGAAAGTTCTCCGTCAGTCGAAATGGGACATAAAGATTGAAGCCGATCGGGTGGTCGTGCCGAACGCCATCGGGGTCGTCCACGCGGAGGTGCTCTGAGTAGACCTCGACACCGAGCTTGTCGAAGGGCTCCCAACGAAGGCGCAACCCACCACCGTATCCTTCGTAGGGGCCGGCCCAGCCAAGGCCATACACGGCTCCAGCAAAGTCTCGGTCGAATGCGTGGCGTTCACCCCACGGCAAATCGTTGCCGCTCGAACTCGTTTCGTTCAATGAATCTTGCGCCGACGCGGACGTCTGAAAACACAGCGACGATAAAGCGAGAAACGAAGCGACTGCAAAGCGCGAGGTAAGGTTCATGACCCTTGCGCAATGCATGCTTCGTTCCATAGGAGAACGTCGTGCTTTATGAAAACTCGGCGTTCACGTCGGTGCAATGTTGTCGCGCATTGCCTGTGTGTTGTGAAGTCTAGGTTACGCCTTCGCGGCGCGTCGCCGTTTACGCCAGACGATAAAGAGCGCGAGAAAGAGCGGCGAGTACGATGCCGTGGCGCCGGCGACGGTGCAGCCATAGTCATCGCTTCCGCCGTAGCCCACTTCGTCGTACGACGCGCCGCCGTAACAGAAGTCGGGGTCCATCTCAGGGGTCATGTAGAAGAGCGTGCTGTCGTCGGGGGCTTCGCTGAGACGGTAGCGGCGGGAGTCGTTGTACATTCGGCCCGGTGCGTCGGAGTCCGGGATGGCGTTGCCGGGACAGCACGCCTGGGCGATGCGGACACGCGTCGTTCGCTCAATCGTCGGGATCACCTCTTCCAGTGCTTCGGGGCCTTCTTCGACCACGAGTTGCGTGTCGAGCTGAAGGATGTCGGACATCCGGCGTTCCATGTGGATCCGCGTAAGCCAACCTTGAGTGAGGCCGAAGCGGTTGAGGTCGGCATCCTCGAAGACGTCGAGGCTGAACTCTCCGGCGTAGGTCACGAGGGAGTCCCCGTCTTCGACGGCCATGCGCTGCGGCGCCAGAACGAAGAGGTCGGTCTCGATGATGCCGCCTTCCGGGTCGAAGCTCAGCTCGTGCGTGATGGGAAACGAGTCCCCGCGGTAGGTGACGACAATGGGCGCAAGGGCGCGCTGCTCTCCACCGAGATCCTCAGGGTGTACGTCGAGGGCGACAAACCACTGACCTTCGCCCACGTATTTCGCAAAGGCGGCGTCGTCGACGGCGTCATGGGCAAAGTTGTTGTCATCCATCCACTGAAAGAGGGCGTCTTCCGAGGTCGCGCTGAGCACCGTTGCGGTGTAGTCGTCGCTGACGGGGATCTGCTCGAACTCGACGCTCTCACCATCCGAGTACTCCACGACGCTCGTCTCGCCGCCTTCGAGGCCGGGGCGGTAGAACTCGCTCCCGTCGTCACCACATCCGTAGAGCATCAAAGGCGAGGGCAGAACAAAGCCGTTGGTGCCCTCGGCGCTGGCGTAGTGAGGGTCGGAGCACTGAAGCCCAAGGCTGCGGTCCTCTTCGAACTCGAGCGCTTCTTCAACCCAGGCGTCCTGGAGCCCGGCCACGAGAGTCATGACGTCGCCGGGCCCGGCGTTGACATCAGCGCGGCGATGGATTGGCATCACGAGACCTGCGCGGCCGCCGCGTGCATAGACGGAAGGCTGAACAACGACGTGCGTGAGAGTGTCGTAGACAGGCTCCGCGGCGGAGCCGTCCCAGCAGACGGATGGATCGAAGGGCGCATCGTCTCCGTCGCTGTCTTCCTCGTCATCGTCGTCGCTCGGGAAGAGGTTTCGTTCTTGGGTCTCAGGCTCTGGGTCTCCCCAGGGTTCAAGCGTGCGTTGGATTGGGCACAGCCATTCGACAACCTGGTCGGGGGCTTGAACGACGAGAACGGTGGTCGTCGGGTCGAAAGCGACGGTGTCTTCGCCGGTGGAAGGTTCGATCACACGGCATACGGCGCCGGCGACACTTGGGATAAGTAGAAGCGCGAGCGATGCCGCCGCGCAGCGTCTCAGGACGCGTAGGGAGTAAGTCATGCCCTCACTAGAGCAAGGCCTGTACCAATCCGTTTCTACGGAAATTAACCAACAAAGGCCTCGCGTCTATGACGCGAGACCCTCGAAGAAGACTCGGTGGCACAAGTTGCGCCAGCCGTTGGAGACCGTTGCTAGTCGCGGGCTTCGACGTTGTCCTTGGCGACGATCATCGACTTCACGAACTCGCGGTTCATGCGCGCGATCCAGTCGATGGAGATGCCCTTCGGGCATGCGCTCTCGCACTCGCCGTGGTTTGTGCAGGAGCCGAATCCTTCGGCGTCCATCTGTCCAACCATCTTGCGGACACGGTCGGCTTTCTCCGCCTGACCCTGGGGAAGAAGCCCCAGGTGTCCGATCTTTGCGGCGGTGAAGAGGCTCGCCGAAGCGTTCGGACAAGCTGCGACGCAAGCGCCACAACCAATGCACGCAGCAGCGTCCATCGCGTGGTCAGATACCTCTTTGCTGATGGGCGCCTCGTTCGCGTCGCGGGCGGCACCCGTACGAATCGAGATGTATCCACCGGCCTGAATGATTCGGTCGAAGGCGCTGCGGTCGACGACGAGGTCTTTGATGATCGGGAAGGACGCAGCTCGCCATGGCTCGATGTAGATCTCGTCCATGTCCTTCTCTTCGAAGACACTTCGCATGTGGAGCTGACAGACAGTGGTGCGCTCTTGGGGACCGTGAGCGTACCCGTTGATGACCATGTTGCAGCTGCCGCAGATGCCCTCACGGCAATCATGGTCGAAAGCGATGGGATCTTTGTCGTCCTCGATGAGCTTCTCGTTGACGGTGTCGAGCATCTCCAAGAAGGACATATGCTCGTTGACGTCGACGGCTTCGTAGGATTCGAAGGCACCCTTGTCGCGCGGGCCGTTTTGTCGCCAAACGTTGAGCTTGATGGTCTTTTTCTTCATGTCTGGGCCCTACTTGTAGCTTCGGGTGGAAGGCTTGACGTACTCGAACGTGAGCGCTTCTTTGTGGAGGATGGGCTTGCTGGGGTCACCGCTGAACTCCCAGGCGGCGGAGTGCTTGAACTCCTCGTCGTTGCGTTTCGCTTCACCATCTTGCTGGTGCTCTTCGCGGAAGTGGCCTCCGCAGCTTTCGGCGCGAGTGAGCGCATCGCGGCACATCAGTTCGCCAAGCTCCATGAAGTCGGCAACGCGCGCCGCCTTCTCAAGGGTCTGGTTGAACTCGCCGGTTTTACCGGAAATCTTGATGTGCTTGTAGAAGTCCGCGCGGAGCTTTGGAATCTCTTCAAGGGCCTTGGTGAGCCCCTTTTCGCTACGACTCATGCCGCAGTACTTCCAGATAATGTTGCCGAGAAGGCGGTGGAAGTGATCGGGCCCGTATTTGGGCTCCGGCGCATTCATTAGTTTCTCGATGCGCTCGTTCACCTTGGCGATGGCGTCGGTGCAAACCTTGTCATCGACGTCGAGGGGCGGGAACGCGTGCTGCATCGAGGAGACGCCTTCTGGGCGCTCCATGTCCGTGGAGTCAGCGACCTGCTGCCCAAGGTAGTTGCCCACCGTGAAGGGAAGCACGAAGTACCCGTCGGCGAGGCCCTGCATGAGGGCGCTGGCGCCGAGGCGGTTGGCGCCGTGGTCGCTGAAGTTCGCTTCGCCGCCGGCGAAGAGCCCGCGAACGTTGGTCATCAAGTTGTAGTCTACCCAGAGGCCGCCCATCGTGTAGTGGGTGGCGGGGTAGATGCGCATTGGCGTCTTGTATGGGTCGTCGCCGGTGATGCGCTCGTACATCTCGAAGAGGTTGCCGTAGCGCTCCTTCACCTTGGCTTCGCCAGCCTCGCGGATTTCCGCTTTGCTCGCGCCGGCGTGAGCCGCAGTCTTGCCAAGCCGCATGATGGCGCTGGCGAAGTCGAGGTAGACGGCGCGTCGTTCGCCATCAACTTCCTGTCCCACGCCAAGACCCTCGTCGCAGACGTACATGGCGTTTCGGCTGGCGACGTCACGAGGCACGAGGTTGCCGAAGGCGGGGTAGCGCTCTTCAAGGTAGTAGTAGCGGTCCTCTTCCGGGATATCCTTCGGAGCTTTTTCCACGTCCTCTTTGTTCCGAGGAACCCAGACACGGCCGTCGTTTCGGAGCGACTCGCTCATAAGCGTCAGCTTCGACTGGTAGGAACCGGAACGGGGAATGCACGTCGGATGAATCTGCGTGTAGCAAGGGTTCGCGAAGCGCGCGCCATGGCGGTGTGCGCGCCAGGCTGCGGTGGCGTTGCTGCCCTTGGCGTTTGTCGAAAGGTAGAAGACGTTGCCGTATCCGCCCGTCGCGAGAACGACGACGTCTGCGGTGTGTGCTTTGACTTCGCCGCTCACGAGGTCGCGGGCGACGATGCCGCGCGCTTTGCCCTCGTACATGATGAGGTCGAGCATCTCGGTGCGCGGGAACATGGTGACAGTCCCGGCATCGATCTGTCGCTCGAGAGCGGAGTACGCGCCCAGCAAGAGCTGCTGACCTGTCTGTCCTCGCGCGTAGAACGTACGAGAGACCTGCGCGCCGCCGAAGGAGCGGTTTGCCAAGAGGCCGCCGTACTCGCGAGCGAAGGGAACGCCCTGGGCGACGGCCTGGTCGATGATGTTGACGCTCAGCTCGGCGAGTCGGTAGACGTTCGACTCACGGCTGCGGAAGTCGCCGCCTTTGACCGTGTCGTAGAAGAGGCGGTACACGCTGTCGCCATCGTTCTGGTAGTTCTTGGCGGCGTTGATGCCGCCCTGAGCTGCGATGCTGTGCGCGCGACGAGGGCTGTCCTGAAAGCAGAAACAGTGGACGTCGTAACCGAGCTCACCGAGCGTGGCGGCGGCGGCACCGCCGGCCAGGCCCGAGCCTACGATGATGACGCGATGCTTGCGGCGGTTGTGGGGCGCGACGAGCTTGCTCTTGGCCTGATGCTCAGTCCAGCGCTGCTCGATGGGTCCGGTGGGCTCGTTCGAGGCGAGCTGGTCGTTTCCGTGTTCCATGTTTTGTCCGTGAGTGCGTTCGTGAAGTCTGATGTGGAGTGGCGGTCGCGCTTACTCGCCCAGGTTTGGGTCGAGCTCGGGGTAGTAGAACGCCTGATTCGTCGGCTCCAGAAGCTCTGCCTGGACCGCGATGGGAATCGAGAGGAAGCCAACGCCGAGGAGCACAGCGAGGCCGATAGCGACGTCGCGGCGAAAGGGGTTGTAGCGCTTGTGGTTTGCGCCGAGCGTCTGAAACATCGACCAGATGCCGTGGAAGAGGTGAGTCGCGAGTGAGATGACGCCGAGGGCGTAGACCACGACGAGAGGCCAGTACTGAAAACCCTTCACCATGTTGTTGTAAGGGTTGTGCGGGTCGAAGGTGTAGCCCTCGATTCCGAACACCGCGGAGTCGCCGAAGATGGCGCCGCCGAGGGTCAAATGCAGAAGGTGGAAGATGATGTAGAAGAAGAGGATCGGCCCGCTCCAGTACATCGTCTTGGCGGCGTAGTCCGTCGCGAGGTCCTTCTTCTTGGCGTATCGATTCGGTCGCGCCGCGCGGTTCCGTGCCCACAGTGAGGCTGCGGACGCGAGGTGAACGCCGAAGGCGACGAGCAATCCGATGCGCGCGGCCCAAAGAATCGTCGGCATCGTGCGAAGCCAGGCGGCGTAGTCGTTGAAGGCCTGCGCGCTGGCGAAGGCTTTGAGGTTGCCGCTTAGGTGACCTACGGAGAAGCCCAGCATCATGATACCGCTGAGGGCCATGAGGACTTTCTTACCGATGGTGGTCTTGGTGAGCGTTAGTGCCCGTTCCATGATGATCTCTCCTGAAAGTGCGGACGTGGTCGTAAAAAACACGTTCCGAGAGCGCCATACACCGCAAGACGGCCGGTGTTAAGCACCTATTTTTCTACCTTGGCTTCGAGAGCCTCGTTCGGGGGGTCGATATAGTCGACGGTCTCCCCGCGAAACGTCTTTAATGTGGTGGTGCCGCCTTGGCTTGCGACGATGCCGTGGGGGCCGATGGGCACTTTGCCGAGACCCCCTGGTGAGTCGCAGATGAGCTTTGGCAATGCGATCCCGCTGAGGCGTCCCTGAAGACGCTCCATGATTTGGATGCCCGTGTGAATGGGCGTTCGAAGATGTGCTGTTCCGCCCACAGGGTCCGCCTGTAGTAAGTAATAGGGCCGGACGCGTCGCTTGACGAGCCCCCGGAAGAGGGCCTCGAGGGTCCCCGCGGAGTCGTTGATGCCACGTAGTAGAACGCTCTGGTTCATGACCGGCATCCCGTGGTCCACGAGAAGACTGACGGCCTTCGTTGATTCTGGGGTGAGTTCCTTCGGGTGGTTGAAGTGCGTCATCACCCAAAGCGCGGGATGTGCGCGACGCAGGGCTTTGCAGAGCTCTTCGTCGATGCGCTGCGGGATGGTGACCGGCGCGCGGGTGGCGAGGCGCACCGTGAGAACATGGTCGATCGAGGCGAGTCGCTCGAGAATCGGGATGAGACGGCCAGTGCTCATGACCAAGGGGTCGCCACCGGAGACGATGACGTCCTGAATCTCAGGGTGGCTCTCGATGTAGGTGAAGGCCGCCTCCAGTTTGGCCATCGAACGCGGCCCGCCGCCGTCACCGACCATGCGGGAGCGAGTGCAGAAGCGGCAGTACACAGCACAGCGGTCGCTCACCAGGAGCAGCACCCGGTCTGGGTAACGCTGGACCAATTCTGGGGCGACTTCGTGTTCTTCTTCGCCGAGGGGGTCCCGCAGGTCGCCTGGTACCAGCGCTCCTTCCGCGGCGACAGGAATTACCTGTTTTCGGATGGGGCACTGGGGATCACGGGGGTCAGCGAGGCCGAGGTAATAAGGGGTCACGGACAGCGCGAAGCCCGAATCGAGGGCACGGGCGATCCCCGCGCGTTCATCGTCTGTGAGCACCAGGACCTCCTCGAGACGCGCGAGGTCGCGGTAGGCGTTTTTGGCCTGCCACCGCCAATTTCCGCTCTCATCGTCTCCTTGGTAGATCGCGAGCGGGGTTCCCATAGGGCATGGACTAGCAGGGACCGAGAAGACCTGCAGGGCACTTCGACCGAAAAAAGTGTGCGTTCTTGCATACAGAAGGCGACTCCCGGTGGCATTCTTCGCGGCGCTGAGGTACTTCGCATGACCGGCGCCTGTGCCGATGTGCTCAGTTTTAGGGAGAATTCTTGATATGGCCAGACTCGACCCCCGCCCGTTTGCGAATGTCGAATACCTTGAGAACCCCAGCCAGGAGGCGCTCGTTGCCCTGACTCTGGAGCACACCCCGGCGGTATTGAAGACCGCCGCAGGTAGTCTCAACAAGGTGTCGCGCAACAAGGCGCGAATGGCGAAGTACACGTACATCATCGAGGATCGCGATGAGCATCCGTGGAACGGTGGCGTCATCTCCAGCGAGAAGGCGAAGGGCATCATCGAGCGCCAGAACGCGTACATCGCGGAGAAAGGCCAGCTCATCACCGTCGACGCGTACGTCGGACTCGGCGAGCGAGCCTTCGGCGCGACTTGGCTCTACACCGTCGAGGGCGCGAACATCGCTGCCATGCAGCAGATTCTCTCGTTTCCACGCAGCGACGTGGAGAGCGCCGAGATGCTCAGTGCGCCATTCCAGCCACACTTCCGCCTCGTCTACACGCCGAACCTCTTCCTCGAAGACATGCCGGGCAAGCAGGCCATCATCGTTGATATGAAAAACTGGACGACGCACGTGATTGGCGCCGATTACTTCGGTGAGTCCAAAAAGGGCGTCCTCCGCATGCTCAACCACTACGTGTGGGAAGACGGCGGGCTCGTTCTCCACGCAGGGGCGAAGGCCGTCACCAAGAGCGACGGAGAGCGCGTGACGATGACCGTCATGGGCCTCAGCGGTACCGGCAAGACCACGACGACGTTCTCCAAGCAGGGCGAAATCACCGAGCCGATTCAGGACGACATGGTCGCACTCTGGCCGAAGGGGGAACTCTCCATCACCGAGAACGGCTGCTTTGCGAAGATCGATGGACTGAAGCTCGAGACTGAGCCAGTCATCTACAAGGGCACGACGAGCAGCGACGCCTGGCTTGAGAACGCGTTCCTCAACGCGGACGGCAGCTTTGACTTCGAGAAGGGCATTCTCTCTCCGGAAGAAGCCAAGCGTCTACGGGAGGTTCTGCTTCTGACAAACGCCGACGAGACCAACCTCGACAAGTACATCGCTGGCGAGGTTCCTGCGTCAGAGGTGGTGTCCGATTTGGGCGTGCCGAAGGACGGTTGGGACTTCGTAAAGTGGACGCAAAACGGTCGCTCGATTATTCCGATGAGCTCCATTCCGGGGGCCGCCGACCTCAAGGCGATTCCGGCTGTGAAGTCGATGGGAATTCTGAACCGCGACGAAGGCGCCGACGCTGCGACCCCGGGCATCCTACGCTTTGTTTCCCCGGAGCAAGCGGCTGGCTACTTCATGCTGGGCGAGACCTCGAAGACAAGCGCCGCCGGTAAGGACCGCGGCAAGACGCGTTCACCCTTTACTCAGCCGTTCTTCCCCGCGAAGCACAACCTGCAAGCGAAGCGATTTGCGGAGCTGGCTTCGACGATGACGAACGTTTCGATGTGGCTCATGAACACCGGCTACGTGGGCGGTGACGCTCGAGACATCAAAGCTGGCAACGGGTTGAAGGTCAAGATTCGCCACTCCAGCGCGATGCTGGAGGCGTTGCTCTCGGGCAACATCAAGTGGAAGGTCGATCCTGACTTTGGCTACGAGGTCGTCGATGTGGATGCTCCCGAGAACGCCGCCCTCGTCGAGAAGGTGCCGGCAGAGATTCTCGAGCCGCGACGTCACTTCGAGAAGAGCGGCCGGGAGAGTGAGTACCGCGCTTGGGTCGACTCGATGAAGACTCAGCGCTCTGAGTTCCTGACGAAGTTCGACGTGGACCCAAAGATCATCTCGGCGGTCGCAAACTAAACAAAGAGGAACGCCAGAGGGCCGCCTTTCGGGGCGGCCGTCGGAGGCTTCAAGATTCGTCGTTTCGAATCTCACGCGCACGCTGGTCATTCCAGCGTGCGTTTTCTTTTGCCCGCGCTCTGCTCGTCTTAGAAACGGCCGCTGAGCGTTGCGCTGGCCCCACCACGCGTCGGCGCGACGTCGATGTGTGCGACGCCTTCGTCGTCATCGCTGGGACCCGCGATCAGGGCGATGACGCCGCCGATGACAAGAGCGCCACCACCAAAGAGCAAGATGTCGGCCGCCAGGGCGCGTCGCTTCTCCGCGTCGAAGTCACCTGAAGCGGACGCTGGGCACAGTGAACCCATGCAGGCATCATCGAGGTTCCCACGGCTGGAGCGGGCGAGCAGCGCCGCGACGAGTCCGCCTCCTACAGCGGCGGTACCAACGGCGATCAACGCGATGCCAACAGGCTTCGCGGCGGACGATGATTCAGGCGCCTGCTCCGCCGGTGCCACGTCGGCAGGCGGCACGACTGCCGCGACAGTCTCCGTGTCGGCCTCGGCGGCGCGGCGGGCTTCATCCTGCTCTCTCAGACGTTCCTCGATGTTGGCGATACGTGTGTTGACCGTGGCGCGTTGGTGCTCGGGCGCGTTCGGCGCGAAGCGTTGCAGCGCCTGAAGTGCCTCCTCAAGCTGCCCAAGGCGCTCGTAGGCGTTCGCGATGTTGAAGAGCAGGCCAGGGCGGCCGCTAAGCTCGTACGACTCTCGAAACGCCGCGGTGGCCTCTTCGTAGCGGCCCTCCGAGTAGAGACGATCTCCGCGGAGGTAGAGCACGCGTGCCTGCTCATCGTTGTCGACGGGTGCTTCTACGCTCGCCGCCGCGTCTACGTCTTGCGCAGACAGGTTCTGGCTGGGCGCGAGGGCCATGATGAGGGTGAGAGACAAGAGGGAGTTCTTAAGCATCAAAGTTGTCTTCAGTTCCAAGGGTCTACGTTGTCAGAAGAGCCAGACGGCTCCCAAGTTGGGTTCATGGCCGCGGACATCGTCGGCTCACTTGGCGTGCTCGGCGTCTCCGGAGGTGTGCGCGTTTCCGCCCGCGCCGCTCTGCGCTCCGCACGGGCAATACGCTCGGCTCGGGTGGCACTGTCGGTACTTTCTCCCGGTGCATCGGCGTTGTCTCGCGTCGCAGCGTTGTCGTCCGACGCGGTGTTTTCGTCAGCTGCGCTGCTCTCGCTTGCCGCGACGTTCTCTTCGACATCTTCGACGTTCTGTTCGGCGTTCTCTTCGACGACGCGTTCTTCGACGGAAGTGTTCTCGGTGCTCGCCTCGGGGGCTTCGTCATCCAAGGCCTGAACGGGTGGAGCTGCTGGAGCTGAAGGGGATGTCATCTGGCTTCGAGCCGACTCGCTCGTGTCCAAAGTGTCTCCGCCGTTTGTCGCAAACCATCCTCCAACGGCCAGCAACACAATCGCGGCGGACAGGATGAGCAGCCAAGGAGTCTTCTTGTCCGAGTCTTCATCGGGGGCGTCTGGAGAAGCACTGGACGAGGTTGCTGGCGTGACACTCTGTGGGACTTTGGCGCCTGCGACGGGCGCCGCTGCGACGACGGGGGCCGTGACGACTTTGGCGTCGCCCGCCGGCATCACGATTTCGCTGTGGGTCTCCTCGCCTTCGAGGGCTTTCAGACCCGTGGAGCTCTCCGCGGGGCCACCGACGATCGAGCGGTGCGAGCCACTTGGCGGCGGGCGTTCCGTGACTCGCCCAGGCTCATCGCCCACGGTAAGCTCTCGCTGCCAGTAGCTTCGGGCGCGTTCAGACGCCAAAGGAACCATCGCCAACATCATGTCCTGAAGGTCATCAAAACGGTTGTCGGTCTTGCGGGCGAGGCCCTTCATCAAGAGGCTCACCATCGCGTCGCTCAAATCCGGGGCGTACTCACGCGGATGAACGAAGCCGTCGTGAGCCACCATTCGCATCAGCGTCGTGACGGTCTCGTGATCGCGGGGGAGATGACCGGTGACCATCTCATAGAGGACGATGGCGATGGAGTACTGGTCGCTACGAGCGTCGACGGCTTCGCCGCGGGCTTGCTCCGGCGACATATAATGAGGCGTGCCTACGTTCTGCGAGTCGATGATCCGCTCGTGCGATGTGACGATGCGAGAGATGCCGAAGTCGAGCACCTTGGGCTCCACCCCGGAGTCCATGTCAGCGATGAAGATGTTCTCTGGTTTTAGGTCGCGGTGAATGATGCCGCGGTCGTTGGCTGCACTGATCGCGCTGAGCACCGGAAGCATAAGGTCGACGACCTGAGCTTCCGGGAGCGGACCTTCGAGTTGCATGAGCTCTTCGAGGGTTCGCCCATCGAGGTACTCCATCACTATATAAGGACGGTCTCCCCAGACGCCGACGTCGTAGATCTCCACAATGTTGTGGTGCCGGATTCGCGCGGCGGTCTCCCCCTCACGCAAGAAGCGAGCGCGGAGGTCCGCTCGGCCGGTGGCCCACTCCGCCAATAGTTTGACCGCAACGCGTCGCTTAAGAGCGCGCTGCACGCCTTCATAAACCTCACCCATGCCGCCTTCGCTGATCTTACGCGAGAGGGTGTAGCCGCCGATGCGCGTACCAGCCGCCAGCACGTCAGACGAATCTGTTGGGTTCCGCTTCTCCACGTCGGAAGCATACACACCATTTACGGTAGGGCCAGGCGACAGAAAATGGAGGAAAGTGGAGTCGTGTGATGTAATCAAATGTAAGTTTGCTCGTTCTCTGTGAGCACCCCATCACGATCCGCTTGCCAGGGTGTGAATCAGAGGCAACAGCTGGCCCGTTCAGCGCGCAAACGAAATCAGCCAGACCGACTTTCTTCCTTCAAATTTGCTAGTCACGCCGTTGGCACGGTTGCTGCTTTGCTCCACTCCGACATGACCTTCCGCTTCGCTTTTCTCTGGCTCCTTGCCCCGCTGACTCTCGGCGCTGTCATCTTGTCGCCATGCGCCGCCGCCGCCGACGAAATCGGCGCGGTGTCTGTTCGTGTGGGCGGCACTCGATTGGATCACGCGGAAGGGAGCCAGTGGCACCCGACGGTGAGCTTGGCCGGATCCCTCAAGTTGATCGGTCCCCTCGAGCTCGGCGCCTTTGGACGTGTGACGGCGCGCTCGCTGCCACTCAAGAACCCGGGCTTTGGCGGAGGCGTGTTTGTCGGCGTTCGACCCGCGTTCGGGATCTTCCGGCCATCCTTTGAGGCGAGCGCCGCGTACCAGCGTCTGCCCGCGGGTCAAAGCCAGTTCACACGCGGCTGGGCTTTTGGGCTACTCCTTGGTGCGGGAGTCGACGTGCACGAGGGCGTGACCTTGAGCGCATACGCAGGACACGAGTGGCTCCTTCCAAATCACACGGACATGCTTGGGACACACTCGTGGAGCGGCGGACTTAGTCTCACCTTCGCGATGCCGTAGTTCTGTTGGCTGGCGTTTGTCGTCTGACTTGAGCCCTCATCGCGGATGAAGGGCCCCTGCCGAGGCCGCGGCGGTCCCCGAGCGGGGAATGAGCGCGCCGGGAGCAACATCGGACGTTCGGCTGTTGATGCGAATACGTCCGCCGCCGCCACCGCCGCCGCCACCGTTCCCAAGCTCTTCGCCGGCACCCGCAGCCACGACCCCGCCACCGTCGCCGCCGCGGCCCGCCGTACCATCCGCCACCGCTCCGGGCTGCCGCCCACCGCCGGTGCCACCGCCGCTCTCGTCGCCACGGAGACCCGATTGCGGTGCGTCGCGACCGGTCCCGCGGCCACCTCTTGAGCCGCCGCCGCCCGCAACCGAGAGTATCCCGGTGACGTTCACCGTATCAGCCTCCAAAAGGAGCGCGCCGCCGGAACCGCCACCAACCCCGCCACCGCTATAGTCGTTCGCGGCCTGACATTGGCCATCGTAGTATTCGTAGCCTGTGCGTCCGCCCCCACCGCCTGCGGTGATGAATCCAGACACGCGTAGGAGCGGCGCGAAGAGCTGTAGGGCTCCTCCCCCCAAACCCAACTCTTCTTGTCCTTCGAACTCACAAGGCAATCCTGCGCTGCCACCGAGCGCGCCGCCTACGAGAGGTTCCAAGTTTTCGTTTCCATACGTGACCCCGCTTGGCGCCCCGGCGTAGTCAGGTTGTCCTTTGCCGCCACCACCTCCGCCTTCTCCCCCGGGGAGCCCGAAGCTGCCGCCACTACCGCCTGGGCTCGGGCCGAAGCCTGCGTTGAGCGTTGGCGGCACGTTCCCGGCACCTTGCCAGCCGGTGTCGTTGATGGCCCCAGGACGCGGAAGTGGGAGGCCGAGAACCGCCGCACCGACGCTGAGATGGCCCGCGACTTCAATCTGATCCCGTGCGCCGATGCCTAAGGCCAAGGTGCCAACGCCAAGCACCAGCCCGTTCGCTTCGATCGTGAGCGACGTGAGTAAGAAAAAGCGAATGTCCGGAGCGTTCTGCGTGGTCCCGTCGATCACATCTTGCGACGTGCGGATGGTGGCGACGCTTTGTTCTTCGGCGCCGTCTCGTGGTGGAGTGACGCCTGCGCGCGTCTCTCCGAGCGTTGCAGCCGCGAGGGACGGGTAGAGCCAAGCGGTGCCGTTGTCCGAATCCAGAACGAGAACCTCGTCTGCGCTGACGACCAAAGGGCTCGCGTCTTCGAAAAGGGTCTCGGCCTCCATGAACAGCTCGGCGCTGAGGTTGCTCGGCCGAAACGTGAAAGGCGCCGGGCCGGCATCCGTGGCGTCTGTCGCATCCGTGGCGGCGTCCACGGGTTCAGAAACGTCGTCACCGACGTCGTGGCCCACGTCCCCGCCCACATCCGAATCGGCGCTCGTGTCGGGAGAAGCCGCATCTCGAAGGTCCGCGTCTAAGAGACCGGGGTCAAACTCGGGCAAGCAAGCAACGAGGAGGAGGATAGGGAAGATTCGACTGAGCATGTTCTAGCGGTCGCGCCGTCGGCCGGAGCAAACATCCTCTCACACTTTGAACGTAGGTGCAGCCCTGCCCAACGCACCAGTGTGCGTCGTGCGCGGTCTGCAGACCCCACGAGACCTAGAATGTCCCACTTCGAAATGCGCGGGTACGTTCTGGCGCACGAAACACGCCTGGCGTGTTTCGTGCTCCACGGCAGTTGTGGTGCGCATCCTTTCTCTACTTCTCATTCTGTTCGGCGCGTGCAGTGATACGAGTGCACCTGACGCCGCCTTCGACGCGGGTGTTCGCGACGGCGCCCAACGCGATGTCGGTGACGACGTTCCGAGAATGGCTGATTGGATCAGTACTCTGGCCAGCCCACAGACCGGCGGGCGGCACATTCGAGGTGGCGTTCCGTTTGGTCGGGGGGTGCTCGCCACGGAGACCGTGACGCTCATCGCGGGAGGGACACGGGTTCCCACGCAGAGCCGAGTGCTCGCCCGTTGGGACGACGACTCAGTCCGATGGTTGCTCGTCGATGGTCTTCTGGCTGAACTTTACGAAGGGCAACCGGTGGGACTCGTCGCAAGCTCGAGCGCTTCGCCCCGCAACCCCGTTCAAATCGAAACGAGTGATGACGAAGTGGTCCTAAGCAATGGCCGTGTCCGTGCGACGATATCTCGCAGAGACGGTCGGGGACTGAGCGCGTTGAGCGTCGATGGCGAGTCGATGCTCGGGGAGGGAGCGAGCGGTCCCTACATCATCATTTCGCGCGACGGGATCGAGGCACGTTACGAGGGGAGAAACGCACAGGCGGGCCCAGGGGTCGACGACGACGCGATCCAGTCGTTCCGCGCGCACCCAAGCGAGCTTGGGTATGCCGGTTCTCTCACGGCTTTCGACCCTTTTCGACTGGAGGTTGTGGTCGAGGAGGAGGGGCCTTTGCGGTCCTCGCTGCGTGTGTCGTCGGCTCTTGTCTCCGAGGACGGTCGTTGGTGGGGAACGTCCATCGTGCGCATCGAGCTTCGCGCGGACGATGTTGAACTCGGCATCGCTCAGACGTTCGTGACGACGGGCGACGAGGATGATCAGATTGCAGGCCTCGGCTTCGCGCTTCCTCTGAGAGGCGCGACAAACTCCCGCGGAGCCAACGGCGCGGTGCGTCAGATACTTCACGATCGCTATGCTTCGCATCAACGAGACGGCGAACGAGTCGAGGCGCGAAACGAAGGGTGGCTCACGCACAACGTCGGTTCGCGAGAGTTGAGCGTTCGCCTCGAAGAGATGGCGGAGCATTTTCCCAAAGCGCTGACTTCGACAGAAGAAGGTGTCGACGTCGAACTCTACCCGCGGTCCGTTGAGCCCTGGAACCTCGCACGTTACTCGGATGTCATCGACCGCGAGAATGGCGAGACCTCGTCACCCGCCTTTCACGAGGCGTGCAATCGGGGCGCACAGGGCATCGCGCGAACCCATCGTTTTCGTGTCTCGTTTGGTCCCGCGGAAGAGCCGGAGGTGTCCCTTCTGCCCACCCTTGAATCCATTTCCAACACTCGGGTGATGGGTGTCGGCTCCTTTGGGTTCTCTCCGACGTCTTCCGCGCACCGGCGACTTGATTTTAAGCTCAAGACCATCGCCGACTTCATGCGTGTGAACCAACGAAGTCAGTTCTTGTGGTTTGGAATCGAAAGCTACGGCGACATTCGGGGGCGCTTCGACGGTGGTGCGATGGAGAGCGCGGAGTGGAGCGAGCGGGGCCGTTACGGTTGGTCCGCGAACTCCGGGGAACCGAGCAACCAGCTATGGCTTGAGTACCTACGCACCCGCAGCCCAGACGTTCTCCGCGACGCGCGGGCGCTCGCACGGCAGACCATGGACATGAGCACGATTCACTATGGATCGAACGACGTGGTTCATGGACGGACCTGCGCGTGGGATGGACTGAATCGACGTTTTGCTGTGGGCTCACTTCACCGTCACGGACAGCAAGCCTGGAGTGGTTATGGCCAGGCGCCGGAATACTCACACGTCGCCGGGGTCGAGACGTACTACTACCTGAGCGGCGACCGTCGCGCCCTCGACGTCCTCTACGAGAACGCGCAGTTTATCGCGCGCTTCGCCTCGAACTCTCCTGGAACGAGCGCGCGCGCTAACGGTATCGACGTCGTCGACCGCGCTGTTGCCCTCTTCGAGGTCGAGCGACCATCGGACCCAGCTCTGCTCGCATGGAAGGAGCGACTGCCCCGCATGGTTGCGGCGCTTGCGTCGAACGACTTCGAAGCCGTCGATGACCAACTCGCGGGCGAGAGCCTTGGGGCGATGTTCAACTTCTTCGTTCGAATAGTTCGGGGTCTCGCGTATCGACACGAGCGAACATTGGACCCCGGCGCCCTGGCGATTCTACGGCACGCCGCCGCTCGGCTTCTGGCCCGCGCCGACCCGCTGGGTCTAACCCGCGACGCAGAGAGCACTGGGCTCTACTATGCGATCCCACTTCTGGCGTACGTCGCCAGCCTTCCTGAGGGCGGAGCTGATGCGCGCCGTGTGGTGGCCCGCATCGCCGAACTGAACGCACACCAGGTTGGTCTTTCAGAATGCGAACGCGGCGGCGGTGCGTCGTCGATGTGCTTTGCCGACGAGTGGCTCTCGTCGGTCTCTCACTGGTCGCAGTGGAGCTGGCGCTGGGAGCAGGAGCCAACGGGGCCGCGGCCGGGGATCCTGTGGATCGCAAGGCAGCTCACGTTCCGAAACGACTATATGCAAGACTACCACTCGTATCGTGCGCTTGAGAGCCTTAGCCTCGCTGGCTCTCATCTGGACCGCTGAAGTGGAACTCGCTATTCTACCTCCGATGCGCTTGGAAGTGGCGAGAGCGGTGGTTCCTCTTCCACAGGCGGGCAGCACCGTGGGCGCCTACGAAGTGCTGCTTCCGATAGGCAAGGGCGGCATGGCTGCGATCTACGCCGTTCGAAGACAAGACGCGGCGATGGACCGCGTCATGGCAATGAAGATCATGCTTCCGGGGCTCGCAACGGACACGAAGTTCGTCGAGATGTTTCGCGATGAAGTCTCCATTGCCGCGCGGGTGGAGCATCCGAACGTCGTGCACGTGTACGATGTTGGCGACCACGACGGTCTGCCGTATCTCATCATGGAGCTTCTACGTGGGCGAGCTTTCTCGACGGTCCTCAAGCAGGCTCGCAGGTCAGAGACGACGATCCCCTTAGGGGTTCGTCTGAGCATCCTTGCCCAGGCAGCTCGCGGTCTCCACGGTGCCCACAAGACGACGAACAACCTCGGTGAGTCCCTGGATGTTGTGCATCGTGATGTGACGCCGCACAACATTCACGTCACGTACGACGGGCAAGTGCGCCTGGTCGATTTCGGAATCGCCGCCGCGAAGGGGCGGCTCACGCAGACCGGAACCTCGGAGATAAAGGGCAAGTTTGCGTACCTCGCGCCGGAGCAGATTCGTCGCGACGCTCCCATCGGTCCACACACAGACCTGTGGGCGTTGGGGGTAACAATTTGGGAGACGCTTTGTGCTCGTCGTCTTTTCCGAGGTGAGTCGAACGCGGCCACGATGTGGAACGTGTGCAACCGCGAGGTTGTCTCCGTGCAAAAGTACTGCCCTGAGGCATCCGCGGAACTCGCCTCGATGGTCGCGTCGTGTCTGTCGAGGGATATCTCCAAGCGTCCGGAGTCCTCGGAGTATGTCGCGTCGGTGCTCGCCGCCGCGTCTGCCCGACTTGGTGGCGACCAGACAAGAGACATTGCCGCGACGATGGACACGATGTTTGGTGTGGAGCGGGCGACGGAAGATGAGCGTCTTGCTTCGATGCTTCGCGCCGAACCTCCGCCGCTTTCCATCGAGGACACCTCGTCCAACGATGAGGTTGTCGGTTCCGTTGCAACGACCGTCGCCGGGCCCGTGTCCTCGATGGCAGGCCGAGATGGACGCGGCCGCGGGGCGGCGTTGGTTGCCTTGTGTGCGATCCTCGTCGCCGGCGTTCTTGGATACGTTTGGCGGACGAGTGCTTCCGACAACGACTCACAAGCCTCCAACGCCATCACACCGCCTCCGGCTGCGGAAGCTTCACGCGAAGCGCCCGAATACGAAAACGAAGAGTCGGCTCAAGAGGAACCTGTCGCCGTGACGCCCCCGGCCGAACAAGCGTCGCAAGTTCCGCTGGTTCCGACGGCCGTTGTAGAGCCGCCGGCGGTGGCGATGGCGCCGATTCCAGCTGCGATGGCAAGTGCGTCGATGATGCGCCGCGTGAGGCGCCCGACGATGGCCCGACCCGACCCGATGTCAACTCCGACGCCTGCGGCGATGAGCACGGATATGACAGAAGCTGCATTCTCGGATGGATGGTCTCCCAATCCTTACTAACCCCAATGTCCGCCTGGTGATCAAGGCCATCGCATGCGTTGTCTTGATGTCCTGGACCGCGCACCCTGCGGTGGCGGACGCAGAGGTTGAGGACCGTGCGCCGGCTTTGTTTGGACTCGCGGAGACGGCGTTCCGAAACGGGGAGTACGACCGATGCGTTGAACTTCTTCGGGAAGCGTTCGATGTCCGGCCCCATGATCAACTTCACCTCAACATCGCCCGATGTCTCGAGGCGGGCGAACGGCTAGGCGAAGCCCACGCGGAATACGAGTTGGCCATTCAATCCCCCTTGCCCGAGTCCGTCGTTCGTAGGGCTCGTTCCCGTCAGGCGGCGCTAAGACCCAGGCTTCTTCACCTCGTGGTCTCCAGTGACGGCGATGATATTGCCGTGCATCGTGACGGTCTCGAGGTGTGCCGGACGCCCTGCGAGGTCTGGACGGATCCTGGGGCGCAGGTGCTGACGCTGCTTTTTCCTCAAGGCCCTCGACGGATTCGCGTGGAAGGGGAGGCCGGAGCGACGGTGCCGGTTCATGGAAGCGACTTGGCGCAGGCACCCGGGGAAGAAGAAGTTCCCATCGTCGTAACGCCAACACGCGGCTCGCGTATTTTGTTGTGGTCGGGCGTTGTGCTTGTGGGTGCGGCAACAGCCGCCGCTATCGGCGCTGGCGTGCGGACGCGAAGACTTCACAGCGATTATGTGGCCGAGCCAACGCAAGACCGGCGGAGTCAGGGCGAGCGAACAACACGCATACGGAACGTTGGGCTTGGAATCGTTGGGGTTGGCGGCGCCATGGTCGTCGTTAGTTTTACGCTGCGCTAAGCGGCTCTTGAGCCATGTACGAACGGCTATTCTTGATTGCATCTGGCGGCATGGCCGAAGTTTGGGTGGGACGGCGTCGAGGCGAGGAGGGCTTTCAGCGTCTCGTTGCGTTGAAGTACATGCTTCCCTCCCTCGTGGACGACGAGCATTTCGTCGAGATGTTTACAGATGAGGCGCACCTCGCGAGCAACATCGCGAGTCCACACGTCGTTCATACCCACGACCTTCGGCGAGACGACGCCGGCGGCCTCTATCTGGTCATGGACCTCGTTGTCGGGTCTACACTGGCGTCTCTTTATCGAAGCGCGACGCAACAAAAGAAGCGCCTTCCCGACTCGTTCCTCGTCGAGGTCGCCGCCCAAACTGCACTTGGACTCGATGACGCGCACCGCGCGAAGACCGTCACGGGCAAAGATCTCGAAATGGTGCACAGAGACGTGTCTCCTCAGAACATAATGGTCGGACTCGATGGATATGCCCGCATGACGGACTTTGGCGTCGCTACGGCCCTCCACCGCCGCACGCGCTCGCAAACCGGGGAACTCAAAGGGAAGTACCGCTATTTCTCACCCGAGCAGTGCCTCGGGGAAGGTGTCGATGCTCGCTCGGACATCTTTGCGTTGGGTATCGTGCTTTGGGAGACCGTTGTCGGTCGGCGTCTCTTCATGGGGAGCAACCCTGTCGAGATCATGGACTCTGTTATGCACAGACCAATTCCAATGGTCACGGAGATCCGGCCGAGCGTTTCGAGCGAACTCGCGGACGTGATCGCTCGTGCACTTCAGAGAGACTCGGCTGAGCGCTTCCAGACCGCTCGTGCAATGTCGCATGCGCTCCGAGCGATCGGCTCCAGGCCGGAGCGCGATGATCTCACCCGTGTGGTTTCCGAGTTTGGAGGTCCTGAGTTGGATGCACTCCGTACTCAGCTTCAAGCGGTCGAAGATCCTGAGACGAGAGGGGTCAACATCGACCGCGTTCGTCGCCCGTCGAGCGCCGGAGATGCCAAACCGACGCCGCGCCGCGCCCCGCCCGCGTTCTTCCCTTGGGTCATTGTTGTGGCGCTTCTGTTGGCGGCAGCGCTTTGGTGGGCCACTCGCGCCTCACCGTGAGCGCCACCGCGGCGCATGAGAACACCGGGGAATCTGCAACGCCGTTCATCGACTCCGCAGCGCTCCGAGGCGATAGGGTCCTCGGTCCTCAGTGAGACAGCGAAGGTCTCAACGCACGCGGCGAGGAGTGCGGCGCGTGCGAGGATTCGGCCTATTCGACGGTACAGCGCAAGAATGATCGTCGGGACGATGGCGATGCTGAGCGACTGAACGGTCGGTGCATAGGGGCCGTGCACGCTCGGCTTTTCGAGCGGTATTTGGAGTCATCAATGCTCAATAAATCTTTCGCTTACTCTATCTCTCGCAGCCGGCTCAACGAAGCCTTCAGTTCAAGCAGGCGCCGCATGCTCATGTTTGTTTCCGCGCTTGCCTTGGCCCTCGCTCTGCCAGTCTGCGGCGATGACGACGCGCTCGCCTCACCGGACGCTTTCCTCGGCGCAGATTCAGGGCCCGGGCGGGTTGCCTTCGCAGGGCCTGACGCGGCGACGTCTTCCTTTGAAGGAGGCACGTTCAACGTCATCGGCCCGGTTTGGTCGGAGAACGACTGCGGGGCGGCAATCGATCGAGAATACGTACACCTTCAACAGCATCGGAGCAGGGGAGTTCGAGGTGGCCGAGGCGCCTGGCTTAGTCCTCACACCGGAGGGTGATGGATCTTATGATGGGGAGCTTGAGCTGACACGCGACCTGCGCCCCGAGCTGGAGTGCTCCGTCGACATTCGAATCCGCATCACAATGGAGCCACGCGGAGACGGCAGCTTCGACGGCGAACAGCGCGTTCGAGTGGACGAGACACCCCTCGGTGCGAATGTAGATTGCGACGACGCGACCAGAGAGCTCTTTGGCTTTTCAGAGTGGAATTCTCTCGCGGGATGCGAGTGGCGCGTCGCCTACAGACTTCAGCGCTAACACTCTCGACCGCGTCGCGGGGCGTCGCCGTGTTCGCTCGCCCATTTGCTCGCGCCCCATTTGCTCGCCCGTGGAGATTAGGAACGTTTTCCGCGCCGCTCATAGCGGTTAGTATTCGAGGGTGAGCTCAGGAACACAGGACCCGCCACCCGAGGACCTCGGCAGTGAGGTACGCACCGCGGCTGCCGGCGGGAGCCCGGGGCCATATCCCTCCGTGTACAAACTCGTTGTGACCGTGGGGGAGCAGCCGGGTCTCGCTCTCGACGTTGAGCGTCAGGTTCTTGTTGGCACCTCGGAGAGCGTCGACCTCAAACTCGTCGATCGAATGGTTTCGAGACGGCATCTCGAACTCTCGCCCGTCCCTGACGGGTTGAGAGTGCGAGACCTCGGAAGTCGGAATGGCACCTGGTGCAACGGCGTGCGCATTGCGGAGGCGACCATCGGTGTGTCCTCCACGATCCGCGTCGGGCAGACGCAGCTCACCGTCGAGGCGAGCGGGCGTGATCGGACGCCGGTTCGCCAGCGAGGGAGTTTGGGGCGTTTCGTTGGGCGCGCGGAATCGCTTCAGTATCTTTATACAACGCTGAAGCTCGCCGCCGGCACTGATTCCACAATACTCATCGAAGGCGAGTCGGGCGTTGGCAAAGAGTTACTGGCGGAAGCGATCCATCAGCGGAGCGGCCGGAGGGCGGGGCCTCTCGTCGTCGTGGACTGTGGGTCCATCCCACATAACTTGGTGGAGTCCGAGTTGTTTGGTCATGAGGCGGGGGCCTTCACCGGCGCAACGCAGCGTCGAATCGGAGCGTTCGAACAGGCTCATGGCGGCACACTTTTTCTCGACGAACTCGGGGAACTCGAGCCCTCGCTGCAGCCACGGCTTCTACGCGTGCTGGATGCGCGGTCGGTAAAAAGGGTCGGCGGCTCCAAGCGGGTTCCTGTGGACCTGCGAATCATCGCAGCGACGAACCGAAACTTGGACCGTGAAGTCGAGGAGGGGCGCTTTCGACTCGACCTCTTCCATCGACTCTCCGTCGTTGCGGTTCGAGTGCCGCCTCTTCGGGAGCGACTCGGCGATGTCATCCTGCTCGCTCGCCTGTTCCTAGAGCACTTCAACGGTGCTCCTGAGCTCTTGAGCGATGAGGTGAAGGAGCACCTCATCAGTCATGGGTGGCCGGGCAATGCGCGTGAGCTGCGAAACTACATGGAGCGCCTTGTCGTGATGCGCGGAGAGGTCGCGCCGCCGAAGCGTTTCTTGGCCGACGTGCTCCGCGACAAGGCAGTGATGTCGATGCCCTACCGTGAAGCAAAGCAGGTGATGGTCGAAGCGTTCAACGCGACCTATGTCGCGAGCATGCTGGAACTCCACGGCAGCGTCACGGACGCAGCGAAGTCCGCGGAGATTGCGCGCCGTCATTTTCATCGCCTGAAATCTGGCGGAGACATCGACTAGCTCGGCGCAGGACCCCTGACCCCACTGAGACCTGACAGGTCTCATTTGTCTCTGGGCAAGTGTTCTCCCAAGAAGGGTGGCGCCGCGCACCAGACTCCGATTCAAAAGCAGTATTCCGCGAGCGTTGGAGCGACGATGCACGCCGGAATGGCGATTGCACAGCTCCTTGGTGTGCCCCGGATTTCGGGACTTATGGAGTCACCAATGCTCAAGATGACGCTCTCATGTTTGGCCCTCGGTATCGTCGCCTGCGATCCCCAACTATCCGATCCTGTGGATGCGTCGACGTTGGACTCACCGCGACTCATCGACGTCAGCGCGGCTGACTCGCAGGTCGACGCTCAGGGGCCCAGCATCGTCGATGCTGCTTCGTTGGACGGCGCCCCGTTCGACGCGGGCAATATCATGGAGAGCGGCATCGAAGAGAAACTCGAGGGCCGGATCTATCGTGTGCGTCAGGAGTCGGACTTCCGCCTCTTCGTGCGGGACGGGGCGCAGAGCGGCTGGACCTGCGATATCTGCCCTCCTTGGGTGGATGTCTCCACGAACGGCGCGGTGAGCGGCACCGTCCCAGCGATTCCCAGCGAGGCCCACTACGTCACCTTGCGACGCGCCGGAGTGAACGGGTTCGAATACACGTCGGTCATCCTGGTCGTCGGCGACGCGCGCATCGTGTTCGTCGGCGCAGAAGAAGCGGTGCGTCACCTTCACGACTACGTTGGCCGTACCAGCGATCACACGCCGGTGGCCGGTGACGTGCTGGTCTTTCGCGATGGCTTCTTCGAAAAATCGCAGAACGACCTCTCCAACGTCGCCGGGAGCGGCGCGTGGTACTGGCACTTTCTTCGGGGAACGGTAAACGCGCGGACGACGCTCATCGCCGAACACCCAATGGGCGCCCGTTTTGCGGACATGACGCTCGAGGCGCTCTCCGCCGATAACCCCGTTGAACACCTGGCGCTCAAGGGTCTTGCGTTCGATGGCTGGCTGCAAGTGAACGGCGGGGGTGGGGATGGATACCTAAATCACGTCATTGTTCAGCAGTCCTCCGCGGAAGGGTTCTATGCGACAAACGGCAGCACCGATTTGCTCTTCGAAGACGTGTACGCCCTCGCAGGCGGACGTGCGCTCTACTTTGTTGGCGACCAGGTGAGACGGGCCATTTTCCGTCGATGCATCGCCCGACACAGCTATATGGACACGTACGAGCCGGGCGCATCGGTGCTTATCTACGGTCGCGGCGATAACATCGCGCAAGACCTACTGTTTCAGAATTGCGTCTTTCTCGACCGGGGACCGGAAGGCAACTTCGACACGAGCTACGACTTCTACGGCGCCTTCGAGTGGATCCAGGGTCAACGGACCACGATTCAAGGCAGCGTCCTGATCAACTTACGCCTCTCGGATGCTCCCGCAGGGAACCTCTCCGAGGCGTACTTCTCCATGAACAACCAAGACCGCGCGACGGGCATCGTCTTCGAAGACACCTTCTTTGGCGGTGACAACCTCTTTCGTGGAAACGCCCACGTCAACGGCGTCGCATACGCGCCTGGATACGGTGCGGGCGGGTTTGGCATTGAGAACCCTCGACTCCATCGCCCCTCGCTGCAGTACGGCGTGACGGGGACGATGTTTGGCGAACCCGGCTTCGACTCACCGACCGACGTTCCGCTCTTTCCTTTCCCCAACGACGGCATCATCCAGGAGCTCGGCCGTGACGTATCCATCGAGGCCGGAGACATCGATGGCTACGAGAACATCGCGTTCGAGGGGGACATCGGGTTTGCAGCCGCGGATTCATTGAGCGCGTACCTCCAAGCGGCGATGGCGGACTGAGGGGTACGAGCGAAGGGGTGCCCTGAAGACGGACGCAAGGAGCTATCCGGGGTAGCATCCGCTTCATGCCACGTTCGGTCTTCGTTGTACTCGGCTTCGCGCTCGTCCTCGCCCTCGGCGGCGGCGCATACCTGCTTCTTTCGCGCCCTGACGCCGCGCCGCTTGTTCCTACCCGCGTCGATCTCCCCGTCGCAGGACCGGCTCAGGAGCATGCCATGCGTTTGGGTGGTGGAGATTCCCTGGGATGGGGCTGGGTCAACCCGCGACCACGCGCGATGCCCAACTGGTACGACGCGGAGATGGGGCAAGGCGGCGCCATCGCGATGGTGGGCGCTCGAGGGCAAGCTGCGCGCTTCGATGGTGACTCGCTGCGTCTGTGGGCCACGGGCGTGAGCGCTGACCTCTTTGGGCTCGCCTTCGTCGGACCCACACAAGCCCTCGTCGTTGGCGACGAAGGGACGCTGGTGGTGCTCCTTGAATCTGGGCCCCGCGCCATCGAGAGCGGAACCAGCGAGACGCTGCGCTCGGTGCTCGCCATCGATACGCTTCACTCCCTCGTCGTTGGGGATGAGGGCACGTTCTTGCGCATCGAAAACCTCCGTGCGCGCGCCGTCGACACCGGGCGCACGGAAGCGCTCCTTGGGGTTGCGGTGGTCGGCACGGAGGCGACGCTCGTTGGTGAGCGCGGGTTGATTCTAGGCGTCTCGGCGTCGGACGAAGTCCGCGTCGAGCGCGAGCCCAGCGGGCACACGCTGCGTGCCGTGGGCGGATGCGGCGGAGGAGACCTCTATGCCGTCGGTGACCAGGGCAGCGTCTTGCGCCGTACCTTCGAGGGGCGCTGGAGCCCCATCCATGTCGATAGCGAACAAACCTGGACAGACTTGGGGTGCGACCGTGGTCGTGCGGCGGTCACCGGCGCTTCGGGAGATGTGCTTCTGCTCTCTGGCGACGAGAGCGTGATCCTCTCGAGCGGAGACACCCGCGCGCTCACCGGAATCGCCTCGCTTCCGGGAGAGCCTTCGTTTGTCGTCGGCGACGGCGGTAAGTTCGCGATGATCGGCGCCGACCACATTATTCTGCGAACGGCTGGGCCTTCCCAGACCTTCCTCGACCTCGACACGTTGGGGGGCTTAGTTTTCGGCGTCGGTCCGATGGGCCGGATGGCTCGTCAGCGAGAAGGGCGCATGGTTGACCTGCCCACGGGCATCGACGTTGCGTTCAGCGCGCTCGCGAAGCTCAGTGAAGAGCGCCTCGTCGCGGTGGGGGATGCCGGACACGTCATGGCGATTTACTGGGATCGCGTCGAGGCTCTCGAGGCGCCAGGCGACGCGTCTTGGCGCGACGTCATCGCCGCGGGCAACTCGCTCTTGGCGGTGGGCACCCGCGGACAGCTCTTGCAGGGGTCTCCGGGCGCGTTTCGCCTTTCACGCTTGCCTGTCCAGGAGACCATGTGGGCCGTCGCGGGAACGCCCAACGACGCCATCATCGCCGGCAACGGCGGTAAGGTGTTCACGCTGAGGGAAACCGGCGTGCGTGAGGTGGTGTGCCCAGACGGAGCCACCTTGCGAGGCGCCGCGCGAACCGCACTCGGTGATTTCCTCGTGGGCGACGACGCACGAATCCTCCGCCACCAGGATGGACGCTGCGTTCGAGAGCACAGCGGCGAAGGGACGCTTCACGCGGTGGGCATCGGCCCAAGTGGGCAGCCCCTCGCCGTCGGTGGTTCAGGACTGAGCCTCGAGCGCGACGAGAGCGGCGTTTGGAGTGAAGTCGATCTCGGGGTGGGGCCTATGAGCTTGCGCGCGCTCCTGACGACGGACCGAGAGGTTCTCGTCGGGGGGGCCGGAGGAACCATCCTTCGGCACCCACGGATGGCCGGCCGCTAAGACCTCGAGAAGAAGGAAGTCAGATGAGAATCGTTGGGCAGCCGAGGACGATTTCGACGACGGCGTCGCCGGCAAGAAGCTCGTCGCAGAGCGCGCCTTGAATCACGATGGAGTCGCCGGTCGGCGTGTAGTTCCATGAGTCGTCGGCGGGGTCATCGCTTCGTCGCAGAACGCGTCGCTCCTCGCCGTCGAAGGTAACGCCAACGTTCACGAGGGCAGGGTCGTCGCTCTCGTTCGGAAGCTCAAAGACGCAGCTGTCGAGGAAGCTCTCGGCGATTTCGCGAAGGGCCATCTCGAACTCGTCCCGGAGCGCGGCCTCGCTGATGTCGTAGTGACAGCATTCACCGGAGGGGCCGCCGGTGCAGGTCTGGCCCACGATGGGCAGGTTGAAGCAGGTGCCGCCGCCACACTCCGCGTTGCTCATGCAGCGCTCTCCGTTTGTGGTGCACATCGGCATGCAGGTCTCGCTTCGTGCCGTGCCGCCGTTGAAGGCGAGGCCGCTCAGGAGGTTGTTCGTCGTGGTGAGACCGACGGCGTAGCTCGATACGCCGAATGCGAGGTCGTTGGTCCGTGCCTGCGTGTGAAACCCACTCGTGTCGCTTGGCTCCGTGTCACAAGTTTCCCCGCCGTCGGTGACGAGGATCACGCCACGCTCGCCGGGGAGCGGAAGCGGAAGCATGTACTCCCAGCCCGCGTTGACCGCGGCGATGGCAGGCGTCTGGCCGCCGTTCGGCGAGCGGGCGAGGGTGGAGTTGATCATCGCGCGCGTTGTCGCCAAGGGAGCGACGCCGACCTGTGGTGTTGGCGCGACGCTGCACTCGCTTCCGCCGCTCGGATCAGGAAAGAGCAAAAGACCCACGTTCAGTTCGTCGGGCATCGACGCGAGCACGGAGGTGATGGCCTCCGTCGCAAGCGTCCACTTGCTGGGGCCTCGCTCGGGTGGGCGGTTGCCGGCGGTGTCGCCCTGCATGGAGGCGGATTGGTCGAAGGCCAACAGAACGGAGCCCGGAAGCACCTGGGTCTCGATGGCAGTCGCGCCGCAGCCGTTGGCCGGGTCGAATGGGTCGAGTGGCGGACCGGTGTCTGGAAACGGAGCGTCCGTTCCGGGAGCATCGACGCTCATCATCGCGTCGCTCCCGGTGTCTGCGCGTGCGCCGGTGTCGCCGGCTCCCGTGTCTGGGCGGCCGGGTCGGCTGTCATCACCACACGCTGCGAGAGAGCAGAGCACAAGTAAGAGTCGGAGCTTCATGCTCGGGAGTGTGCCCGAAACGCGCTGCTCTTGCATCTCCTCGTGAACTTAGCGCTGTCGCAGTCGGGAGAGTGTATCGCGCACGGACTGGGCTCCGGCCGGGTCTGCGCTCTCGGCGGCGCGGACGTAGGCCTCGTAGGTCTCGATGGCGAGGGCGGTTTGGCCGACGTTCTCGTAGCAAACGGCGAGGTCGAAGAGCAGTCCGCGGTCGTTGTTTCCAAGCTCGCGAGCGCGCGTATAGTGGGGAATGGCTTCGTCCCAACGCTCGGTAGCGCGGAGCGCGATGGCCAAGTTGTGGTGAAGCTCCACCTGGTCGGGTTGGGACTGAATCGCCGCTTGAAGAAGAGGAATGGCCTCTTCGTTGCGTCGCTCCCGGCGAAAAGCGACGGCGAGGTTGTTCAGGAGCCCCACGTCATCGGGGTGCCGACGTAGGCCTTGCTGGAGTGCGGCGATGGCGTCGCTATTTCGGCGAAGTCGCCGGTACGCGGAGCCGAGGTTCGCCCAGTGGTTCGGCTGCTCGGGATCGAGTTCCGCTGCCCGTCGAAGCGGCTCGATGGCTTCCTCGTAGCGCCGAAGACGCATCAGGACGGCGCCGACCATTCCGTGCGCATCGGCGTGTTCGGGTTCGAGGCGCGTCACATGAACAAAACAACCGAGGGCGTTCTCAAGTTGGCCCATCTGACGGAGGAGCGTGCCGGCGGTGAAGTGCGCTGCGGCATGTCGGGGGCGCGCCCGGAAGGCGGCTCGTGCCTCAGCGAGGGCCTCTTCGAGGCGACCGGCGCGCTTGTGAACCAGCGCCATTCGGTAGTGGACCTCTGCATCGTCTGCATGAACTGCGGCGGGGGCGCCGAAGCTGGAGAAGAGAAGGGCCGCGAAAAGAGGAATGATGCGCATGGTGATTCAGTCAGTGATGGAGTTTAGCGAAGCGTGACGTGACCAAGGGACCCACTTGGTTCTTCGCCCCGGAAGAGAAAGTAGCCGCCGACGGCCGCGCCTGCGACGCCGACGACGATGAGCGCGATCCACCACTTGGAGGAGCCGCCTTCTTCTTCAACTTCCTCGCCCTCTGGGCCGAGAGGGACGGCGACTGAGCGTGTTTCACCCGCGGCAGGAACGTCGATGGTCATTGGCGACGATTCGCTGCCCATGCCACCGAGCGCAGTCCGCGAGGGTGCGTAAGCGACGATGTAGTACTCGAGGGTCTGAGCCATGTTGCCAGCGCCCATCAAGGGAAGTCGAGCCCGAGCGATACCGCTCTGATTGAGGTCCATCACGCTTGTCGCAAAACGCGGAGCGCCGCTCGCGCGGTAGTGAACATGAACCTCGCCCACGGCGGTGATTCCCTGAGTGACGGAAACCTCAACCAGCGGAGACTGGCGTACGGATGGGGCAGGGGGCGTGTGGTCCAGGGTCACGGTCACCGCGGCGGGCGCGTTCTGACGTGCTCGCTGAAATGCGCCCTGGACGAGGGGGCTCGCGTCTCCATCGCGCAGGACGTAGCCCGGGTCTCGGCTGTAGAGCTGCTCGAGAACTGGGGCCGCGCTCTCGGTGTCGCGGTTGGCGAGATGGGATGTCGCGAGGACCTCAAGGGCTTCGTTTCGCGCAGCAGCGGAGAGGCCCGTTCGCGCCAGGAGCGCCTGAGCGCCGGCGATGGCCTCATCATATCGCGCGTAGAGGATCATCTCTCGTACGTTGGCGATCTCCGCCTCGGCTCCATTCCGCTCGTCTCCCTGAGCTCTGGCCTCGGAGGGCGAAAGAGCAGAAAAGCCGAGAAATGAGGTCGCGAGGACACAAAGGACAAGCCGAGTCATGTAGGGACCATACCTCCCAAGCTGTCCTCTATCCAGGCGAGTCTAGCGACGAGGCCGTCAATGGAGACTCGGATCTCGCGCCGAGCCCCTAAGCCCACTATAGTGCTGTCGTGGTCGCCGATCGCAGCATTGTCCGAAGTCTCCCCGCGATTTGCCAATTCGGGCGTTACGAGCTCCTGGGCCGTATCGCCGTCGGCGGAATGGCGGAGATTTTCCTCGCGCGCGAGCGGGAGAATATCGCCGGAGCGGGTCATCGCCACTTGGTGATCAAGCGCGTGCTTAGTCACGTCGTGGATGACCCCACTTTCCAAGACATGTTCTTCGATGAGGCGCGCCTAGCGATGCGTCTTCAGCACCCGGCCATCGTGCATATTTACGAGTTCGGCGAGGAAGCCGGCAGCACGTATCTAGCGATGGAGTGGGTCGACGGCATCGCCCTCGGCAAGCTGATTCGGCGGGCGCGCGACGTTGGCGGGATCCCAGCCCCCGTGTGCGTGAAAATTGCCGCGACGGTCGCCGAAGCGCTGCACTACGCACATCGAGTTCGGGGAGACGAAGGTCAACCCCTCGGGATCGTTCACCGCGACGTGAGCCCACAGAACATCATGGTGTCCAACGAGGGCAACGTGAAGCTCCTCGACTTCGGCATCGCGAAGGCCACAGACCAGCTCAGTCGCACGAGCGACGGACAGGTAAAGGGCAAGTTCGCCTACATGGCGCCGGAGCAGTGCGTCGGGGATCCCGTCGATGGTCGCGCCGATGTATTTGCCCTCGGCGTGTGTCTCTTCGAGTCCTTGACCGGCAAACCTCTCTACCATCGGAAGACGCAGTACGAGACCATGCGCGCGGTCCTCGAAGACCCTTTGCCGACGCTGGCTACGCGACGCCCCGACCTGCCTGAGGACCTCGACGCCATCTTGCAAAAGGCCCTCGCGAAAGACGCCAAAGACCGCTTCGCCGACGCCGGGCAGATGCAGCTTGCCCTTGAACAGTGGCTCGCGCGCCATCAAGAAGTTGTGCTCGCCACGCGCATCGCGGACCACCTCGGAGAAGTTCTTGGCAGCGACATTGTGCGCGGGCCGCAGGTGGACTCGACGCCCTTTGGACAGAGCTTCAAGGGCAGCATGCCCGCCGCTCCGATTCCGAGCCTGCCGCCAAGTTCAATCACGTCGCGCCCGCCTCCCCCGGCTTCCGTCGAAGAGCTGGGCTCTTCGGCGCTCATCGAGCTCGAGTCCGCGGAAGAGAAAAAGAAGCGGCCCGTTTGGCTCTGGCTTGTCCCACTCCTCTTGCTCCTCCTGGTCGGCGGCGGCGGTGCCGCTTGGCTTTTGGTTGGCAACACGGAGGTCGCTGCGACACCCGGGGCAGTGACCCCAGGCGCAGCGATCCCAGGCGCAGAGCTGCCCAGCGCGGTGGTGCCAGGGGCGGAGACGCCAGGCAGCTCTCTCGTCGTTCCGCCAGCCGCGCAGGGCGAAGGCACAACGGGTGTGACCCCGGGCGCCGAGGCGTCTGACCCCTCGGAGGGCGCCGTCGCAGACACTCCACCGACGGCTGAGACGCCCACTCCGGGCACGGAAGCTCCGGCTGCTACGGACGCCACGGGTCTGCTTCGCGTGGACTCCCGTCCCTCCGGCGCTCGCGTATCCATCGATGGTGAGTTCCGCGGCGAGACGCCCCTCACCTTGGACGGTCTTCCGGTCGGGCAGCTGCGCGTCGAGATTTCACGGCGCGGTTACCGAAACTGGGAAGGCCTCGCCGTGCTCCGCGAGGGGCAAACGGTCGCGCTCACACCGACCCTCGTCCGTGCCCGACCTGGCGCTCGTATGCGCCAGGCTTCCATGGACGTCGCCTCGGACACGTCGGCGATGGACACGTCGGCGATGGACACCTCAGCGATGGAAGCAGCGCCACCTGCTATGACCCAGCGCGCCGCAGGGAGCGGTGAGCTGCGTGTCAACACGCGGCCATGGTCGCGTGTGTACGTCGGCGACCGACTCCTCGGAACCACGCCCCTCGGAGGCGTCAGCCTACCGGCGGGCCGAGCGAACCTTCGATTCGTCGACCGTGATGGCGAGACTCATAGGCGCAGCGTTACGATTCGCCAGGGCGAGCGTGAGACGCTCTTCCTCGACTTTTCCGAGTAGTCGCGCCGCTGTGGTGGCTCTGGCGTCGAAATAATTCGGCTTCTTGCCTAACGTTGTTCCGGACGTGGCATACAGCCGGGTATGACCCGATGTTTGCCCGCTTTTCTTCTGTGTTTTGCCCTCGCCTGTGGAGATGACGATGTCCCGCCAGCCGGCGGCTTTGATGCGGGCGGTACCGTCGATTCGGGCGCCGGGCGTGCGGACGCGGCGCCATCCACGGACGCTGGCCCTCAGAGCGATGCCGGCAGCTCGGCGGACGCAAGCGACGGAGTCGATGCGGGTACAGACGCAGGGGCGGAACTCGACGGCGGGCCTGCGGAGGACGCGGGCTCCAGCATGTGTCCTCCGATGGGCCCGTTCGGGACCGCCGTTGGCGACATCGCTCCGGACGCCATGCTTGAAGACTGCGACGGGAATCCAGTGAGCCTCCACGCCGCGTGTGGTGAGAGCGCGACTTGGCTCTACCGTTTCAGCGAGTGGTGTCCTCCTTGCCAGCGCTTCGTTCGAGATGACGCCGAGAGCTTCTACCAGCAGTTCGCTGAAGATGGTGTCCAGGCGTTCGTGGTCATCGCCCAAAACAGCCGCGGCGAGATCGCGACGCGGAGTGACTGCGCCCGTTTGAGCGAGCAGTTCGGCCTGAGCTTTCCGGTTCTCGTCGACCCACGCAACGAAATGAACGCGCTTGGCATTCAAGTGAACGCCGAGGCCATGGCCTTTGATTCGGACATGCGGATTTTGTACTCGGAGCAGTACAGCCACGCTGGTATTCCCGCGGCCGTGATGTCGGTTCTCGAGTAGAACAGGCGGCATCGTTCTCCTCGGCAATCAGTCCGCGGAAATCAGTCTCCAGAACTCCACCACGCCTCGGCGCCGGCGGCGTCTGCGCCTTCGCCTCCGACGTCGCTTGCCGGAGCTTGGCCTGCAGGAGCTTCGTCCGCGTTTTCGGGAATGGGTTCAGGCATGGGCTCCGCCGCTTCGCCCTCTCGGTCGAAGTAGACGAGTAGGCTCAGGCGGATGGCGTCCGACGAGCCGGCATACGTTCCCGTTGGGGTTGGGTGGTTATACGTCGCGAAGTCCGGGTCCGTAAGCGGCTGGTGAAGGCTTTGCCGGATGGTTCGTGTCGGCAGAAAGAGGTGTGTGTATTGGGCGAGGAGACCGATTCGTTCAGACACGCGCCATAAGGCGACGAGACCCACTTCGATTCGGTTGAAGTCCATTGTGTTCGGCGATGCCGTCAGCTCGGGCACGGTGTTGCTCTGAAAGCTGCCAAGAACACTGATTTCGATGTCCGAGCGAGGCGCGTAGCCTACGCGCAGCTGCGCGAAGTGGCGGTCCATGTAGCCCTGCGGCTTGAGGGTATCGTTGATGGCTTCGGACGTCGCCTCGACGATTTCGACGCTCCAAAAAGGCTGCGAGGAGACGTTCTCCCATCGGTAGTACGCCGATATTTCGAGTTGAGGGGTGGGCCGAATGATGGCGCCAACATGCACCATCCACGGCAAGTCCATCGTCGACGCAAAGGTCGCGTTGAGATCCGGGAGCGTGGCGCTTGGGAGAATGTCATCGACGGCTGCGACGAGGCTGTCGGGGTACGTGACGTTAATGGTGCCGCTCGTGTTTACGTTCCCCGGGGTGTG
>JBGCFM010000010.1:0-82114 GCA_045106895.1 Polyangiales bacterium | reverse complement strand
CAAGAGATTCTTTTGTCTTCGTTGAAGAAGTTTCGAAGTTCGAAGCGCGTTCTTTTAGGGCGCGCTTCACGCCTCACAAAATCACTCTTGGGTTGTCAAAACTCCCGAGGGCAGTTCCCTGCGGGAGGCGATGTCTAGCATTGGGAAGGGGGGAGGCAAGCTCGCTTGGTCGAAAGATCCAAGATTGCTCGCTTGGTGCCAAATGTGGCGCACAAGAGCACGAATGGGGTCAGCGCTTTCTCAAATTTCGCGCAGATGATCCAAGGACCAATTGGCAAAGCCCACTACACGAACGTGCAGCGGGCTTCATCCGATCAGTTGAAAAGCGGTTCTAGGCGCCGAGTTCGCGCGACTTTAGGGCATCGAGAGCTTCCTCGAGTTCCGCCATCTCTTCTTCAGACATGTCGTCTTCTTCTTCGGCATCGACGCGAGTAGCCACGGGAGGCGCCTCTTCTTCGATGAGACCCATCTTGCGCTTGAGCGCCTCAAGGTCGTCATCAGCACCAGCGGTCATCTCGAGGTCGCGGAACTTGTTCGCTAGAACATCGCCTGAGTACTCTTCCGCGAGCTCTGCTCCCGCCTCGGCTTCAGATTCGATCTGGTCGATCTTCTGCGACATTCGGTCGAATGTCTCGAAGGCGCTGGTGTCCGAGAGACCGCTCATTGTCTCTTGGATGCTCTTCATCGCTTCGGCGCGACGCTTGCGGGCGATAAGAACGTTCTTCTTACGCTTGGCTTCTTCGATCTTGTTGTTCAGGGCTCGAAGCGCGGTTTTCAGCTGGTCAGTCGCTTGTTTTTGCTTCTGCCACTGGTCGCCATACGCCTGCTCTAGAGAGTCATGCTCCTTCTTCCGAAGGAGGGCCTCCTTGGCGAGGTTCTCATCGCCTGCGCGGATGGCCATCATGGCCTTCTTCTCCCACTCGGCGGCGACGTTCTTTTCCGCTTTGTGCTGCTTTTGCAGGCGTTTTTCGTCAGCGATGGCTCTGGCGACTTGCTTCTTCGCCTCCACCAGCTGCGTGTTCATATCCACGATAATCTGATTCAGCATCTTCTCGGGATCTTCCGATTTGCTGATCAGGTCGTTGAGGTTGCTCTTGATGAGCGTGGCGAGGCGGCCGAAAAAACCCATGCTTCAGTCCTTCTTCGTTTCTAGCGTAGCGGAGTTACTCGGCGCCTGCAGCTCCGCTAGTGCGGAATGCGGCGAGGGTCTCGTAGTGGTTGGTTAGGGCCAAGGTGATGTCATCAACGACGCCTTGGAATTCATTGTAATCAAGGTTCTCAATGGCGAGGCCAGCGGTGAGCACGATGTGATTCTGCTCTATCCCGTAGGCGCCATGAACCATTTCTTCGGCGTTGAGGACCAAGAGCTTCTCGAAGAGCCCTTCCCGCGCCTCGACGGCATCGAGCTCCATTACGCGCACTCGGAACAAGACCAAGGGCCCTGTCAACGAGACCACGACGTTCTCGCCGGAGCTCGTGTCGCGGACCAGCCAAATATCCTCACCGTCACCGACGGCTTTGAAAGAGAGGTTGGATCGCATCAGGTACGATTCGATATCTTCGCGCGTTCGCATCTCTGTCCCCTTTTGTCCGTCAGTCTGTGGACTCGAACAGGCCGGAGGCTAAAGCAGGCGCCGGAACCTGCCTAGGGGGAAGTTGAGAAAAAGCGCCCAATCGGCGAAAATCGCGATACGTCTACGAAGCTGACGACTCGGTTTGCAAATCGAGTGCACGCCTAAGCTGCAACATCTCGTTCTGTAGGTGGTCCTGCTTCAGCTGGGGAGACAACGAGCCCATCCAGGCGGTGGCTTCGTCCACGGTGGCAAAAACTCGGTGGGGAAAAGGCTGTCGTGCGACTTGATTGAGCGTCGTGGTGATGGCCCGGACAGTGGCGGCGAGAAAGCCGCCGCCCTCAAAAACCAGCGCCGAGCACGCGACAGAGGTCGCGACGCCACGGAGAACTTTGGCGAGTTCATCACGCACGACGCTGCTTGGCATCGCGGCGCCCTGCTCGACGACGGTCAGGTGACCAACCTTGTTTGGCGTGCGTTTGGCGAGAGATGCAGAGATCGAATGCAGCTCAATGACAGCCTGATGAGTCGTTTGACCTCGCCAGAGGCAGAGCATGCTTGAGTCACCGGTCGCGACGGCGTGTTCATGGTCGATGACTTCAATCTTCAACATTCGGCCTCTACTTTTAGTCCCCGCCGGGAATCAGCAAGTGGAATTGTCCAAAAGCCGGGACCGAAGTTGGACACCCTCCGTACCAGGAGGGTGCCTTGCTCTCCACTCTTAGTGAGAGTCTCTGTACGCTCGCATGGCGCTTTGACGCAGCGAGTTTGCAAAACGGCGCCGGATGACCCCGGCTGCTCGGAGCTCATCAAGGCTGTCGTCCACGCATGTCCGATACTCCGAGCGGCTCGCGTCGGTGTCGAAGCTGCACGGGATCTCGGGCACTTGAAGAACATCTCCATGGCGGACGTTATACAAACGATTGCGGTGTCCGCCGGGCCAGAGAATCTCGAGCGTGCCGCGCCGTGCGTCGCCGAGTCCGAACCCTTGTGTGAGGCTATCTTGGGATTCGTGCGATGAGCCGCCGAGAACCGGGGCCATGACCGTTGAGCCATTGCGCGGGGTGAACCACATCATCGCACCGATGCCGTCACGGTTCACGACGCCGTCTGTGGTGATGCCGACGGTCCCGAGGGCACGAATCGAAGCCCAGCCGTTTCCATTGTCTCCACTACTGATCTCGACGGCGAGGGTGCCATTGTCGTACTCGAACTCAGGCTGGTACGAGAAGCGTCGGTCATTCTTCGTCGCTGCCGACTCAGGGCCGATCTCGATGAGCTCCATCGTCGGAACGAGGTAGGCCGTTGGGTCAAAGGCGGAGTAGAACCCGATGTTCGATACGCCGCCGTACTGCATGAGCGGGATCGCGACGGGGACATCAAAGTTCGAGACCGTGACCAAGTCCGTGAACCCGTCTCCGTTGAGGTCACCAGCTGCGACACCTGAGTCGTTGCGGCGCGTGTGGTTCTGGTCGAAGGCCTGACGGTCGAGGCCAAAGTTGGCGCCGCCGTCGTTGAGGAGCATCGAACCAGGGTTGCTGCGGTCGACGTGGAAATACAGATCCATGCCGCCGTGGAAGGTGATGTCCGTGTCACCGTCGTTGTCGAAATCTCGAGCACTCGTGCCCCATCCGAAGGGCATATGACGAAGGTCGCCGACGCCGGGGTCGGTGAAGGTCCCATCGGCATTACCAAGGAGCCAGCGGGCGGTCTCCGAACCGAGGATGACGGGCGCGCCTGCGAAGAGCTTGCCCCAGTCGCCGAAGGACGGGGAGAAGAAGTCGAGGTGACCGTCGGAGTTGAAGTCGCCGAAGCTCAGACCCATCCACGCGGACGCGACGTTCGTGCCCGCTTCCACGGTTCGGTTCGTGAAGTTGCCGGTGCCATCGTTCTCGAAGATCTGGAGGAACCCGCGGTCGAGGCCCGTGCTTCCATCAGGGAAGACAAAGTCGCCAGTAGGCAGCGCACACTGATCGTCCGCGGTGAAGATGTCGACGTCGCCGTCGAGGTCGTAGTCGACGAGGCTAACGGCCCAAGTGATGCTCGCGGCGCCAGCGGCGAAGGGAGGCAGGCCGCCAAGGTTCCGGAAGCCGCTTACGTCGGAGATGTCGGTGAAGACACCGCCACCCTCGTTGTGGAAGAGCTCGTTGTGCTGGATGTCCGTGCTGAAAGGCTCCAGGAAACACGCTCGATTGTTGTCCTGACTCCAGGCGCGAACCACTGCGAGGTCGATGAGACCGTCGTTGTCGATATCACCGAATGCGCAGGAGGTTCCGCCGATGCCGTCGGTTGCTGCTCCGCTTGCAGCGCTGATGTCTTCGAAGGTTCCGTCGCCGTTGTTTCGGAAGAAGTGAGACGGGCCTTCATGCGCCACGACAAACATGTCGGCGTCACCGTCGTTGTCGATGTCGCCGTAGCAAACGCCGGTGCTGTCAGTGTCGTCGCCCATGGCCTCGACGCCTGCTGCTGCGGCGCCGTCCTCGAAGCGGGTCTGTCCACACTGCGCGAGCTGGTTGACCAGCAAACTGTTGGGTTCGCCGGGGCCGTTTGTCGCGTACACGTCCTCGTCGCCGTCGCCATCAAAGTCGAAGATCGCGAGTCCGGGAGCGCCACGCCAGCGAAGTGGTGTGTCGAAGACTGCGGGGAACGGCTGAGGGTTGAGAATGGAGGCGGCTTGGAACGCTTCGGCGATGGCAGCGCGTTCCGATGGAACGCGGCGGTAGTCGCTCAACCCATTGGATGGATCTTCTGCCAGGTTCGCGAAGCTGACTGTGCCTTCGGCGACGCCGATGTCCGCTGGCGCTTCCTCCGTGAGGGGCAGGCCGCTGGGCACGCTGTCAGGAACAGTCCACGACAGGTCGCGAGCTGCGTCATCGGTGAGGGACTCCATGAACGCGAGCATGTTGCGCATGTTTTCGATGGGTACGTGGGTTCGTGGGTCGATACGCGGGAGAACATCGTTGGTGTTGGGGTAGACGACGTCGAGAAGCGGGAACTCACTTGGCAAAATGTGGTCGACCAGGTTGTAGTTCGTGAGCTGCTCGGCGGGCTGGTCGTAGTGCTCGATGAACTCGCCGAGGTCTGTGAACTGACCGAGATGTCCCCACGGCCCAGTAAGGGTGACGTTGGTTAGAGGAGGCGTACGAAACGCGTAGAGCTGCAAGGGGTTGTCACCAGGAAGGCCCGTGTGTGGCGGTGGAGCGCCGAGCCCATCTCTCTTGAAGCGATCTCGGATAGACTCTTGGAAGCCGCCTCGCGCGAGGGGCCCTTCGACACCCGCACGTCCGAAGTCGTCGTTCTCGTACAGACCGTCGCCCGTTCCGGGACCGAACTGGGCGAGACCCGTGTTGTGCATGTCCATGTCGGAGAGGTTCGGGCCGCTGTGGCAATCCGCGCAGCCGCTCTCGAAGAACTCGCGGGCGCCGCGGAGTTCTCGACGCGTGAGGGCGTTCAGGTCGCCTTCGAGGAACTGCTGGAAACGGCTTCCGCGAGATTCAAAGGCGCGGATCTCGAAGCCCGCCATCGCATTTGCGGCGTGGGCGAAGGTCATGTCATCGAAGTCGGTTCCAGGATAGGCGGCTTCGAAGAGCGCGCGGTATTCGGGGAACTCTCCGAGGCGCGCCATCATCGCTGCCCAAAGCTCGGGGCGCTCGAGGTCTCCCGCCATTTCGTTGGGGTTGGGCCCGTTCGTGAAGCGATGACCGCGCATTTCGTTGCGCTGGATCGCTGGGAACATCGCCTGGGCGGAGACCACACCGAACTCAAACACCGCCTCCATCTCGGGCGTGATCTCGCCAGGGGCGGCGGGAGTGCTGAGGTTGCCGCTCTCGTCGACTTCCACGCGACCGTCCCAAAAGAGGCGGTCGAGGGTGTGGAGGTTGAAGAGAGGCTGCGTGTTTCGTGGGTGAATGTTGCCGCCGACGCGGTCTTCACCGAGTCCGAGACCTCGAATGCCACTCGATAGGTGCCGGTCATCGACCGTGTCGAGGGTGGAAAAGTGGCAGGTCATGCACGAGATGTTGCGGTCGCCGCTGAGCTCTTTGTCGAAGATGAGCGCCTGGCCCAAAACGAAGAGCTCGTCGCGCACCTCGGGGGCTGGGGGAATCGGCGTGACGTCGTTGGCAATGGCGAGGTCCTTAACCTCGCGGGCGAGTCGACTGCCGTGCGTATAACCGTTTCGAACCGCACCCTCCGTGGCACCGACCTCTTCGGTTTGAAAAGAGCACCCGCTCAGGACGAGTAGACATGCGCTAATGCAAGCCCCCATCGCGCTTGTTGGCTTAGGTCGGCTGAAATTGGCTTTGGCCATCGTGTTATCCCCATCACGGTCTGACGTTGTTGAAGCGGCCGCACCCCACGAGCAGCCTGAACGACGAGACTAGCGGAGACATGCACCACCCCGTCGGGTGGTAGGCACCTACACACACTCACACAAACGGGTTGCTTTGTGCCTTCAGCGGCGCGGTTCAGTGCTTGGCGGAGGGATCGTTAGCGGGTGTATTTCGGGCAACAAATCACGACCGACATCTGCACGGAGCTTGCCGTCCGTGTCGCTGCCCGCGAGCGCTTCTTTCCAGATCCTGCGCGAGAGCTCCTCGAGGCTCGACGCGCCACACTTTCGAAGCAGCCCCTTGATGCAGGACTTCAAGGTGTTCTCCGTGGTTCCAATCTGGTCAGCCAAGGTTCGTCGAGGCGTCCCGTCGATGGCGGCGGCGAGAACATCTGTCTCCCGCGCCGACAACGAACATAGCTGGACGACATCTTCGACAACCTGGGCCACACGCCGATCCGGAACGTGTTCGTACGCGACGGCGCGCCGCAGGAAAGAGTCGAGGTTTCGGCGCCGAGCGGGTTTTGCGACAAACTCGGCGCGGAGAAGCTGACACCGGTTGATGACCCGTGGCTCCGTCACCGCCGTGAGCATAAGTATCGGGAGACGTGGATACGCACGCCGGAATGCGAAGAGTACGCGGGTGCCGTCGTCGTCCGGCAACGCGTACTCGATGATCAGTGCGGTTAGACGAACCTCTTGCTCGAGCAGCCGGCGGGCTTCACTGGCGTTTGTGCAGAGGTGGGTTCGACGCAGTTTTGCGGCCTGGTGAACCACCACCTCCGCTGCCACCGGATCCGGCTCGACGATCGCAATGCGTCCTAGGTGCTGCACGTCCATGCGGGGCGACAGTACCAATTAGGGACAAGCGCCGCGTGAAATATGACGCCCGTGTGGAGGGGCGAGTCACCACGCCCCTCTAGTACGACTAAAGAAACAGCCGTCCCTCTGGAGCGTTTGCTTAGATCAATCCCAGACAGTTCGCGACGTCGTCCGCAGCGTCTGCGTTGTTGCCATCGTTGCATTCGGCGATGGTGTTTTCGGGGTCGACAACGACGTTGACGCGCACGTCACCGCTCGGGAAGTCCGAGAGCGTCGCGGTAAATGTGTCCGTACCGCCGCCGGCGGCGATCGGTCCTGGACGTGTCTCGCGATGAATCTCCACGCCGGTCGCTGGGTCACCTGCGAAGTAGACCACGAGAACATCCGTAGCATCGGCCGAACCGAGGTTCGTGATGGTGGTCTCAAGCGTTGGATTGGGGCACTCGCGTGTGTCGACTGAACCAAGATCGACGCTGAGGTCCGCGAGAAGAGCTCCTCCATCCACGTCCGCCGTCGTCGTATTGTTGTCCTCGAGGCACTCTCGCTCGTCGTTCTCAAAGTCCACCACCACGCGAATGCGGTCGGGGAGAACCCCCGGCGAGTTGTTGCTCGCTTCGTAGCGAACGGTCACGAGGGTCTCACCTCGCGCGCCCAGAGGCACTCCGGCGGTGGTCGTGAGAGGCGTCATTGCGCCGTCTGCGAAGAGCGCCTCATCGAGCACCGGCGAGTCCCACTCACCGAAGAACGCGATGCTTGTGGCGGCGCCGACGAGCACGTCTCCCGCGTTTACAATGCGCGCGGTGATGTCGATGGTCGTCGTCAACATGCCGCACATGGCGTCCGGGCTTGAAACCTGGACGCTGGCGACCTGCAAGTCCGGTGCGGCGCCGAAGGGTGAGCGAGGTTGGCTGCGGTATGTGTTGTAGAGGCGCCCGTTCCACTCGGTCCAGCTCTCGGGCTCGCGTGCTGGGATTCCGCCTCCCTCGTACACATTGGTCACGTGGTAGGAGTGCTGGTTGTAGATGCGGCGTGCATTGACCCAAGAGTCACTGGCGTCCCCCCAAACCTCGATGCCGTTGTTGTAGTCGTTGCCTTCGCTACAGAAGCCACTCTCATTGCTCGCGGCGAAGACGATCTCGGCGTTGCCGTCGCTGTCGACGTCGGCGACGACGGGGTTCTCCGTTCGCGTTCGGCTCGGGGACGCTTCTTTGAAGAAGACCGAACCATCAACGCCCGCATAAACGCGGAAGAAACACTCGTCGTTGTAGATAACCTCCGCCGAGCCGTCGCCGTTGAAGTCGAAGACACTCGAGCCCGTGACGCGACTGGAGCTATCTTCGGTCTCACGTGACCAGCCGTTGTGAAGGCAGGTGCAAGCGCCGGTGGCGTTGCAGGCGAACTGCGTGGTGTCGCCGCAGTCCGCGTCGGTGGTGCACCCGGCGGCAGGAGGCGTACGTGCTGGGTTGCCCTGAAGGCCCGTGTCGTCGTCGTCAAAGCGGTTCGGCCACGCTGGGCAAAGCGCTGTCTCCTCCTGAAGATCGATGAGCAGGTAGCCACTCGCGAAGGCGGTGCCGATTTCCGGGAAACCGTCGCCATCGAAGTCGTCGATATTTGGTGCTCCGCCGCCGCTTCCGGCGTTGAGGTTTCGGTCAACGATGACCTCGCCTGTCAGCACGTTGCGGATCTGCAAGCGACCGGCGGTGACGAGGACAAGCTCCGGCGTCCCATCGATTGGATTGGCAGGCCCGGGGGCAGCAGCAGAGTCGGCGCCCCAGACGTCGGCGATGGCGCAGAAGCCTTCGCGGCCGCCATCCCAAATCGTGACGAGGTCGCCGGAACACCAAGCGACTTCATCCAGGTCGACCTCATCGCCTGTGCAATCAGCCGTGGTGGCAGCGCCCGCGGGTCCTGCTGGGAAACGGTATGCCGTGGCACCTCCAAAGATCTCGGCGCGGCCATCACCGGTCACATCGGCGACGCAAGAGATGGGCCCCTGACCGTTGTTTCCGCGTGCCCCTGAGCCTTCCCATACGTCACCAAAGCTCCACACGCCGTCGTCGACAGTGAGCGAATGAACCTGGCGCCCGATGATCACTTCAGCGTTGCCGAGCCCATCGACGTTGGCGAGGGAGACCGCGTGGTTGCCGCCGCGAAGGTTTGCGGTGCCTACAGTAAGGAGTTCGCCGGTGTTCGAGAAGATTCGAAGCCGGTCATCTTCATCGACGGCAACGATCTCCGGAACTCCGTCCCCGTTGATGTCGCCAACCGCGGGTGTCGACGTCGGGTCGAGAACGCCGGCGCCGCAGCAGTTTCCGGTGTCGGTGTCGTCGCCTTCATTCCAGAGGCTGTCGCCGCAGCTGGCGAAGAAGTCGCCGCCGGGCTCCGGGGCGCCGCCGTGCACAGCGCGAAGGGTGCCGCCGTTGGTGAAGCTGCTCCCACAAAAGGTCATGAAGATGATCTCTGGGGTGTCGTTCTCGTTGATGGCTCCGTCGCCGTTGTCGTCGTTGAGGTTCGCGACGAGAGGCGTGATGACGACCTGAGAAGACGTGGGAAAAGGAGAGCCTTCCGCGTCCGGACTCGCGATGTTCGTACCGCCCCATGGGAAGCCGACCTCGGCTTGCGGCAGAACGTCGCTAAAGTCCGCGGGCGCAAGAACACAGGTTGGCGCGATGCCGGTTCCCACACACCGCTCCGCGAGACACTCGGTGTTCGATGGGCAGTCCCAATCGCCAGAACACGGACAGAAAGCGCCCGCGCCGTCTTCCATGCAGCTGCTGCTGAAGTACGCGTCGCTCCCGCAGGTGTAGCTCTCCCCCATGCCGGAGCCGTCTGGGTTGCACGCGCTCACGGTATCCCCGTCACACATGGTGACGCCCGGCTCGCAGACGTCGTCGGTGCAAAAACCGCCCGCGTCGCAAAACTGCTCGAGGGCGCAATCCACGCTGTCGTCGCAGCTGTTGTCTTCACAGACGTTTCCTTCGCCTGTCGGCGCGGGCACGCAGAGTTCGGTCGCCGCGCACGCGAGATCTTCGCAGGTGTTCGGGACACAGCGCGCGGGGTCCATTTCGCAGCGTTCTCCGACGCCGCAGGTCAGGTCACCACAGACCGGACCGACGCTCGCGTCGGGGCCGCCATCGAAACCAGGGCCGCCATCGAAGCCGGGACCGCCATCCACCTCTGGGGCGTCAGGGCCGATAACGCCGCCGTCGAACGGAGGAAGCGTGTCTTCACAGCTGCATGCCCCGAGAGGCAGGAAGAATACGAGGGCGGCGAAACCAAGGCTCTTTGTCATGTAGAGACTAGAGTCTCACAAATCGACCTCGCTCGCACGAAGCGGCGACCCGGACTCTCGCCGAAGGAGCTCAAGCTCGCCTTCGGCGTACGAGCGCTACTTTTTCTTCTTTGGATCCGCGGCGCGAATAGGCGCCGTCTCCAAGAACGTCCACTGATCGTTGTCGCGAATCGCGCGCTTCATCTCCCACTCGTCGCGGAAGAGCGCGACGGGCAGATCGTCTTGATCGTTGACCGCCAAAGGAATGCGCTTGGCTTTCATCTCCGCCGCCGTCGCTTCTTCTTCGACCCAGCGCGCGTAGGAGTACGGCAGTCGGTCGAAGGCGATTTTGGCGCCGTACTCGTTCTGAATGCGGAAGGTCAGAACTTCGAACTGAAGCTGACCCACGACACCACAGATGGGGTCTTTCTCGCGGCCGGGCTCCGTGAAGAGCTGGACCGTGCCTTCTTCGGAGAGCTCTTGGATGCCCTTCTGAAGCTGCTTGCGCTTGAGCGGATCGAGGAGGCGAAGTCGTCCGAAGTGCTCCGGCGAGAAGCGGGGAACGGCATCGAACATGAGCGGGCCGCCCGTGCTGATGGTGTCTCCGATGCGGAAGATGCCGGGGTCGTAGAGACCGAGGATGTCGCCGGCGAAGGCCTCCATGACGGTCTCGCGCTCTTGAGCAAAGAACTGCTCAGCGCGGTTGAGGCGGATCTGCTTGCCAAGACGGAAATGGTCGACGCGCATGCCGCCTTCGAACTTGCCCGAGCACACACGGGCGAAAGCGATGCGGTCGCGGTGCGACTTGTCCATGTTCGCCTGGACCTTGAAAATGAACGCACTGAAGCGCTCGTCCGTGGGCTTGATCTCCTCGTCGCCTGCTTTCCGATCACCCGGGGGTGGGCAAAGGCCTTCGAAGGCCTTGAGGAAGGGCTCCACGCCAAAGTTGGTCAGGGCGCTGCCGAAGAAGACTGGCGTGAGGTCGCCGCGTAGGAAGCGATCCATGTCCCACTCTTCGCCGGCGCCATCGAGGAGTTCGATCTCATCTCGAAGCGTCTGTGCTGGTTCCTCGCCAAGGAGTTCGTTGAGATTCTCGGACTGTAGATCGACGCTGGTGACGGCTGCTTTGGCCGCGCCGCGCTTCTCTTTTTCGAAACGCAGCATGTTGCCGCTGTCACGAACGTAGACGCCTTGAAAGAGGTCGCCGCTTCCCACGGGCCACGTAAAAGGGAAGCTCTGGATGCCAAGGACCTCTTCGACCTGGGCCGTGAGATCGAATGCGTCGCGCGCAGGACGGTCCATCTTGTTGATGAAGGTCACGATAGGAATGCCGCGCATCTTGCACACGCGGAAGAGCTTGCGCGTCTGCGGCTCAACGCCCTTTGCGGCGTCGAGGATCATGATGGCGCAGTCGGCGGCGGTAAGCGTTCGGTAGGTATCCTCGGAGAAGTCGTTGTGACCTGGCGTGTCGAGGAGGTTCCAGTTGAAGTCATCGTAGATGAACTGCAGCACCGAGGAGGTGATGGAGATTCCGCGCTGCTTCTCGAGCGCCATCCAGTCACTCGTTGCGCTTCGGCTCGCTTTGCGCGACTTGACGGAACCCGCCTCGTGAATCGCTCCACCGTATAGAAGGAGCTTCTCCGTAAGGGTCGTCTTGCCCGCATCGGGGTGACTGATGATGGCGAAGGTCCGTCGCCGTTCGTATTCATTGGCCATGACGGCGGAGACGTACGGCATTCCCCGGGAAATCGCCAGTCGGACCCCCCAACAGACAACAACCACCTGTTCTCCTTGGCACGATGTGCGAGGAGCCCTTTCCTGGCTCTGGATCGCCCACTAGTGTGTGCCATGGCTTGTCGCGTCTCCTCCGCACTCTTCGGACTTCTTCTTATCTGCGGCTGCTACGATTCGCACTTCGCAGCGGACGACGCGGCCCAAGACGGTGGCGTTCAGGACGCCAACACGCCTGACATACGTAACGAAGACGTGCCCCCTTGTCGCGGCCCCGTTGATTGGCGCATCGATGTGCCGGGGGCTGCCTTCATGCACGCATCGGCGACGCGCGAGGGCTGGCGAATTTCCGGCGAAGCGGAACTACCGCTCGACGACAGTACAAGTTGGCTCGCCGACCGCGACGGCGCTCTGTCAGCGCCGACCGCGCTCGTCGACGCTCCATGGGGCGCTGGGAGCGACAGAGTGTTCGCCGGGGACAGTGAAGGAACGATTCGTATCCAGCGAATCACTGAGTCCGGCGAGGTGGACTGGCGCGGAGAGCACAGGCACGGACAGACCATGCGCACCATGGAAGTCATCGAGGATGGACGCGCCGCGTATGTCGTCGGGACCATGACAAACACCGATGGGGATCGAGATGCTTTGGTCGCACGTTTTGACGAAACCGGCTCTGTCGAGTGGGCACAGGTCTTCGACCGCGGGGAGACATCGAATGAATGGGTCATCGGAGCGTTCATCGATGCAGCGGGCCGGCTCGTTGTCGCAAACCACTTATTCCTGGGCCTGGGGGTCGGCGACCCCGTCCCGGTGTGGGTCTTCGCGTTGTCCGCAGGCGGTGACCTCGTCTGGGAACATGTTCAAGATGGGTACGGTCCGGCGAGCTCGTGGGGACTTGTCCACGACGACGCTGGGATGTTCCTCGTCGGAACGCTCGCGCACTTTGACGTGCGGGGTGGACTTCAAACGATGAGACTAAGCACTGAAGGGGAGGTTCTTTGGACGACGCGCGTCGATGACGGGAGCGAGAGGCGCCACGAAGTACGAATCGTTATGCCGACGCCGGATGGAGGGTATCTCTTGGCCGGGCAGATCAATGGAGCTGTGGGCGGTGGCCTCGGTGGGGGCGGGCACGTTTGGAAGCTCAACGCCGCCGGAGCGGTGGTCTGGACCGCGAGCCCAGGGGACTTCCGAACATCGATTACGAACATGGCAGCGTTCGAAGACGGCTACATCTTGGTGTCGCAGAATCATGTGAATGAGAGGACGTGGATGGCGTTCGTGGGGATCGGGCAAGACGGTGTGGTGCGCTGGCGTCACGAGGAGGAGGGTCTGAGAAACCGTGTTGGCATCTCGGACATGGTGCCCAATGAGCGCGGTGAGGTCCTTGCAGTGGGGTTCTCTACTGAGGGCCCCACCCGACTCGCAACAGCGATTCAGTTTGGGCAGCGCTGTCGATAGCCGCCCGTATACACTCCGCTCATGCCGAGCCTTTCCGTCCTTACGTACAACGTCAAGCTGCTGCCCTCTCACGTGAAGCTCGGCGTTCGCCCGCGCGGTATCCCGCGGGGCTTCTACGAAACGGGCGAACAAGGACTGCACGACGAGGACCGCGTCACACGCCTCATCGAACGCTTATGCACGGGTGAATGGGACATCGTCTGTCTCCAAGAGGTGTTCCAAGAAGGGGCCCGGAAACGCTTCGCCGAAGCCTTCGAAGCGCTCGGCTACGAGCTCGTCGCCCACTCCTCGGACAACGACCCTTTTCACGAGGACAGCGGGCTCTTCTTCGCGAGCAAGCTGCCCATCGTTTGGCACCGCTTCGAAGAGTTCGCGGCCTGCGCCGGCTCGGATGCGCTCTCGGACAAAGGCATCCTGTGCGCGCGCGTGGACGCGTCGGCTCATTTTGGCGGACGGCCGCATGAGCTCTATGTCTTCGCCACACACCTGCAGTCGAGTGTTGTCCACTGGCCCGTGCGTCAGCTCCAGCTTCTTCAACTGCAGCGCTTTATCAAAAGGTGCGTCGGGACGCCCAAGGCGAACAGCGCCGCGGCGATTCTCGCTGGAGACTTCAACGTCGCTGGAGAGTCGCAAGTTCTGGGCTCGACGGATCTCGCTCCGACGGCGGCGTACCGCTCGATGCTCGAGATCCTCGACTACCCTCGCGACGCGTTTCGGCAGGCCCACCCCGCGAAACCTGGCGTCACGCGAGACGCCTCGTTGAACTACACGATGACGCGGGACGTGGAGTCTCAGGTCGAGCGCATCGACTACGTCTTCGCCTTCGACGCCGTCCCCGAGTCGGACAAAGAAGCCGTCGGAGACCGACTCTTTGCGCTCACTTGCAAGCACGCCGCGGTGCTTCCATTCGAGAGCGAAGATGAAGACAACCGGATGCGACACCTCTCCGACCACTTTGGCGTTGAGGCGACCTTCGAAGCTTAGAGCCCCGCTCTCGTCCGGTTAGCGCTCTGCCTCTCGAGGCGATTGAGGCGGTTGGTCAACGTACTCCGCCACCGGAGCGGCCTCCTCGGAGGTCTCTACGCGCGCTGCCATTCGGCCGATCCGCATGTGGTCTTGCGCGATCCCTGCAGCTTCTTGAAGAAGCGCAACGCTCCGAGACTTGCCAACTCCCTGACTTCCGATGGTCACGAGGGGTCCGAGGAGAATGGTCGCCATGGCATAACAGCCCATGGCCATCTGGATCCAGTCCTCGTGAACGCCTGCCGCAAGCATCGACAAAGCCATCGCCCCGGCGAGAGCGAGGATGATTGACCAGGTCTGACCCGCCCCCCAGCGCCGGTCATCAACACTCAAGTATGTTCTGCCGCCGGATTCGACAACGCGAAACACCTGAGCGCCGCGCGCATAACGAAGCCTTGTCTCGCCGGGAGGATTCCCCTCCGCAGAGTCTGTGTTTGTCTCGGCGTCGCCCACCCTGGTCCACAGCATTTGGCGAATCGAATCCAGGCCGTCTTTTGAGAGCCTCCCATTCAGCGTGAGCGAATAGCGCGTCGTCTTCTTCTCAAGCGGAGAAGTCGCGCTCAACTTGGACACCTGCGGCGCTTCGAGACGGCGCGGCTTCGAATTCAGGGCCTGCTCGAGAACCCGGATGCGCGCCCGCAGCGCCTCGCTTTCGTCCCGGTATCCCATCGGCGTGACGCTACCACGCGCCGTCACGTACGCTTCCCTACTTCGTGTCGCGAGGGAGGAACTGCTAGGGTCTGCGGGTGGAGCCGTCGAAGCAGGTCGAGATTCAGCTCGGCCATATGTGCAACAACCGCTGCGTGTTCTGCGTTAGCGGACAGCGCACGGCGATGGGCGAAGCCAAACCGATGCCGGCGACGCCTGTGGTGGAGCGCCTGCGCGAGTCGTATGCGAGCGGTCATCGAAAGCTCACGCTTCTCGGTGGTGAGCCGACGCTCCAGCCCGAGTTCATGACGGTGGTTCGTGAGGCCGTGGACCTGGGCTTCGAAGAAATCGTCATCTTTACCAACGGAGTGAAGACCGCGCGCGCGGAGGTCGTGGACGAGGTCCTCGCGACCGGCGGGAACTTCACCTGGCGCATCTCGATCCAGGGAGCGACCTGCGAAGCCCACGAGGAGACGACGAAGAAACGTGGCTCGTTCAAGCGCATTCTCCGCACGATGGAGAACCTGAAAACCCGCGGCGAGAAGATCACCGTCAACATGTGCGTGGTTTCCTCGAACCTCGCGTCAGTTCCGCACTTCGCAGAGCTTCTCCTGCCCTACGGCGTCACTCAGCTTCACCTCGACATGATGCGTCCCCTTGACGCCGGCGAGCGAAGCGTGGACGAGGTTCGTGACATGATGCCGAGGCTGGGGGACTACGCGGCGCCGATGACGGAGATGGTCCAGGCCTTCGACGAACGCTCCCCTGGCTTTGACGTGAACGTCGGCAACCTTCCCTATTGCGTGGCACCAGCGCTCCTGCATCGCATTCACCATGACGGCGAGCGCACGGACACCATCGCCATCGACGGTGACGACCAGCTGAGCCAGCCCTGGAACAAGTACTTCGTCAAACGGCGCGACAAGACCAAGGCGCCGGCCTGCGACGAATGCGTCATGCATGACAGCTGTAGCGGCGTCTTTGAAACGTACGCAGAGCTGCATGGTCTAAGTGAACTGACACCGATTCGTCCGAGCGATCTTGTCCGACTCGATCCAGAGCGGCGCTTTCTCGCGCGGCACCTGCGGCCATTGTGCGTAGGGCTGCGAAAGAGCTCGACGGCGGTGCTCAAGGTGCGCACCCGGGAGCTTGGGGAAAGAGAAGTCCAAGTGCTTCTGACCCAACGAGACACCGAGCTTCGGCTTCGCCTCGGCGCCGAAGGTACGGGACGCTACGAAGCGTGCGGCGTGAGCATCATCGCCGCGAGCGGAGATCTCGAAACGCAAGAGGCCCTCCTCGCCCACTTCAACGCGCACTTCGCCTCGCCCCCCATCGCGCCCCTCGGGGCCGATTCCTTGGGCGAAGCGCTGCCTCGATCCGTCGCGGCGCGACTTGAAAAGCTCCGTCGTGCTGCTCCCTTCGGCGCCCTCCGGTGGCGCAGCACTCGACGTCGCAACGCGGGTGTGGCCCTGGAACTCACGGACGCGCGCGGCGGCGTCGTGCTCTGGCTCGACGACGAAGACGGCCGGCCCCTCGGCGGCTACACGCTTGAGGGCGAAGCCAGCGATGCCTTAAAAGAAGGCCTCGTCGCCGCCTTCGATGCTGTGCGCCGCTGAGACGTGCACAAAAGGCAGAAAAGCGCCCCAGTTCTCGCGGTTTGAAAGAAACTTTCAAAAATACGCGGATGGATGTCGAAATCGACCGGTCTCCTTCGCCCCTCAGTCAAACCCTAGGACCAAGGACCTTTCATGCAGTACCTCTTTCTTCTCTACGGCGCCGAAGCTGGCAGCCCTGAACCACCCACGGACCCCAAAGAATTCGAGGCGTACATGGCGCCTTGGGTCGAATACAACGCCACTCTGGAGAAGGCTGGAGCCATGCTCGGTGGCAACGCTCTTCAGCCAACCTCGACGGCGACCACCGTCGAGCTGAAGGGCGGGAGCCCGAGTTTTACCGATGGCCCCTTCGCCGAAACGAAAGAGCAGCTCGGTGGCTACTACCTCGTCGAGTGCGCCAACCTCGACGAAGCCCTAGCCCTCGCCGCACGATGCCCCGCCGTGCATCATGGACGGGTAGAGGTTCGACCGATCATGGATCTCGGGGAGTAGCGGCCCATGCTTCGGGCCGCGTGTGAGAATCTGTCGTCGCTTCGGAGACGCGGAGTCGCAGCCCGAAGCGCGTACCGTCTCAATGAAAGACGCGAGAACGTAGCGACAGGCTTAGAGCGGGTCGCTACCTTGTTCGGGAAGGACGTCCACCGACGCCGCGCCACTCAAGGAGCGGCTCACCTGTCCGCCGCCTTGGTAGCGAACGTTCGACGCGCCGGTGCCGTCGACGCGAATGCTCTCATCCGCAAAAAGCTCACACGCTGAAGAGCCGGATGCACGGACCTCAGCCCGGTGGGACCGTAGCGTGCGGCCTCTGTACTCGGACGCTCCGCTCGCCTCCACCTCTTGTTCGTTTGTGCGTCCGCGAAGCTCAATGCGAGACGAGCCGCTAAGAGACACGTTGGCGGCGGCGGCCTCGAGGGCGGAATCGATGGACGACGCGCCAGTGCTCACGAAAGCGACTCGCTCTGCGGTGATAGACTCCGCCCTCGCCTGGGAAGCCCCACTGGTGCGCAGCTCAAAATGTGGTCCCTCGACGGGACCGATTTGCGCTCGCGTCGCGCCTGAGGTCTCGACGGATTCGATTCGCGGAAGCGTCAGCCCGTAGACGAGGGCGTTCTCCGAGTCAGGGCTCACGCCGTCCTCCGGGCCGAGGGTCAGAACTCCGGCGACGATCTCCGAGCGCAGCAGCGGGACGATGTTGTCGTCTGCCCGAATACGTAAGGATGTGTCGCTGCCTTGAGTCACGACGAGCAGCCCTTCGCCATGAACGGAAACGTGGGTGACCTCTGGAGTCAAGGGACGCACTTCTTCGAGGGCGGTTCCGGACCCGTCCACGTGACGACTCCCACAAGCGCTCATAAGCACTGCGCACATGACGAGACACCACGGCTTTGCGCTCACTGGCAGTTTGGGGATCGGCGTCGGTCGGCGATAGTTCGAGAGAAGCGTGAACATGGAGGGCACCTGTTGGAGAGGGGTTGTGGCCTCCCTACGGCTCCACTCAGTGCTTATTTCACGCCACGCATCAAAACTTCATTTAGAGCTTCGGCCGCCGGTCAAACCACGGGCGAGCTCGTTCAAGCTGCCCCGCCAGACGAAAGAGTGTCGCCTCGTCTCCGAAGCGCGCGCTAAACTGCGTGCCGACGGGAAGACCCGCCTGGTTCCAGAAGAGCGGGACGTTCATCGAAGGCTGCCCCGTAAAGTTCGCGTGAGGCGTGAACGCCGTAAACTGGAACACACGGTCGATGGTCTGCTCCATCAAAGCGTCGGACCGGAGCAACCGGCTGGCGCCCGTTCGAACGATCATCTCCTGGGCTTTTCGTTCGAGAAGCGGCGGCTCCAGCTCGCCAATGCGAAGCGGCGGCTGCCCAAGCGTCGGCGAGAGCACCACGTCGTAGCGTTCCATACGCTCCGTGTAACGACGCGTCTCGCCTTGGAGTCCGCGGATCGCTTCCATCACCTCAGACGCCTTGAAGGCGTCGCCCATCATCGCGCTCAACATCGTCGTGGTCTCGAAGTCTTGGTGTGTGATCTTCTTGCCCATCAGCGCTTCGGCCTCGCGAAGAGATGCAGCGGTGTTCGCCCCCACGATGATCACAAACCAGCGCGCAAGCTGTCGTGCGTCGAACTCGGGGCGTACTTCATCCACGCGATGGCCGAGGTCTTCGAGGAGCTTGACCGCGTCATGCACCGCTGCCTCGCAGTCAGGGTGCACATCTGAAGGCATCGAAGGTTCGGTGCTGAAGGCGATGCGAAGGGGCCCCGGGTCCTCGCTCACGGCATCCAAGTAGAGACCATGCTTCATCGGCGGGTGATACGGAACATGCGCTTCCACGCCGTCGACGGCGTCTAGTGCCGCTGCACTGTCGCGGACGCTGCGCGTAAGCACGTGTTCGATGGCAAAACCACACCAATGCTCGGAGTAGGGACCGACGGGAGTTCGGCCTCGAGTCGGTTTGAGGCCAAAGAGGCCCGCGCAAGCCGCAGGGATTCGAATCGACCCGCCCCCATCGCCACCGTGCGCCATCGGCACGATGCCCGCCGCCACGGCGGATGCCGCGCCACCCGAGCTCCCGCCGCACGTTCGACTCACGTCCCACGGGTTGCGCGTGGGCTTTCCGCATTTGGGCTCCGTCACAGGGAGCAGCCCGAACTCGGGGACGTTCGTCTTGCCGAGTGTGTTCAGTCCGGCTTCCTCGTAGCGGCGGAAGAGCTCGGAGTCTTCCTTTGGCACGTATCCGTTGTAGAAGTCCGTGCCGCTGCCGGTCTCAACGCCGGCGATGGTCTGAATGAGGTCTTTGAGGAGAAACGGAACGCCCGCGAATGGCCCGTTGAGCTCTTGCTTGGCTCGATCCCGTGCTCTCGCGTAGAGGGGCTGAACGATCGCGTTGATCTGGGGGTTCACCTCCTCGGCGCGCGCGATGGCACACTCGACGAGCTCCGAAGCGCTCGCGTCGCCTTTTCGAATGAGCTCCGCAAGACCGAGAGCATCGTAGGAAGAGTAGTCGCCGGCGATAGACATGCCGCAACCCTAACTCGGCATGCCGAGTTTTTCACCAACCTGCTAAGCTCACGCCATGATCTTCGATATGCGTGCACTGGCGCAAGGGCGACGCATAGCGGCTTTGGGGCGTTGGCTCGGTCCCTGGACACCCGACGAAGACGTGCCGCCTGGAATTCGCCGGCGCGAAACGACGCTTCCATCCGAGAGCGGCCGGCGCATTCGCGCCTGGACATATCGCGGGACGGCCCCCCTCGAAGGCGCGATGCTCGTCGTGCCTGGACTCCACTACCTGGGACCCGCCGACCCACGACTCGACCGCTTCTGTCGCGTGCTCGCGTCGGCGCGCATCCTTGTCCTTTGTCCGTTCTTGCCAGACTTCGGCGAGCTACGCGTCGCTGAGACCCTCGGAACCGACGCCCTCTGTGCCTACGATGCGCTCTGCGCTCACCCAGAGTTGCCAGCACGTATCTCGCCGGGAGTGTTCTCCATCTCTTTCGGCTCTCTTCCTGCGTTACGCGTGGCAGCCTCCCGCGACATCGGCGCGTTGATGCTCTTCGGCGGCTACGCCGACTGGACCGACGCCGTGCGATTCAGCCTCACGGGCAACACCTTGGATGGTGTCGAAGGCCGCCCCTACGATCCGCTCAACCGGCCCGTGGTCTTCAACAATATGCTCCCCCTCCTTCATGACGTGAACCGAGAGGCGGTGCGGCATGCCATCTTCGAGCAGGTGCGCCTCACTTGGGGCAAAGCGGAGATGAAGGTGCCCGGCGCTCTGCGACCCAGCGCTCTTCGCCTCGCCGACGCCTTGCCGGACGCCGCCTCGAAACGTTTCTTTCTGCAGGCGACGGGTCTTGAAGAGGGCGGCGAAGAGCGCGTGTGGGAGCTCTTGGAGAAATCAAACGGGGCTTTCGACCATTTGAACCCCTCCGTTTGGGCCAAAAAGATCGAAGTTCAGGCCGTTGTGGCCCACGGACGCGAAGATGATGTCATTCCAGTCGAGCACGCCGAAAAATTGGCTGCTATGATCCCTAACGCAGAGACCTTCATTACTGGAACGTACGCCCACACGGGCAAATCGACGCTCAAAGACCTCCTTCCTCGGGCTCAAGAGGAAGGCGAGGCCATGATCGGGCTCCTTCGTGCCATGGCTCGCACTGGCTGCATGGCTGCGACATAACGATCATAGTGAACGGACTTTCAGTCACAGTTGTGAGTATGTTGTTTCATCAATATATTCAGTGACTTAGTGAAAAATCGCACAGAGCGAGTATTCCGGTGTGGGGATATGTAGGTTTTATGAATGTGCTGATTTTACGCACAGATCATCGAATTTTCGCGCCGTGAAAGAACTGGCCGCGTCCTTGCATTAGTTCCGTGTGTACTTCGGGCCCAAGGCTCGGGCGCCCCGAGGGGTCGATCACTGGTCCGGTCGAACTCTACGAGCGTGAAAGGCGGAACTTTGGCAACAGCGAGCAAAGATATTCTTGATTCTCTCCTGGAGCGCGGAGCTGCTCAGGGCTTCCTCACCTTCGATGAGGTGAGCGCCGCTGTTGCGCGTTGTGAGTGCCAAGCAAAGTCACTCAAACGTCTTCTTCGACGCGCCGAGAGTGAAGGCATCGCACTCATGGCCAAACCGCCAAAGAGAGGCCGCTCCGCGTCCGTGGCGCCGACGAAGAGCCGCGGAGCGACGGAGACGATTCAGTCGTACCTCGACTGGATCGGCACCGTGAGCCTTCTGACCCGCGAGGGTGAGGTAGAGCTCGCGCGCCAAATCGAAGTTGGACGCAATCTCATGTGGGAGAGCGTTGTCGCAGCCAAGTTCAAGGGTGACCGCCTTGAAGAGCTGAAGGTGAAAGTCGCCGAGACGAAACTCCGCCCCCAGGACGCTGTCCTTCAGTCGGAGTTCGTCGCGTTGCGCGAAGACCTTGTTCGCTGGGTCGAGTTGCTCTCGACACGAAAGAAGAACGACAAAGCCCTCGTGGAGAAAGAGTCTGGACGCCGGGCGAACCGCGTGCAGGAAGTTCACGCTCTCATCGAGCGTGCCGACGCCGACGTGGAGCGAGCCAAGGCCGAGATGGTTGAAGCGAACCTACGCCTCGTCGTGTCGACCGCGAAGAAGTACCTCAAGCGTGGACTGCCTCTGTTGGACCTCATCCAAGAGGGGAACATGGGTTTGATGCGCGCCATCGATAAGTTCGACTACACGCGCGGCTACAAGCTCTCGACGTACGCATCCTGGTGGATTCGTCAGTCCATGGCGCGTGCTGCGACGGACCAAGGGCGCACGATTCGTGTTCCCGTTCACGCACACGAGCTTCTCACGAAGATGATGGGCGCGAGCCGCAAGCTCACTGCAAAACTCGGTCGCGACGCGAGTCCGGCGGAGGTCGCCGCTTCGATGAAGCTGCCCGTTGAAAAGGTTCGCTCTCTCTTGGCCATCGCGCGCGACACGGTCTCTCTTGAGACCCCCGTTGGCAGCGACGGCTCCAGCGAGCTGCGTGATCTCATCGCCGACGAGGGCGTGAAGTCGCCCATGGATTCGTTGGTGAGTGAAGACCTCTCCATGACCGTCCTTGGTGCCCTTGAAACGCTGAGCGAGCGTGAGCAGCGAATTCTACGGATGCGCTTCGGCATCGGTGACCAAGAAGCGCACACGTTGGCGGAGATCGGACGCGAGTTTGGTCTGAGCCGTGAGCGCATTCGACAGCTTCAAGCCCTCGCGCTTCGAAAGCTTCGCATGGCGTCGCAAGCGGACTCCCTCCGCGCCTTTGTCGCCTAGGCGTACAGAACCAGCTACCGAGTTCTTGAACGAATCCGCCGTGAGCTTTTCACGGCGGATTCTTTCGTTCGACGAGCAAATGAATGGCCATTCATTTTGGAGTTGACCCTGGGCCGGCGGCATTCGAGCATGGGGCGTGCCTTCCATGACGACGTCGAACGACGCCTATCCCGTGCTTCAGTCCAACGTCGACACCGGCTCGGACACCTTCGAGCACAACCGCGAAGTGGCCCTCGAGCGATTGGCGAAGATCGCCGAAGTTCAGGCCAAAGCAAACGATGGAGGTGGCGACAAGTACAACGCACGCCACCGCGGCAAAGGAAAGCTCCTGCCTCGAGAGCGCATCGAGATGCTCTTGGATCGGGGCGCTCCTTTTCTAGAGATCGCTCCCCTCGCTGGCCAAGGCATGAAAGGTGAGACGCCCGGTACGAGCGTTATCGGCGGCGTCGGCGTCGTGCACGGCGTCGAGTGCGTGATCAGTGCAAGTGAAGCGACGGTCAAAGGTGGAGCCGTGACACCGATGAGCTTGGCGAAGTCCGACCGACTCTCGCAGGTGGCCGAAGAGAACGGCATGGTCAGCGTGAGCCTCATCGAGAGCGCGGGCGCGGACCTTCCAAACCAGGACCGAATCTTCGTTCCTGGAGGCGCGGGCTTTCGAAACCTCACGCGGCGCTCCGCCGCACGACTACCCACGGTGTGCCTCGTCTTCGGCAGCTCCACCGCCGGCGGCGCCTACCTGCCTGGCATGTCCGACTACGCGGTGTTCGTGAAGGAGCAAGCGCAGGTGTACTTGGCTGGCCCTCCCCTCGTGAAGATGGCCACCGGCGAAGAGTCCGACCACGAGTCTCTGGGTGGCGCGGAGATGCACTCGCGCGTGAGCGGAGTCGCGGACTACCTCGCGGAAAATGAACGCGACGCAATTCGCATCGGACGAGAGATCGTGGCGCACCTCGAGTGGAAAAAGAATATGCCGACTCCACGTCTGGTGGAGCCGCCGCTTTATGACGTGGAGCAGCTCCTCGGTGTTGGCTCCGCCGACATGCGGACGCCCTTCGACGCGAAGGACGTGATCGCGCGCATCGTCGATGGTAGCCGGTTTAGCGAGTTCAAGCCTCTCTACGGCAGCACCCTCGTGTGCGGCTGGGCTCATGTTCACGGGTTCCCCGTCGGCATCATCGCCAACAACGGGACCCTCTTCAGCGAATCGGCGAACAAAGGCGCGCAGTTCATTCATCTCTGCAACCAGCGTTCGGTGCCTCTGCTCTTCTTGCAGAACACCACCGGCTTCATGGTCGGCAAGAAGTACGAACAAGAGGGCATCATCAAGAACGGCGCGAAGCTCATCAACGCCGTCTCAAACTCGAGCGTTCCGGCCATCACCATCATGACGGGCTCAAGCTTTGGCGCCGGCAACTACGCCATGTTGGGCCGCTCCTACAAACCACGCTTCTTGTTCTCTTGGCCGAACCATCGAATCGCCGTGATGGGCGGCAAACAGCTCGCTGGCGTTCTCGACATCCTGATGCGCGGCTCCGCGGAGCGACGAGGACAAGAAGTCGACGAGCAAAAGCTCACCGTGATGAAGGCGATGACGGAGCAGAACATCGATCGCCAATCGACGGCGCTCTATGCAACGGCACGCCTCTGGGACGACGGCATTATCGACCCTCGCGACACTCGAAGCGTCGTCGCCCTCTCTCTGTCAGCGAGCTACAACGCGCCCGTTGAAGGAACCATGAACTTCGGCGTGTTCCGCCACTAAGGCTACCGATGACTAACGCAAAGAAGATTCGCCGAGTTCTGGTCGCCAATCGAGGCGAGATCGCCAGCCGTATTTTTCGAACCTGCCGCCGCCTTGGTGTGGAGAGCGTCGCCGTGTTCAGCGACGCGGACGCTGACCTTCCTTTTGTCCGGCATGCCGACGAGGCGATTCGCATCGGCGCCGCTGCAGCAAGCGAGAGCTACCTCAACACGGACGCGGTGTTGAGCGCGGCGAAACGCGCCGGCGCCGACGCAATTCACCCAGGCTACGGTTTCCTCGCGGAGAATGCCGAGTTCGCCGAAGCCGTGCGTGCTGCGGGCCTCATTTTCGTGGGCCCCTCGTCGGACACGATGCGGGCTGTTGGCGCAAAGCGCGAAGCCAAGGCAGCGATGATGGCGGCGGGGGTCCCGGTCGTGCCTGGCTACGACGGCTCGGACCCATCCTCGTTTGCCGCGGAAGCCACACGCATCGGCTACCCCTTGCTGATCAAAGCGAGCGCCGGCGGCGGCGGCAAAGGGATGAAGCGCGTCGATAGCGCCGACCAACTTGAGGCGGCGCTGGAGAGCGCACGTCGTGAGTCCCAGAAAGCCTTCGGCGACAGCGAGCTGATCCTCGAGCGTTACATCGACGAAGGCCGCCACGTCGAAGTTCAAATCGCCGGAGATGCCGACGGGAACGTCGCTCATCTCTATGAGCGCGACTGCTCGGTGCAGCGACGCCATCAGAAGGTCGTCGAAGAGAGCCCCGCCCCGGGTCTGAGCGACGAGCTCCGCAGCGCCATCCACGCCGCCGCCGTCAAGGTGGGCAGAGCCGTGTCCTATGCGAACGTGGGAACCGTCGAGTTCATCGTCCAAGGCGAGGACTTCTTCTTTCTTGAGGTCAACGCGCGACTTCAGGTCGAGCACGCGGTCACCGAAGACGTCCTCGGCATCGATCTTGTGGAGTGGCAGCTCGGCCTCGCCGAAGGGCGTCCGCTACCAGCTGTGCCCACGCCACGCGGAGCGTCCGTCGAAGTTCGACTCTACGCCGAAGGCGCTGACTACTTGCCGCAGACGGGTACGGTCCTCGACTGGAACTTCCCTTCGCAAGAAGGCGTTCGCATAGACAGCGCCGTCGAGAGCGGTAGCGAAGTCAGCGTTCACTACGACCCGATGCTCGCCAAGGTAATCGCTCGGGGAGACACACGTGACCAAGCCATCGCGCGGCTGCGAATGGCGCTACGACGATGTTCCATTCTTGGCATCACGACCAATCGAGACCTGTTGATCTCGGTCCTCGAGAGCGAAGGCTTTGTCCGCGGGGGCGTCAGCACACACTTTCTCAACACGCATGCACCGCAGCACCCTGCTCAACATCAGACGCTCGCGATAGTCGTCGCGATGATGCGAGACCTGGAACGCGGCTTTGCCAAGCGCTCTCAGCAACCAAGCGTCTCGTTGGGCTTCTCGAACAACCCACGCTATTCGGTCACGGAAACGTGGACGTCTGGGGAGCGTGAGTTTGCTGTTTCCTGGCGCGGCGAACGCGACTCGTCGATTTCCTTTCGTATCAACGACGGCGAACATCGCGGACACTTCGTCGGCGAGGACGTCGAAGTTGATGGGCGGCGCTTCTCACCACGCGTGCGCTGGCGCGGTGACGACGCGTTCGTCTCGCTGCTTGGCGAGTCGCACCACATCTCCCGCGAGACACGTTTCGCCGCTCCCGGTGCGGAGCGTGACGCGGGCACAGTCGTGAGTCCGATGCCGGGCACGATCGTGACAGTTCACGTATCTGAGGGAGACAGTGTGGAGGCCGGCGCGCCCCTCATCGTCGTCGAAGCGATGAAAATGGAGCACGTGCTCGTCGCAGCCGAAGCCGGAATAGTTCAAGAGATTCGGGCGAAAAGCGGCGACGCCGTCGACGCCGGCGTCCTCCTTGTGAAGATCGAATGAGTGACGCGTTGCGATTCGCACCGCCACGCTTCAAGACGTGGCCGCGATGAGTAACCGTGAGACGCTGGACTACGATCCCGTCGATGCTTTGATCGAGCAGGGACGGCGAGAGCTGACGGATGGGAACATCGAAAAGGCGCGGTGGTGCTTTGAAGAAGTTCTACGCCGCCGGCCCGACGAACCACGTGCGCTACTTGGGTTGAGCTACGCCGCGCGTAAGAGCGACATGCCGCCGAGCATGGATGAAGCGAGCGAGGCAGAACAGAAAGCAGAACTCGCAGACGCAGCCTCTGTGCTGTCCGTGGACGTTGAGGTCGTGGTCCTTGTCCGAGAGAAGCGCTACGGCGAGGCCCTCGTCAAGTTGCGTGCCGAGCTGAGCAAACGTCCGGACGATCCTGTGCTGCTTCGAAGCATCGCTCACCTTGAACAGCACATCAGCCGTGCGAGCGCGCGGCCTGGCCCGAGCGCTTCCGTCGAGTCTGAAGCGGCACCGAAACAAGAATCACAGCCGTCGATTCCCAAACTGCGCCCCGTGACGATGGACGCCCCACCCGCCGCCGACGCCGAAGCGAAGCCGGAGGCTGCGACCAAAGCGAAGACGGTGGAAAAGACTGAGCCGGAGAGCGCTGAAGTTCCAGCTCCGGTGACCGTGAACGCGCCGCCTCCTTCCCCACTCGCGTCGGCGTCACCGGCCGAGAGCGAGTCCACCGTGCCGTTCGAATTGGTGAAGGTTGCTCCACCTCCCAAGGGCGATGAGAACGTCAGCGAGGCGCTCTTGAAGCCGGCCCCGGAAAGCGAAGCTCGCCTCGAATCCAGCGAAGCGCGCATGGACGACTTCACCTCGTCCGGCGGCTTTCCTTTGGCCGACGAAGAACCCTCCGTCCCAGCTCTTGGTTCCCTCCCAGCAGAACCGGCGCCGGCCGCGAACAAAGGCTCCGGCGCGACCTGGTGGATCTTCGCGCTCCTAGCAGTGGCCGCCCTCGCCCTCGCCCTCGCTCTTCGATAGACAGACGACTAGAGCGCATCTCATAACTGCGGCCACATTTTGGTCAGAGTGCTTCGATTTTGCTGTCGTGCTCCGGCCGCAATGTGGCCGTGCGTAGTTACTCTAGTACGGCTCGGCGGAGGAAGCGGCGGCCTCCAGGGCCGTGAGGCGCAGCTCTAGACGCCGCAGCACACCGCGCGTTTGCGCGGCGCTCTCGGTATCGCCGCGTTCCTCGGCTGCCTCAAGGGAGACGCGAGCTTGTCGACGCGCCTCGCTCACAAGCTCGATCTGGCGAGCGCGGCGTATCGCGAGAGCGTCATCGTCTTGGTAGCGCCTCAGCGGCCTCACTTCGTTGGACTCGGGCGCTGGAAGCTCATCCCCCGCGGCCTCTAGCCCTTCCCCGTTCGTTTGTGTCGCGCCGCTTGGCTCGACGAGCATTTCGTTCTCCACGGTCTCCGCGGCCACATGAAGCGGCTCCCCGTTCTCCCTTGGCGGGGTTTGCCGAGAAGCGGCGGGCGGGCGAACCTCGTCTTCAACTTCAGAGTCCACCGGGTCCCCGATGGCCTCCTCGCTCCGTGGGGCTCCGTCGTCGAGGGTGTACCTCAGCGCGAAACCGAGCAAAACAAGCCCCGCCAGTGCCAGGACAGACTGTACGGCGCGTTTCATGATGGATCCCCTGGCATGTTCGTCTCGCGTTCGCCACCCTCTCAAGGTGAGCGGGAGTCTCAGCGGCCAACAGCTTGGTCCTTACCAAGTGGGAGCCCCCATCGGCGAGGGCGGCATTGGCCAAGTGTATCGGGCCGTACACGTGCGCACCGGGCGCAGCTACGCGCTCAAGGTTCTCACGGACAACGACGACTCGGCCCTGCCACGATTTCGGCGAGAAGCGGAAGCCCTCTCAGCGATCGGGCACCCCGGTGTGGTGGCGATTCACGACTTCCACGAGAACGAGGATGGCCTCGCGTACCTCGTCATGGACCACCTCGTTGGCATCGACCTCGCGCGCCGAATCGCTCAACGAGCGATGCCCATGGACGAGGCCCTCGATCGTTTTGACGAGGTCGCCGATGCCCTCGGTGCAGCGCACTCCGCGGGCGTTCTGCACCGTGACCTGAAGCCCTCGAATATTTTTCTTCGCCGTGAAGGCGAGCTGCCCGAGCGCGCGGTGCTTCTGGACTTTGGGCTCGCAAAATCCGTGGACCCCGAACGCACCAAGCTAACGGCGACGGGTCAGACGATGGGCACGCCGCTGTACATGTCACCGGAGCAGGCCCTCGGCGAAGAGCTCGACGTTCGCTCGGACGTGTACTCGCTCTCGGCGGTGCTCTACGAGATGCTTTGCGGCCACCCTCCCTTTGAGGGCCCCAACCTGACGGCCATTCTCTCGAAGGTGCTCATGACTCCGCCGCAGCCCTTGCGCATGCGCGGTGTTCAGCTCCCGGACGAATTGGAGACTCTGATTCTCCGCGCGCTGGGCAAAGGACGCGATGGACGCCCGGCCAGCGTCGCGGAGTTTCGGGCGTTGGTTCGCGTCGCCCGTGGTGACGTTCCTGCGCCGGTCAGTGCGGGCGCTCTCAGCGAGCCGGTTCTTCCGCCGACCCGTGCAACGCCGCGCTTCGTCCCGGAACAGAAGCCGAAGCGTGGACGTATGGTGGCCGTGGCGCTCGCCATCGTCGTCGCGGCCGGCGCCATCACCCTTGGCATCGTGTTGAACTCGGCGTCGAGTGTGGTCATCCCCCAAGAGGTGTCGTCCGCCCGGATGGAACCCTCCCTCGACGATACCGTCGCCGCCCCCAACGTCGTTGCCGAACCCGAGGTCATCGCGCCCTCTGTCGCGCCCGAAGCTTCCCCAAGCTTCGTGGAAGACGACGGGGAAGACGGCAGGGATGCGCGCGCCAGCGCGATGACACCGACCAGGCGCGAGTCGCCGGAAGTAGGCGCCCCACCCGCAGCGCCACCGCAAACGGCAGCGCCATCGCAAACGGCTCCGCCGCTAGCTCCGCCGGGGCCGGTCGCGGACGCCATGCGCGCCGCCGCCGAGTCGAACCGAAGCGCGTGGAACACGACGATTCGTCAAGCCGAGGCTCGGATCGCAAACTACGAGCGTGTGCTTCGGTGGCTCGACGAAACCGAGCGCCGTGGTACTGACGCGCGCACGGTGTGTCGCGCTCCGAGCGCCGTGCCTGGAATACCGGAAGACATGCAGCCGCGCTCCACCTCACACTCGAGGGAGTTCATGTGCGAGAAGCTCGTGGAGCTTGACGGAGACCGCTCGAGTCGAGCCACGCGCATCACCCGTCTTCGAGGGAGCTTCGACAGAGCCCGGCGTGATCTCGAACGACGGGACGAGACGATACTGCCACCCGGAGATCGCGCCGAGCTCCTACGACAGCTCGCTCACGTCGAACAACTCGTCGCTCGTGACCCGCTCCCGTGTTTCCACCCGTCCTTCGCGAGCCTCAAGGACTACGCGGCGGATCTCGGCCCGCGCGCCGCTCAGCCCGCACTCCAACTCGCTCGATCCATCGAGAGCATCTGCCGTCTCGATGATCATCTTCGAACACGAGAGCGAAGGTATGGAGAGAGTTTCGCGCGAGACCGCTCCACAGCCCGCACGGTGATCGCTAGCCAACAAGACGTCATCCGCTCCGTGCGAGAGCAAGCTCAGCGTGTAGGGCTGCAACTCTAGCCCTCGCAGGGCTCCACGAACTCGCCGGGGTCTTGTCCTTTGCACTATGATGGAGCGATGGCACGGCTCAACGCTCCCCGCTGGCTCGCTCTGGCCCTCGTTCTTGGCCCCGCTCTCGGATGCGGCGAGGACGACGACCGAACTCCACCCCGCGGCGTACAAGACAACAACAACATGGGCGGCGCCGTCGCCGCGGAAGTCGCCACTCCCACACCAGACCCGTTCGCTCCACAACACCAAGCGCCGGAACGGCGGCTCATGGGACCGACGGAGATCCGCGAGACGCGTGAGGTGGAAGAAGAGACGACGGACGCAGAGCGAGACTTCGCGGCTGAGCTTCGCGCGGCCATCGGCTCACCGACGAGCTGTGGCGCCCTCGGCATGCATACGACGCGCGTGTCGATCCGTTTCAGCGCAGTGGTCACAGAGAACGGCATCATCTCCCGCGGAACAGTGTCCGGTCCTGCGATGCCAGCCACGACGCTCGCCTGCCTTCAGACTCGACTGCAGCGGGTCCGCTTGCGTGGCGAAATTGAGAACGCGCCGATTACGATTACGACGAGCATCGAACTCGAACCTGTGGCGCCTCCACCCAACATGGAAGCCGCGCCGACGGAGCCTGCCGCTCCAGCCGAGGTCCCGTACGGCATGGGCGCACAGACCATCCGAGGTCCAGGGGGGCGCCCCATCGAGGCGGCGGGTAGCCAGATGATCGAAGCGGCGGATAGCCAGATGATCGAAGCGACGATGGGACAGACCATCAGCGGGCCAAGCGGGACCGGCATTGTCGGCCCGGGTGGCGTCGGCATCGGCCGCTAGGTGAACACGCCTCGCTCCTAGCGCGCGCCTAGAAAGTCGGCGTTCTGTTCTTCGCGTCGGTCGGTGGCCGGCGCAGGCGTCGCGCTCAGTTCACTGATCTTTGCCCGAGTTTCTTCGTCGAGCTCAAGTTCCGCCGCGGCGAGAGCTGGGGCCAACTGATCGACGTTTCGTGCGCCGAGAATGGGCGCGGTCACCGCGGGGTGACTTCGAACCCAAGCGATGGCGAGAGTAACGGGGTGAACGCCGAGCTCCGCCGCAAAGTCTGTGAAGGCTCCGGCACTCGCGAAGTTCGCTTCTTGCCCATATCGCGTCAGGTACATCTTGCTGTCCACGATCCGCCCAGATGCCGGCCGCGCGTCGGTTCCGTACTTTCCTGTAAGCAGGCCGCCACCGAGGGGAGAGTAAGGGAAGACAGCCAGTCCCTCGGCGAGGGCCATCGGCAGCAGCTCCACCTCCGCCTGCCGCTTCACAAGATTGTACATCGGCTGGATCGCACAAAGCGGGCTCCACTGCCGCTGCGCTTGGACGCCAAGCGCCTTCGCCGTTTGCCACGCAGCAAAGTTGCTGACAGCTGGGTAGAGAACCTTGCCAGCGCGACACAGATCTTCGACGGCGCGGAGTGTTTCATCAAGGGCCGTCTCCTCATCCCAGCGGTGTAGGTACAGAACATCGATGCGGTCGGTCTGTAGCCTCCGAAGGCAACCTTCCACGGCGGCGCGAATGTGGTAGCGCGATGAGCCCCTGTCGTTGGGTCCTGCCCCGGCAGCGAAGTAGATCTTCGTTCCAAGAACGAGTTGGTCTCGGTCGCTCTTGGCGAGCTGGCCAAGGATGCGTTCGGACTCACCTTTGTTGTAGATATTGGCGGTGTCGAAGTGATTGATGCCCGCGTCTCTCGCCGCAGCGTAGAGCGCACCGCTTGTCTTGGCGTCGGCGTCGCCACCGAAGCTCATCGTCCCCATCGCGAGAGCGGAAACGCGCATACCAGTCTGGCCGACGAACACTGTCTTCATGGTGCGAGCGTGCTCCTCTTTTGAAAGACGTCAAACCGCTCCGACCTACTCGTCGAGGAAGAGTCCGAAGAAGCGATTGTACGGGTGCACATCACGCGTTGCGCCGTCTGTATTCTCGATGGGGCGACCGGCGTTCGCCCAAGCAAAGATGCCGCCATCGAGGTTATGTACCTCGACTCCTTCACTTTGGAGCCGCTCCGCATAGTCGGCGCTGCGTACACCCAAGGAGCAGTACACCACCACGGCTTGGCCTGGGGACGGCGTCGCGCCAGCCCGCAGAGCGCCCGGCAGGTGGCTCGCGTCGTATTCCTCTTGTGTGCGTACATCGATCAGCATCACGTCCGCCCTCTCCTCAAGCTGGGTCTCAAGGGACGTTCCGCTGATCCACTGAACCTCGGGGTGAGCGAGCTCCACCCACGGGCGAAAGGAGTAGGCGTCCGACGTGAGAATGAGGACCCCAACGACGAGCGCAGCGGAGAGCAAAACCATGATGAGCCGTTTCACGAGGGCCCAGCTTAATGCAGGAAAGCACCCTTGCCGAGGCAATGGGTGCTTTCGAATGTTGCTGAACTAGCTGGACTAGAAAGCGACGCGCTGAAGAGCGGCCTCAGCGGCCTGCTCTTCTTCGGCTGCGGCTTCAGAGCGAAGCTGCGTGGTGAGGGCTCCTGGTCGGAACGAAAGCCCCAAGTTGAACTGACTGTTCTCGTTGTAGATGAAGTTCTCGAACGAACCATCGCTGTCGGGGTAGAACGAGAGCGTGCTGTAGCCAAGGGAAGCGGTGAGCCAAGACGAAAAGTCCCAACTCACGCTGGCGGAGAACGACGTCACAGTCGTCGTGTGCGTGGGGCTGTTGTCGCCAACGGCAACAGGCTGACCGTCCGCTGTCACAACCTGGTCAGGGGAAAGGTAGCTGACATCATGACCGCGGTTCACGAGCCAGAACGCGGCGAAGCTCACGCTCACGGTCAGGTGGTTGACCGGGACCAACGAAACGAAGGCCGCGATGGATGGCTGATGCCGGACTTGGTTGCCACCGGCACACCCTCGGACTCCGAAGTTCGTTGCATCCGGCGAGTTCGACGCGCCTGGGCAGCTTGGTGCGCCGCCGGCGTTGCCGTTGATATCGAACGGTCGGCCTGTGCTGTCGACGCCGGTGTTGTCGGCGCCGGCGGTGCCAACGCGCTGCTGACGTTGTCCGTCATGATGAACCCAAAAAGTGTAGCCAAGAGAGCCACCCACGACGAGGCCGTCGAGGACGCCAAAGACCTTGATGATGCCGAGTCGAGCTGTTGGACCAAGGGCGCGGCTCTGACCACGGCTGAGCTGGCTGGTTGGCAAGCGCACAGCGACGGCTGGCGCGATGATGAGGCCACCTGGATGCCATGGAAGTGCGAAGGTCGTGTCGAGCTGAAGGTCTCCCCACTCAAGGTCGCGACTTTCAGGCGTGAGGTTGGAGTCGGTGAACTCCACGTCGAGGGACATTCGCGCACCGATCGAGACAACGGGCGAGAAGATGTAGCGAGGCGCAGCGCTAAACGTCATCGAGTAGAAGGGGTTGTAGGTCAGTCGACGTGTGGGCCGCAACGAGTCGACGCTGAGGTTGTTCGACCAGTTGATTGGGAAGGTCCACGGGACACCCTGTCCACCTGCAACAGAGGCGAGGCGCTCGGCCGCAGACAGCGTTCCGCTGTTCTCGTTACTGGCGCGTGCTCGCTCCGCAGCGGAAGCGGCGGCTTCTTCGGTCGGAGTTGCCGCCGCGCCCGTTTCAGCCTCGGCTTCTTGCAGGTCGTCCTGAGTCTGAGCTTCAGGGGAAGCGGTACCAAGCCCGGCCGCGTCATCGCTGACCTCTGGCTCCGGCTCGCTAACTTCTGGCTCAGGCTCCGCTACCGGCGCGCTCACCTCGGGCTCGGGCTCTGCGACAGGCTCGCTGACTTCAGGCTCGGGCTCCTCGCCTGGGGCAACCTCGGGCGCAGGAGCGTCGGTGGGGGGGGCCTCTTCAGCGGGCACGGTTTGAGCGTGCGCTGGAAGGGCAATCATAAGCGCTAAAGTAAGAAGTGGGACGTACTTCACGAAGTCTCTCCGAAGGGTTCGCTAACGAACAAGCAAGCGCTCTTCTCTGTCAGATGGAGCGTCTTTGTCAACGCCCCAGGTAGAGAGGGCGATGACCGGGTGGTGAGGGCTGTCATGGAACGCACGACAAGCATTGGGGAACTGGGAGCGGCAAACTGTAGAGCAATCGGTGTGCCAGCCCGCCCACTTTCTGCCTAACACCCCCATTTTCAAGAGTTTTTGGCCGTTTTTCAGCGGACCATGGCGTGTGAGCAGCAGGCTCCGCTGGGCGTCAGGCGCCGAGATTCTCTAAAAACTGATTAGTTACGAGCAGTTGGCATCCGTAAGAAGGTTGACGGGAAAACCTTGAGCAATGGCGCGAAAGTGCCACCCTCCAGGATGCCCGCCATGAAACCGTTGGATTTCGAACGCCGAACCCCCGAAGAGAGCCAGACTCGGGCCAAAGCGTTCCAAGAAAATGTAGCCCGGCGGCGATCGGTTCGTGAGTATTCGAGCCGCGCAATCCCGCTTGATGCTGTTCGAACGTGCATCGACGCGGCATCGACGGCCCCGAGTGGGGCACACAAACAGCCGTGGACTTTCGTCCTCGTAAGCGATCCCGCGACGAAGTCAGCCATCCGTGAAGCTGCCGAGGAAGAGGAGCGAGCCTTCTACAGCGGTCGCGCGCCGGAGGGCTGGCTGGAAGACCTCGCCGCTTTTGGGACCGGCCCAGAAAAGCCTTTCTTGGATGACGCGCCGGCTCTCATCGTGGTCTTCGCGCAGCGAACCGGAGCAGAGGGTGAGAGGCACTACTACGTGAGCGAGTCCGTCGGAATCGCAACGGGCGTGCTTCTTTCGGCGCTCCACGACGCCGGCTTTGCGACGCTGACGCACACGCCCAGCCCCATGAAGTTTCTGACGGAGTTGCTGAAGCGACCGAACAACGAACGGCCCTTTCTTCTGATTCCCGTCGGCTACCCGGCTGAGGGTTGTGAGGTGCCGGCTATCGAACGGAAGACACGCGACGAGTATCTCGTCGAAATCTAGCGCTACCGGGGGGCCGAAGCGGCAGCCGGCGGCCGCGTGCTCACGCGCGCCAAGACACGCCGAACGGTGAGCGCGAGCATCTCGGGGTCGACGGGCTCCAAGAGGAACGCCTCCACCCCGAGCGCCGAGAGAACCTGCCAGTCAGAAGCGGAACCCACCGCGGAGAACACGACGATCGGCGGCGGAACATCGTGGTTTGCCCGCAGCGTGGCGGCGAACTCGATGCCGTTCATGTCGCTGAGCTGCATGTCCATCAAGACGAGGTCGGGGCGCTGGTCTCGAATGCTCTCGAGGGCTGCGGAGCCTCCCGAGGCCGTGCGCACATTGGCCCCCTGGACTTGTTGCATGATGCTCTGACGTGTTTCGCCACGGGAGCGGTCCACGGACTGTACGAGCAGCACGTCCGCCGAGCGGGGAGCCTGAACCTGCTTTGTGTGTGCATCGAGGAGCGCGCGACGAAACGCTTTGGCGCTGTTGAACCGCGCGTCAGGTGACTTCGCGAGGGCGCAGGAGATCACTTCGTCAAAAGCACTGACGCCAAGGCTGGCTGGTAGCACGGGGAGAGGCGCAGCGCGGTGACGCTCTAGTACCTCGAGTGGCGTTTTCCCCTGATAGGGAAGCTCACCCGTCAGCAACTCGTAGGTGAGAATGCCTAACGAATAGATATCGATGGCTCGAGCCGTCTCTTCGCGGATCGTTCGAGTGACTCGCTCTGGCGCGAAGTACCCAGGTGTGCCGCCCAGACCTTCATCCCCGGCGTACGTCGCAAAAGTGCGGACCAAACCGAAGTCCGCGAGACAAACGCGATAGGCCGGCCCGATCAGAATATTGCTGGGCTTGATGTCGCCGTGAACAAGTCCCGCGGAGTGAATCGCTTCGAGTCCGCGCGCCGCCTGGTCGACGATGGCGATGGCCTCGTCGAGCTTGACAGGACCGCTCTGGAGACGGTCCTCGACGGAATGCCCAGGCACGTTTTCCATCACGAGGTAGGCATAGGGAGGGTGGGTGCCCACGTCGTACACCTGCACAACATTTGGATGGGTGACCCTGGCCATGGCCCGCGCCTCCGGGAGGAGCTCCGCCGTTCCGCCTTGAATGAACTTGATGGCGACATCGCGCTGCAGCTCAAAGTCACGCGCCAGAATGACGGTGCCGTGGGAGCCTCGACCGATGACGGATTCTGCGACGTAGCGTTCCGCAAGCTTCTCGCCTGGACGGACGGGGGCGTCGTCACTTCTCGCCGGGGTATCGTTGCTTGTTTCGACCGACGGCGCCGCGTCGCGTGCTGCGCGCAGCTCGCTGAGCAGATCCACGGCGCTTTGTGGGCGGTCGTTAACTTCGAGGGCCAGACAGCGTGTAAGGAACGCGTCGAGGGCAGGACTCAGCTCGGGGCGATGCTCGCGAAGGGGCGTGCGCGGCCCTTGCATCACGGCGCGGATCGCCTCCGCGACTCCCGGCCCCTCGATGACGACGGGCGGTTGGCCGGTCAAAAGGAAATAGAGAACGCCACCGATCCCGTACAGGTCCGTACGCGGATCGCGGTCATCACGGAGGAAGAGCTCGGGGCTCGTGAATGGACTGGGACCCGCCTGAATATCACTGGTCGATGAGCTATGACCGCCGCCCAGGCTTGCACGACCAAAACCGATTAGCTTCGCGCCGCCTTCTTCGTTCATGAGCACAAAGTCTGGGAGCATGCGCCGATGAACGAACCCGCGTGCGTGAGCGAGGTTGAGGCCTTCGGTGAGTGACTCCGCGATGTCGCAGGCAGCGTCCACTTCCATCGGGGCCTTCAGGAAAGTCGAGAGCGGCTCCGCATCCACCCCCTCCATGACAAGGTACGGATCATCTTCATCCAATACGACGTCGTAGACCTGAAGGAGTGTCTCGTGATTCAGAGCACCGAGAATGCGTGCCTCGCGCTCGTAGCGTCTCAGGGTTCGCTCGTTGCGACTCTCATGAAGACACTTGACGGTGACGGGTCGACGAAGCCGTTCGTCGTAGGCGTTGTAGTAAGTGCCCGTACTCTCATCGTGCGCGAGAGATCGCTTCAGGCGGTAGCGCCCGCCGAGGAGCTCGCCGACTTTTCTCCAACGCATATCCGGGAGCGTCGGATCAGAGCGCCCCGCGGTCAAAGCTTTTCGAGACCATGACCGATGTTCGCCTGTGGCTGGAAGAGTCCAAAGCCCCCAAACGGGTGAATGAGATTTCTCTTACTTGCGACGACGGCGGCGGAGCACGCGGGTGACCTTGCGAACAAGATCGCTGGAATCCGAACCGCTGGGGACCGCCTCGGAAGCGCCCGCTCGGAGCATTTGGCTCAGCTCCCCGATATCAGCCGAAGACACGGCGACGATCACGGCGTGCGTGGTGCACAAGGACGCGACCAGGTCCGTGGTGGGTGCGGTCAAAAAGACGGGGTCGACGGAATTCAGCAGCTCTGGGGAGCCCTCTTCGACGACACGTACCTGCACTCCTGCCACCGAAAGCGCGAGATGCTCGGCTTCTTCTAGCGGCCCCACCCACAGCAGTCGACCGAGACGCGTCAGCGGACTTGTCGGCGGCGGATGAACACTGGGCGAGCTCACCATACGAGCTGCACGCCCATGGCGGTCGGTACCTTCAGCGCGACCGCTCATACGCTCAGGTGCGCGAGCGTCCAATCGGCGAAGTCGGTCGACGACGGTCGCGGCCGTCGGGCGCGTCTGCGGATTCTTGTCGAGCATCTCCATAAGAAGCTCATCGAGCGACCCGTGAACCTCGATGTCTGGATGGGCCACTCGGATCGACTTCGGAGGGGCGAATAGATGACGCGAGAGAAGCACCGCAGGCTCACCACGAAAAGGAGGCTGACTCGTGAGCATCTCGTAGAGGATGCAGCCGAGCGCATACACATCGCAGGGCGGGCCGACAGCGTCTGCGCGGCATTGCTCCGGAGACATATAGTCCGGCGTTCCGGACAGAACGCCTTCCTGCGTGAGACGACCGGTCGTGGCGTCCCCTTCGGTGGCGAAGGCCAATCCAAAGTCGACGAGAACGATCCGCTCTTCGCCGCTCACGTTGGTGTCGAAGAGAATGTTCTCGGGCTTCAGGTCGCGGTGGACGAGCGGCAATCGCGCGGTGGCGTCGAGGATCTCCGCCACCTCCAACGCGTAAGAGATCGCTTTGGATTGTCCAAGAGGCGGCTTGTCGAAGTCGACGAGGTCACGAAGCGTTGGGCCGTTCAGAAGCTCCATCGCGATGAAGAGCAGCCCGCCCTCGTCGCCGTACTCGAGGATCTGAACGACGCCGGTGTGCTTGACGGACGCGGTGACACGCGCCTCGCGAAGGAACCGTTTTCGAGCGCGCTCGGAGCCCGCTTTCTCAGGGAGGATGATCTTGACGGCGACCTCACGCCCGAGGCCGACCTGCTCGGTCCGAAAGACGGCGCCCATTCCTCCTTCGCCAATGCGCTCCAGCACTTTGTAGCGACCTGCGATGACGTCGCCGACGGCGGGAAGCTTGGCGCTCACGGGGAGACCTCGAAGAGCTCTAGCTCTTCCTTCCGACCCGACAGCTTGCGCATCCCCAGGCTCCGAACGTCAAAGGCATCGTCGATGGCCTTTGCCGTAGCCGCGGTGATCAGAATCTGTGAGGGGCGCGCGATACTCTCAAGACGCGCCGCCACGTTGACGGTGTCACCGATGACTGTGTACTCCATGCGCGACTCGCTGCCGATGTTGCCCACAACGGCGTCGCCCGTGTTGATCCCGATGGCCAGCTCGATTCGAATGCCGAAACGTTCCTCCCATACGGAGTTTCCGGCTTCGAGCCAGCGCATCATGTCGTCCGCCGCAGCGACAGCTTTCGCGGCGTGGTCATCATCGGTGTCGGCGGCTCCCCAAACCGCCATCACGCAATCGCCGATAAACTTGTCGATGGTCCCGTCGTGCCGAAAGACAATGTCCGTCATAATCGTGAAAAGCTCGTTGAGGAGGCCGACGACTTCTTCCGCCGCGAGTCGGTCCGTCAAAGGCGTGAAGGCGACGACGTCGGCGAAGAGTACGGACACGTTTCGACGTGCACCGCCAAGGGCCATATCCTGTTCGCGCGCGACGACCTTCTCCACCAGCTCGTGGGGCAGATAGCGACCAAGGTCGCTCCGAATCGCAATCTCTTCACGTATTCGCTCTTCGCTTCCTTGCAGCTCAGCCGCGGCGGCGCTCATTACATCACCGAGAACGCCCAGCTCATCGCGCGTCTCAACGGTGATGCGACGGTCGAAACGTCGCGCGGCGAGATCCCCCGCAAATGCCGCGAGCTGACGAATAGGGTGCGTAATCTGCCGTGCCACATAGAACGCTGCGATCAGCGAAAGGAAGATAACGATGGCCAACGTGATGAGTACGATTTGGCGGATTCGAAAAAGGGACACGTAGGCAACGGATTGCGGGACCTGCGCCACAAGCGCCCACGGAACAAAGCGCAAACCGACGACCGTTCCCACCATCCCGTCGCCGGCGCGTTCGAACTCGCCTGACTGTTGGTAGTTCTCCGTGAGCACGCGCTCGGCGATCCCTTCGAGCACGGGTTCGTCCATAGGCTCGAGGAAACCTGCCGTGTGCGATGGATGCGCGATGAGACGCCGCTCGTTGTCGACGACGAAGAGAGAGTCCGGCCGACCTTCGAAGCGCAGCTCGTTGAGGCGCTCGACGCGCGACTGCAGCGCGTCCAGGCTTAGGTAGGTTGCAACGTAGCCGCTGACCTGATCGCCCACGCGTAGTGGCAGCACGATCATCACACGCGGCGATCCGAGAACGAGTTGGGCCGCGCCCGTCGCGACGCCTTCCGAAGACGCTTCTTCGATGGTGTTGTCATCCAACTGCGGCGGCAGCTCTACTCCCTCGGCGCGTTCTTCAACGAGTGCGTCGAGAAAGCCCCCATCGGGTCCATAGATTCCTGCGTGGTCGACCCGGGCGTGGCTGGAGAGAATGTTCGCTGCGAGTCGCTCCGTAGAGCCTTCGTCAAGAGAAGTATCCGTAAGGACCCGGCCGACACCGTCGAGGGCATCCTGGGCGTCGGCGAAGCTCTCCTCAATGGTTCGCGCGATGTCTTCCAAGATCGCGAGTTGGATCTCGTGGCTGTTGGCTTTTACAGCTTGCTTGTTCACGTCGAGGACGCGCCAGCCGACGAAAGCCAGAGGAATCGTGGCAAGCGCGGCTCCCAGAAGGGTCAACTTGAAGCGAAAAGGGATCCGCGGGTTGGAGATGCCCGACATGAGGGCGAGCGTAGAGCACATCGACCTGGGATGCACGACCCAGAAAACCTGCAAATTCCTACGTTCAAGGGTGTCGTTCGGCGCTCGCCTTCATGTTAAGGTCGACCCCGTGAACGAGAAAACGACATTGCCGGTGGATTCCCTAACGCGGGACCTTGAGCTCAGCACCCTGAGCGTGGAGGTCGTTTCCGGGCCGGATGCAGGCAAACGAGTTGCAAGTGAAGGTCCAATCCTCACCGTGGGGAGCGGCGTTGGCAACGACCTCGTGCTGACGGACAAGACCGTCTCTCGCTTCCACGCCGAGTTCGAAGCCACACCCGGCGGCATTCACGTCACGGACCACCGCTCGACAAATGGTACCCGCGTGGGCCGAGTGCGCATTGGTCGAGGAACCCTGCCGACGCGTGCGGATGTGCAGGTAGGTCAGACGACCATCGCGATCTCACACGGCGAGACGCGCTCCATGGGCGTCACACCCATCGACGGAATTGTCGGCGAGAGCAGCGCCATTCAGCAGCTCCTCGCGTTGACAGGTCGCGTCGCAGCCTCGGGCGCGTCGTGTTTGGTGATCGGTGAAAGCGGGACCGGGAAAGAGCTCGTCGCCCGCGCGCTTCACGACGCCGGCAAACGCAGCTCCGGACCTTTCGTCACGGTGGACTGTGGGGCCATTGCGCCGAACCTGGTCGCAAGCGAGCTCTTCGGCCATGAACGTGGCGCGTTCACCGGCGCCGAACGCAAACACACCGGCGCTTTTGAACGAGCCCACGGTGGCACTCTGTTCTTGGATGAGCTCGGCGAGCTGCCCGCGAGCCTCCAGTCTGTTCTTCTCGGCGCCCTCGAGCGAAAACGCATTCGCCCCGTCGGCGGCCAGTCCGATGTCGCCGTGGATGTTCGTGTCATCGCCGCCACGAACCGCGACCTGCGCGCGGAGGTCAACGAAGGGCGCTTTCGTCTCGACCTCTACTATCGACTCGCTGTTGTTACCCTCACGCTTCCTCCACTGCGGGAGCGACGTGAGGACATCGAATCTCTCGTCGCTCACTTTCGTGATGAACTCTGTGGTGGCGCACCCAGCCAAGACGACATCGCCCTTTTCAATGAGAGCTTCTTTGAAGGGCTCGCGGGACATCACTGGCCCGGAAACGTACGAGAGCTTCGCAACCTGGTGGAAGCGACGCTGGCGATGGGCGAGGCTCCAAGGCTCTCCTCCGAGATCGCAAACGAAACCGGAGATGACCCGTTTTCGCCAACGCTGGCGATGAACTACAAAGACGCTCGGGCCCATGCACTGATGCTCTTCGAGCAGCGCTACTTGAAGCACTGGCTCGACGAGTCGGGTGGCAACGTGGCTGCGGCCGCCCGTGGCGCAAAGATGGATCGCTCGCACCTTTTCCATCTGCTGAAGAGACACAACCTCCGCGACTGAAGATCATCAAGGCGTGACTCTCACGGACGAAGAAGATGCGTTCTTCCATTTCGTACTGTCCAGGCGCCCGGAATGGCGCCCCTACTTGTCCGCTTTAGCAAAGGGCTCCGGCGAGACGACGAACGCGGCGCTCACGGTTGAATCGCCAACGGAGGACCCTTTCTTGGCGATCATTCTCTGGCTGAGCCATGGGGACCCCTCCGTCGGGTTCGGCGGGTGGCATGCTCACTTCACTTCGCACGAAGCCGCGTGGACAAGTGTTCGGGCGATCGAAGAGGGCCTGCTCGTGGTAGCGACGGATATCGGCGGTGAGTTCGATGGGTCGCGAGGCATCCTAGACCTGCGAGAAGAAGACGCAGTTCTGGCGTACCTAACGCATAGGTGCGGCCCACCGCGTGTGCGTATCCACAGCTTCTCCGGCGAGGTCGACGAGACCTACCCGTAGTCCAGAATGCCTTCGGCGCGGAGCGCACACACGAGAGCCGAGGCCAGAACGCAAAAGGCCTACCCGAAAGCAAAAGCAATCGAGTAGGCCAAGTGAACGAAGCGAAGAACGCTACAGGCGCCGGAACTCGATGCGCCGATTGTGAGCGCGACCTTCTTCTGTGTCGTTGGTGTCGATGGGCTCCTCCTCGCCATAGCCCCGGGCCTCAAAGCGACTGCGGTCTAGGCCGTGCTCAATGAGCCAGCGAAGGACAGCTTCTGCACGCTGCTGGGAGAGGCGCTGGTTCGCCGCGGTGGTGCCCTGACTGTCGGTGTGCCCGGCGATCTCGAAGCGCGCGTCTTCGGGCATTCGGCGAAGCGTCTCGAGTGCTTCCAAGAGGATGCTCTCGGACTCGTCGAGGATGTTCGCCCGTGAACTCTGGAAGCGGACGCCCTCAAGGGTGAAGGTCTCCGGAACCGGTGGACAGCCGACGCCGTTGACCTCGGTCTCCGCAGGCGTTCCCGGGCAAGAGTCGAAGCTGTTGGCGACGCCGTCGTTGTCGCTGTCGTCATCGCCTGGGTACTGCGGGTCTTGACCCAGAGTGCGCACTTCGTCCGGGTCGGACATGCCGCCGCCATCGGTGTCTGTGAGTCGTGGGTCTGTCTCCCCATCGTCGAGACTTCCGTTCTGGTTGGAGTCTTCGACGCCGTCGTTGAGACCGTCGTTGTCGGTGTCGCGCTCCATCGGATTGGTGCCCGTGGCATCTTCGACGCCGTCGGAGATCAGGTCGCCGTCGGTGTCCTCGTCGTAGGGGTCCGTACCGAGTTCTTCCTCGCGTGCGTCCGGGAGTCCGTCGCCGTCGCTGTCCGTAGCGCCGCGGGTGCCCACAAGCTCAAGCCCCAGAGTCAGACCGGCGACGACGATCATGTCAGCGCTGTCGTTGCGGCCGGCGAACATGATGGCGGTGCGGGCAAACACACCCAGCTGAAAAGGCCGCACTACGCTGAGTTCGTAGCCGATGGCGGCATCGACTCCGAACTGCGATTTGTCGTAGCTCATAAAACCGATGTGGGCGGAGACCCAGAGGTTGCTGAGCAGGTTGCCGTCGGGCTCGTTGTTGTAGCCCGCGTCGTCGTCGATGAAACGAAAGCGAGCGCCAATTCCAATGTGCGTGAAGCTCGCTCCTGTGGTCCTTGAACGTTCGAAGGGTCGGCCGAAACCGCCATATCCGAAGATCAGCTCGATGGCGACGGGCGGGGCCAACTGGTAGTCCGCCGAAAGCCAGCCAACACCACCCATAGGTCGATCGCTGGAGTGAGTGCTCCGCCGACTCGTCGGGCCCGTGACCGGTACCCCAAGACCGAGGTCGAGGTGGAGGTGAAAGCGACCGCTGTCCGCTTGCGCGGGTTTCGGTGCCACCAACGTGGCCCCGACAGCGATGGCGATGATAATTCCTAGTTCGCGAAGCATGACTTCCTATTTCTCCCCAGGGCTGAGTACCGCTGATCCGGGACGTAAATCGACATAAAAAAACGCCGCAGCGGGATGCTGCGGCGATTGGGCTCCGAAAAAGAAGCCTAGATAGGGCAAAGCGGGAGCCTAGCTCTCCTCTTTGTCGCCTCCGAGCATACCGCCGAGGCCACTGGCCATTCCGCCGAGCTTCGAGGCGATGCCGCCCTCGCCGTCTTTGCCGCTGACGACATCCATGATGACATCGGCGGCCTTCGTGGCCTGTTCTTCGGAGAGGCCAACGACCTCCTGCAACTTCTTAATGATCGTTTCTTTCATCGTTCCGAATCCTTACTTGTCGAGGTGAACATCCATCTGTGGGAACGGGATGCCGATGCCCTTCTCGTCGAGGACCTTCTTGATGGCGCGAACGGTCTGCTGGTGAACGTCCCAGTACTTGGGCGTGTCGCACCAGATTCGGACCTGCCAGTCAACGGAGGAGCCGCCGAGGCTTGCGAGGAAGATCTGAGGAGCGGGGTCCTTGATCATGTCGGGGATGTGGTCGACGACCGTTTCAAGGGTCGCGCGGCACTCGTCGATGTCAGCGCTGTAGTCACAGCCAACGTCGATGTCGACGCGGCGAATGGGGTTGTGACCCACGTTGATGATGGTGTCGCCGAAGATCTTGCCGTTGGGGACGATAACCTGCTGGTTGTCGTTGGTCTTGATCGTAGTGCTGAAGATACCGAGCTCTTCGACGGTGCCGGTAGAGCCACCGGCGGTGATGAAGTCGCCAACCTTGAAAGGCTTGAAGACGAGGATCATGACGCCAGCGGCGAAGTTTCCAAGGGTCCCCTGAAGGGCGAGGCCAACGGCAAGGCCCATAGCGCCGATGAGAGCCGCGAAGCTCGTGGTGTCGACGCCGAAGTACCCGAGGATACCGAGGACAAGGCCCGCGAGGAGCGCGTAGCTGAGCATGTTGGAGGCGAAGCGACCGACCGTTGGGTCGATGCCGCGCTTCTCCATCACGTTGTTGAGGAGCTTGACGATCTTGTCGATGATTCGACGACCGATCCAGAAGACGAAGAGGGCACCGATGGCCTTCAGAAGGTAAGGAACAGCGCTCTCGCCGTATTCCATCATCTTTTCAGGGGTGAACTCGAAGCCGCCACCACCGGCTTCGGATGCTGCCTCCGCTTCTTGCGCGAACGCGGTGCCGCTGGAGACGAAGAGAGCAGCGAGGGTGCTCAACCATTTTTGTGTTTGTTTGATCATGATTAGAGCAGTGAGTAGAGAAGGTTGAGAGTGGTGATGGTGTCGACGGTCTCGCGTCCCTGAACGGGCTCCTGGTCGTACAGAAGCTTGAAGCCAATGCCGAGCTGAAGGCTGTCGACGACGGTGACGGCGAGGCCAGCGTCGAAGTTGAGGCGGGTGTTGTCCGTGAAGTTCTGAAGGTCAAGGAGCGCCTCCAGGCCGGTGGTGAAGAGAACGTGCTCGTTGAGCTGGTTCTTGTATCCAACGTAGAGTCGCGCCGAGTGGACGGAGTCGGTGCCGTCGAGTTCCAGCATCGTCATGGGATCGATGAGTGGGTCTGGGTCGAAGTTGTCGAAGGTGAAGTCGTAACCGAGCTCGCCCCAGAAACGATGGTTGTCTTCGTTGATGAAGTTTCGAAGGTAACCAACCTGTGCCTGCAATCGAGTGTCGAGACCGGCGAAGGTGTCCCAACGATGAGCGGCTGCGATGAAGAGCGCATCGTTCGGCGTGATGTAGAAGTCGTAGCGAGCCGTGGTGTTGGTGTTTCGCGCGACGTCGAGGGTGTCACCGAACTCGCCTGTGGTCTCATCGCGAAGCGCTGCTCGGCCGTAGGCCAAGAGGAACTTGAAGGCGAAGCCGTGGCGGCCGCGCACGAGGTTGAACTGGGTGCCCGCGGTCAGGCTCCAGGAGCGCGTATTACCGCTGTTGAAGATACCGCCGGCGGCGATATTCCACTCGGTCTTGTCTTCCTCGGGAGCTTCCGTCGAAGCAGACTGCTCGAATTGGGCGGCGTCGGTGGGCGTAGCAGGGGTTTGCGCTGATGCGGCCATAGGCACCGCGAGGGTGACGAACAAACCAAGTAGTAGAGAGCGACTCATTGTGTTTTCCTCCAGATTCGCCGGTTCCTATCACACAAATGGGATAGGTCGACATTTCGGACCATAACGTGGCTGTGAACCGAGCAACGCGCAAAGCGCGCGAGGTGATTTCTCACAGATATCAGGCACTTAGAGCACCCAAAGCGTAGGTGGTGCCCCACGCTTTGTGGGCTCAAGACAACACTCGCTATGGGTCGCGGACTCAGATATCGTCCGCTTATGATTCAGACCCTCGACCGGGAAGACCGGCTCCGCCTCATGAAGTTTGTGTGTTCCTTCGCATGGGCAGACCTCGAGATTCAGGACGAAGAACGGGCATTTATTGGTCGTTTGGTCACACAGCTCGAACTCGACGACGCTGAGAAAGCCCAGGTCGACGAGTGGCTGAAGCTTCCCCCAACAGCCGATGAACTCGATCCTGCAGAGATTCCTGTGCCTCACCGCGAGCTTTTTCTTGAGACAGCGCGAGCGATGATCGTGTCCGACGGAAAGATCGACGCCGACGAAGCCGAGAACTTTGCGCTCTTCGAACTCCTCGTGCGGTAGTCATGAACGTCGTCATTCTAGGCTCGACCAGCGGCATGGGCGAAGCGTTAGCCCGGCAGATGGCGGCGCGCGGAGACCGACTCTTCCTTCTCGGTCGTTCGCCGGAGAAGCTGAAGCGCTGCGCACAAGACTTAGAAGTCCGTGGCGCCATCGGCGGCGTGGCCCACGCACACTGCGACCTTGAGGATACCTCCACTTTCGCTTCGGCGATGGACGCGGCGAAGGCGGAGCTCGCCCACATCGATACCGTCGTGGTGACGGCGGGACTCTTTGCCACGCAAGAGGAGCTCGAAGCGGACGCCTCCCTCGCGGAGCGCCTCACCCGCATCAACTTCACCAACACTGTGGTGTTCTGTGAGGCCGCGCGAGGCCATATTCGCGAAAACGGAACGCTCTGCGTGTTCAGCAGCGTCGCCGGTGAACGTGGCCGTAAGCCCGTCATTATCTACGGCGCGAGCAAGGCGGGTCTGTCCAGCTATCTCGAAGGCCTCGACCACAAGTACCGGCACGCCGGGCTTCGAGTCGTCACCGTCAAACCTGGTTTCGTCCGCACGGAGATGACGGAAGGCCTGGACGCGCCTCCTTTCGCCGGCGAGCCCGAAGATGTCGCACGCCGAGTGCTAAGCGCGATCGAACGCGGCACACCGGTCGTGTACGCCCCCGCTCCGTGGGGAGCGATCATGGCGGTGATCCGCCGCTTGCCACGCGCCGTGATGCGCCGCGTGGGTTTCTAGAGCACACTCCCTCCATGACAGCCGAGCGGCCAGAAGGACACGCGCAGCGTTCACTGCTTTTCTTGGCGATCTTCGCGGGGTCCCTTGGTTCGTGCGGAGCTTGCAACGCCGTCGGTCAGTACAACGACCTTCCCTACGTCGCCGCCGACAGCTCTCTGTCCTCGGAGGTGGCGGAGGGCCAACAAGCCATCAAACACATCGCGTGGAACAACCCCCACCGTCGAGGCTTGGCCATCGGCGGCTTCGTTGTTTCGCTGATGTTGATGATCGGCTGCGGGTTGCTGCTCCGAGGTCGCAAGAGCGCGGTCTGGTGGGTTCGGAACTCCATCGCTGCGAACCTCGTGTGGACGGGACTGCACGCAGCGAGCAATTACTTCCACATACGAGATTCGGCGCCGCAGATCCGTGAAGTCATACGTTCGATAGAGACGAGCGAAGAATGGACGCAGGGCCCGAGCGCCATCGCCAACAGCTTGCTCTTTGGTGACGTGCTTCACGCCGCAGTGCTCTTGTATTTGCTTTGGCGACTCGCCCAGGACTCGGCGCCGCCCGACCCAGCGCAGCGCAGCGCCTAGATCCTGCCGACTGCTGACTAGTCCTCTTCGGGAGGCGTAATCGTGAGGGGCAGGAGCGCTTCAACGCCGGACTCGGCTGAAGGAAAGGTCCAAGTCTGAATGATCCGCTCGACGCAAGCGGCGGCGCGCGCCGAGCCCGTGGCTCGAGCTTCTTCGACCTCGCCGTTTGCCGCGATATGCACTTCCACCTCGAGCTGAGCGACATCGCTCCCCGCGCACTCCGACAGGCTCTCGCTGAGCTCCTCAACACGCGAATTGAGGGCCTCGTCGCTGAGGGTCTCGCCACTCGGGCACGCTGCGACCAATAGTATCCAAACGCTAAGAAAGACTCGCATGGCGCTACTATAGCCGGCCGGCGTATCGAGGCGAGTTACGCGCAGACACTCGACCTGAGCGAGAATGGACCCCAGACTGCCCGAGTGACGCCAAGAGGCACGCTAACCCTGGGAAAAAGGACCCGCGATTTTCGCCGTGAACGCGTCGCGTGGCTCATCGCGCTTCGGTGGCAGGCGATGGTTGCGGCGCTTGTCGCGGCGTTTCTCGCGACTCAGGTGGTTCCCGGAGTCAACGCTGAGATGGTCGTCGCCACGAGCCTGAGCGGGCTCTGCTACAACGCGTTTCTTTGGCATAACCACCGAAAACGAAAACCTGTACGCGGGCTGACGGCGCCGTTCATCCAGGCGTTGGCCGACATCACCCTTTTGACGTTCTTTCTTTGGGCGTCTGGCGGACTCGATTCACCCTTCAGCGCGTTCTACCTCTTTCACGTCGTCCTCGTCGCGATCCTCAGCGACCGACGGCGCGTTGTCATCGCCGTTGGCATCACGGCGCTCTTCGCAGGGTGGCTGGCGCTGACGAAGTGGATGCCGGCGCTTCAGCTTGGACAGTGGGACCCCGTCGAACCCGTTGGCGTTATCTCTCGTCTACTCGCGTTTGGCCTGACCCTCGCCGGCGCCGCGTACCTCGTGGGCCACGCCATGCGCGACATTCGCGAGCGCGAACATGAGCTGGAAGCCGCACGGGACGCAGCAGCTCTCGAGTACCGACTGCTGAGCAATACCCTCGACGAGCTCGAGGCAGGACTCGAGGTGGTCGACGGAGACGGCCAGGTGCTGTGGCGCAATCGTCGCGCTGAGCTCATCGCCGAGCGTGAGAATCACACCCCTGAATCGCAGAGTTCATCCCTCAGCCCACGCGCAAGTGGAACACATCGCTTTGCCGTTCGAGTGTCCAATGACGAGCGGGTCTACGAGGCGCTGACATTCCCCATCGACGAAGATGACCACGCGCCGCGCGTCATGAATCTCTATCTCGACCGAACACAAGAGACCTTCGCTGAAGCACAGCTTCTCCTCGCCGAGCGGCTCGCCAGTCTGGGACGCGTCGCTCAGGGCGTCGCCCACGAACTGAACACGCCCCTCGCCACCATCAGTACGCTGGCTACGGACATGCGCCACGTCATCGAAGAACTTCGAACGGCGACGCCGGAGCACGCGAGCGAGACCCAGGACCTTGACGAGTCGGCGGCGCTCATTCGCGACGAGACGCGGCGCCTTGGCAAGATCACTCAAGCGCTGCTTGCTGGTGGCGACCTGGTGCGTGCGGAGACGCACGACAGCATTCCTCTCCTCGCCGCGGCGGAACGAGCGCGCGCCATCGTGACGGCGGGACGTGGGCCCGATGGGCGCGTCGAGATCGATGAGAGCGTGCAGATTCACGCGGTGGCGGATGGCGACCGCCTTGTCCAGGTGCTTGTGAACCTCCTGCAGAACGCTTTGGATGCCTCCAGAGAAAGCGGCGGAATCGTTCGGGTATCTGCGATGGGGTCGGATGAAGGCGTCGAGATCCAGGTCACGGATGAAGGCGAGGGCCTCGACGAGTCGATGGTCGAGCGCCTCTTTGAGCCCTTCGCGACGACGAAGCCCCCCGGCGAGGGCACGGGTCTTGGCCTCTACATGTCGTACATGATCGTGCACCAGATGGGGGGGACGCTCTCCCTTGAAAACCGCGAGCACGGGGGCGCGCTTGCTCGCGTTCAACTAAGGCGGTAGCCAGGTACCATGAGCGAAGGGCGCATTCTCTTAGTAGACGACGACGACGGCTTTCGCTTCGCGATGGGGAAGGCGCTTCGCCGTATGGGCTACGAGGTCGCCGACGCGGCGAGCGGCGAAGAGGCGCTGACCAAGCTCTCGTCCGGCGAGTCTTATTCCGCGATGCTGCTGGACCTTCGGATGAAGGGCATGAGCGGGCTCGGCGTGCTGAAGCGCCGCGGCAACAGCCCCGTCGCCGCCGTCGTCCTCACCGGTCATGGCAGCGTCCAGGCAGCCGTGGAGGCGATGCGTCTCGGGGCTTTTAGTTTTCTTGAGAAGCCCGTCGACGCCGAGGAGCTCGCGCCGATTTTGAAGAGCGCCGTGGCACACACGCAGCATCATCGTGGCGAAGCGCAGGGTGCTTCTATTCCGCCCTTGATCGGAACGTCTAAGGCGAGCTCGGACGTTCGACGTTTCGTTGAGACCGTTGGCCCTACGCCGGAGACTGTGACGCTCTTCGGCGAAACAGGAACAGGCAAAGAGGTCGTTGCGCAACATCTTCACCGTGCGAGTGGTCGTCCGGGGGCGTTCGTCGCGCTGAACGCCGCGTGCGTCCCCCGCGACCTCTTCGAGAGCGAACTCTTCGGTCACAAGCGCGGGTCCTTCACCGGCGCGACGAGCGATCGCCCTGGACTCTTTCGTGATGCGCAGGGCGGCACGCTCTTCGTGGATGAGCTCGGCGAGCTGCCCATCGATCTTCAGGCCAAACTGCTTCGAGTGCTCGAGACACGGAAGGTGCGCGGCGTCGGGCAGTCCAAGGAACACGATGTCGACGCGCGTATCGTCGCGGCGACCAACCGGGACCTCTGGCAAGACGTTCAAGACGGACGTTTTCGCGAAGACCTCTACTTTCGGCTCCAGGTGTTTCCGCTCGTTCTTCAGCCGCTGCGAGAGAGACGCGAGGACATCGTCCCGCTGGCAGAAAACCTCCTCACGCGCATTAGCCTCGACATCTCCCTCAGCGATTCGGCGCGAGACGCTCTTCAGGAATATGACTGGCCGGGCAACGTTCGGGAGCTCCTCAATGTCTTGCGGCGCGCGGCACTTTTTGCCGAAGGAAAAGAGATGGAGGCGTCGATGATTCGGCGGATGATCGCGGCGAGCGTCTTTGGACACCGCGAAGCGCGTGAGGCCGCGCCTCCTGCGCCACCAAGCGACCAGAGTCTCGCGGATGTCGAGCGCGCCCACATCGAACGCGTCCTCGCTTCGCTGGACGGCAACATCACCCAAGCCGCCGTTCAGCTCGGCATCGATCGGCGAACACTTCAGCGGAAGCTCAAGGCCTTCGGCTGGGGTGAGGGATGATTCGGAGGGCCCTGTCTGTGACGCTACTCGTTGCCTGCGCCGGCCAGACGCCGGCCGTCGAGTCCCCCCGTGACGAGGACGCGCCACCACCGCGCACCGTGGTCTCATTGCGACTCAACGACCTAAGCGGCGAGACTCCGCCGCCGCGCTCCTCCTTGGACTTGGTCCTCGTCCACGATCACGCGCAGCGAGAGATCGCGTCCGTCGGCGAGATCATTGGCATCTGCACGCCGGAGGCTGAGCCGCCTCGTGGACTCCTCGCCGCCGTTCGCTGCTGGTGGGAGGGCGAAGAGACGCTCTACTCCGCGCGGCGCGTGGGTGACGCGGTGGTGGTTGTCCGAGACGAAGAGACGCTCCTCGAGGCGCCCATCGGCGCAGACGTCGAGACACATTCGCTCAACGACTAGAGGTTGACCCAGGTGGAGGTCTTGTCGACGCCCCACTCTTTCTTCCAGATCGGCACCGTCTCCTTGATTCCGTCGATGGCGGCCCGGCACACGTCGAAGGCTTCGCCCCGGTGGGCAGAGCTAACGGCGACCACAACAGCGACGTCTCCGACGCCGAGGCTCCCGACGCGGTGAACGGCTGCGATGCGAACGCCTTCGAACTCCGACGCGAGAACTTCAAGGACGCGTCGCATCTCAACGGCGGCGAGGGTGGGATGCGCCTCGTACTCGAGACGCTCGATGGCTTGGCCTTTGTGGTGGTTGCGCACCACCCCGAGGAACGAAGCCGTCGCGCCAGCGGCATCATGGGCGACGGCGGCGATCATCTCATCGGAACTCAGCGCTCCATCGCGGATCTCGCAGTGGACCACGCAGCTCGCGGGCGAACTTGACGGCGCCCCGCCGGCGACGGGAGGCATGATGTCGACGGAGTCTCCGCTCGTGTAGACCTGGTCGGCCTGAGAGAAGGCATCGTTGCAGGCGAAGCGCATGCGCGGCAGATAAGGTGCGAGGGCTGGGTAGGCTTCGGCGATACGCTGGCGCAGCGCGGGCTCGTCTAGCGATTGTGCGCCAACCTCAAGCTTCGCTTCAGAGGTGCCCGCGAGCTCGCGGGCGGCGGCGTGAAAGCGCAAGATCAACGAGGGACCGCCGCGGCGTAGTCAGCGAGAGTCCGCTCTTCGCTGAACTGATGGACGAAGCCCGTCGCTGTCTGGAACGCGCTCGCGTCAACGACGATGGCGTACTTGAGATGGTCGATGGCGCCCTTTGGGAGCTTAGGCAGACCGAAGCGTCCCATCGTCAAGTTCATCAAGCCTTCTGGCACTGGGAACGTGGAGCGCCCTGCCTCGCGAATAAGCACGCTCAATGGAACGGGCTGTGGACCGGCGACGTTGAACACGCCGCGAAGTCGCGCCTCGATGGCGTGACTGATGGCGTGGGCGACGTCTTTCTCGTGCATGAACTGAAAGAGCGGATCGAAACCGAGGACCGTCGGAACGCGCGGGCCGCGCAAGAACGCCGCAAGGGTGCCGTGGGCTTCACTGCCCAAGGTGTAGACGATGCGAAGGACGGCGGTCTCGAGCTTAGGCAAACGCCAGAGCGCGGAGCCGGCAAAAAGGTCTGCGGCGACGAGGTCGGCAAGCTCCGGGAAGGAATGCATGCCCATCGGCGGCTCTTCTTCCGTGTGGTAGAGCGGCGAGTCCGGCTGAGCGCCGTAATACGTATGGCGACCTGCGAAGACGAGCTGGCGAACGCCATAACGATCGCAGTAGTCGACGACGGCGCGGGTCCCCTGCAGGTTGATGCGGAATCGGTCGGCGCTGCGCTGAATCAGGTGCGTCACCGTTGCCATGTGAAGGACGACTTCAGGACGCTCTGTGCGAAAGACATCTTCGGCGGGGCGTTTTCGAATGTCCGCTTGGAACATACGAATGCCTTCCGGCGCTTCGGGCCAGGCGCGGCGATCCACGCCAAGGACCTCGTGACCAAGACCTGCAAGGTGCCGCCCGACGAGGCGACCGAGCTTTCCTGCGATACCTGTAACAAGGACCTTCATGCTTCTCCTCCGAGCTTGAGCTGCTCTTCACTGATTTCGCCCGCACGCAAGCGCTCCCCCTCTGAGATGAGATGCGCGATTCGGCTGCGGACCTTCTCGACGTAGCGAGCGATGGTCGCGTCGTCTTCGTTGCCGTTCCCGTTGAACACGATGGGCTCGCCGTAGATGAGATGGAAACGGGCGGGACGTGGCAGAGGAACGAGGTACTTGGTGAGCGGAATGTAGGGCACGCCGAGGAGCTTCCCGAGGCCCGATAAGTTCGCGATGGTCGGCATCGCATCACCCGCGCCGAGAAACGCCACGGGAATGATCGGCACCTTTGTCTTGAGCGCGAGTCGGACGAAGCCCGTGCCGAAACGAACGAGCGAATGAGCGTCTTTGGCGAGCTTCGCCGTACCGCGGTGACCCTCTGGAAAGACCATGAGCAGACGGTCGTCTTGCAAGAAACGCTCGGCGTGCTCCGGGATGCCTGGGAACTGGCCGACGCGTGGCGCGACTTGAGCGGCGCCGGGCATCCGGCCGAGGAACTTATCGACCATGCCTTGAGCGAGGCGAGGCGGCGAGAGCTCGAAGAAGCACGACGCGATGACCATGCCCGCGTCGATGGCGATGCCCCCGGAGTGGTTGCCGACGACCATGCCGGGACCCGCCGCAGGGATGTTCTCTTTTCCGCAAACCGTGACGTCGAAGTACTTGTTGTAAAAGAAACTCAGCGCTGAAAAGAAGCGGGAGAGTTCCGCTTGTTCGATGCCGTAGGGGTCGATGCCCCAGTCGTTGAAAGGCAGCTCCAGCGCGCGGACTCGAGCCTCTACGGTTGGATCGACGGGAACGGCGGAGAGGAGCACGGAGCGACCATAGCGCAAAAGACTCCGCAGCGGCGTCACCAAGCGCGAGCCCCGTGCTGGAGCGGCCTCTTGTGCTAGCTTTCGGCGTGAGCAGCTCACGAAAGCCCCGAAGAAGCAGAAGTCCCGGTTCGTCCTCGACGCGCTCTGCGGGCTCCAGCGCCGTCGAACGGGCGCCCCTCGCCCCACCACAGCAAAAGGCCGAGGGCGCTCAGCTCAGCTCGGACACGGCCAAGGGAATCGACGATGTCGTCGTTGTGCACTCGCCGACGGCGGATGGCGAAGGCATGAACGTCGTTCGCAAACGGGGCGATGAACTATCCATCGGAGTGGTACGGCCGCTGGAAGAAGGAAAGCCCATCCTTGGCGACGTGGTTAAGCTCAAACCTCGCGACGAGCACCCTGCTCTCTTTGACGTCGAGACCGAGCTCGCGCTTCAGCCCGAGCGAAGCGCCGGGCCGAGTCGCGTGAGCAACTCCAGCTACCGAAAAGGCTGGGACTCGCTTTGGGGCGGACGCCGCCGTCGCAAGACGAGCCGCAAACAAAACTGATGCGCTTGCTCTGCGCGTGGATGACGTGCTCGTTGGCCTGCTCATCGGTCTCCAATCCCGACGCCGGCGACGCGGCGACGCGCGACGCGGCGATACGCGACACGGCGACGCTGGACTCCTCAAGGGACTCGGCCAACCTAGACGCTGGCCAAGAATGCCCGGGCTGGTGTCCCAGCGAGTCTCTGCCCGAAGCGCTCCAGGAGATTTCCGTCACGGCCTTTCGCGATGGCTTCATCGTCCTCGGCGGGTTCGACGGGGATGGGAATATCGAGACCTCGGTGCACTTCTTTCGCCCGGGCGATGGCTTTCGCGCTCTCCCTGCCCTCCCGGACGCACGGCATCACGCGGGCGTAGTCGTCTCGGGTGAAGACATCTATGTTTTCGGAGGCATGCGTGACGCACGCTTCACTCCGCTCTCGCGCAGCTACGTGCTTCGAGATGGCGCCAGCGAATGGACGGAGATCTCGCCCATGCCATCGGCGCGCGCCGCCGGCGTCGCCGCGAACATGGACGGCGTGCTCGTTTTTGTCGGGGGCCAAGGGGATGGACGCAACTCCGCCGAGGAGCTCGAAGACGCTCGGGCCGTCTACATCTACGAGCCTGCGAGCGACACGTGGCGCCAAGCCGCGCAGATACCCACCGCGCGCGACCACGCCGCGGGCTTTGTCCTGAACGGCGAGCTCTGGGTCGTGGGCGGCCGCCGGCTTCAGCTAGAGCCGACGCTGAGCGTCGTTGAGATCTACAACCTCGCCCGCGACGAGTGGCGAAGCGGACCCGCGATGCCTCGGCCACGCGGTGGACACGCAGCCGTGGCGCTCGATGGTCGCGCCTACGTGAGCGGGGGCGAGCAACGAGAGGGCGCGCTCCGCAGCGTGGACATCTATGACCTCGAAGGCGGGTGGACCGAAGGCCCGCAGATGCGCTCGCCGCGCCACGGTCATGGGATGGCAGCTCTCGACGTGGTGCTCTACGCCGTCGGTGGTGCCGACATGCCTATTTTTGCCGCCGTCGACAGCATGGAAGTACTCTCCACCGGACGATGAGGAAGTCGATGGTGCGGGCCCAATCCTACAAAGGCGCGAAGGTGCGTTACGGATGTGATGTCGAGGCTTTCCCGACAGCGCTCCGGCGGCTCTGGCGACCCCTCGACATGGACGCGTCGACCAAGGCGTGGATCGACGACGCCGTAGCGCACCCCCACGGGCGTGCAGCGATGGCGGCGCTCGCCATCGCGCGGAGCGTCATGAGCGACTACGACGCCAACGGACTCGTCGGCGCTCATGACATGCGTGTGCTCGGGACGGAGCAGGCGCGACGGCTCCTCACAGCGGCGGGCATCAAAGAGGGCGGCACGCTGCTCGACGTCGGCGCCGGCGAGGGTCAGGTGACCGACGAGCTTGCGCCGCTCTTCTCCGCAGTCACGACAACGGAGCTCTCGACGGGCATGGCGCGACGGCTTCGCGGCCGGGGATACGAGTGCCACACCCTAGACCTCGCTGAAGAGCGCCTCCCGGGCTCCGCCGAAGCCGAAGGGTTCGACTGCGTTGCGCTGCTGAATGTCATCGATCGAACGAGCCGCCCGTACCGTCTCGTCGAGCGTCTGCAGACCTTGCTTCGCCCCGGCGGCGTTCTGCTTTGTACCGTTCCGCTGCCCCTCAAACCCCACGTCCACATGGGCCCCGTTACCGTAAGCCCAGAAGAGGTCCTGCCGACGCCCCGCGGCCGAGGGAACTTCGTGGATTGTATGTCTTCGCTGGCGGAGATCTTCTTTCCGGCGTGCAACCTTGAGCCAGTGCTGCTCTCCCGGGTTCCCTATCTTTGCCGTGGTGATCGAAAGAAGCCGGTGATCGCCCTCGACGACGCTGTCTTCGTGTGCCGGGCGAGGCCAGCGTGACGCACTCCATGCGCCCACGTCGTCCCTCGCGCGCACCGAGGACATTGGCGAAGGCCTCGCCCGCTCCGCCGCTCACGCCGACAGCCGCCCTTGCGCGGGTGCGGCGTCGATTCACGCGGCGTAAGTCCATACCCTCAGGCATCGCCTGGTACGGCTTTCGTTCACTCTGGGGGCATCTACGCCACTTCGTCGCGAGCGCCATCGCCACCGACGGCATCGATGCACGTGACTGGATGATGGCGGACCCGCCGGACCAGCTCTTGCGCCGCATGGTCAAGCGTCTAGGCGGCGACATCCAGGCCAAGAGCTTGACGGCGGCGCTCGGACGCGATGTCTGGATGGACTACCTGGCGGACACCGGTGAGCAGCCGCTGGTGACCGAAGCCGTCGCCCGAATGGTCATGTCTCGCTACGAGCTTCCGCTCCCAAGCGAAGAGGCAAGAGAAGGCGGCGAGACCGTCTCGGCGCCTCGGGGTGAGCTCCTCGTGTTCGGCGGCGACACCGCTTACCCCGTCGCGACGGTTCAAGAGATTCATGACCGCGTCAGTGTGCCCTTCAACCGCGCCGGGCGCGCCGTGGGGGGCGATAGACAGACGCGCGTGCTCTTGGGAATCCCGGGCAACCACGACTGGTACGACGGGCTGGATGGCTTCTCGCGCATGTTCCGTCGAAAGCGGTGGGGCGAAGACGACGACATCCTTCCCTCCATGGAGAAAATCGACGGTGGCGTCATCGAACATGCCGTGGACTTCGTTGGGAGCTTCGTCGCGGGCGAAGAGCGCTCCAAGATCGACGCCGTGCTCATTCACGGCTACCGCCCTGTCCAGAGCGCGAGCTATTGGTGCGTCCCTCTCGCACCCAACGTGGACCTCTGGGGCGTCGACCGGCAGCTTCGTCGTATCGACGGACAACAGGTTGAGTTCTTTCGAAAACGCCGGCGACGTCGCCCGAACGTCAAACCATGGGTCTTGCTTCCGGACCCCGTCCTCGCCTTCGGAAAGCCGAGCAAGACCGGCGTCGACACCGTCGAGCGGCTAGGCCTTGAGCTCGAAGAAGAGGAGGCCCTCGTCATCTCCGGCGACATCCACCACTACCGACGTGAGTCTCTCGGGAAGACCACACACATCACCGCTGGCGGCGGTGGTGCGTTCCTTCATCCAGCGCCCATCGCCCGTGACGACCGAAGCCAAGCCGACGTGGAGTGGCCGAACCGGGCGCAGTCGAAGTCGATCTTGAGGGGTGCGGCGCTTCACGTGATGTCCGGGCGCGCGGGGCTGATCCCTCACGTGGTCATGCTCCTTCTTTACGCGCCGGCGTTGGGAGTCGGTGGTTTTTGGGGCCGTCACGCGGGCATGGTGAGCGCATCGATGGTCGCCGCTTTTGTGACCTTTCTGATCTACGCCGGTCTCGGCGGCGTCCGAAACCCTCCTCGAGCGAAGGTCACAGGTCTTGCGTTGATCGCTGGCGTCTCGACGGGACTCGTCCCCGCGCTCACGGCATTTCTCGTGGGCTGGGCCGAGGAACGTTTCGTGTTCGAGCTAAGCACCTGGCTCAGCGGGACCTTGGCCCTGCTCCTCGCGGTTCTCTTCGGCGGCTTCACCTTCGGCGCGTACCTCGCCGCGCTGACACGTTTTGGTATCGAGGAGTCTCAGGCGTTCACCGCCCTCGCCCACCCCGGCTATAAACACTTCATTCGCTTTCGCATTCAGGCCGACGGCACCGTCGATGGCTGGGTCTTGGGCCTTGAAGACCCCCTCGCGAAAGACGCCGAGGTGGTCGTCGTGGACCACTTTCGTTGGAACACGCCAGCGCTCGAGGACGCCGAGTCGTAGTCACCGGCGACGGAGACGCACAAAGAGCGCGAAACCGGCAAGACCGAAACCGAGGCCCACCGGCGAACTTCGCCTCGCCCCCACGCGGCAGCTGCAACCGGAGGTGAGCGTCCCGGTCTCCCCGCGCTCATCGGCGCCGACATCAACCTGGCCGCCCGCGTCGCCGTCTCGCGTGCCACCGTCGAAGCCGAGACCACCGTCGAACGATGGGCCTGCGTCCGGGGACCCTGGTCCAGCGTCGCTTCCGGGACAGAGCGCGTCGGAGCCATCGCAGTCTTGGTCAACCCCGTCTTCGCAGACCTCCATCAAGCCCGGCCGACGCCCAGGGTCGGCGTCGTCACAGTCTTCGTCCGCCGGAGAGCCGTCACCATCGGAGTCCGGTGCTGGCGAGCAGATGTCATCGGTACCGACGGGCATCGACTGGCATCCGTACGGGCAAGGCTCGATGGTGTCCATGCCGTCGATACAGCGCCGGCGCTGGGTACGCTCCGCGTTGCAGGTCCAGATCTCGTAGGTCCCACCGGGACATGCGGGGGGCGCTCCGTCGCACTCGGCGCTCGGCAATCCACGGTGAGGTCCTTGCGACGTCCATCGAGACGCGCCGGGGGAGCACGCTCCTTCGAAGGGGTCGAAGGCGCTCGTTCTACCGACGTCCGTGCGCGTCTCAAAGTGTAGGTGAGCTCCGGTGCTACAGCCGCTCGACCCGACCTGGCCGATGGCCTCTCCACAACTCACCGTGTCGCCAACAGACACACGTACGCTGCCGGTGCGCAGGTGAGCGTAGATTACGCGGTACGGGCCGTGGTTGACGACGATGTGGTTACCAAAGCCACCGCCAAACCCAAGTCCACACCGTGAGTCGACGCTCGCGTTGCATGTACGGCAACGATCAAAGTGTCCATCTTGGGCGGCGACGACGACGCCGTTCGCGGCGGCGACGACATTGAACCCATCGTCGATGGCGCCGTTCGATCCGTTGATCGCGAGGTCCGTTCCGCGGTGCCCATCGTACGTCGCGCTCTGGCAGTTCCAGTCACGCGTGCCGCCGGTCGCGTCTTGGTCAAAGTAGTTCCACAGTCCAATGCAACCCGAGCACTCAAGAGGACTCCGAAAAGTCTGTGCGTCGGCGCCTGCGTTCCCGACGAGCACGGCACCGAGCGCGCCGCAGGCGAGCGCGAAGACCCGAAGGCTCACGGGATCTCCAGGAGCGTGGGCTCGGTGGGCGGCGGAACGAAAGCATCACCCCACGGCTCACCGGTGCGGAGGTCACAGTTGGTGGCGCAGTGCGCTTCGTTGCCGTTGAAGCTCACCTGCCACACGCCGGCGACACCACCGTTCGCCGCACCGACGAAGAGGACTCGCTCGGCTTCGATCTTCAAGACGCCGGCGGAGGCGAGGCCCCGCGCGAGGACACGCTCCGAGGCTCCGTCGTGAAGTCGAATGGAGAGCCCATCCGGGTTCTGCGTGACGTACACCAGGTGTTCTCCGTCACTCGCGAGGGCGGACACATTCGCCGCGAGCATCCGACGCTCGAACGGCCAGACCTGGTACAGGCGCCGCTCGGAGTCGACGAGGGCGGCGCCGTCCCGAAAACGCTCAACGAAGAGCTGAGCCCCTTGGTCGTGCTCAGTGATGTTCCCTTGGCCGTCCACGAACCCGACACGTGTGCGTGGAGCCTCATCGCCGACGGTGTCAGGCGCCTCAGCGAGCGCCACCAAACGCGGCGGCTCACTAAGCGCAGAGGTCTGACGCTGGTCTACGCGAGCGCTGGAGCACGCGACGATGATGAGAACGAAGAGCCACTTCATGGAGCCGGCGTACTTCATGAAGCGCAACGCAAAGCTTAGTCGTTGCCTTCTCGCAAAGAGGCGGCGGTCGCCCGGGCATGGGCGGCATCGTTCATGTTGCCGATTCGTTCGTAGGCGTCGGCGACCAAGTCCTGGTAGCTCGCGCGCCGACGACGAAGCTGCGCCGCTTGCAGAGCCCACTCAAGCGCCTCGTGCGGATCGTTCTCCATGTGGAACTCAGCTAATGCAGCCGCGGCGTGCGGGTTGGATGAGTCTGCCGCGGCAGCTGCCTCAAGGGCCGCGAGTCGCTCACCGCCGCGAAGGCCCTCCGCCTCTTCGAGGAGCGACTCGGCGCGTTCCGACCCCGCCTGCTCTGGGTTCGCTTGAGCGCTCGTTTCGGTCGGTTCTTGCGATGCCGGCGGCTCCGTCGCAGGCGTCTCCTCAGCTGCAGCCGGTGGTGTCTCGGCCGGAGGCTCTTCCGCAGGCTGGGTTACGCTGGGTGGCGAGGCGAGCGCCGCCCCAGCGGGCGTAGGGCTGTGGGTTGCCCAAGCCAGCGCCGCACCCGTCGCAGCAGCAAACAGAAGCGCCGCGGCGGTGATGGGTCCGCGTGACCTTGTTCGTGCCGGCGCAGGAGCATCGGGCAGAAGCTCCTCATCGATGGCTTGAAACTGAGCGGTGGCGAGGGGGAGCTCCAGGCGTGGCGGAGGTGGTTTGGAGGGGTGCTTGAACACCCGCACCGACCGACGCTCGCCGGACACTTTCTCTGCGTCGTCTGCGCTCAGCGCCGCGATCTTCCGGGTCGGCTGCTCATCCAGCCCGGGCCTGTTCACGTCCTCGCCGAGGGCCTTCTTGGCATCGTCGAAGGTCATGGTGGGGACCTCCGCGGTCTGGCCCGCGTCATCTCGATCGGCGGACTCTTCCACAGAATCCTTCACCTGCTCATCGGCCCTCATGGAGAACAAGTTATGCCACGCCTCTTTCTCCATCGCTATCACGGCTTTTTGCGATCTCACGTGAGACATTGTGGGAGAGGTAGAAGGATGTAAGCGAGCCCGTGCGCGTCCGAGCTGGCCGGACCTATTCTGCGCTGGCGAACGTGCTCGGTGGCACCCGCTCGCACGCTCGAAGGGCTTCATACGTTTGCCAAAGCTCTCCGCCCTGAGCTCGCAATAGTGCTGTGAGAGCCACGTTCTCGTAGGCGCGCGAGAGGACTAGGGCCCGAGCCAGCTGGACCTGGAGTTCATCGTAGTCCGCAGCGACTCGTTCTTGGTCCCGAAGGGACTCCGCGTACTCGCGCGCCTCCACCGAGTCATGAAGCACAGCTTCGATGGCAGAACTCTCCCGCGCCATGAGCGCCGCGTGCTCTCCATGCCAGGGGTCGTCGAGAAACGGCCAGCGCTCGAGAAGTCGAATACGCAGGCTGTAGTAGGCGTAGTCAGCTCTCTCCTGAATCGCACTGTGGGTTCCCTCCTGCTCGGCGATTGCGTCCCGAAGCGCCTCGACGCGTGAGGTCACCGCTGTTGCGCTCGGCAGCCCAAGCTCTGCGCCGAGGGCAGCGATGACCGCCGCCTCCTCAGCTTCGGGAGGCGCTTCTGGCGGAGGTTCCGCGCCGGTTTCAGCGGCGTCTTCGGGTGCGCCGTCGGCCGCTTCGTGAACGCCGGAGACCGGCTTGCCCGCGACCATTCGAAGAAACAGCTCCGACGTCGTCGATGGGACATCGAACGAGCGGTCCGCAATTCGCGCGCGCGTGTGGGCTTCGAGCATTGTGACCTGACCGTCATGGTCGAAGTCCACGTCGAACTCCTCGCCGTCGCGGTCCTCGCCTTCGAGGGCGTGGAGAAAGTGCATGGCGTACCCCTGCTGCTGGGCGCGCTCTGGATTCGGGTCGCAGCCGCTGGCTTCCCGATCCCAAGTGCTCGCGAAGAACCCACATCGATTCGGCATCACATCGGACGCCTGAACATCGCCTGCGGGTGGGCGGCCATCACGAAAAAAGAGGCTCGCGAAACCACCGCCGAAGCAGCTGGTGATGACCACACGCGTCGGCGCCTCGCCAAGAGCCTCCGCAAACTCTGGGACGCTCAAAGGAACATCTCCCCAGAGCCGGATAATCGCGTCCCATGGCTCATCGCCTCGTTCTCCGTGTCCTGCGAGAAAAAAGAAACGTGGCTCCGGCTGAGGCGGCAATGACGTCACAAGAGAAAGCACCATGTCCGCGTCCGCGGGCCCCGCGGCTCGAACGTCGAAGGACTCGTAGAGAACGGCACGGTCGCGAGGGTCAAAGAAGTCGGCGAGCTCCTCGCGCAGCGACGATGGCGCGACGTCCGTTGAACGTTGGACGAGACTTCCATCTCCGCTGCCGAAAAGGACGCTGGGGTCCGCACCGAGATGCACAAACGTGTCCCTCGCGAGTCGTACGTCTTGAGCCAACGAAATTTGTGTCGATGCCGGGTCCGCGCCGCCGCCAATGATCAGGACGGAGTCAAGCTCCGCCGCCAAACGATCCGCCGAAGGCCGAGGAGGCGGCGCGGGGGAGACGGGGCCCTCGTCTGGCGCGGTGTCGCATGCGCCGAGAACCACTAGATATAGGACCATGAAGCCGCGGAAACATCTCATCACCCCCGGCCATACGACAGACTTCGCTTCAGGCCAAGGTCGCGCGCGCTTGTTGGCCGGGCTATGCTCACTCATGCGGTGGGCTGTTTCTCTTCTACTCTTCACGACCGCATGCTCCATTGACCACACCGGTCTGCTGCCCACGGCGGCTGAGGATGTGGGCCCGGATGTCCGCCTTCGCGACAGTGGCCCCACGAACTCCGACGTGCTCGTGATGCCAGATGTCTTCGATGCTGGCACCGACATCCCTGAGCTGCCCGACGTGCCCGTCGTCTCTCTTCCGATGGACTGCACTGTGCACGTGGCGGTCGGCGGCTCGGACGAGGCGAGTGGAGAAGCAGACGCGCCACTGGCGACTCTCAGCGCGGCCCTCGCGATGATGCCGCCAGTCATCTGCGTCTCCGAGGGTCCCTTCGAAGAAGCGCTAACCGTCTCCGAGAGCGTGTTCATCCGCGGCGGCTACTGCGATGGCTTCGAGATGCTGGGGTGCAAGACCGAGGTGCGCGCTCCCGGCCCCCGAGTGATGCACATTCAAGGCTCGGGGCGTATTCGCGTGGAACTGGAGGGCTTGTCGCTCGACACCGGAACGACGGACGAAACCGGGGCCAGCAGCTACGGAATCCAGGTCATCGAGACCGAGCTCATCGTTCGGGACTCGGTGATCCGAGCAGGCGACGGAGTCACAGGCGCCGCCGGAGGAACGGGCGACGAAGGAGCCGCCGGCGAAGATGGTGGGGATGATGGAAGGCGCTCAGGCGGCGACACGTGCACGCGTGGGGGCACCGGCGGCGAAACATCCGGCGGGCCACGTCCGGGCGCAGACGGCGAAGGAGCCGTCGGTGACTTTGGCCAAGGTGGCAACGCGGGGTCCGGCGGCAATGGCGGCGGCGGCGGTGACGGCGCCCCGGGAGCGGGTGAAACCGCTTCGGGTGCGGGCGGCGGCGGCGGCGGCGGCATCTCGGCGGACGCAGAGTTTCAGCCCGTCGACGGTGAGATCGGCGCCGCGGGCGCGGCCGGCGGCGGCGGAGGCGGCGGCGGCGCTGGGAACTTTGGCGTGTACAACGTCGGCGGCGGCGGCGGCGGCGGCGGATGCGGCGGGAGCGGCGGCCTCGGCGGCGGCGGCGGAGGAGGCTCCTTCGGCATCGTCGCGTTTCAGTCGGATGTGACCCTCGACGGGGAGGTGCTGGTGATCTTGGGTCGCGGCGGAGATGGCGGAGATGGCGGCCCTGGTGGCCCCGGTGGCCCCGGCGGCGACGGCCAGAGCGGCGGAGAAGCGATCGCGGGCAGAGGCGGACGCGGAGGCAACGGCGGACAAGGCGCGCCCGGCGGAACGGGCGGCGGCGGTCAGGGCGGCCCGGCCATCGCGGTGTTCCTCCGGGCGTCCTCGTTCGCTGGAACGTTGATGACGGAAGGTGGCGAGGCCGGCGCGGGTGGCGGCGAAGGCGGCGCGATGGGCGCGCCCGGCGTCGTCGTTCAGCAACGCTCCATCGACGTGCCCTGATGCTCTATTTCGCCTACGGCTCGAACCTTCACGCGAAGGACCTCGCGAGGTACTGCACGGCGCATGGACATCGTCCCTTCGAACTGCCCGGGCGCGCGGCGCAGCTCCCTGATTACCTGCCCGCCTTTCACTACCATTCGACGAGCCGCCAAGGAGGCGCCCTCGATGCGGCGGCTTCCCTTGGGCACGCTTGCGCAGGCGCGCTCTTCGACCTCAGCCCAGACCAGGTCTCGGTGCTCGATGAGAAGGAGTCCGCGGGGGTCAACTATGAGCGGCGCGACGTCATCGTCGCCTGCGAAGGCGCGCTGCTTCGTGCCTTCACCTACTGCGTACGGGAGGAGAGACGAGAGCGGTTCATCGCTCCCACCGCGGAGTACCTCCAGATCGTCAGCAAGGGGTATGCGGCCTTTGCACACGACGACGAAAACCTGCGGCGTGCCGCGACGAAGCGTCCACCCAGACCCGTAAATCGACTCTTCGTCTACGGCACGTTGATGCGCGGGGAGTCTCGGGAGCGCTTCCTCCGCGCGGGCTCTGTCGCGCCGGCTCACCTCGGCGGGATGTGCCTCTTGGACCTATCGGAATACGGCGACTACCCCGGCATGCGCCAGGTTCCCACGCACCCCGAAGCCCGCGTCCTCGGCGAGCTCGTCGAACTCGACGCCGCGCACATGCCGAGCGTCCTTCGCGAACTTGACGCCGTGGAAGACTTCTTCGGGTACGACGATCTCCTCGCGGCGATGCCGCGTTCGATGTACGAACGCACCCTCTGCGAGGTGGGCGGAGAGCTCGCCTGGACCTACGTTCTCCGTCCTGGCTACGACGGGCCGCGTATCGTCAGCGGCGACTGGCGACGGCGCGGAGGCGTCGGCGAGAGCGAGCTCTGAATCGAAACGGTGTTAGGCCTGCTTCTCGAAGCGCGTCCACCGTTCGTCGATGAGTCGTTCGTGAGGGCGAAAGCGCGCCTTGTATTCCATGGGGCCGCAACCGCTGACGTAGAGCCCCAGGTAGAGGAAACGCTTCCCATCGTGACGCGCTGCCTCGATCTGCTTGAGGATGGCGTACGTGCCGAGGCTCATCGAAGCGTGCTCCGGGTCGTGGTGGCAATAGACCGCGGAGAGCGCAGCGGCGCCTTCATCGACGATCGCGATAGCCACGACCTCATCGCCGAGAAAGAAACGCATCTCGTAGCTCTGGCAGCAGCGTTCGACGAGAAAACGCTCATACGACACGACATCCATGGGCTTCGAGCGTGCGCTGTCGAGACCCCGCCCGTAGCGGTGCTTGTCGTAGAGCGCGACAGCTTTGGGATCAGCACGGGCTGGTCCCACCTCGATGCGAAGACGCTGGTCGTTCTTGCGCAGGATTCTTCGCTGAGTCTTCGAGAAGCGGTACGCATCGACGTCCAGGCGGATCGCCTCGCAGGCGTGACACGCTTCACAGGTCGGCCGGTAAAGCAGCATCCCGTGACGACGGTCACCTTCAAACAAACGCGCATCGAGCTCTGCCCCGCTCAGCCTTCGAACGGGCAAACGAAGAGGAAGGCGCGCGGAGCGGTCCGGCAAATAGGAGCACGCCTCTTCTCCATCGTGGACAAGAAGCTCAGCGGGCTCTCTCTCCGTCAGGAGCGGCAACGAAGGAAGGTTCACGAACCGCCGATGGGGATGATTTTACGAAGGGGATCGGTGTCACGAGGAAACTGCTCTTCGTTAGTTTCAGCGTCCGCTCGTGCCTCGGCGGGGAGCTGTCGGCGAGAGGCGAGGTCGACACGATCGCGGAACGCCGCCGTTCCCAGTGGGCGCCCGAGCAGGTATCCCTGAACCTCGTCACAACCGAGTTCACGCAGGGCGTCAAACTGCTCCTGAAGCTCCACTCCCTCAGCGAGGACATGCAGTCCCAGTTCGCGGCCCATCGCCACGATGGTGCGAACGAGGGCCGCATCCCCGTCATTGACGTGCATGTTCTGAACGAAGCTACGGTCGACCTTGAGTCGGTCGACGGGCAGCTGCCGCAGAACACCAAGAGAGGAGAAACCGGTGCCGAAGTCATCGAGGGCGAGAGACACGCCGAGGCCTCGCAACTCGCCGAGGACCGTCCGCATGAAGCTGTCGTCCGCGAGGAGCGACTCGGTGATCTCCAGCTCCAGTCGTCGCGGTGGAAGCGCCGTGATGTCGAGTACCTCGCGCACTGCGTCGACGAGGTAAGCCCCGCGAAGCTGCGCGACGGACACGTTCACGCTGATGCGGATGTGGTCCGGCCAGTTGGAAGCTTCGCGGCAGGCCGTCGCGAGAACCCAGCGTCCAAGTTCGCGCATCTGGCCGGTGCGTTCGGCGATGGGGATGAACTCGTTGGGAGAGACCGGGCCCAGAATCGACGAGTCCCATCGCATCAGCGCCTCGGCGCCAACGACCTCGCCTTTCATGTCGAAGAGCGGCTGATAGAGGACACGCAGTTCCCCTTCTTCGATGGCTTCGCGGAGCGCCGTCTCGATGAGCACTCTTCGCCGTACGGACTCGAGGGCTTCCTCTTCGTAGAAGTCGACGCCGCCGACGCCTCGCTGCTTGACCCGCGAGAGGGCAATATCGGCGGCCCGCACAAGACCCGCGACAGTCGTGCCGTCGGTAGGTCCGAGGGCGATGCCAACGCAGGCTGCGACATGAAGGCGGTGAGGCGGTACGCTGACGGGCTCTTGGAGCGAGCGAACGAGCTTCTGAGCTAGCTGGGCAGCCTCAGCGCCCGACGCCCCCGGCAGAATAATGACGAACTCGTCACCGCCGCGGCGGGCCAAAAGCGGTCCATCGTCATAACGTTCGATGGCGAGGTGAACCGGAGCCGGTCCTTTGTGAACGACGGTGGCAAAACGCTGCGCCACCTCGATGAGCAACGCGTCACCCACGGCGTAGCCGAACGCGTCATTGACGTCTTTGAAGCGCGAGAGGTCCAGATAGACCAGCGCGAGGGGTTTCCCGGCGGCGAGGTTTCGCTCCAGGCTGAGTTCAAACGTGTGCCGGTTGGGGAGCGTCGTCAGCGAGTCAAAATGCGCGAGGACACGAAGCCGTTCGCGTTCTTTGAGCAGCGCTTTCTGTGCGGCGACGGCGCGAGCTTCGGCGCTGGTGTGAGAGCGAACGAACACCCACATGAGCGCGCCAACGGCAATGATCGCGGACGCTTGATTTGCGAGGGCGTGGTAGTTGCGTTCCGATATCGGGATCGCGCTGACGAAGGTGTAGCCGACTTCTTCGGCAACCCAGAACCCGATGGCCACCAACGTCGTTGCAACGGTCCATCGAACTGCGACCCAGTGGCCGAGAACGACGGCGGACCCCACCGGTACCACCAGGAACCACGAGAAGTTCGGGTCGTAGAAGCCCCCGGAATAGTAGTTGGACAGGATGAGGAGGAGGAAGAGGCCCGCGAGGGCGACCTCGCCAAACCTGCGTGCGTGTCCGTAACGTTTGATTCCGTAGAGGAGCCCGAAGCACATGAACGCCGTGCCGCCGACGGCCGCCGCCATGACCGTGAGACCAAGGCGGGCGTATTGAAAAACAAACACCATCGCGAGGCCGATCAACAAACGGATCGTCGTCTCCACGCGTTTGCGTTCCGCCGGCTCTTCCTTCGCGTTGTCCGGCGGCATCAGCTCCGCCAGACGAGGGAATGTTTCCGTAAAGCGTCGCGCCATTCGCGGCTAGGGTAGCGCGGAAGAGCCTAATTCTCCAGTATCACGCGGCTCGCCGAGGACTTGCACGGAGGGCCCAAGGGCTTCTCGAATCGCCGGAAAACGGCTCTGTTGAACATCGAAAGGCGCGTCTCGTAGGGGTACGACGCGAATATCGTGCCCTTCGCTCCGCGACCGCCACCAGGTCCAGAAGTTGTTCTCCGTGAAGAGCGGCACGCCCACAACCGGCTGCAAATGGAGCCGTCCGTCCTCTTTGACGAACGTCGCCCGCAGCAGAATTCCGTCACGGGTGTCTGGAATCCGCACCGCGGTGTGTGCTGCACGCGAGATTCGGCGGCCAGGTTCCCAGCGCTGGCCCTGGTTTGAAATGAGATTGCCCAAAGAGTAGGCGATGAGCGCGTCGCCTCGAGAAGACTGAAGTCGTTCGACGGGATGCAGCACGTGCGGCCCTGTGCCGACGACGTAGTCGACGCCTGCTTCCACCCAGCGGTGCGCTCTTCGGCGCTGGCGATGCGAGACGCGAGGCGCGTAGTCGTAGCTCCAGTGGACCGCCAGAACGACAACGTCGGCGCGGCTACGGGCTTGGTGGATGGCCGCGATGAGCTTCTCTTCTTCGCTCATCGAAGCGACATGCGCGAGGATCGGCCGGCCGGGTCCGCGATTGATGCCATCGGTCACCGAGAGAAACGCGACGCGCATGTCGCTGCGGGTGACGATGCGTGGCTCCCAGAGCGCCGCTTCTTCGGCCTCTGCCCCCACGCTCTCCATGCCTTCTTCCCGAACACGAGCGACGGTTCGTGCGACGCCCGAGCTCCGTTGATCATAGGCGTGATTGTTGGCGCAGCCGAGCACGTCGAAGCCCGCATGGGAGAGCGCCCCGGCGGCCTCAAGGCGTGAACCGAGAACCGGAGGCGAGCCTGTCACCACTTCGCTCACGTCGTCGACGAGGGGCGTCTCCAGGTTTGCGAAGGCGATGTGTTCCTCCGGTAGTTCATCGCGGAGCGACGCGAAGAGCCGAGTCCAGCCATGACGCGCCGCGGCTTTGTTCACCTTGATGTGCAGGAGAATATCTCCCCCCGCGACGATGGTGACCTGGCCCGTGGGTTGTCCCGCCGAAGGCGTTTGCGCGGCTCGGTTCTGCGATGGATGGTTTTGCGCTGGAAGGTGCGCTGGACGGTTCGGCGCACGCTCTTGAGCGAGTGCCCCCGCCGCGCACATGGAGAGGCCCGCCAAAAGCAGTACCGTCTGTCGGGGGCTCAGCTGGCGCATCGAAGCCGACGACGCCAGAGGGCGAGCCCGGCCAGGAGGTAGAAAAACACGCTGCCGGAACGGGAACTCCCTACGGCGCACCCTCCGTCATCGTCGGGCGCGAGACCCGCGTCTGCGCCTGGGCTGCCAGAATCTCCGACGAGTCCCGCATCGCTCCCCGCGTCGAGCCCGGGCCCGGCATCATCGGCGGAGCCAGCGTCGAGTGGGGTTCCCGCGTCGCTTCCCCCAGAACCTGCGTCTCCCGGGCCTGCGTCTCCGGGGCCTGCGCTCGTGATGGCGATATCGGCGCATCGGTAGTAGTTGTCGTCGCCGCCGATGGTGTAGGGGCGCTTGTCGTACATCACCTGGATGACCTGAAGCGTGCATCGCTCGCAGGCGATATCCGGGAGCGTGACCGTCAGCGTTTGCGCCTCCGCTGGGTCATCCTCGAAGTTTCCCAGCACCAGCACATCCGCGGGCTCTTCGAAGGTGGGGTCGGCGGAGCGACGGTCGTCGCAGTTCGTCAGACAGATCGGATCGCCGAGGTTGTCGTCGCCACCGTCCACGTCGAGCGCCACGCGGTAGTGACCCGGGTGTTCAACGTACTCCGTGATCTCGATGTCGATGGTCGAGCCACCTTCGTAGGTCGCGACGACATCTCCGGCGGCACCGAAAGGAATCCCGCAGGGTCCATCCTTGAGGTCTCGCAAGCCGTAGCGCCTCGGCGGGTCGAGCATGTCCACGTGGGCTGACGCCACAACGGGAACACTTAGAATCGTAGCGAGGAGGGCGATGCGCATGGGCGGAAGCATAGCGCAGTCTTCGATTCGCCGCGCAATCCCTGCAGGAGAGCGGTCCATGGACTTTTCGCGTGTGTTCGTGACCCCGCAAGCTATGCTCGCGACGTGTACGACGACCCTCGAATCGACACGCGTCTCGGCGGCTTCACCATTGCGGAGCGCATTGGCCACGGTGCCACCGGGACCGTCTATCGCGCAGAGCGTGAAGACCCCGAGGGCACCTTCGCGATCAAGGTACTCTCCCCCGACGCCGCAAACCTCGAAACGATCAAGCGGCGCTTTGAGCGCGAGGCAAAGGTCCTTCGCAAGCTGCGGCACCCCGGCATCGTTCAGATCGAGGACTTTGGCGTCGAACATGACGCGGCTTATATCGTCATGGAGTTGCTCGAAGGCGAGACCCTTGAAGCCCGCCTTCAGCGCGCTCCGATCACGCCCGCCCACGCCCTCGCCATCACTCGGCAGATCTTGTCCGCCCTCGCCCATGCGCACGAGCAAGAGATCGCCCATCGCGACCTAAAACCCGCCAATGTGTTTTTGGTCGGAGAAAAAGACGCGGAGCCCGACGTCCGTATCCTCGACTTCGGTCTCGCCAAGTTCCTCTCCCACGATGAAGCCGACGCCGAAGGAACACTCACTCGCAAAGGCCGCGTCGTCGGAACCCCCGCTTATATGGCGCCGGAGCAGATCACAGGCATCGCCGTCGATGCGCGGGTGGATGTCTACAGCACCGGCATCGTCCTCTACGAAATGCTGGCGGACGAACGCCCTTTCCAACAAACACGCCGCTCAGAGCTCCTCCGCGCACACCTCTTCGAGGAGGTGCCGCAGCTCTCCTCCATTCGACCAGATGCGGGCATCGACCCTGGCCTCGAGGTGGTTCTTCGAGACGCCCTCGCCAAAGATCCTGCACGACGTTTCAAGGACGCCAACGCCTTCTTCGACGCCATCAAAGAGTTCGATGGGGACGCCGTCGACAAACCCGTGGAGCGCTCCGAGCCACGCTCAACGGCGGGAACTTCGTCCGTCCTCATCAAGGCCGAAGAGCGAACGCTCGCATCGAGTACATCAGACAATGACGACAGGACGTCCGCCAAGAAGGCCAAAGCCACGGAGGCGCCGAAAGACGTGCACCCGCAGAAGGTGGACGCCAAATCGGACGCGGGCGCGGACAAGACGCCCCCGGACTCTTGGAAAGATGCCGCGTGGGTCAGCGTCTTGGTGTGGGTGGTGAGTCTGTTCTGCTTCTTCAGCCTCGTCGGCACCATGGTCTACAGCGCCGTCGCGCTTCGTTGAGCGCAATCGAGAGACGCTGCTCAGCCGCGTAGTGTACGGATCGTGCGAAGGGCGTTGCCGCCGAGGATCTTCTGGACGAGGTCCGTGCTGAACCCTCGCCGGAGCATGGCGTCAACGAGCTTGGGCATCGACATGGGGTTCGGCATGTCTTTCGGTGGCACGATGGCGCCGTCGTAGTCCGTCCCGATGGAAGGGACGTCCTCGCCGGCGACGGCGACGACGTGCTCAAGGTGGTCGACGATGGTCTCCACACTGACGTTACGGCGCCCCAGGAAGTCTGCTTGGAACATCACACCCACGGTGCCGCCGGTGTCTGCGACGGCCTTGATCTGCTCATCCGTGATGTTACGCCAGTGTTCGTAGACGCCTGCGATGCCGGTGTGCGTCACCATCAGCGGCTGACTCTTGTCGTGCACCGCCACCGCATCAAAGAACGCTTGCCGGCTGATGTGCGCGAGGTCGACGAAGATCTTCTCTTGGTTGCAAACGCGCACGTAGTCGCGTCCTAGATCCGTCAGACCATCACGACGACTCAGACCGCGACCGAGGGGTGCGCTGGAAGCACCGAGCTTGGACTTCGTGAGATGAACCAATGTGATCCGGAGAATGCGTTGCCGAAGCAAGCGTAGGTCGTCCAAGTCGAAGTCCAGCGCGTTGCCGCCCTGAATCCCCAGAAACGCTCCGTGTTTTCCGGCAGCGCGCGCAGCCTCGTACTCGGCAGCGGTCTTGACGATGGCGAAACGCTCGCGCTCGCTCGCGAAGAGGCCTTCAAGCCGCGCGAGGTTGCGGAAGAATGTGTCGCGCCGGTTCCGAGAAGGACGCGCAGGATTGGTCGTGATGATCCACGTCGCGCCGGTGAGCCCCGCTTCGAGGCAGCGAGGAAAGTCCGTGTGGCTGTAGAATCGGTCGCCAAACACACCTTGGCCGTGGGCTTTGCGCAGATCGTATCCAAAGATCCGCGTCCAAATGAACGAGTCCAGGTGGAGGTCGATGACATCGCTCTTGGCGTAGAGCTCACGCGCCTCGCGCGAGATAGCAGCATCACTCATGCGCCGACACTAACACGACGCAATCAGGCAGGGACGGAATCAGGCAGGGTCTAGAGACGGTTGAGACGGCGCTGCAGAGCGCGAAGCTGACGCGTCTCCCGCCGACGCTCCGTCGCCGCCATCGCCGCTTCGACTTCTGGAAGTGCGTCGCGGCCGTAGTAGCGCCGCAGCATCGGGAAGACGACATCGAGCATGTCGTCGCCTTTTCCAATGATCTCGATGAGGTCCCGAAGCGACTGCGGATCGCCTTGAGTCTCTTCGGGGAAGTCGCCGAAAAGGTGCCCGTAACGCTCGAAGGCCGCGGTGTACCAGCCACGACTCATGAACGCGCGGCTCAGTACGAGGTGTCCACGAACGTCCTCTCGGTGGTTGCGAATCCAGCCGTAGATCTCTCGGTAGTCCGGATGCTCGAACTGATAGCCATCCCGAATCTTCGCCATGGTCTCGGCAAGGAAGTCCGGAAGTTCACCTGACAGAAGCCCGTCTCCCGCGGGCGCGGCGGGGGCCTCGTCGGGCATCTCTTCCGCTTCATCCACTTCATCGGGCACTTCGCCGGCGAGCTCACCGACGTCGTCGCTCGCTTCCGCCAGCTCGTCCTCGGACTCGAGGGCTTCGTTTGCGACCCCCTCGAGCACTTCGTCGAGGGCTTCGTCGAGGGCTTCGTCTGCGAGCTCGCCGCCCGAGGGGTCGCTCTCAACAGGCACCTCATCGTGGTCCGGCTCATCCGTGGACGGGCGCTCCTCACTCGCGTCGTCCCTCGCACCTTGATCCACATCGGCGACGTCATCGTTCGCGTCGCTCTTGGGCTGCATCCCCACAAATACGGCAGCGCCCACAGCCACCAGGAGGAGCAAGAGCGCAAACCACAAACCCGTGCGGCTCTTGGCGGGCTTCGTCGAAGCCGCCGCTTTCCGAGGCGCATCTTCCCAGAGTGGAATCGCGACGCTCGGCTCCCGTTTTACCGGCGCGGCATCCAGGGCGAGGAGCGCCTTCAGCATCGCGGCGACGTCGGCAAATCGTTTCGCGGGATCCGCGTTCATCGCCACGGAGATGAAGCTCGCGAGACCCGGAACTTCGCTCTCGTCGACGGTGCCTTTGCCCGGCGCTTGTCCACTCATCATGCGATGGAGGAGAGCGCCGACGGCGAAGACGTCCGCTTTGCTGCTCCCGCGCTCGCCGCTCAGAATCTCCGGCGCCAAGTATCGGACCGCGCCCGGGCCAGAACCACGTCCCGTCGGACCCGTTGTGTCGGGCCTCACGAGTCGAAGCATTGGCGCAAAGCCGAGGCCTACGACGCGGACCTCATCGTCATCCGGCGAATAGAGGACGTTCGAAGGCGTCAGGTCGCCGTGAAACACGCCTTGCTCGTGCGCGCTGAGGAGACCCTGTAGAACACGCCGCGCGACCCGGGACGCCAGACCCCACGAGAGTGCGCCGCCTTGGAGCATCGCCTCAAGGCACTCGCGCTCTTCCCAGTGGTAGGCGACGAACGGAACTCCAAGTTGAATCCCCGTTTCCTTGATCGGAAGAAAGACCGGATGAGGAACCGTGGCCACGCGGTCCATGGTCCGCGTGAAGACCTCGTGGTTGGCACCCGTGGCTTCGCAATCGAGAGGCAGCACGGCCAGCGCGACGGCGTCGTTTAACGACGACGCGTGGTAGACGAGCGCCATCCCGTTCCACGGGAGCTTCCGGTGAATCGTAAAACGGCCAGCAAAAAGCTCCGCTAAATGGGACCGTGTCTCATCCAAGGCGCGAGACCATAGCGCATTATTGCCCACGGAGAACCGTCAAAGGGCTCAGCCCTCCCCAAGGCGGCGCAGCTAACGTATAGTGCTTTGGTGAATCGAAAAGTCGGCCTCTCCCTTGTAATCGCAGCCTTTTGCGCTTCCAGCCTATCGAGCTGCTCCACGGAAGCGCCGCTTGAATACCGGGAATTCTCGTCCACCACGAGCTCACTGAGCGCCGCCGAGCGCCGTGTTCGTGCCGCCCAGATCCGCGACGCCGCCGCCGCCGTAGGCCTGGAGGAAGGCTGGCTGTTGGCGGGGATTGGTGACGCGGAGACTCAACTCGCCCACTGCTGGTCTGAGCTAACCTGGGCTTGCCAAGGGCTCAGCTCGCCAGACTGTGGCGGAGGGCCAGTCGTCGCCGGTTCGGGTGACGGCCCCTGTTCTATCCGCCAGGGCGGACTCGGACTCTTTCAGTTCGACGCCGGCACCTTCGAGGACACCATCGCGCGAGAGGGGACGCGTATCCTCACCATCGAAGGCAACGTTCAAGCCGCCGTTGATTTTGTCACAGCGATGGTCATCCGCTCCACGTACATCAGCGGCGTCGACAATGCTGCACAGGCCATCGAGTGGATGAACGGCGTACGCATCGACAACGCTCAGTGGGACGCATGGGTTCGCACGGTCACGCACTACTACAACGGATGCCGACCTAGCTTCAGCTGTTTTCCATCTCGCTACGAGCGTTACCGTGACCACACCATCGACATCTACAACGAGATGGGGGCGGACTTCTGGGGCGAGGTCGCCGGGCGCGAATACGTCGCTGAGTACGTCAATCAAACGTTCCCTCTCGCGAGCATGCCTTTCGAACTGGGCCCTGGCGAAGAGTCCCTCGGTCACTTGGAGTTTCGCAACGGCGGAACGGAAACCTGGCGACCCGGCGAAGTTTTCGTGGGCACGACGGAACCCCGCGACGCCGACAGCGCGTTGGCTGGCCCCGACTGGGTGAGTCCGGGTCGACCTGCCACCGTGGACCGAGTCGTAGAGCCCGGCGCGACGGGCCGCTTCGAGTTTACCCTTCGAGCCCCAGACGCCCCAGGTGAGTACATCCAGTACTTCAACTTCCTCCGCGAAGGCGTCGCTTGGTTCTCTTCGCCGGCGGACAACGTCATTCAAGTCCGCGTCACGGTGACGCCCACGGACTGCCCAGCGGGCACCAGCGCTCGCTGGAGCTGCAAGGATGACGACACGCGTACGCGCTGCATCGCGGCCGGCGTTGAAGACGAGACTTGCGAGTTCGGATGCCTCGCCGACGGCATGGGCGCCGTATGCGGTTCGATGCCCATCGACAACGACGGTGATGGCTACCCGCGCGGCGAAGACTGCGATGACGAAGTCGCCAGTGTTCACCCCGGCGCCGACGACCCTTGCGGTGACGGCCTCGACGCCAACTGCGATCGCAACGACGAGTGCGGCGACGGCGGCGTCGGCTCAGACGCGGGCCCCGGCGGCGATGTGGGCCCTGGCGGTGACGCCGGAACCCGTGAGAACCCAGAGATCAGCGGCGGCTGCGCCGTGGGAGGAAGCAGCCCACTCTCCGGACTTCCGCTCTTCGCGATGGTTGTGTTGCTCTGGCGCCGACGTCGCGCGGCGAGCGAGTGACCAAGTGGGCGCTGCGTGCCACGCTTTGCCCATGCCGAACCTCGCGAAGTTCATTCCCATCGACAGCGGCGAGCGCAACGTGGTCCGCGACGCGTGGGATCGCCTCCACAAAGTCCCCGGCGGACGCTGGGCCTTCAGCCAGCTGGTCGGACGATTGGCGCCCTACACAGGAACCATTGGGGCGTCGGTGGAACACGTGGCAGCAGGGAAAAGTCGCGTCGTTCTCAAGGACCGCCCCGCCGTTCGAAACCACCTGCGCTGCGTCCACGCCATCGCTCTTGTGAACTTGGCGGAGCTGGCCGGAAACGTCGCCCTCGCCTACTCGATGCCCGACGACGCGCGCTTCATCGTCGCGGGCCTCTCTATCGAGTACCACCACAAGGCCCGCGGAAACATCACCGCGCGCTGCGACGGTCCCCTCGTGGAAACCTCGGAGCGGCGGGAGTACGACGTGCCGGTGCATATGTTTGACCCGAACGGCAAAAAGGTCGCGACGGCCACGTTGAAGACTCTCGTTGGACCCAAACCGGCGTCCAAGAAAACGCGGGCGCTATGAGCAAAATACTCGATGAGCTGATCTCCCTCCTCAAGCTGGAACGCAGCGACGACAACACCTTCGTAGGTCAGAGTCAGAACCTGGGCTGGGGTCGCGTCTTCGGCGGACAGGTTCTTGGCCAAGCGCTCTCGGCTGCGGCACAAACGGTGCCGGAAGACCGCGTGGTTCATTCTTTTCACGGCTACTTTCTCCGGCCCGGCGACGTCGACAAAGAGATTCGTTTCGAGGTGGACCGCATTCGCGATGGTCGCAGCTTTACGACTCGCCGCGTCGTCGCCAGCCAGGTCCGAAGCAGCGGCAAGGACGAGGCGATCTTTTCGCTCTCAGCGTCCTTTCAGATTCAAGAAGAGGGCTTCGACCATCAGCCTTCAATGCCGGAGGCGCCGGGCCCGGAAGGTCTCTACAGCGAGCGCGAACTCTCGAAAACCTATCTCGCGAAGCTCCCTGAGAAGGTCCTGGAGAGGATCCCCCCGGCGCTTCGAGAGCGCGCCGTCGCCGAGCGACCCATCGAGCTTCGCCTGACACGGCACATCGATCCGATGCGGCCCAAGAAGCACGAGCCCGCGAACCAAGTCTGGTTTCGTGCAAACGGCGCGCTCCCCGATGACCCCGCCATTCATCGTTACCTCCTCGCCTACGCTTCGGACTTCTACCTCCTCGGCACCTCCATGTTGCCCCACGGAGCAACGTGGATGACCCCTGGAATGCAGGTGGCTAGCCTCGATCACTCGATGTACTTCCACCGCCCTTTCCGTTTCGACGAGTGGCTGCTCTACGACATGAAGGCACCGACGGCGGTGGGCGCGCGCGGCCTCGCCCATGGCTCTTGGTATGACCAAAACGGCATCCTCGTGGCTTCGACGGTACAAGAAGGTCTCGTCCGCAAGCGAACCAAGTCGTAGCGATGACGTCCGGCGAGGCGCGTCTGCTATAGTCACGGCGTGCTGTTTCAAAGGACGCTTGGAGTCGCCGCGACGCTCGCGCTCCTGCTTATCGCCGCAGACGCCCACGCCTTCTCACGCGGCGTCTCTTTCAACGGTTGTACCGGATGCCACGGCGCCGGCGAACAGGTCACGGAGCTAATTCCCCTCGGCGACCTTCGGGAGGGCGAGTCGCAAGAGATGCGCCTCATCGTGCGCGGCGAAGGCGAAGGGCTCGGCTTCTTCATCCGCGTCGAAGGCGGCACCCTCTCCCCCGGCGCAGACACACGACGCGTGGACGCTGGCCTCACCCACGACGGCCCTTTGAATGTGAGCGGCGACAGCGTGGAGGTTCAGTTCGCTTTCACACCCACAGCCGGCGCGATTCGTTTCAACATCTCCACGCTCATGACAAACGCCGACCGCGGGCGCGGAGGCGATCGAGGCAGCGATGACGAGTTCGATTTCGTGGTCGGGTGTGAGGGAGAGATCTACTACCAGGACCAAGACACCGACGGCTGGGGGAGCGAGCGCACTCGGCTCTTCTGTGCAGGCGAACCCGGCGAAAACTACGTCTCGCGACCAGGCGACTGCGACGACTTCTGGGACCAGGTTCACCCCGAGGCCGACGAGCCATGCAACCAGCGCGACGACAACTGCAACGATATCATCGACGACGATGCCGAAGAGGTGACGCACTATCCCGACGCGGACCGCGACGGCTTCTACTCCCGAGAAGAACGCGATAGTGGCGAGGAGTTCTTTGGGTGCAGCGAACCCGGCGGCCGTTGGGCGGCACGGGCCGGCGACTGCGCGCCGGATGACGAAGAGCGCAACCCTGACGCCGAGGAGGTCTGTGATCTCATCGATAACGACTGCGACGGAGACATCGACGAGCGCACGCGTCCGCAATGCGGAACGGGCTGGTGCCGCCGAAACTCCTCCACCTGCGACATCGACGACTGCGTGCCTGGCCCGCCCGAAGTCGAGACCTGCAACCTCTTCGACGACGACTGCGACGGCATCGCGGACGAAGGCACGTGCCCGAGTGGGCAGAGCTGCATCGAATTTGAGTGCACCGACGATGAACCCGGCGGCCCCGGACCGGGCCCCGGCCCCGTCGATCCACCGGAGGACGAAGGCGGATGTGCGGCCGGTGGTGGTCGCGCGCCGGCGTCCATGCTGTCAGTCCTTGCCGCCCTCCTCTTCCTGCGCCGTCGCCAGTGAACCTTCCCAAGGTTCGCAGACAGGTGGAGCACAACTGCGCCTAAGGCTCGATGTACGACGGCTTAGTAGAAATCGTACAGACTTGGGCTGAACTGCCGCTCGAGGGTGCTGCACGCTTCCCCTTCGCATACGGAAATGCGCTGGCCTGGGAGCCGGGCCACAAGCAGCACTCGCGCCTGGCCAACGACGAGTGGTTGGCCGAAGAGAAGCGGTGGTGTGTCCGATTCTGGGAGGCGCGTCGGTTCGACGCTAACGCGGAAAACGGTCGGGCGCATCCGAGACGAACGATACCGTCGATGACACTCGCGCGAAGCTCGTCGCTGAAGTCGCCACCCAAATATGGCTGCTGTGTGTATGTTCCTGCAGCTTGAGCTCGATGACCTCACCGATCTCGAACCCGCGCTCCGGGCGCTGCGGTGAGACGACGGGTTCGCCGCAACTGGTGAGGAAGGCAACGAACCCAACGACTGCGAAGAGATAGCGCATGACCTTGCAAAAGTAGCAGGGCGCCCCGCTCTTGAGAACTCAGGCGACTCATGCATCGAGGGCGACTCATGTGAACCTTCCCAAGGTTCTCGCCGAAGGGGTGTATAAGTACTCATGAGCAATGAACGACGTCATCTACGCTTTTTGATCACGAGCGCGCTCCTTGTGGGCCCGGCTTTAGGCTGCAGTGGCACGGAGATGGAGACGGAGATGGCGACGGAGACGGCGACAGTTGAAGAGCCGGTAGTGAACACGCCGGTCCCCATCGAGGTGGAGCGGGACCCCACAGGCAACCCCGGCGGCCCGGAGCCAGAGCCTCTTGAACCACCGGTGCAGCCAGAGCCAGAGCCAGAGCCAGAGACAAGCGCTGACTCCACCGATGAGTCGCCCGAGGAAGAGAGCCCCAGCATCGCGGAGGTGGCCGAAGAGCAGCCGCCCCGACCAAACCTTGGAAGACGCCCCCCAGAACCACCGCCGGAGAACCGGCCTCGCATCAACACTCCTCCCCTACCGTCGGAGAGGTAGCAATACCCAAGGTTCTCGTCAGCGACGTGTATAACGAGCCATGAGCAACGAACGACGTCATCTCCGCTTCCTCATCACCAGCGCCCTGCTCGTTGGGCCCGCGCTCGGCTGCGGCAGCGCCGAAACAGACACTCAAACGGTTCCTATCGAGCAACAACCCACGGGCAACCCGGTGGGGCCTTTGGATGAGACGGGCCAACCCTCGGGGGAAGCGGTGGAAGCGGGGGAAGTGGAGGCGACGGGGCAACCCTCGGGGGAAGCGGCGGAACTGGACGAAGTGGAGGCGACGGGGCAAGCCATCGCAGCGCCAACGGATCAGCATCCCGTCGGCTCGGTCGCCGCCGAACATCCCCCCGTGGGCAACCCCGCTGCCCCGAGACCCGAGCCTGCGGCTGTCATGGAGCCCATTCCCCCTCCGCCTACAGGCAACCCCGTGGGCCCGGAGCCGGAGCCTCGAATGGTGCAGCCTCGCATGGTGCCCGAGCAGGATATGCGCCCGCGCGAACGTCGCCCGTACGTGAACAACCGTCGGGACCGGACTCGGGAACCGCGTCGGCGTCCGACTTCTGAATAGTACGGCCCAAGGATCTTCGTATGCCTGGTGTATAAGTGACCATGAGCAACGAACGACGTCACCTGCGCTATCTGATCACGAGCGCGCTCCTTGTGGGCCCCGCCCTCGGGTGCGGCAGCACGGACCCCGAACCCAACACCGTCGCACCGCCGGAGTCTCAACCCATGGAAGACCCCACCGGCAACCCTCTGGGACCCGAGCCCGAAGCTGAAAACGTCGCCGTCGAAGAAGAGCCGCCGGAGGTGATGCCGACGGCAAACACGCCGGCGCGCCCGACATCCCCGGTAGCCGAGCGGCGACCGAACGTGAATACGCGGCAGGAGACCACGCAGGTCAGGCCCGAGCCAGAGCCTGACGAGGAGGAACCTACCGTCAACGAGCGGCCCGAGTAGGTCGCACAGACTCAACCAGAATTTCTTGGGGGGTTGTCGATACTGGAAGAAGACCCAAGGTAGGCGCCTTGGGTCGTATTCGAGAGCAGTTCAACGTGTTGCGCTTTACGGCGCCGGCCATGCGCCTCGTCTGGCAGACGAGCCGCCGACTTAGTCTCACGCTAGCGCTGCTGAGCCTCACCGCCGGCGCCCTCCCCGCCGGTATCGCGTGGGTCGGCAAGCGCATCGTCGATGGCGTCGTGAAGGCCTCGGAGACCGGTCTCGAGTCCGACATTCAAGCGGCCCTCGTATTCGTTGTCATCGAGCTCGGCCTTGTCGCCATCCTCGCCGCTTGCCAACGCGGCATCGAGACCTGCACTCAGCTCTTGCGCGCGCTCTTGGCCCAAGAGGTCAACGAGATGATTCTCCGCAAGGCGCTCACCCTCGATTTGCCTGCCTTCGAAGACGCGGAGTTCTACGACAAGATGACCCGCGCTCGGCGCGAAGCTTCCCGGCGGCCACTGAGCGTCGTCATGCGCGTTTTTCAGCTGGGCCAGCAGGCTATCAGTCTGACGAGCTACGCGATCCTCTTGATTCAGTTCAGCGTTTGGGCGGCTCTCGTGCTCGTCGTCGCGGCTATCCCAGCGTTCATCGCCGAGGCGCGTTTCTCCAAAGACGCGTTTCGCCTCTTCTCTTGGCGCGCGCCGGAGACGCGCATGCAGAACTACCTGGAGACACTCATCACGCGCGAAGATCACGCCAAGGAGGTCAAGCTCTTTGGACTCGGCGAGTTCTTCCTCACGCGCTATCGCGCCATCTTTGACGAGGTCTACGCCGAAGACCGCGCGCTCCAGCTCAAGCGCGGCATGTGGGGTCTGCTGCTAGGTCTCATCGCCACCGGCGCGTTCTATGGCGCGTACGTGTGGATCGCCATCGAAGCAGCGCACTCCAATATCTCATTGGGCGAGATGACCATGTACCTGCTGCTCTTCAAGCAAGGCCAGAGCGCCCTTGCCGCCATCCTCTCGTCCATCGGCGGCATGTATGAAGACAACCTCTACCTCTCAAACCTCTACGACTTCCTCGACTACCAGCCAAGCGACGCGCCGGGCCTCGAGACCATCGGCACGAAACCCGGCGACGGCCTGCGATTCGAAGACGTCGGCTTTGCCTACCCGGGGGCGACGAAGCCCGCGCTGACGGCTATCAACCTGCACCTGCGGCCCGGCCGCAAGCTCGCCCTCGTGGGCGAAAACGGCGCGGGAAAGACCACGCTCATCAAGCTCCTCGCGCGTCTCTACAAACCCACGGAGGGCCGAATTCTCCTCGACGGCGTGGACCTCAACGATTGGGACCCGGACGTTCTGCGCAAACGCATCGGCGTCATCTTCCAGGACTTCGTCCGCTACCAGCTCGCCGCCGGCGAGAACATCGGCGTCGGCGACGTGGACCACGTGGAAGACGAAGCGCGCTGGCGAGAAGCGGCGGAGAAAGGCATGGCCGACGAGATCCTCGAGGGTCTTCCCGGCGGCTACAAGACGCAGCTCGGTCGGTGGTTCGTCGACGGCCAGGAGCTCTCCGGCGGGCAGTGGCAAAAGGTCGCCCTCGCCCGCGCGTTCATGCGCGAGGACGCGGACCTGCTCATCTTGGATGAACCCACCGCAGCCATGGACGCCGAAGCCGAAGCCACCATCTTCGAGCGTTTCAGCTCCCTCGCCGAAGAGCGCATGGCCATCCTCATCTCCCACCGCTTTTCCACCGTGCGCATGGCCGACGAGATCGTCGTCATCGACCACGGCAAGGTCGTCGAGCAAGGCGACCACGAAACCCTCCTCGCCGCCGACGGTCGCTACGCGCACCTATTTTCGCTTCAGGCCAAAGGCTACCTCTAGGGCGACCCCTTAGCGCGTGGCTCGTTCGTAGTGAGCGAGCGTCACCGGGCCCTCCAGAGTCTCTCCAAGCTCCGAGAGCGCGTGCCTTGCAAGGTCCCGAGCACGGGCCCAGAAGGGATGTGTTCGCAGGCTTTCGGGGTCGTCAAGAATCGGATCGGTCGGCATCTCATCAAGGAACGCGTCGGCGGCACGAATCGCTTGTGCAGCAGAATCGTTGATGCTCCCACCTCGGCACAGCTGAGGGAGGTAGATGAATGTTTCTCCCAAGCCAGAGAGAACTTCGTCCGGCACGTAGACGTAGTCGGGCAAAGCCGAGAGCTGGACACTCGCGTCTGCTCCGAGCAAGCGGAGGCCAGCGACGAGGGCTTCGTAACAGAGGTCTCTCGGGTTGGTCACGGTCAATGATACACCGAGTGATCGGCAGTGACCCTGCTCAGTCTTCGTGGCGCGATAGAGATATTCGCCGGCGGGAGCGACCTTGTGTCGTCGCACAGGCGTCGGATAGGTCAGGTAGCACCGGCCCGCGTCTCCTGGCGAAGGCCCAAAGCCTTTGTCGGGAGACGTGCCCCCGTAAAGCAAGTCCACCACC
>JBGCFM010000001.1:0-107263 GCA_045106895.1 Polyangiales bacterium | reverse complement strand
CGATGACCTATGCGGCGCACCAAGCGCGCCTGGCTGAGGGTGCCGCCTCGACGGACTTTGACGACGACACCGACGACGAGGTCTTGCTACTACCCCTCGGCGCGAATCCGCCCGCGCTCCCCGTCGACATTCTCTTCGCCGCGGACGCTGCCGCGCCGGGTCTTCCGATCGTGCCGAGTGTTCGCACCGAGCGCGCGGAGTTGGAGTTTGCTTCGGCGGAGAACTACCTCCTCGTCGGAATCGACCACACCCGCGGCGCCTGGGGCCGCGCGGACACTCTCGTCGTTGCGGTCTTCGACGAGGAGAGCGGTCACGGCGGACTCGTCTCTATCCCACGAGACCTCTACGTCGACATCCCTGAGCACGGGCCGGCTCGAATCAACGCCACGCTCCGTATTGCAGCACGCCAGGGCAAGGACCCACTGGACGTTCTTCGCGGCGTCGTCGAGGAGGTCCTCTCTTTGGAAGTCGAGCACGTCGTCGTCGGCGACCTGCGCGTATTCGAGCGCACCGTCGATGCGCTCGGGGGACTGGAGGTCGACGTTCCTTGCCCGCTCATCGACAACTTCATCGACGAACGAACGGAGAGCGGCCGCCGGTTGCTCGACGTCGAAGCGGGCCGTCAAGCCATGGATGGAGCCACCGCTGCGATGTACGCGCGTTCGCGCCATGGACGCAGCGATTGGGATCGTTCGCGACGGCAGCACGCGGTGCTCTCCGCGCTTCGGCGGAGAGTTCGTGAGGCGGGGATGTCGGAGTGGGTGCCTGTGCTTGGCGCGGCTCTCGAGGAAGGCGTCATCACGAGCATGAGTCGCCTTGAGCTGCTTCGTCTGATCCGCCGAGTGTCTCGCCTCGACGAAGGTCGCCTCCATGGTCTGCTCATCGGCAGCCGACAGGTGGAGAGTCATCGAACCGCCGAAGGACGCTCGGTCTTGTTGCCCAACTACGACGCCATCGACGAGGCCCTCGCCGGTCTCTTCGAGGCACCCGCACCTGGAATCGCGCCGCGTGTTCGGCGTTGCCGTCCGACGGACGTCGCGCTCCAACATGTGAGGCGCGGCCAGGTAGGGCCGGTTTCACCGTCGGAAGAGGAAGGAGCGGACTAAGCTCCAGGTTTCTCGGTCGACCTTCCCGCCAAGCAGCCGATAGCAGACCAAGAACACCACGAATCCGCAAAAGGTAGCCGCGCCGCCGGAGACAAATAAGGAGTTCGCGTTGAACTCTGACCCTTGGCGATAGCCGTAGCGGGTTCGGTACATGCTGTCTGGGTCTTCGGCGAAGAGGTCTGCCAGCAGGGCGAAAACCCCAAGGCCCGCCGCCGCCGCCGCGGCGCCTGCGACGAGGATTCGGAGCGCTCCGATGAAGTTTCGCTTACGGGCTCGTTTGTTCGCGGCGATGTAGGCAGCGATATCCGGGTCGTTCTCGTCCACGGCGCGAAGGTATTTAGGGTGGCTCAAAATCGCAACGGCGTGAGGAGGCCGCCCGCGGGTTACTCGCTGAGCGAGCCCTCGAGCTGAGCGATGGCGTCGAGCAAGGGCCGTGCGGGATCTTCGCGTGGTCCCCACGTGTTCTCGAGGTGGAAGAGTGCAATCAGCGAAGCGGGCACTTTGAGCCGGGCATAGGCTTCCATCTTATGGTGCCCATCGAGGAGCACCGTCGCCACCACTCGCTCGTTCCACTCGGCTTGAACGTAGCGGTCCTCCATCCAGCCGAGGGCGAGGGCGCTGGGGCGGTGACCATCGCGGATGCGCTCCATGTAGAAATGCACGCGTTCTTCATCGAGGGCGGCGAGGTCCTGGGATGGGAGCGTGACCCAGTACGTGCGAAGCGGTTCTCCGAACATGGGCCCCTGGAAATGCGGCGTCGTAGGCCACGGCGACTGTTCGTCATCGCTCGGCCAGTCGGGGTCGGTGTCTATCCGAAACTCGTAGCGCTTCGTCATCCAGGACGCTCCGCTCGTGTCGACGCGCTCGATGGGTAAGGCCAGAGACGTTGCCAGGTAATGACCCGTCTGCAGCTGCGTGAGGACGGGCGTCCAGGTCCGGACCCACTCCGAGTCGAATGACGGCATGAGCATGGTCGCGCTGAGTTCCCGGGAGAGTTCGAGGGCGTGGTCTTCCGGAAAGCCAGCGAGGACGAGGAGTGTTTCACAGGTGCCGCAGGTGGAACCGACGGAGTAGAGCGCATTGTCGCCGACGAAGAGAGAGCGGGTCCAGCGGGCCCAGTTCGATGTGCCTATCTTCGGAGCGTCAAAGTCGATGCGCACTCGGCCACTCCCGGAAGTGACGTCGAAGCGAATATGATTCCCGCTCACTCGAACGTTCTGCACAGCGGGTACATCTTCGCCAGCGTCCAGCCACAGTTGGCGAAGCCGTTCAACATCGGTGCCTGGAGGGATGATCGGGTCGATGCAGCGTAGCCGCCGGAGAACGCGGCAGATATCCCAAACATGAGCGTCGGGGCATCGCTTTAGCCAGCTCATCAGCTCGCCGAGGACGCTTCGGTCCGCGATCATCTCGAGGGCCACGCAATACGCGGAGACCACCCTGGGCTCAGGCGATTCCATCAGCTTCGACACAAGGAGCGGTGCATATTCCGGCGCGCCGTGCCAGCCCATCGCTACCGCCGCAGCGATTCGCTCCGGTGCGCTCTTTGCGTTGCCTAGTCGTTCGACAAGTTCGCGCTTAGAGGGGGTCGTCATGCATCTGTCGTCGGCGGAACACCACCGGCATGGAGCCGCTCGGGCTGAGCGTGATGTTCCGGCGCACGGAACGAATCGTCTCGCCGGATGCTTCCGGCGCGAACGTCCGAAGCACCTCTCGGAGCACCACGCGCATCTCGAAGAGCGCGAAGGCCTCGCCGATGCAGCGGCGCACGCCCCCGCCGAAGGGGAAGTAGGTGTCGGGTGGAGGGCGATGGTCGAGAAAACGTTCTGGCTTGAAGCGCTCGGCGTCGGGCCAGACGTTCTCGTTCGTGTGCGCCAGGATGATGCTGCAGCCGATCATGGTGCCGGCGGGTAGGTCGTAGCCCGCCAAGGTGAAGGGTTTCTCGAGGACGCGCCCAACGCCCGGGACGACCGGGTGAATCCTTAGGGACTCACGAATGACAGCATCGAGGTAGGGCAGGGCGGCGCCGTCTTCGTCTCCGCTGGCGTCGACCTCCGCCACCGCGCGCGAGAGGACCTCGGGATGGCGCGTGAGGCGATGCATGGTCCATGAGAGCGCCGTCGCCGTGGTCTCGTGGCCGGCGATGAGCATCGTGATGAGCTCGTCGTGGACCTCATCGTCGGAAAGCGGCTCACCCTCTTCGTCGCGGGCGAGGAGCAGCATCGAGAGAATATCGTGCCGTGACTCAATATTCGGGTCTTGGCGGCTCGCCTCGATGTGACTCATGAGCGCCGCCTGAATCTCGCGGCGCAATCGCAGGTAGCGTCCCCACGGAGAGAGCGGACCGAGGTCCTTTTGAACGTACTCCAGAATGTAGAGCGGGTTGTCGAGCATCCGAAGGGCTCGCTGAAGGAGCGAACGCAGCGGCCCTGGCTCTGCGATGCCGAAGACCGTGCTCATGATGACGTCGAGGGTGATGTCTTGGTGGCGCGGCTGAAGTTTGAAGACTTCATCGGTGGGGAAACGTTTGAGGGCGCTGCGCGTGACGGAACGGATCTCCGTTTCGTAGGCACGCATCCGCTCTCCCCGAAACGGCGGCATCATGAGGCGGCGGTGGCGCATGTGGCGCTTTCCGTCGAGCATCAGGAGCGAGTGAGGCCCGAGGAAGGGCTTCAGGATCGCGTTCGCCTTGCCGGCGCCGGCGACGTCGCTGCGCACGCGGAACATCTCTTTGACGTGCGCCGGCTGACTCACCTGAACGATGTTGAACATGCCCGGCAGACGGAGCGTGACGATTTCGCCGTGGGTCTCTCGGAGCGCCTTCAGGAAGAACTGCGGCTCGTACAAGAACGCGGCGAGCTGGAGCGCGGCAGGCGACGTTGGACCCGGAGGCAGGTCCGGGCCGCTTCGATGAGGACGTTCGGAGTTGCCCATGGCGCGTGCGACGCTCTCGGAGATGCTCTGGCGCGCACGTTGAACTACGGATTGAACCGCGTTTTGAACGGCGCTTTGAACATGTGACACGCCTGAGATTGTCCACCGCGTTTCCGCCGATGTCGACCCTTTACGGGCGCTTCTCGATCTGCGATCACACAAGCGTGAAGGATAAACACGTAAAGATTCGCATTCAGCAGTGCCTCGCCCTCGCTGAGGCGAGTAACTGCCCGCGCCGTACTTTCGGCGCTCTGCTCCTCGACCCGGAGCGAAATGTCATTCTGATGGATGGATACAACGGCGGGCCGCGTGGCGGCGGACGCTTATGCGGCGGAGATGAGTGCCTTCGGGACACCCAAGGTGTGCAAAGCGGAACGCGCATGGAGATCGGCTGCCATCACGCCGAAATGAACGTGATCTGCAACGCAGCCGCGGGCGGCGTCGCCTGCCGAAACGCGTGGATGATCGTCACCGGCGAGCCGTGCGTGCTTTGCGCCAAGCTCATTCACCACGCTGGCATCGTCAAAGTGATCATCGTGGAGGGCGGCTACATGGGCGCCAACGGCGTTCAATACCTGCGTGACCACGGCGTGGAGGTGACCACCGCCGAGGGCCCCAAGGACCCGCGACTACTCGCAGCAGACAGTTGAGCCGGCAAGACGACGACTGGACGCAGTACAAACACGAGGCGCTCCTCGATGTTCGTCTCTGTGACCTTGGGCTCCACCTCGACGACACCTGGACGCGAGAGGTCGCGGACAAAGTTTGTGCGGAGTTGCGTGCACGAGGCCTCCGTTTTCGCCCGCACTTTTGGTTCTCCGACGAGTGGTTTAGTCCAGAGAATATTCCGGGCGTCGCCATCCCATTCTACCTCGGCCACCCGCGCCTGATGCGGCTTGAACGGAAGATGATGCTCGAAGTCGAGGGCGGAACGAAGAGCGAGTGCGCGAAGCTGATGCGTCACGAGATCGGTCACGCGATGCAGCACGCGTACGCGTTTCATCGCAGACGGAAGTGGCAGCGCGTGTTTGGCAGCGCGCGCGCGCCTTATCCAGACTTCTACCGACCGAGGCCCGGAAGCCGGCGTTTCGTGCAGCACCTCGACGGCTGGTACGCGCAGAGTCATCCGGTGGAAGATTTCGCGGAGACCTTCGCCGTGTGGCTCGGCAGTCGTTGGCGCCAGGAGTACGCTGAATGGCCCGCAATGAAGAAGCTGGAATACGTGGACGAGCTGATGGGGGAGACGCGCGGTACGGCGCCGCGCGTCAAGAGTAAGGCGCGTCCTTACGCGTTGCGGACCCTGAAGACGACGCTCCGAGAGCACTACGAGCGCCGCCAAGGACACTTCAAGCGTGGGTTCTCTCCGCAGTATGACCGCGACCTTCACCGCATCTTCTCGGATGACTTGGCGCACGCGAAGAACGAGACCGCCGCGGCGTTTATCCGTCGTCATCGTCGCGTGATTCGCGAGCGCGTCGCACGTTTTACCGGCAAGAATCACCTGACGCTCGCCCAGGTGCTTCGGGAGAGCGCAGGCCGTGCGAAAGAGCTCGGCCTTCGTCTTCGCGCCTCCGACGAAGAGACGCTCATCGATTTTGCGCTCATGCTCACCGCGCACACCGTCCACACATTGCATCAGGGGAACGAATGGCATCCGATGTAGCCAACAACCCCGCGCGCGTGGACTCCGTGCCTCGCAAGCCGCGCAAGCGTCCGAAGAAGCGGCGCATCCTGATGATCGTCCACGAGGAGTTTGTCCCACCGGAAGACATCGGCGCTTTGGGCGACGACGCGTACTTCGCCAAGAAGACCGAGTGTGATGTTCGCTACGCCCTGGCGCAGCTGGGGCACGAAGTACGCGTCGTGGGTCTCCACGAAGAGCTCGCGCCGCTTCGTACAGCCATCGACGACTGGAAACCCCACGTCGTCTTCAATCTCCTCGAGGAGTTTCGCGACCGCGTCATCTACGACGCCTACATCGTGGGCTACCTCGAACTCAAAGGAGTTCCTTACACAGGCTGCAATGCACGTGGACTCGTCCTCGCCCGCGACAAGGCGCTCTCGAAAAAGATCCTCTCGTACCACCGTATTCGCACCCCGCGTTTCGCGGTGTTTCCGAAGCCGCGGAGCGAGCGCTCTCGCACCAAGGCGCGCCCTCAAAGCCTCAGCTTCCCCCTCATCGTCAAGAGTCTCATCGCGGAAGGCAGCGAGGGCATCGCCCAAGCGTCCATTGTTCGCACGGACGAAGCGCTCATGGAGCGCGTGCGTTTCATCCACGAGCAGGTGCAAACGGACGCCATCGCCGAGGAGTTCATCGAGGGCCGAGAAGTGTACGCCGCCGTCATCGGAAACCGGCGGTTGCGCGTGCTGCCTATCTGGGAGATTCGGCTCAGCGGAATGCCAGACTCCGCCGCAAAGATCGCGACGAGCCGCGTGAAGTGGGACCGCAAGTACCAGGCGCGTCACGGCATTGAGATCGGGCGCGCGGAGGGGCTCTCGCCGGCCATGGAAGCGCGAATCGCCAAAACCTCGCGCCGCATCTGCCGTCGCCTCAACCTCGACGGATGCGCGCGCATCGATTTCCGCCTCCGCGACGACGGGCAGCTCTATTTCCTTGAAGCCAACCCCAACCCAGACATCGGTTATGGGGAGGAACTCGCCGGCGCCGCGCATCACGATGGTGATGACTACCCCGCGCTGATTCAAAAGATGATCCGCGCCGCGGAGAGTCGTGCCAAACGCTGAAACTCAAGTTCGTCACGCCGGCGACGACGATTTCGCGGCCGAGGTGCTCGATGTCCGCGGCGAGCTCGTCATCGCGTATTTTTGGGGTCCCGATTGCCCCAACTGCGACTTTTTCGCGACGCGTTTGCCCGGTCTCCTCGCAGAGCTCGCGGGCACGAAGTGCCGCCTGGTTAAAGTGAACGCGTACGAACACCCGGACGTTGCCAGGGCTCACGCGATAGCAGGAATCCCCCAGTTCTTTCTCTACCAAGACGGGGAGCGCCTTGGACGCATGAGCGAGTTTAAAAGCGACGCCTATTGGCTCGCCGTCATCCGCGAGCGCCTGCCGATTTAGTTCGGCTGGGCGCTCGTCGCCGCGGCCTACTTCACCTTTGCAGCGTCGGCGAGCACCGACGCCATGCAGGCCGTCACCTTTTTGCCGCAGGGCACATGGAGAAACTCGTTCGGTCCGTGGGCGTTGCTGCCGGGTCCGAGGAGTCCAGTGATGACGAACTGCGCTTCGGGGAACTGCTCGCCGAGCATGCCCATGAAAGGAATCGTCCCGCCTTCGCCCATAAACGCCGCGTCTTTGCCAAAGAACGTCTGGCTCGCCTTCTGCAGCGCGTCTTCGAGCCACTTCGCGAGAGGAGGCGCGTCCCAGCCGTCGGCGCCGGTTTCGGCTTCGAAGTGCACCTTGGCGCCGTAGGGCGCGTCGGCTTCGAGGACTCTCTTCAGGGTGGCGCTGGCCTTCTCGGCGTCGACGCGGGGAGGAACGCGGATGCTCAACTTCGCGCGGGTTCGGCCGCGCAGGACATTGCCCGCGCTCAGGTTTGGCATATCGCCGAGGCCCACAACTTCCAGCGCAGGCTTCCATGTTCGCGCGAGGACCGCGTCTGCTCCGCTCGCCGCCGGGGACACGCCTTCGGCGAGGGGGAACTTGGAGTACACGCTGTCGCCGAGAATTTCTGCGGCGGCCTTTGCCTGCTCCACCCGCGCCGCCGGGACCTCGATGGAGAACTCCTCGAGGAGGATCTCGCCGCTCGTCTGGTCTTCGATGCGCGCGAGCAAGCTGCGAAGAATGCGGAACGTCGATGGCACGACACCCCCTGCGTCGCCGGAGTGAACGCCGCTGGCGTGGCCATCGTTGGTGGGCTTCATGACCTCGACGCTCAGGACGCCGCCGACCAAACCGCGGAGAGAAGTCGTGGTCCAAAGCTGGTCGTAGTTTCCGCAGCCGCTGTCGAGGCACACCACGAGGGAAGGGCTGCCGATTCGCTCTCCGAGCTCAGCGAGATAGAAAGGCAGGTCGTAGCTTCCGCTCTCCTCGCAGGCTTCGATGATCACGACGCAGCGGTCGTGGGCGATGCCTTGTTCGTGGAGCGCGGAGAGCGCCGTGAGCGACGCGTAGGCGGAGTAGCCGTCGTCGGCGCCGCCGCGTCCATAGAGTTTGTCTCCGACGCGCACGGGCTTCCATGGACCCTTGTCTTCGTCCCAACCGTCCATCTCCGGCTGCTTGTCGCAGTGACCGTAGAGGAGAACCGTACGGTCGTCGCGCCCGCCGGCATGCGCTGGAATCTCCATGAAGATGAGCGGCGTGCGTCCTTCGAGACGCACGACTTCCATGGTCATTCCTTGGACGGGGTGGTCCGCACACCAAGCGCGCACGTGCTCGACGGCTTTTTCAATGTGGCCGTTGTCTGCCCAGTCCGCGTCGAAGTGCGGCGAGAGCGCGGGGATTCGAATGTACTCAACGAGCGAGGGCAGAATGCTCTTGTCCCAGCGCTCATCCACAAACTTCTGCACGTCGTCGTTGTTCATGCTCCAGGCATACGACAGCCTGGACTCAAAGGGTAGGGTTTGAGGAGGTGGGCCTCGGCTTCCCGGAGAAACCAACAAGGTTCGCGCCCAATCCGCCAAGTTCGCGCCCCATCGACGCGCGAATCGGGCATGCTTCGGCCATGGACCTCTACCTGGTGCGCCATGCCATCGCGGAACCGCGCGGCGGACGATTCGAAGACGCACAGCGGCCGCTGACGCTCGAAGGCATGGAGCGCTTCGAGCGCTCGGTGAAGGGCCTCGGGCGAACCCGTATCGAGTTCGACGGCGTCCTTCACAGCCCTTGGCGCCGCGCGGTGGAGACCGCCCAGAGGCTCGCGCCTCTTCTGGGAAGCGGTCGACGTGAAGAGACTGAAGAGCTCTCCCGTCCTCCCCGCGGCGAGCTCTTAAAGCTCGTTCGTGGCGACTCCCAAGCCATCGTCGGCCACCAGCCCTGGCTCGGGGAGCTCCTGGCGTGGCTCTGCCTCGGCGAGCGAGAACTCTCCGGCGCCTTCGCACTAAAGAAGGGCGGCATCGCGTGGCTCAGCGGCGACCCGGAGCCCGGCGGTTGCGTGGTTCGCGCACTGTGGACGCCGCGAAGTCTTCGGCGAATGGCGGACTAGTCAGCCTAACCTTGCTCAAACATGCTGGTCGACGAGGATGAGGTTCCCATCGGGGTCCCTGACCATGAAGCTCGCTGGCCCATTGGTGCTGGGGTCCACTTCGGAATCAAGTTCCACACCACGGCGTTTGAGTTCCGTTTGAAGATCACGAATGTCCGTGAAGTCGTCGACCTTTTGCGACTTCGCGTCCCATCCTGGGTTGAACGTCATGATGTTGGCGTCGAACATGCCCTGGAAAAGACCAATGGTGCACGTCCCGTTTTTAAGGATGAGCCAGTTCTCTTCAGCATTCCCGCCGGCGGCGACGAAACCGAGCTTCTCGTAGAACTCCCTCGAGGCTTCGAGGTCTTGAACTGCCAGGCTTAGAGAAGAGTGTCCGAGTTTCATACTGCCTTGGTTTCGTCAGTCGTTGATGATGATTTCGACCTCGGTTCCGGCGGGAACCAGCGACTCCGCCTCGGGCTCTTGAGACGTGATCACCAGGTCCGGGCGTCGCTCATCGTAGCGACGTCGTACTCGTCCGAGGACGAGTCCTGCCGCTTCGAGCGTTTCTCGTGCCCGCCTATAGGGTGTGCCGACGAGCGTTGGAACAGCGATACCCGCAGGCGTTGCACGCACCGTGACGGCGGTTCCAGCCGCGACCTCGACGCCAGCCTCCGGCGCGGTCGAAACGACGGTCCCCGGCTCAGCGCCTTGCGCTGTGTTGTCCATCGTGACCTCAAGTCCCAGGGCCGTGAGTGCGGCCTGAGCGTCGGCGACGGGGCGGCCGGAGAGGACCGGGATTTCGATCATCGCGGGACCTGAGCTCAACACGACATCGACGGCGTCGCCGGTGGGCAAGGTGCTCCCGGCGAGGGGCGTCTGACGGACGACGTTGCCTTCGGCCATATCGCTCGGCTCCGTGGCGCTCACGACGAGACGAAGACCCGCGTTCCGGACCATGTCGCCGGCGGACTCGGACGGGACACCCACGAGAGAAGGAACGTCTACGGAGCCGGTGCCATCGCCTTCGTCGACTTCGGACAAAGGTGAACCCGTGGAGCTGCCCTGGCCGGGAAGTGCATGCAGCCCATAGGTGGTCAAGACACTCGCGATGGAGCCGGCCACGACGGCGATGAAGACCACCTGGGCCACGCTCGGCTTTGCTTTGTCACTCATTCAAAATCTCCACATCCACTGGGCTCGCGAGGAGCTCGACGGGCGCTTGGCACCGCACGCAAAAATCGGCCTCGGCGTGGTTGTGATGACCACACTCTTTGCACTTCCATGGCATGACCGGCGCTGAACAACCAGCGCAGTAGCGAGCCTCCGGTGTGCACTCCTCTCGGCAGCGAGGGCAATGCGTCGGGGCGATCTCGCTGTCGAGGTTCTCCGTTGGGTCGTCGAAGCCTGAGATGGTCGGCTCCGACGAGACCAGACCCGCGTTCGGCTTCTGATGCGTTAGCGCGATGGGCGTCTCTTCGTCCATGGCGAACACGCCGCGGGGGATCGATGAAGGGCTTCGTCCCAAGCGCTCGGCTCGTTCCTCGTTCTTTGCGCTCGCATCGGAGTCGATCTGGAGTGGGGTCTTCTTGGGTGAGTTCTCGTTCACCACGGCGCCCTTCGCGTCGAACCCGGCCATCGTCTTTTCCGCACGGGAGACAGTCCCGAGCGCCGCTGTACGGTTCACGGCGTCTTCGCCCATCGTCTCCTCGAGCATCGTGCCGATGGCGACCTCGGACTCTTCCTCAAGCGAGGCCGTCACCGGTTTCGCGTCGCTCGGCTTCTTGCGTTTTGACTTCTTACGCTTCGACTTCTTCCCGGTCTTTGCGGCGGAGTAACTTCCCGAGCGCGCGGCGGACGCCTTGGCCGCCGGCGTCTCTTTCGGGCGCTTGGAGGGCGATACGAGCGGACCTGTGACGTCGCTGAGCTCTGGCTCCGGCTCTGGGTCCGGGTCAGCTGCAGGGCGCCTTAAACGCAGCTCTTCGGGCAGAGCGCCCTTCGCTTCGTTGGCCTTGGCCGCCTTCTTCGTCTTCGTCTTGGCCTTGGTGCTCTTCTCGTTCTTCTCGTCGGCCGTCGACGTTGGTTCTTCAGCGCTCTGTCCGCTCCATCGAAGTGTGCCGGCCCACCGAACGAGCGCAGCGCCACAGACGCCGCCGCTCACCGCGCCGATGACGATACCCGGAAGGGGATGCCCCGCGAGGCCCAGCAAGGCTGCCGAGGCAAAGCCGCCCAGCATCACAAGCGACGCGAAGCCGCTCTTCGGTCCGAGGACCAACTGGCCGAGGAGATACGCCACGAGGGTGCTGGCGCACCAAAGAGGGAGCACCGCCATCATGGCAAAAGACCTGGGAATAGAGAGCGCACTGGGGCGGGAGCATACACCGAAGCAGGACGGGAAGGACCGGGTATTGGACCGAAAAACCCTATTCGCTGGTGGACGGAGCCCCGAATGTCTCCGCGATCGCCTCGTCGAGGCTTGTAGCCAGGGTTCGAATCTGGGCCCGAGTTTCGGTGCTATCCCCTCCGCTCAAGATCTCGAGGGTGGCGGCTTGCTCGGCAAATGGGGCAAAAGTCACCCCACCGGACGCGAGCTGAGCGCGGGTTCGCGCCAAATGCTCCCGGGCGAGGCCGAAGTTCTCCGATACGATCGCGTCGTCGGCTTGAGCCAGGCCCTGACGCGCGGCGAGCATCATCGCGTTGGCTTCCGCATGTGCCTGCGCCGTCGCGGCAGCGCTCGCTTCTGTTTGAGCCGTTTCAAGCTCCTCGGCGAACGTCGCCCGCTCAGTCGCGAGCGTCGCTTCCATCTGCGTCACCGCACGATAGCCAATGAACCAGCCGCCCATAAAGATGAGAACCGCGGCGATGACCACGCCAAAGATGAGTGGCGCGCGGCTCTTGCTCGGGGTTTCGGGGGTGGATTCTGCTTCGGTGCTCACGTCGGCATTGTGGTCTGAGGTGCCCCGAGGTCAAGTTCCCCGCGCATTCGTCATTGCTAGCTGACAATGCTGTCTGACAGGGTAGAGAGGACGTCGAAGGAACCCCTGTGAGCCAAGATTCGAACAAGAGCGGTCGCGTGCCGAGAGAAGACCTCGCCGCGTTGCGCCTCGAGAGTCCCAGTGAATGGGCCGCTGGCCTTCCCGCTGTGCTTTCGAGCTTCGACCACATTCTCTCCCGTGCCGGGGCAGGTCGGGGCGTTCGCGCGCTCCGGCTCCTCAATCAGGTGGATGGTTTTGACTGCCCCAGCTGCGCATGGCCGGACCCCGATGGCGAACGCCCGATGGCAGAGTTCTGTGAGAACGGCGCCAAGGCCGTCGCGTCTGAGGCGATGAAAAAGACCATCGGTGGCGCGTTCTTCGAGAAGCACAGCGTCGCCGAACTCTCCGCTCGCCCCGATGTCTGGCACGACGCTCAAGGCCGCCTCGCCGAACCACTCTTGCTCGATGAAGGGGCGAGTCACTACCGCGCGGTCTCCTGGGATGAAGCGTTCGCTCTCGTTGCCGAGGAGTGCCAATCCCTCACGTCCGCCGACGAAGCGATTCTCTACACTTCGGGCCGCGCCTCAAATGAGGCTGCGTTTCAATACGGGCTCTTTGCCCGGGCTCTGGGTACGAACAACCTGCCGGACTGTTCGAATATGTGCCACGAGTCGAGCGGCACCGCGCTGAGTCAGGCCATCGGAATCGGCAAAGGCACGGTGTCCCTCGACGACCTCGCCGGCGCCGATGTGATCCTTTGCGCGGGCCAAAACCCGGGCACCAACCACCCGCGAATGTTGACCACACTGGAGCGGGCCGTGGGACGCGGCGCGCACTTGGTCGCGATCAACCCTCTCAAGGAAGTGGGCCTCGTCGCCTTCGCCAACCCGCAAAAAGCGAAGGGGCTCATGGGGCGCGCCGAGCGCCTCTCGGCGGAGCACCTCCCGGTTCGCGTCAACGGCGACATGGCGCTCTTTCGTGGGCTCGCCAAAGCCCTCTTCGCACTCGAAGATGAGCGCGGAGGCATCCTCGATGCCGACTTCATCGCTTCAGAGACCGACGGCTTCGGGGCATACGAAGCATGTGTCCGCGCGACGACGTGGTCCGACATTGAAGGGCAAAGCGGCATCGCACGTTCGCAGATCGAGTCCCTCGCGGGGAGACTCGCCGCGCCCCGAATCAAGCTCATTACATGCTGGGCGATGGGACTGACGCAGCATCACAACTCCGTCGCGACGATTCGAGAAGTCACCAATGTTCATCTTCTGCTCGGTGCGATCGGGCGCGAAGGTGCGGGTCTTTGTCCAGTCCGCGGACACAGCAACGTGCAAGGCGACCGGACCGTTGGCATCTGTGAGAAGATGCCGGACGCGTTCTTTGACCGACTCGATGCGACCTTCGAACGTACCTTTCCGCGCCAACACGGCCACGACACCGTTGCGGCGATTCGCGCCATGCACGCCGGCGAATGTCGCGTGTTCATTTCCCTCGGCGGGAACTTCCTGCAGGCGTCGCCGGACACGGACTTCGTCGCGGAGGCGCTGACGCGGGTGGCGCTTACATGCCACATCAGCACGAAGCTCAACCGCACCCACCTATGTCCGGGCAAGCGCTCTCTTATTCTTCCGTGCCTCGGGCGTTCCGAGCGCGACACGAGTGGCGGTCAGCCTCAAATTGTCTCCTGCGAGAACTCGATGGGCATCGTTCAGTCGTCAGCGGGGCGTCTTCCGCCGGCGTCTCCTCATCTGCGTTCGGAAGTCAGCATCATCTGCGGTATCGCGGCGGCGAGCCTCGGTGACACCATCGGGCCTTTCCGCTGGAGCGAGCTTGCTGCGAACTACGACGGCATTCGTTCCGCCATCGAAGCCGTCGTTCCAGGCTTCGAGAATTACAACACCCGGGTGCGTGATGGCTCCGGCTTCTATTTGCCGAATGCGGCGCGCGAGCGGGTCTGGAATACGCCGACGAACAAAGCGAACTTCGACGCCGCGCCGATGAGCGCCTTTAGCGTTCGCAGAGGTCATTTTATCCTTCAGACGCTGCGCAGTCATGACCAGTTTAATACGACGATCTACGGAACGAGTGACCGCTATCGGGGGGTCCACGGCGGGCGACGCATCGTCTTCATGAACGCCGAAGACATGAACTCCCGCGGCCTCCGAGCGCTTCAGCCTGTGGATCTGACGTCCCATTTTAACGGCGAGAAGCGCCACATACATGGCTTCGCTCTCGTCCCTTACGACATCCCGCGCGGTACGTTGGCCGCGTATTTCCCCGAGGCCAACCCACTCGTTCCTCTCGAGAGCTATGCCGCGGAGAGCCGCACGCCGACGAGCAAGTCCATCGAGGTGAGTATCCGCGCGTCGGAAACGTCCCGCTAACGCGGACAGCCTTAGCCCATGGCGGCGCGGGCCGTCTCGACGTCGATGAGGCCGTTCTGTACGAGGTCCTTGAGCGCCATCTCGAAGGTCTGCATTCCGTAGGGATGCACGCCCCGCTCCATGACGTCTTTGAGGGGCAAGTTCCCCTCCGGCCGGCGGATGGTCTCTCGCGCCGTACCCGTCATCACGAGGACCTCAACCGCGACGACTCGGCCCTTGTTATCCGCCGTAGGCAGCAAGCGTTGCGCGACGATGCCCTTGAGGTTGTCGGCGAAACGCTCTCGTGTTGAAGCCGCCGCCTCCGCGCCGCCGCCGGAGAGCGCGAGGACACGACCGATGGTGCGCGATACATCAGGCGTGTGAAGCGTGGAGAGCACCAAGTGACCTGTCTCGGCGGCCTTCAGGGCGATATCCATCGTCTCTTCGTCGCGAATCTCGCCGACGAGAATGACGTCCGGGTCCTGCCGGAGCGCTGCACGAAGCGCCATGGCGAAACTCGGCGTATCCAGTCCAATCTCGCGCTGTGAAATCGCCGCGAGCTTGTCCTGGTGCATATACTCGATGGGGTCCTCGATCGTGACCACGTGAGCGCGACGTGTTTGGTTGATGTGGTTGACGACGGCGGCGAGCGTCGTGCTCTTGCCGTTGCCGGCGGCGCCGACGCAAAGGATGAGGCCTCGCTCTTGCTCCGCCAAAGTCTGGATCGACGCCGGGAGGCGAAGGTCTGCGAAGGACGGGACTTTCAGCGGAATGGCACGTAGCGCCATCGCGATGCTCCCTCGCTGGCGGTAGATGTTCACGCGGTAGCGACCGACGCCCTCGACACCGTAGCTCGTGTCGTATTCCATCAGGTCATCGAGGGCCCCCTTGTATCGGGAGCGCTTGAGAATGATGCCCGCGAGACCTTGCGTCTGACTTGGTTTTAGCTTGTCCCCCTGCAGGTAGTGGAGGTCGCCGTTTACACGAAACGCCGGAGGTTGCCCGACCTTCAAGAGCACATCGCTGGCTCGGTACTGCGACCCTTTCTTGAGGAGCGCGAGAAGAGTGGCTTCATCCATTGGAGGCGATGATAGCCTGCCCGTGCGCGACTTTCGCCGACTTTCGGTGGGATCGAATCGATTCGTTTCTTTCGCGTCCAACTCCGGTGTCCATGACCAGCTCGACCAAGCACATTCGAGGGACTCTTGCAGCGTGTTTCATTACATCCGCCGCGGTCCTCTCCTTTCTCGCCTGCGCCGCGGATGCGCAGAGACGGCCTCCACGGCGAACGCCCGCTCAGCGCGTTGAAGCCGCGAACTTCGCCCACGAAGAACCCTCAGAGGTCGAGACCGCCCCCGCGGCGCAAACCCGAGCGCCACTCCCGGAGCCGGAAGGCGGACGCGGCATCGCGACGATGGAGCCGGCGGAGTGCACGGCACGCGTGCGGGAGCTAGGCCTCCCCGTCGAGTTCACGACGCACGCGGCGGTGGAGGCGGCGGTGATTCCCACGGGGCCCATCGCGGGCGTCTCCATCGAATTTCGCGGGCGACGGCTCTCCAGCATTATGGACTGCCGTTTGCTCCTGGCGATTCACGCCTGGGCCCCGCGTCTCCGAGCCCTCGGCGTTCGCAGCATCCGACACCTCTCAGCACTCCGGCCAAACGCGCGCGTGCAGACGACGGGGCGCCCAAGCGGCCACGCCCGCGCGCTCGCCTTCGATCCACGTTTCTTCATCTTCGATGATGGACGCACCTTCGACATCCTCGAAGACTGGGACGACCGAGAGCGCGGTGCGAATATGTGTGCACCGAAAGACGAAAGCGAAGCGTCCGCAGAGATACGAGCGGCGGTGTGCGCCGCCATTGCCGGCGAGCTCTTCCAAGTCGTCGTTTCGCCGCACCACAACGACGCGCACCAGAACCACCTGCATTTGGAGATTGTGCCGGGCGCTCCGTGGCAGTGGACGGGCTAGACTCGTTTTAGAGTTCCGCGCCTAGGGGCCATCGAAGTCAACCCACACGAGTTTGTGCTCTTCGAGCCTCCAGGTCCGGAGTGAGTCTTCCCTCATGGACAAGTGATGGGTCACGCCTGGGCCCTGGTCGATGGGCAGCGTGATAAGTCGCTCCCAGTCCACGCCGGGCGTTGGGTCGCCTCCCGACGTCGCTTGGTGGTGACCCAGCATTCCATGAAGGTCGCCGCCCGTCGCGGAGCGGACCTCATGGTGTTTGTCCAGCGCATCCCAGTCGTCGGAAGCTACGCCCATTCGATCGGCGAAGGGGCCCGAGCACTCCGGGATGGTGAGCGCTTCCAAGAAAGCGAGCCCGCGAGCTTCGAGCCTGCAGTTGTCCTCGTCGGTCGCGACGTGAGTCGTGCGCTCCAGGTGTGTCGTGTCCATGTAGTAGCGAAGACAGACGCTCGAGCTGCCGGTTGCCTCCCATTCCGAGTGGGCGAACACGGATAGAAGACCTGAACGTGGTAGCGCGTGGGCGGCTTCAAGTGTCGATAGCTCCTCGAAGTTGATTTGCCCGACGAATCGGCATGGGCTTTCAAGAGGAAGTTCGATCTCGGGTTCCCATTGCCGACAATCCGCGAGCGTGGGCCATGGTGCATTCGGTGGGAGGTCAGGGTCTCCCCACAAGCGAGACGCTCCGACGACCGAGTCGCAAGGCGCTGTTGTGGTCAGTTCGAGTGCTGGCTTGGCCAATGCCAGCCAACTTCGGGCGAGGTCCGCGACGTCGAGCGCCTGCGCTCGGGACACAAGCTGGGCTCCAACGAGTCGACTCCAGCCGAAGTGCTCCTGCGTCAACTCGGCGAGGAGGCTGTCGAGGTGCGGGCTCACTCGCTGCGCGCGCGTTTCTCGAAGGACGCTAGCTCGGAGTGTCTCGCCGCGTTCAGCGAGCCAGGCGGCGTATCGAAGACGCGGTTCATCCGCGGCGGGAAGGGCGAGCATCGCGCGCAGGAAAACGCGCTCTTCAGCCGTGTAAGTCACAAAGAAAAGAGCTCAGGTCGAGGAGTCGTCTTCACGCCCGAAGTCGCGGTTGCGCACGACGTAGGCGTCCATGCGCTCTTCGTGCTCGAAGGTGCGGCGGTAGCGGCTCGCGGCGCCGGGGGACTCGAAGGGGCCGACGCGGACGCGGTGAAACACGCCGCGGCCTTCGATCTCCGCACGAACGACAAAGCTATTGTGGCCTCGGTCTCGAAGGGCGCGGGCGAAGACATCCGCTTCATCCTCCAGGCGGAAGCTGGCGACCTGGAGCGTGTACTGTCCGTCCTGGCCTTCTTCCGCTTCCTCGGCATCTTCCGCGGGTGGGTCGACGGCGACGACGGCGGCGGCGACGAGGGGGTCATGGCGTGCCGTGTCGACGAGCGTCGCCGCGGCGCCGGTGGCGACATCTGCGACGGGGAGGGCGACGGGGGGTGCTGCGAAGGTCTCGGCACCCATGAGCGTGCCGCGACTTGGAGGGACTGGCGGGGTCACGTGTCCAAGGGCTGCGTGCTCGGCGCCGGCGGCGCGGATGGCGGCTTCAACTTCGGGCCGTTCGTCACCGATGAGATTCTCGTGAAAGCTCAGGTCCTCGGGACGAACACGCTCGCGCTCGTTTTCCTCAGCGGCATCCACGGCGTCCATGATGGGCGCCGTCGCGCCGAGGGCGGCGAGGGGGTCGCTGGCGCCCGGGCCCACAGGTCGCTCGCTCATCAACGCGCCAACGCCGTACACGAGCGCCAGGGTCGTGCCCGCAGCCATGACAAAGACGCCCACACGCCGGAGCCCGCTTTCGTCCGATCCGCGCTGTTCCTGAATCTGTTCGAGATCTCGCATTGCCATGTCCATCCGCGTCCTCCGAGCGTCATTGGAGACGCCATGAACACCATGTAGGCAAGGCGCGCACATGTAGTCAAAAATCTTACGTGTATGATTTGCTGCCACGTGTGCGTGTGACGAAATTGAAGCGTTTTTGTGGTCTTTGACTATTGTGGGCGATCGCCCATAATGCGTTCATGCGAGAATCCGTTGAACTTCAGGTTGGTTCCCTCTCCGTTCACACTCTCCAAGAGGGGGACCCCTCGCTTCCAACGCTTCTCTGCCTCCACGGCTGGCCGACGAACGCGGAACTCTACCGACACTTGCTGCCGGTCTTGGCACCCCACCGCCACGTCGTCGCCGTCGACCTGCCGGGTTTCGGCAAGAGCGATGGCGCGCCGGGCCGCTACTCGTTTCGCTTTCTCGACGGCTTTCTGACGGATCTCGTCGACGCCCTCGGCGTCGAAGAGGTCGGTCTCATGGTTCACGATCTCGGGGGTCCCATTGGACTGCACTGGGCCGTGCACAATCCTTCTCGTATTCGCGAACTCGTCGTTCTGAATACGCTCGCCTACCCAAACTTCTCGTGGGCGGTGGCGCTCTTTGCGGCGGCGCTGAAATTTCCCCTGACGCATCGCCTACTCACGCGCCCGAAAGGCGTCGCCGCGGCCATTCGTTTGGGGGTGCAAAACAAGTCCCGGATCACCGACGAGGTCGCGCGCCTTTACAGCGCGCCGTATCACTCTCTCGAGCGACAGCGGCTCCTCCGGCGAAGCGGCATGGAGCTAAGTCTTAGCGGGTTTAAGCGAATCGCAGCCGGTCTGTCGAACCTCGACGACAAACCCTGCGCCCTCGTGTACGGCCACAAGGATCGCATCCTCCCGGACGTAGCGAAGACGATGCAGCGGCTTCATGCGTCGTGGCCAAACTCGACGCTTAGGGCTCTGCCCGCGGGGCACTTTATTCAAGAAGACATCCCGGACGAACTCGCCGCCGCACTCCTCGCGTTCGTCACCGCCTGATGGCTCGGATCTCCACGGCAGACAAAGCGCGGGTGCGCGTCGCGCTTCTGCAAACGGCCGCCGAGCATTTCGCGAGAGAGGGCTTTGAGGGCGCCAGCATCAACCGGATTTCCCTCGGCGCAGGCTTCGCCAAAGGCACCGTCTACAACTACTTCCCGTCCAAGGCGGCGCTTCTCGCGGAGGTGCTTCGCGCGGGCGGCGACGAGACACTGAAGCTCTACCGGGGCCGTCCGGCGACCGACGGCGTTCGCGCACAGCTCGTCGCGCTCGTCACAGCCGATGTGGAAGTGGTCCGCGCTCACGAGGCCTTTTTTCGCGTGGTGCTACGCGAGCTTGTTTCAGGACGCGTCGAGACTCAGCGTCTCATCGACGAGAGCATGCGCAGCTTTGCCGCCGAGGTCGCGTCTATCCTCGCGGGCGCGGATTCCTCCCGCCCCATGCGAGAGCAAACACGCCTGTTCTTGGCGCAGCTCAGCGTTCTCTACATCGAGCAGTTTCGAAGCGAAGGGGCGTTCCCCGGCTGGCATCGCCTACCCGAGCTCGTCGTGGACACCTTCCTCGGTGGAGTGCCCAACACCCAATCGTGACGCGGCGCTACGGCTCCGGAACGATGACGCTCAACAAGCCGCTGGTTTCGGTGCCAACACGTTGCCAGACGGTGACGCTGTCGCCGGGCGAGCCCATGAGCTGAAGCTCAAAGCTCCCGTCGGCTTCGGCTTGACCGATGACGCCGGCGCCGATTTCCTCGTTGTAAGCCGCGATAAGGGCGCCCGCGAGAGCTCCTTCGCCGCGGATGGTGATGATGCCATCTGCGTCTGGCGATGAAGAGACGGCCAAGGGCGGCGGGATAGGAAGGGTCGGGGAAGAGCCTGCAGTGCACCCAGGAAGGACGGCCACGAGGGCGATAACGATCGCCGCAAGGAACGAAATCGGTGTGAGGGTAGGGTGCTGCATGTTGATGGCTCTAGCGGGGCTTCTGATGGATTCGGTGCCCAGAGGACCAAGCTGCAAGACGCGGGCCGACGAAATCCGTCCAAATACCGTAAATTGGGCAAAGCTAGGTGACAACGATGGTGGCAATTGTGTCACATTGGCGCGCCTTGGAAGGCTGGAGCGGTGCCGCGTTGGAGCCCTCTGAAATCACCCGTACTTTACTTAAGCGCGCGGGTGCGCGCGCGTGCGCGGAGTGGTAATGTCCCCGCCTTATGGCTGAACCAAATACGTTGCCCGTGACCATCGAAGACGAGATGCGCAAGTCGTACCTCGACTATGCGATGAGCGTCATCATCGGGCGCGCCATCCCCGACGCCCGTGACGGCCTCAAACCCGTCCACCGTCGAATCCTGTACTCGATGCATGACCAGAAGGTGACGGCCTCGGGCTCCTACAAGAAGTCCGCCCGCATCGTCGGCGACGTCTTGGGCAAGTATCACCCCCACGGCGACAGCGCCGTCTATGACGCCCTCGTGCGCATGGCGCAGGACTTCTCGATGCGCGCCCCGCTCATCGACGGTCAGGGGAACTTCGGCAGCGTTGACGGCGACCCCGCGGCTGCCATGCGTTACACGGAAGTTCGAATGTCGAAGCTCGCCTCCGAGCTGATGGCGGACATCGAAAAGGAGACCGTCGACTTCGGTCCCAACTTTGATGACTCCGAGCGAGAGCCTCTCGTTCTTCCAGCGCGTTATCCCAACCTTCTCGTCAACGGCTCCGGCGGTATCGCCGTCGGTATGGCGACGAACGTAGCGCCGCACAATCTTCGCGAGGTCGTCGATGCGACACTTCGCCTCATCGAAAACTCCGAACTGACCGTCGACGACCTGATGAAGGACGATGGCGACCGACTTGGCGTGAAGGGCCCGGACTTCCCGACCGCCGGCTTCATCTACGGTCGAGCCGGCGTCGTTCAGGCACTTCGAACGGGACGAGGTCGCGTCGTTATGCGCGCCCGCGCCAAGGTCGAAGAGATGCCGACGGGCAAGGGCCGCGAGCACATCATCGTCACGGAGCTTCCGTACCAGGTGAACAAGGCGGATCTGCTCAAGAAGATTGCCGACCTCGTTCGCGACAAGCGCATCGAAGGCATCAGCCATTTGCGCGACGAGTCCGACCGCGACGGCATGCGCATGGTCATCGAGCTCAAGCGCGACGCGCACGGCGAGATCGTGCTCAACACGCTCTACCGAATGACGGCGCTTCAATCGACCTTCGGCGTGAACTGTCTCGCCATCGTCGGTCAGCGGCCGAAGCTGCTCAACCTCAAGGACGCCCTCGTCCACTTCATTGAGCATCGACGCGAAGTCGTCACGCGCCGTACGCGCTACGACCTGCGTCAGGCGTTGGCTCAGCTCGAGCTTGTCGAAGGTCTCGGCATGGCGGTCACGGAGGTCGACCTTGTCGTTCAGACCATCCGCGATTCGAAGGACCCGGAAGAGGCGCGTAATCGCTTGATGCAGCTTCGCATCAAGGGCCTTGAAGAGTTCGTGCGCCGTGCAGGCCGTCCGGAGTCCGAGATCGAACTCGCCGCGGCGAAGGGCGATTACCGGCTCACGGAGCGACAGGCGAAGGCCATCCTCGAGATGCGCCTGTCGCGTCTCACGGGTCTTGAGCGAGAGAAGTTGGCGGCTGAGTTCGGCAAGCTCTCCGATCTCATCGCCGAACTACGCTTCATCCTCGGCAACGACGAGCGACTCATGGAGGTCATTCGGGAAGAGCTCGAAGAGATCCGCGAGAAGTACGGCGACCAGCGCCGCACGGAGATTGTGGACGCCCTCGGTGATATCTCGATGGAGGACCTCGTCGCGGACGAGGAGGTCGTCGTGACCGTGAGCCGTAAGGGCTACATCAAGCGCGTTCCTCTTACGGAGTACCGCGCTCAATCCCGTGGAGGCAAAGGCACGCGCGGGATGAACACGGGCGATGAGGACTTTGCCCAGTGGGTGTTTGCGGTGAATGCCCATGCCCACTTGCTCTTCCTTACCGCGAAGGGCCAGGCGTTCCTGAAACGGGTCTATGAGATTCCGGAGAAGGGACGAAGCTCCGCAGGGCGCGCGCTGATCAACTTCGTGGGTCTCGGCGACGGAGACCGCGTCGCGGCCATCGTTCCGATTCGCGAGTTCACGGACGAAGCCTCGGTCATCACCTGCACCGTTGGCGGCCGCATCAAACGAAGCGTGCTCAGCGCCTACGAGAAGATCCGACAGACGGGTATCATCGGCGTCGGCATCGCCGAGGATGACGAGCTGCTCACGGCGCGAATCGCGACGGACGACCAGACCGTTATCTTGGGCACGGCTCAAGGCATGAGCATTCGTTTCGCCGTCACCGATGCCCGCGCCATGGGCCGAGGCAGCATGGGCGTGAAGGGTGTCGCGCTGCGCAAGGGAGACCGCGTTGTTGGCATGGACATCGTCGAAGATGAGACGCGCCAGCAGGTGCTGTCCATTAGCGCCAACGGCTACGGCAAACGAACCCCGCTCCTCACGCTCAACAGCGAAGGCGAGATGACGAGCGATAAGTCGTTCAAGATTCAAAAGCGTGGCGGTATGGGCATCGTCGCCATTCAGACGTCAGAACGTAACGGCGAGCTCGTTCGACTGCGCCTCGTCGACCCTGAGGATGGCTTGATGGTCATCACGGATGGCGGGCAGGTCATTCGAACACGTATCTCAGAGATTCGTGAGACGGGACGCAACACTCAGGGCGTCATCATCATTCGTCTGTCGAAGGGTGAAAAGGTCGTCGACATCGAGCCGGTTCCTCGCGAGGAGGAAGAGGTTGAGGTCGACGGAGAGGCCGAGGGCGCGGAAGCCGCCTCGGACGGCGCGGAGAGCACGGAGGCGTCGACGACCGACGCGCCGGATTCCCCAGGCACTCCTCGGGCGGACTCGGAAGAGTAAGCGCGCATGGGGGGGTCCAGCGACGAGTTAGTTCTTGGCATCGACCTCGGCACAACCAACTCGGTTGTCGCCGTCGCCGATGATGAGTCTGTGCGGGTACTGAAGACACAAGATGGCGATACGCTGATCTCGTCGACGGTTACCTTTCACCCGGATGGCACTGTTCTCGTCGGTGCCACCGCCCGCGAACGTCGGCTCCTCGACGCGGCGAACACCGTATACTCCGTCAAGCGCCTCATCGGCCGGCCCTTCGAGTCTGACGAGGTCCGCAGAGCGCAGAGTCGCTTCGCGTTTGAGTTCGTTCCGAGCCCTTCTGGCGGCGTCCTCGTCAAAGCGCGCAAAGAGACGTACACGCTCTCGGAGATCAGCGCCTTCGTTCTTCGTGAAGTACGCGCCGTCGCGGAAAAGGCGCTGGGTCAGCGCTGCACGCGCGCAGTCGTCACCGTCCCCGCCAATTTCAACGAGCTTCAGCGCTCTGCAACAAAGGCTGCAGGGCGCGTCGCTGGCCTCGAGGTCATTCGAATCCTCAACGAGCCCACGGCGGCAGCGCTGGCGTACGGCTACGGGCACGGCGTCCGTGAACGCGTCGCGGTCTTCGATCTCGGCGGCGGCACCTTCGACGTCACCGTGTTGGAGCTCGCTGGTGAGATCTTCGAAGTTCAAGCGACCGCTGGTGACACGTACCTCGGTGGAGACGACATCGACAACCTCATCGCCGAGCAGATGGCGGAGGCCTTCCTCGTCGAGCATCGCGTCGACATGCGAAGTGACGGCGCATCTTACGAGCGTCTCCGCGCCGCTGCGGAGTGGGCGAAGTGCCAGCTAAGCGTCCAACAAGAGGTCGTCGTCCATGTGGATGAACTCGCCTACGGCGTCGGAGGCGTACCGCTCAACCTCGGCTACAAACTCAGCGCGAAGGCCCTGGAGGCGATGGCGATGCCTTTGCTCGCTCGGGCCTTCGACGTGTGCGAAGAGGCGCTTCGTATCGCCGGCGTCAGGCCTTCTCAGATCGACCGCGTCATCCTCGTCGGGGGCTCCACCCGAATGCCCCTCGTTCGGCGCATGGTCGCGGAGTACTTCGGCCGAGAACCACTCGCGAACATCGACCCGGACCTCGTCGTCGCTCAAGGCGCTGCGATTCAGGCGCGCAGTCTCGCGACATCCAGGGCCAAGGGCCGCATCGGTCGAGTCGCTTTGCGTCGCGCCGCGAAGCCATCTCTGTTGGCTGCCAAAGAAGTCTCCGGCGCGAAACATGTCGATATCACCGGCCTCACCCTCGGCGGCAGCGACAACGATTTCGACTTCGCCACTGCCGCGTCGGCGACGGAGAGCCCACCCAGACCTACGCACGCGCCTCCAGGTGCAACGGTGCGTCCTCCAGGCGCGTCCGCCGCGGCTGCGCCGCCAGCTGTGCCGCCCGCGCCGGCGGAGCTTCGTATGCCCGTGCCGAGTGAGCAGAACCCTGGGCTCCCCCCGGTGTTGGTCCAGGCCCCCGTCGTCATCGATGCACCGTTGCTCGACCCCTCCGAGTTCTCCTTCGAAGGCGGCGAGCCGGAGTTTGACAGCGCCAGCCTCGATTTCGACGACGATCTTTCGCTCATGGAGGAGCCCGACGCGGAGCCTCTCCCAGAGCTCTTCGGTCACGTAGAGGATGTCCGGCCGCCCCTTCTGGTGGACGTCACGCCACTCTCCCTCGGCGTTGAGACCGTTGGCGGCTACTGCGAAACGGTCATCGCGCGAAATGCCGCGATTCCGACGGAGCAAGGCCGGGCCTTTGCGACGGGACGTGGCGACCAGCAAGAAGTCGTGCTGCGAATCTGCCAGGGCGAATCGCGGCGACTGGAGGAAAACCAGCTCCTCGGCGAAGTTACGCTGACGCTTAGTGGCGTCACAGCGCGCCCGCGTCCCATCGAAGTGAGCTTTCTTCTCGACGCGAATGGCACTCTGGCCGTTCGCGCCGTCGACGAGACCACCGGCGAGGAGCAACAGGCGAGCATTCAGCTCGTCGGCGGCATCGACGAAGGGGAAACGGAGCGAATGGGGGACCGCCTCGAGGCGGCCTACCGCGAGTCCTGATCCCTCGCTCCAATCTCACCCAATCGGTGGTATTGTTCCCAGGTGGCCGACCGCCTCGACCTTTTGGACTACTACACGCTTCTTGGCGTTGGCATGAAGGCCAGCGCCGATGACATCCGTGTGGCCTTCCATACGTTCGCTCTGAAGTTTCACCCGGACAATCATTCGACGCCGGCGAAAGTCCAGCGAGCCACCAAGATCTTCCGCCGCGGGACCGAAGCGTATCGTGTGCTGAGGGATCCCAAACAGCGCGCCGAGTACGACACGGCCCTGGCCCGGGGAAGTCTTCGGCTTCGCCCAGACGAGTCCCTTGTGCAGAAACGCCAGCGCGTACAGCCCGTCAACAAGCGGGCTCGGCCGTTCTTTCTCAAAGCCCAAGAGGCCCTCGAAGCGGGCAAGAAGGGGCAAGCCAAGCTACACCTTCAGCTGGCGCTGCAGCACCAACCCGACCATCCAGAACTCTTGCAGCTAAAAAGCCAGCTCGAAGCCTGAGTGCTATCGTCCGCTCATGTCGCGCAAAGCGGAGCTCACTAGAACGACCAGCGAAACGGATATTCGAATCGAACTCGATTTGGATGGACGCGGCCGGCACGAAATCAAGACACCTCTTCCGTTTTTGACGCACATGGTGGAGCAACTCTCCCGCCACGGCCTCTTCGACCTCAAAGTCGACGCGAAGGGCGACACGGAAATCGATGGTCACCACACCACCGAGGACCTTGGGATTACGCTGGGCCGAACCTTCGCGAAGGCCCTCGGTCAGCGCGTCGGCATTCGGCGCTATGGCTGGGCGACCTTGCCGATGGACGAAGCGCGCGTGACGTGCACCTTGGACCTGTCCGGGCGAACCTTCTTTGTTTGGCGCGTTCCAATGCCCAAAACAAAGATCGGCCAGTTCGACACAGAGCTCGCGGAGGTCTTCTTCGAGGGCTTCGCCCGAGGCGCTGAATGTAACCTTCACCTCGTCCTCGAAGAGGGAGAGAACCTGCATCACATCGTCGAGATCACGTTCAAGGCTTTTGCAAAAGCGCTTCGCATTGCGACGGAGATCGATCCACGCGCACCAGACACGGTGCCGTCCACTAAAGGCACACTGACGGAGTGAGCGTGAAGACTGTCAGCGTGGTCAACCTCGGCCTTGGCAACCTGCACAGCGTCGTCGGCGCCGTCGAACGAGTCGGTGCGAAAGCGCGAGTCGTGGACGACGTCGCAGGGGTCGAGGCAGCCGAGTACCTGTTGGTCCCTGGCCAGGGAGCCTTCGGAGACGGCGCTCGCGCCGTGAGCGGTCCTCTCGGCGAGGCGCTTCGTCACCGAATCGTCGCGGGCACACCGTATCTCGGAATCTGTCTTGGGATGCAGCTCCTCTTCGAATCAAGCGAGGAGGCGCCTGAGGCAAAGGGCCTCGGAATCCTCAAAGGGAAGTGTATTCGCTTCGAGCCTTCGCCTGACCGAAAGGTGCCGCACATGGGCTGGAACACGACGCGAGCTTCGCATTCTTTCGTGGAAGACGGCGCGTACTATTATTTCGTGCACTCTTTTCATTGCGTGCCGGACGACTCTGCTGTCGTCGCTGCCGAAACCGACTACGGCGAGGCGTTCTGTTCCGCCGTCGCCGAGGGCAACCTCTACGCGGTGCAGTTTCATCCCGAGAAGAGCCAGCGCCGCGGCGAGACTCTGCTGAGAAAATTCCTGGAGCTCACGCCATGACATTCGAACTCATCCCCGCCATCGACATCCTCGACGGTCATGTTGTTCGGCTTCACAAGGGCGACTACGACGCCTCCACCATTTACGGCGATGACCCGGTGGCGATGGCGCGCTCGTTAGAGTCTGCAGGGGCAACACGCCTGCACGTCGTCGACCTCAACGGCGCCAAAGAAGGCCGCCCCGTGCACGGCGAACTCATCGCCGCGATGTGCAAGTCGACGAAGCTGCGGCTTCAGGTCGGGGGCGGCGTTCGCGACGCTTCGGCGGCCCGCGCCTGGTGGTCGCTCGGCGTTGAGCGCGTGGTCATGGGCACCGCCGCGATCAAAGCCCCAGCAGTGGTGCAGGCCCTTTGTGCAGAGGGCGACGTCGTCGTCGCATTGGACGCACGAGGTGGCGAGGTCGCCGTCGAAGGGTGGCTCGAAGGTTCCGGCCAATCCGTTACCGATGTAGCCGTTCAGGTCGACGCCTGGGGCGCCGCGGCGATTCTCTTCACCAACATCGAGCACGACGGCACCGGGGAAGGACCCGACGTCGCCGGGACCGCGAAGCTGCAATCCGAACTGAAGACTCAGGTCATCGCGTCGGGAGGTGTCGGTCGCCTGGACGATATTCGCGCCCTCGCCGCAGCCGGCGTTCAAGCTTCCGTCGTGGGCAAGGCTCTGTATTCCGGGGCGTTCACGCTCGAGGAAGCGTTTCGCGTGGCCACCTCATGTTAGCAAAGCGGCTCATCCCTTGCCTCGACGTGAACAACGGTCGCGTCGTCAAAGGCGTGAACTTCGTTGGGCTGCGCGATGCCGGTGATCCCCTGGAGCTCGCCTCGCGCTACTGCGAAAGCGGGGCGGATGAGATTACCTTTCTCGACATCGGCGCCACACATGAGCAACGTCGCACGCTCTTCGAGCTGGTGGAACGAACGGCGCGTCGGGTGGCGGTGCCGCTCACCGTTGGCGGAGGTGTACGCAGCGTCGCAAACGTGCGCGAGATGCTCGCCGCCGGCGCCGACAAAGTATCCATGAACTCGGCCGCAGTGGCACGGCCCGCGCTCATCGAGGAGGCCGCCGAGCTCTACGGGTCCCAGGCGATCGTCGTCGCCATCGACGCAAAACGTCGAGACAGCGGCGCTTGGGGCGTTTTCACCCGGGGCGGACGCCAAGACTCTGGCCTCGATGCACTCGAATGGGCCCGGAAAGTGGCCAGAGCAGGCGCGGGTGAGATACTTCTCACCAGTATGAATCAAGACGGCACCCGGGATGGCTACGATCTGAGCCTGACGCGCGCGGTGAGCGACGCGGTGGATATCCCCGTCATCGCCTCCGGAGGCGTGGGTCGCTTGGAGCATTTGGCCGAGGGCCTCGTCGAGGGCGGCGCTTCCGGCGCCCTCGCTGCGAGCATCTTCCACGACGGTGACTTTACGATTCATGAAGCGAAGGCCTATCTCGCTTCCCGGGGCATTCCGATCCGGCCCGCCATGGAGTCTGCCCATGGAGTGAGTTCGTGAGCGTCGGTGTCACCATCGCCGACTTCGTAGAAGGTTGCCGCAACCGCGAGGGGCGACTCCCCTTCGAGATCGGGGCCTTCGTCGCCTTAGAAATCTGCGAGGCGCTTCTTACTCAGGGGCCCGCCGTGGCGAGCCCCAAAGACACGCGCATCTCCGCCGAGGGGAACGTCGCCGTCTACGCGCCACCCCACAGCGCCAGTGGCGAAGAGGCGGCACGAAGTGTCGTCGATATCTTGGCGCATCTTCTCGTCGCTTCGGGTACGGGGGTTCCTCCGGTGCTCTTGAGCCTCGTTGAGAGAGGGCCTTCCAACGGAGTCTGGGACCTCTCGAAGTTGCGCGATGAGCTTGAAGCGAGCCTTGTTCCGCTCAACCGGTCTGCGGCGCGTCGGGTGCTCTCTCGACTTCTCAAAGAAACGAAGAATCGCCGGGCGGCGGCCCCGGTTCCGAGCGCCGACTCCGTCGACGCCGACCTGGACGCGCTCCTCGACGGATACGACAGCGACAACGCGCCGACGATGCGTCTCGGCGCGCTGGACGACGAAGCCCTTGCCAAGGTTGTCGCTTCAACTCGCTCGGCCACGGTTCGGCCTCCCAAAGCTCGACCCATCACGCCACCACGCGCGGCCCCACCAAGTGCGGCTCCAAGGCCGCCCGCGGAGCCCCAGCGGCCCGCACGCGAACCTCGACGCTCCGAGCCAGAACCGACGGACGTCCTGCCGCAGTATCAGGGAGGACTCGATGAGTTCGAAGACCCCGCCGGGAGCAATCGAGGCGGGATTCTCGCGGTGCTGGCCATGCTTGCCCTCATCGCCGCGGGCGTTGCTGCGCTGGTCCTTCTCCGGCCGGACGTGGTCGCGCGAATCCTAGGAAACGCGCCTCCCGAAGAGCCGGAGGTCCCGGCGGAGGTAGAGCCCGCGCCTACGCGCCCACACGGGAACCTCATCGTCTCGGCGCCGGCGGAGGCGCAGATTCTCTTCTTTGTCGGTCGTGGGCCGGCGGTGGCGGAAGACCTTCCACGCGGCGTCGCACACGAATTTGTCGCCGTCGCGGATGGTCGCTCGCCGACCCGCGCCGTCGTCCCGTCTGACGCGGTCTGGCAGGGGGGAGATTCTCCTCGCTACGAACTTGCGATGCAGACCGGTGACTCGGACGTGGCTTTCGAACAGATCGACCTTGGCGAGACTGGACTGACCCGGGAAGGAATGGGGACACCAAGCGGTGGCCTCGGGAGCATTCGAGTCATCACGACGCCACCGGGCGCTCGTGTCTTCTTGCTCATCGGATTCGGCTCCGCCCGCATCGAAGACCTTCCGGCGGACGAACCCGTGGAGCTCCTCGTCTACTCGGCGGGACAAGCGCCCCGCCGAATCTTCATCGGCCCCTCGGATTGGACCGAAGGAGCCGACGGACTCGAAGCCTCCGTCGACGTGACCTTCGAATAGCTCGCTCCCGTCCCCGCTTTCTAACGCGGGGCGCGAGCGGTTCGACTACGCGAGTGCAGCCTGGACGACGCTCTCGACGGCTTTCCGATTGGCCTCGAGGTCCGCCTGTGAATTGGCTTCGAAGCGCATGACCAGGACTGGGCCCGTGTTTGACGCACGTACCAGCCCCCAAGCCCCGTCTCCGAAGAGAATACGCGCCCCGTCGATCTCGATGAGCTCATGGGTGGGTCGAAAATGGTCCCGCACGGCCTCGACGACGGCGAACTTCTTTTCGTCGGGGCAGTCGACGCGAAGCTCCGGAGTGATGACCGTTTTCGGCATGTCGGCGATACGTTCGTCGAGGGGTGGGCCGCCGTCGCTGAGCAGTTCTACGAGGCGCGCCGTCGCGTAGACAGCGTCATCGAAACCGTAGAACCGGTCCTTGAAGAAAATGTGTCCGCTCATCTCGCCGGCGAGGAGCGCGCCTTCTTCTTTCATCTTTGTCTTGATGAGGGAGTGGCCCGTCTTCCAAAGAATGGGGCGTCCGCCGTGCGCTGCGATGTCATCGTAGAGAAGCTGACTGCACTTCACCTCGCCGAGGACCGCCGCGCCGGGTCGGCGCTTGAGGAGGTCGCGCGCGAGGACCGCGAGGAGCTTGTCTCCCCAGAGGACATCTCCGTTCCTATCGACGACGCCGATTCGGTCGCCGTCACCATCGAAAGCTACCCCAAAGTCCAGGTCGAGCTCACGAACGGTGTCGATGAGGAGCTTCAGGTTCTTTTCGACGGTTGGATCTGGGTGGTGATTGGGGAACGAACCGTCCATCTCGCAAAGCAGCTCGACGGGTTCGAAACCCAGCGCCTTCATCGCGGCGATCGCGGTGGGTCCCGCGGCGCCGTTGCCAGCGTCCATCGCAAAACGAAGAGACGTGCTCTTCGGGCGGATGTTGCCACGAAGGAAGCCGAGGTACGTCGGCAACATGTCCTTCTCGCGAACGCTTCCGCCGCCGGGCAAGTCGTAGTCACGGTTTTCGATCATCTCTCGAAGCGTGAGGATGTCGTCGCCGTAGAGAGAGCCTCGGCCCTTCATCATCTTGAAGCCGTTGTCGTGGCCGGCGTTGTGGCTACCGGTGATCATGACGCCGCCGTCGAGCTCTTCGTGAAACACCGCGAAGTACATCGTTGGCGTCGGACCAATACCCACGTCGACGACGTCCAGGCCCGCTTCCAGCAGACCTCGCAGAAGCGCTTCATGCAAGCGCGGCGAGCTCTCGCGGCAGTCGCGCCCGAGAGCGACCTTCGTGTGGCCCGCGCGTGTCCAGAAAGTCCCCAGCGCGCGGCCGAGTTCAAGGGGAAAGTCCCCGCTTAGATCACGTTCGGCGTGGCCGCGGATGTCGTACTGACGGAAAGAATGTGGGTTCATCGCGGGTGGACCCTAGCACTCTCTCGCTACCCGCTAAAAGCGTTTGTCTTGGCGTTCTTTCAGGGCGTCAACGACAGCTCGGACGTCCTGCGCGCGTTCCCGAGGCATCACGAGGAGCGCGTCTTCCGTATCGACGACGACGAGACCTTCGACGCCCACCAAGGCCACGACTTTGCCGGCGGGGACATCGACAATATTGCCTCGTGCATCGACCAAGACCGCGTCGCCGCGAACGGCGTTGTCCGCGTCATCCTTGTTGCCCAGTTCCCAAGCACTCATCCAGCTACCGAGATCGGACCAGCCGAAAGACCCGGGCACCACGTGGACCACGGCGGCTTTTTCCATGACGCCGTGGTCGATGGATACGGAGGGGAGCTCTCCATACGTCGAAGCGACAACGCTCGCTTCGTCCCCGGACTTCGCCGCCTCATCGAGGGCGTCGATTCCGGAGGCCAGCCCCGGCAAGTGCTCGGCCACCGCTTCAAGGATGGCGGCAGCCTTGAAGAAGAACATGCCGCTGTTCCACAGAAAGTTCCCCGCGCTGAGGAACTGCTCCGCGCGCTGCCGGTCCGGCTTCTCGACAAAACGCCGTGCTGCGAAGACACCCTCATCGACAGCCTCGCCGAGCTCCAGATAGCCATAGCCGGTTTCAGGGCGCGTCGGCGTCAGCCCTACTGTCACAAGGGCTCCGCTCTCGCAGGCGCGAAGCGCGTTTCGGAGCACCGCGCGGTACCCGTCTTCGTCGCCGATATGGTGGTCCGCCGGGAGGACCATCATCGAACCCTCCGGGTCGCGCCGGCGGATGTGGGCCGCGGCCCAAGCGACGCAGGGGGCGGTGTTACGACCCGTGGGCTCCTCCAAGATGTTCTCGCGGGGAAGCTCCGGAAGCTCCGCTGCGATGGCGTCGGCGAGAAGCGCGCTCGTGACGATGAGAACTCGCTCGGCGGGCACGACGTCGCTGATGCGGTCGATGGTTGCACGCAAGAGCGTTCGGTCATCGGGGCCGAGCGGCAGGAGTTGTTTGGGGCGATGGCGCCGAGAAGCGGGCCAGAAACGAGTGCCGGAACCGCCGGCCATGATCACAGCAAATACACTCATTGAGACGCTCCAAACCACAGGTCGTAGACAATGAGGCCGACGCCGACAGGCACAAGGTAGAGCGCGAACGCCCAAAATCTGCCTTCGTTGACGACCTTTCGCAGAAGCACCAGCGAGAGAAGACCGACGACCAACGCCACCAGTCCCCCAAGCCAGAGTGCGGGAGGCACAGAGGCGAAGGCGTTGTCCTTCAGAAGGAGCAAGAGCGCCGCGCCGGCCACCGCGGGAAGAGAAAGAAGAAACGAGAAACGAAACGCACTGGCGCCCGCCATGCCGAGCATCATCGCGGCGGCGATGGTCGCGCCGCTTCGACTGATCCCAGGCAGAACCGCGACGCCCTGAACGACGCCAACGATGAGTGCTGCGCGCAGAGAGAGCTCTTTCTTCGCCTCTTTGTCGGCGCCGCCGCTTCTTCGTGTGGTCAGTACCAACACGGCGGAAACCAAAAGGCACGCACCGACGATCCAAGGAAAGTGAGCCCATGCTTCGACGTAGTCTTTGACCAGGAGGCCGATGACGGCTGTGGGAATCGACGCTAGGAGAATACGCGCCAAGGTCCGCCCCTCTTCGCTGTCACGCAGAGAGCTAGGTTTCGCCACCGCGCGGCCCGTCGCCACAAAGAGCCCGGCGACGTCTTTGCGAAACAAGAGAAGGGTGGCGATGAGCGTTCCGAGATGCAGAACGATGCTGAGCGAGGGGCCAGCTTCTTCCAGCTCGAAGAGCAGGGCGCCGATCGCGACGTGTCCGGAACTCGACACGGGCAAAAACTCCGTGAGGCCTTGGACGGCGCCGAGGGCCATCGCGCTTGTTGCGTCGATATCTGCGGGAGTCACGGCTTTCGGGTATCACTCCCATCCGCCTCGTGCCAGCGCTTCACCCGGGCCGCTCAGCCGATCTCGGCGGAACAGTCGGGAGATGATGCCCTAGAAGCCGGCTTCGAGCCCAAGCGTTGTCATGATCGCGCGATCGTTGGGCACGGCGACTCGGCCGTAGGCGAACTCTCGAAAATCGAACTTCATCCAGTCAAACTTGAGCACCACCGCGAAGCGACCAAAGATGCCTACGCGACCGTCGTCCCCCGCTGGAACTTCGAACTCGAATCGGCCTCCGAAGAGCCAACTCGACATCGGTGAAAGCTCTCGGTCGCCGGTGAAGTACTGCCCGCGCGGGGCGAGGGCGTAGTTGTTGGAGAAGAACGCGGCGCCGGTCTGATTGTAGTAGCGAGCGCGCGCGCGGAGCCTCATTCCCTCAATGAGGTTTTGTTCATAGCCGAGTTCTGCGGTTACAGAAGAGACATCCCACGTGTCGCGGTACGCGCGCGCTTCGAGCTGAAGAGCGCCACGGAAAGGTGTGATCCAAAAGCGCATTCCAAGGGATGCGGTGTAACGCGCGCGACTATTCGGGTGGTTCTCTTGCGCCGCTGTGCGTCCGAGCCACACGGCTCGGTAAGGATTTCCTTGGTAACCGTCCAAGACCTGAGCCTGGAGGGAGAGTTGGGTGACGAAGACTGGGGCCCACGCCTGTGTCCAAGACCCTTGAAAGGTCTGAATACTCAGTTTGAGGCTCTCGCGTTCTTCGCTCTCGAAGCAGCCATCCGAGCCAGGCAAGCGTGCGCGGTCCACGGCTTCTTGGGCGCGCGGTTGAGCGAGGTTGCAGACCTGGTCAAAGCCGCGGCCATAGCTCACGGCCAACGTGGTGTTGCGCTCAAAAAGCTCGGTGCTCGCAGCGAGCGTGAAGCTGTGGGAGCGGTAGTCGCTCTCTGTTCCGTAACGATAGGTCGCGTCCAGCGTCGCGTAGTCGCTTCGGACTCCGAGTCCTCCGCTCACTACGTTTCGAAAGTCATTCCACTGGGTGGCGCTGCTGACGGCGTCGACTTCGGGTGCCGGTGCATCGACCACCGCGACGGAGGCGCCGGAGACGATGTCGGCTTCCCAGCCCGCACGAATGTTCACACGGTCCGCCACGGTTCCGCGAATGTTCACGGCGGGGTTGATCGTCGTCTGATTGAGGTCACCGCCGGACTCGCGGTAAAACGTGGTGGTGCTGTTCACCACGACCTGGGCGAAGGTCGGGGCTGCGCTGAAACATGTCAATGCGATCGCTAGAGCGCTCAGCCGCGACGCTAGTTGCATCCACAGCCTCCGCCTTGGACGACACTTCCGCCAGAGCTGCCTTCACGGTTCCCAAGAACATGCGCCTCTTGGCCGTCGGACTCGCCACGTGACCCAAAGGTCATCGCCGGGTGCGCCAAGAACTCTTTGTCCTCCGGACGCACGGTGACACAGCCGGAGCTGGCGGCGCAGGCAAGCAGGCAGACCAAGGCAAAGCCTCTGCGCAAAGAACAAAGGAGACTAGAAGAAAACAGAGAGTCCACCACTGTACTCCTCTCCCGATACGTAGGCGTCGGCCTCAAAGAATGCGTAGGAGCGAACATCAACGCGCAGCGTGATCCGGTGGCGAAATCCAAAGCGGAGGCCGCCGCCGCCATAGAGCACGCCGGTGCGACCGCTCTCCAGCAAGAAGGTGTCGGAGTTTGGGTTGGAGAAGGCGAGGCCGCCCCCGACGGCCAAGTACGGAACCACTGGCCAGTTCGGGAAAATGTTCACGATTCCGCCAACGCCGGCGATGAGGATTTGGCCGGCGCGGTTTACCGAGGCGGCGCCGGTGATCTCGAAACCAAAATGTGGGTCGACAAGAATGGTTGGACGAACGGCCATGAACCCGCCGCCACCGAGGGCGCCGAAGGTGACAGCGATTTCCATCCGCGCTCCTTCGAGGGGAGGGGGCGCGAAGACGCGCCATCGCCGCGCGTCATCGAGTTCACCGACTTCGTGGTTGTAGACGGTGTCGCCCATGACCCAGGCTTTCGACCCATCTGGGCGTTCCACCTGAAACCAATAACCCGTCGTAGCGCGCTGAATCACCAGCATCGTGTCTCCACGGACAGCGATGCCGACGCGGCGAAACTGCGGGCCGGGGCCGCTCCGGAGCGGCGTCGAGTCCACGACCACCCGGGCATACACCTCCACGTCGTCCGCGCTCGCGCTCGCGCTCCAAGTGCAGAGGAGCACCACGGCGAGGACGGCTGGAATTCTTCGAATGAAGTTCACGAGCCGCCCATCAGAATCCACTCGGAGATGAGGTTTGCTTCAGGGCTCATGGAGTCGAAGATTTCTCTCGGATGAGAGTCGAGGTTGAGAGGGCGCCGATAGAGCGGGCTCGAAGCTGGGTCGCTCTGAACCGTAAATCGAATCGCCTCGAGGTTCGCCTCGTATGACGCCGGCGCGAGTCCGATCAGGGTGTCCCCATCGCAAGACGCGGTTTCCGTCTCCGCAGCGGGGTCCAGCCGCAGCGAGGACCGTGCGGAGTGACATCCTCCGCCGTCGGCTGCCGAGCCGGATGCGCAGGACTGGCGTGACAGAACCTCCGGCTGAATACGACAGAAGAAAAAGTCCTCGTCCAACATCAAGTCCGGCGGAACGAAGTTGTCCCCCAGGTCCACCGTGCCACAGGCGCTCGTACCGAGGAGCGTCAGAGCGAGGACTCGCCATAGGCGCGAGCGGGGAGCTTGGCGGCGCGTCGAGGAATCGCTCACTGGACGAGGGTGCCAATCGTCGCGCCGACGGTCAACGATTCGAATTCGTCGTTCCTCACCTTCTGATCCCTCGTCGAGAGAAAGCGGGCCCCTTGGGTCGCCATCCACTCAACATCCGCCTATGATGCCCCGCGATGGGCGAAACCTGGCGATCCGCACGCGTCGGACTGATGGTGTTGGCTGGAGCCTTCGCGGTCTTCGCCGTCTATCGTTACGTCCAGGAGGACGCAGCGGGCGGCGATAGCGTTGAGTACTACGCGCTTTTTGCCGACGCACAGGGCCTTATCCGCAAGTCTCAGGTGGTGGTGGCAGGCATTCCCGTCGGCACCATCGAAGACATCACGCTCGAAAATGGCCGTGCGCGGGTCACGATGCGCATCGACGAGGACGTTCCGATCTTCGCGGACTCGGGAGTCTCACTCCGATCCGTCTCGCTTTTGGGTGAGAAGATGCTTGAGATCTACCCCGGAACAACTGGCGGGACGCCACTGCCCGAAGGCGCAGAGATCACCGTTGCGGGGGAGGCTGTGGGCGCCGCGGATGTGATGGCCACGGTGAACGACGTCGCGGAGAATATTCGCGCCGTCACCGAGCAGCTCGCTCGCCAGTTTGGCAACGACGAAGCCGGCGATCGAATGGGCTCGGCCCTCGAAAATCTTAGCGAAGCCCTCGAAGGGGTGAACCGCACCATTCAGCAGAACGAACAGGTCGTTCGGCGGACTCTCGAGAATATTGAGACCACCACCGCCGCAGGCGGACCGGAGCTCGTCGCTGCGCTTCGGAATATCAATGAAACGAGTGAGGTCGTTCGCGAGATCGTGGAAGGAGGGCGCCCAAGCCTGGAACGCGGCGTCGAAGAGGTCGATGACGCGCTCATCTCGATCCGTCGTGCGAGCGAACAGCTCGAGGACGTGCTGGCGGACGCACGCGTTGTCACCGACCGCGTGGCTCGTGGAGAAGGAACCGTGGGCCGACTCACCGCCGACGACACGCTCATCGACGAAGTCGAAGGAATCGCCGAAGGTCTCAACGGAATCGTCGGGGGCATCGGACGCCTTCAGACGATTGTGGAGCTGCGCAGCGAATACAACTTCCTCGCAAACACCTTCAAGACCTACTTCTCGCTTCGACTCGCTCCTAACGAAGGTCGCTACTTCCTCGTCCAGCTCATCGATGACCCACGTGGTCGTGTCGACACGACGCAGGCGACAGTGACGCGAAGCCCCGCCGCCGAAGGGGAGCCCGCTCGCTACACCGAAACTCGCACGACGCGGAGCAACTCACTTCTTTTCACGCTGCAGCTCGCCAAGCGCATCGGTGTTGCGACGTTCCGCTTCGGCATCATGGAAAACACAGGTGGCTTGGGCGTGGACCTCCACCTATTCAATAACCGCTTCGAGGTGAACTCGGACGTGTTCGCCATCGGTATTCAGAGCTTTCCCCGCCTTCGTATCCGTGCCGCCTTCGAGATCGTCAGCAAGCTTTGGATCGCTGCCGGCGTGGATGACGCACTCAACACGGAGGCGGACTTCTTCCTTGGTCTCCAGGTTCGATTCAACGACGAGGACCTCAAGAGCATCCTGCCCTTCGCCAGCGGCCTATTCTCTGGAGGTGGGTAGATGGGTGTCCGTGCCGTCACAAAGGCCGCCGCGGGGATCTCCGTGGGGTTCTGGAAAGGGCTGACGTACGTCTTTGCCGGGGCACGCTTCGTTTACTTCCGACACCCCGGTCTGATTCGTTACTGGATCGTCCCGATTCTCATCTCCATCGTCGCCATTGCAGGGGCTGCGTGGGCGAGTTGGACATACTCGGAAGCTATCGTGGACATGGTCTGGCCGGAGCCGACGGGCGACGGGTTCTTCACCAGCATGCTCCGCGGACTCCACAATTTCCTGGAGGTCATCGTCTCGGCGGCGGTTTGGTTTACGAGCTTGTTCCTCGTCCTTGCGCTCTCGAATGTCATCGCGGCTCCCTTCAACGATTCGCTCAGCGAAGCGGTGGAGAGTCTTGAGACAGGCGTGAAGGGGCCCCCGTTTTCATTGGGGGCGGTTCTTAAGGACACGGGGCGAACCGTCTGGCTCGAACTCACGAAGCTGCTTGTCTTCGCCGGTGTGATGGGTCCGCTTCTGTGCTGCGGCTTCACCGTTCCCGTCGTCGGCCAACTCGCCTATCCAACGATCGGGTTCCTCTTCACGGCGCTTTACCTCTCGATGGACTACATCGATTGGCCAGCGTGCCGACACAGAAAGTCCTCGGGCTACCGTTGGGCGTTTCTCAAGACGCGCTTCATGGCGGCGTTTGGGTTTGGAACGGGGGTATTTCTCCTTCTGATGATCCCGGGCCTCAACCTGCTCTTCATGCCAGCGGCAGTGGCCGGCGGTACGCTCCTCTTTCTGGACGTTGAAGGGATTCGCGCTCAGACCGCGAAATCGCCGAACCCGACTGAGAGTTGAATGTTTCGGGCCCTTTGTCGTCCTTGTGGAGCAGTTCGCCCTGGTGGTAGGGTTCTGTCGCGAAAAAGATGAGGGATTCCGTGTGGATCCCACAGGAGGGTGTTCAGCCATGACCAGTGTCATGAAACGTGTGTTTGTTTCCGTTCTTGCCTCGACGTTTATCGTCGTTGGCTTCTCGTTCATGTCGAACGACGCGGATGCGCAGAGGCGACGTCGACGCCGACAGGCGCCTCCCGCGGAACAGACTCCAACAACCGATGCCATCGCTGGTTCGATGGGTGCCGTCGAATGGGGCTGGTCCAAGGAGCAGCTCGTCGAGCACTTCACCCGACAGCTTCGAGCCGAGTACCGCCCACGAATTCACAAAGCGCGCGACGCGATGACCGCCGACCAGATGCGTCACGAGTTCCGCACGAAGGTGCGCCGCATTCGAGACTCCTTCGTGGAGTTCAACGGACGCACATCCGGTCATGACACAGGCTTCCTTCGCGACGAGTTCTCTCATCGCAACGAAGAGTCGATGGTTCGCGTTCGTGGCGAGAACGCCGACGACTACTACTTCTTCATCCAGGGACGCCTCTGGAAGTGGTACCGCGCGTTCGACTCCTCGGTGTTTGCCGGTGCGGACTTCGAGCAGTTCTCCGCAGCCCTGGCGAACCGTTTTGGAGCTCCAGGCCGCTCCCGAACGGGTCGCGTCATTCAGGGCGGCGACGAGCGGACATGGCTCGAGTGGCAGGACGCGAATACACGCCTTCGTGCCCTCGACAACAACCAGTTCTACGGCTTCTACTGCCTTGTCTTCGAACACAAGGATACCCTCGAGAACCTCGAGACACTGCGTCGAAACCCACCGCAGCGACGCGACCGTGGTCACGCTCTCGTCGACGCCGTCACCCGCGGCGATGAAGACACCGCTTCGGACAGCAACTCGAACATCGCGGACCGCATCACCGGCAACATTCGTCGCCGAGAGAACGCGCCGGAGGACACCTCGATGTCATCATCGATGTCGAGCTCCATGTCCTCCTCGATGCGCCGCCGCAGCGGGATCTCAGACGACCCCCTTCGCGGTCTCGACTGAGAAGTCGACTCCTACGCAACGTAGGGTAACGATATGAGTTTTCATTTGGCGCCCTTTGGGGCGCCAAAACTCGTTTTGGGGGCTCCCTACGATTGAGTAGCGCTGGAGCACTTTCGACCGCAGGAAGCTCTTCGTCGCCACAAAGGCGCACAGGCAGCTCGCGGATCAGGTATCCTTCCTACGTGAGCAAACGCTACCGGCTGCGCTTCCTCTTACAAGAGTTCGACCTCCGCGGCCCGGAGGTCGTCATCGGACGCAGCCCTGAGTGCCACATCACCATCGAGGACCCCTTGGTCTCTCGTCGCCATGCGCGCATCACCGTGGCGGAGGATCTCGTCGAAGCCAGCGACCTTGGCTCCCGAAACGGCGTTCGGGTCAACGGGACGAAGATCGAGAAACCGATAGCCCTCACGCACGGTGACCGCGTCCGGATTGGTACTCAGGAGCTGGTGTTTTACGTCGCAGAACGCGGCAAGCGCTCGGCTCGCACGACCGGCTTCATGACCGTGTGTGGGAAGTGCAAGACGCCATTTCCCGAGAGTTCGCACGCGTGCCCTCACTGCGGGGAGCCGGTGCGCGACGAAGACACGACGATGAGCGGCCTCATCGTCGAACCGCGTCGAACCTGGACCTTCCAGCTTCTCGGCGAAGTCATCGAGCGCGCTCTCAAGACCGATCGCGTGAACGAAGCCGTTCGAATGATGCGACGTGCGGCACGCGAGATCGACGAACGCCTGACTTCGGGGGAGCACCTCGATATCGATCAGCTCACGGTGATCACTGACTACGCCCTTCGCCTGGCGAAGCAGGGACGTGACGTTGAGTGGGTCCATTGGGCATTCAACGTGCACCGTCAGCAGTCGGTCTTTCCGACATCCACACTCATCGAGCGCCTTGAGACCCTCGACATCGCCGGCCTTCAGGGCGCGACGGAAGTGCTCAACGAGTTCGTCGTTTGGGCACGCGCCGAGCACGACACGCTCAAGCCGCCACCACCGCCAGAGGCCGTAGAGCGTCTGGGCCGCCTCGGCGTCAACTAGGCGCGCAGCTCGCTTCGGTCTTTGAGAGCCAGTGTTCTTGGCTGGCGGAACGCAAGCCTAGGCCTGCATGACTCGAAGCAACCCTTCGAGCTGTTTGATGCGGAAGCGCTCCGCAGGCGAACGCTCGACCTTCGATAGCTTACGAAGGTAAGTCTCAAGGAGGCGGTTGGGCGCGGACCTCATCCGTCGCGCGGCGACGTGCAGGGCGGCGATGGTGTTCTTCTCCAACACCAGATCCAGCTCCATGTGAAGCTCCAACACCCACGTCATCCATTCTGTAGCTTTGGGGCCGTCCATCAGGCGAACGGCGAAGTCGGTGCCTTCCAGACGCGTCTTTTCGTGCATCTCCGCTGTGCGCTGGGCATCCGCTTTCACCCGGGTAAGGCTGGGGCCTAGGATTCGCTCCGCCTCGTCGAAGCGACCCATCGCCAACGCTTTGTCAGCGATGGCTTTGAGCAGATGGAACGACGAACCAATCGTCGTTGGCTCATCGAGCTGAGCGTCGATATCACGCGAGTCCAGTTCGATCGTAGGTCGACCACCACCACCCGCCATCGTCGACGGCTCCACACCCAGGATCGTGTTGCAGTGAGAGCACCGACCGCTCACGTGGTCGTTAAGCTGGCCGCACTTCCAACAATTGCTGAGTTGAAGCGTGGCGGCTGCGTCTTTCTGGGCGGACTCGAGGACCAGCAGCTCCTGTGAACCGATCTGGACTCGGTCGAGATGCTGCAATGCGCGGCGCCCCTTCACTCGGTCGCCATTAACCGCGACACCGTTTCGACTGCCCAGGTCCTCAAGTTGAAGCTCCCGCTGGGCCACGTGAAGGACAACATGCCGTCGCGATACGAGACCATCGTCGAGTGCGAGGCTGCAGCTTGACGAACGTCCAATGACGAACTCTCCAGGAGGAAGCTCCAGGTCCGTTGACTGATATCGTAGGCGGTAGCGTGGCACCTAGGACATCATACCACCCTTGGGTGACCTAAAGGTCCTCACCCAGCGGGCCACGCTGCGCTTGTGACTAACGCGGCATAAAAAAAGGCCCTCCCGAGACAGGGAGGGCCGATTTTGGAGTTGTCCGCTCGTCCTTTAGAACGCGAACATCTCTTCTCGGGCAGCGAGCGGTCCAAGACCATTCTCGATGGCGCCCTGACTCTCGACGGTCGCTGTAAGCAACTGCTTGAGGCCGGCGATTTCTCGAAGGTATGTGTTGAAGAGCGTCGCCTGCTCGCCAAGCACACCCTGTGAACCTGCGGAGTTGATGAGCATCACGTACTGATCCGGATTCTCCTCAAGCGACTGGCCCGCGTAGATGACCTTTTCGACACCGCGACGCGAACGACGCGAAGGACGAATCGTGACGGTCTCGTCTTCGATGTTCACAAAACCAAGGCTGCACATCATGCGGTTTTCGTTGATGGCTGGAATGCATCCGATGAGGGAGCGGGAATCACCAGCGGCCTCGGCGGCGGTGTTCAACTGGGTGCGTCGCTCTTCGCCTGCGGTGAGTCCGACGATGGACTCGATGCTGGCCCACGCTTCGTTTGTGTTGCGGTAGTAACCAAAGATGGCGTCCACCGTTGTGGGATCGAAGAGGAAGTAAGTGCGACCCGAGAAGATGTCCGCAGGGAAGGGTTTCTCGATCTGCCGCAGGGCGTCGATGGCCTCATAGTCCACCGTGGGAGGGCTCGCGACAGCTGCAGCAGCAGCCTGGTCAACCAAACGTTGCGCCTCAAGAACCTTGTTCGAGGCCGTCTGAACAGCTTCGTGAATCGCGCTTGCATCGCGAATCGCAAGGTTCGTTGTCTTGCGGTCGTTCATCACGCTGCCCACGCCGAAGCCGAGAAGAAGCCCGACGAGAGCTCCCATGACCAAGAGGATGGCATTCCGTCCGCGTCGCTTCTTGCCGACCTCGGAGTCGTCCACGGCGCTGTCGTCGAGGACGAGGCGAACCTGCTGCGGTCCCTGAGGTGCGGACGCCGCGGGTGCGGCGGCGAAGGGATCATTGGAGGGGGGAGGAGCCGTCGGCTGCTTCGGCGCGAAGGGGGAGTTCGCAGGCACCGAGGCTTTCGCCATTTTCGGTGCAGGTACGCCGCCCTTCTTTCCGCTGCTCGGTGGCGGTACAACGCCTCCCGACTTCTTGTCCCCACCCACCGAAGGAGGCACGACGGCGCCTGGTGTGTTGGGAGCAATCGTCCGGCCCAAACGGGCTTTCAGGTCTCTTTTGATTTTGCGTGGTTTTTTAGGCTCGTCTGCCATGCTTGATCTTCTCGACTGGCGCCTGAAAAAGGCGGCTCTGGGGCGCGACCGTAGCGTTTGTCCCGTCACCAAGTCAAGGGTGCAAGAGCGGCGATTTGAGACGTCGATTCGGCAGGATTTCTAACTACGAGCTGCTACCGTCTGCAGCCATGAAACCACTCGATGTCGAAGAGCGACGGGTCCAGTCTTTCGACGGCACGGACATCGCCTATCACGTGGTCGGTGAGGGGGATGGCCCGCCAATACTGCTGTGTAACGGACTTGGGGGGAGCTGGAAGGCCTGGTCCCACCAGATCCGCTATTTCCAGGGCAGCCGGCGCTTTATCTCCTGGGATTACCGTGGGTTGTACCGCTCCGGGCCTCCCGGAACGCCTGATGCGCTTCGCGTCGAGGATCACGTTCAGGACGCCCTCGCGGTGCTCGCAGCCGAAGGTGCCGAGGAGGCCACCCTTTTTGGCTGGTCGATGGGCGTTCAGGTCGCCCTTGAGTTTTACCGTCGACAGCCGAGCAAAGTCGCCCAGCTGCTGCTCATCAATGGCGTCGCTGGCCAACCCTACCGAAGCGTCATGAACCTCGGGTTCATGGGGGATGTGTTGCCACCCCTGATTCGCGGAATCGGCGCGATGCCTCGAATCGCCGAAGCGGTAACGCGACGTTTTGTGGGCATGCCCGAGACCGTTCAGTGGGCCAAACGCATCGGTCTTGCTGCGCGCAGCCTCGATGAGGACATCTTCCAACAGCTGGCAGGCAGCTTCGCAGACCTCGATATGGGCCTCTACATGCGCATCCTCGAGTTTCTCGGGGAACATGACGCCAGCGACGTGCTTTCGTCGGTCCTCGTCCCGACGCTGCTCATCGCCGGCGACCGCGATGTCTTTACTCCGCGTGCCGCCGCTGAGCGGATGGCACGTCAGATCCCCGGTGCGGAGATCATGGTCGTGCCCGGAGGAACGCACTACGTCGCCGTTGAATACCCGGAGCTCGTCAACCTGCGCACCGAGAAGTTCTTTCGGGAACGATGCGGACAGCTCAGCGAACACCCCGCGTCGAACGAGCAGTAGATGATTGCGGTTTCGCGGCCATGGGCACTCGCTGCGTCCTGTCTCGCCCTCGCTCTCGCTGCCTGCGGGTCCTCCGACGAGCCCACGGGGCCAACGACTTCCGAGCGGGGCGAAGTGGACGCGGTTCTTGAGGCGCTCACCGGGGACGAAGCGATTCTCGTCCTCGAAGAAGCGGACCGATTCGTCGCGGACGACCTGCCCGCTCGTGCGGCCCAGATGTTGGAGAGCGGCGCGCTGCCTTCGATGAGGCGTCACATCGAGCGAGTGGAGGCGCTGGAGGTGAGCAGCGCCCTGGGCCGTCGCCTGAAATCGAGCGCCCTCGAAAAGCTGCGTGCACGCGAGACGAGCACAGCGGCATACGCTCGTATCTTGGCGCGCGGTCTTGTCGAAGACTTGGCCTTCGTCGAGGCGAGCGCAGCACAGCGTCAAGCCGAGGCTGCGTTACTGGACCTCGCCGCAGAGATTCAAGCGATACGTCGCCCCGAGGACGATGACGAAGAAGAGAACGAAGAGGAGGCGGCGCCGCGTCCGATGGGCTTCGACGAGTTCGACGATGAGTTTGACGAGCCCCAAGGGCCACGTGTGAGGCCCCGATGAGCAGAATTCGAAGCGCGCTGACGGCCGTGGTGGAGGGTGAGATCCTTCCGGCAGAGCAGATGCAGGACGTCATGAACGAGGTCCTCGCCGGCGAAGCCACGTCCGCTCAGATCGCGGCGTTCGCGATTGCGTTGCGGATGCGCGTCGAGACTCCGGGAGAAATCGCCGCCGCGGTCCGGGCCATGCGGGACGCGGCTCACCGCGTCGACCTGGCACCCACGGGACCCCTCGTCGACACGTGCGGAACCGGCGGTGATGGCGCAGGCAGCATCAACATCTCAACGCTCAGCGCAATCGTTGTCGCGGGCGCTGGCGTGAGTGTGGCCAAGCACGGCAACCGGGCGGTCTCAAGTCGTTCGGGGAGCGCCGATGTTCTCGAAGCGTTAGGCGTGAAGCTGGAATGCAGCGACGACGTTCTCCGAACGTGCCTCCGTGAAGCAGGCATCGCGTTTCTCTTCGCGCCCGCGCATCACGCAGCGCTCCGCCACGTCGCTCCAGCTCGCCGTGAGCTGGGGATGCGCACGTTCTTCAACCTCCTAGGGCCCCTCGCGAATCCTGCGGGAGCGACACACCAACTCGTCGGCGTCTATGAGCGCCGCCGAACAACGCAGATGGCAGAGGTGCTTCGCGAGCTTGGCATCGCGGGAGCGTGGGTGGTCCATGGCGAAGGTGGGCTGGACGAAATCGCGCCGACGGGGACGACGCATGTGTCCTCGTGGAACGGAAGCGTCATCGACGAGTTCGAGGTCACTCCCGCGTCGTTTGGCCTCGACTCTGCCCCTCTGAGTTCATTGCAGGGCGGGGACGCCGCGGAGAACGCTCAGATCGCTCGCCGCATCTTGGGCGGGGAAAAGGGCGGCCCGCGACTCGCGATTCTTGCGAACGCCGGCGCTGCGCTCTTTATCGCCGGGGCAGCCAGTACCCTTGAAGCGGGTGCAGCGATGGCCGCGGCGAGCATTGACGAAGGTGCCGCCGCGAACGCGCTCAAGCGCTGGGCTGAGTGCTCTCATGGCTGAGTCCGCGCCGGGTAATCGACTCGCTCAGATCCTCGCTCGCAAGCGGAAAGAGAATGCGCGACGCGAGCGCTTCGCCCACATGTACCGGGCGCCGCTTCATGAAAATGCGGCTTTGCGAATCAGCGACGCCGTGGCGCGCCTTCGCCGAAGGAAGGGCGACCCCCCACACATTATCGCGGAGCTCAAGTTTCGGAGCCCCAGCGCAGGTGTATTTCGTCCTCGAAAGGCCGGCGATGTCGTCGCGATCGCGAAGGCATACGCACGAGGCGGAGCGAGCGCTGTGAGCGTTCTGGCGGACGGCCCTGGCTTCGGCGGTTCGCCGCTCAACGTGCGGAGGGTGGCGACCTCCATCGAAGCGCCGGTCCTCTTCAAAGAGTTCGTCCTCGGCGAGACGCAACTCGACTTGGCAGCTTCAATGGGCGCTCGCTATGTCCTGCTGATCGTTCGGGCTCTGGAGGTCTCGCTCCTCCAAGAACTCGTCGACGCGTGCGCCGCGCGTGGCCTCGCGCCCGTGGTGGAGGCTGCAAGCCCGGACGAACTCGACGTTGCTATCGACACCGGCGCAGCCATTGTTGGTTTCAACGCGCGAGACCTGACCACCTTCGATGTAGACCCTGGTGCCGCTGCGCGTGCCGTCGACCGGATACCCGCCGAGCGAGTGGCTATCTACATGAGCGGGATTCGCACGCAGAGCGACTTCGCGCGTGTTGCCGCAGGCCGCGCGGATGCTGCGCTCATCGGTGAAGGTTTGATGCGCCAGGGCGACCCCGAGACAACCTTGAAGACCTGGCGAGGCGCGCTAGACACTCCTTAAGGGAGTGGAACATGAAGCGGAAGACAGTCTTGGTCACCGGCGCGCGTGGAACGGTCGGCAACTATGTGATGTCACTCGCCGAGGCCGCCGGTCACCGGGTGATCGCGTCGGACGTCAGCGCACGTGGAATTCGAACGCCGGTACGTGGGGAGGTTCGTCCCGCGGACCTTCGAGACCCCTCGTGCATGGACGCCCTCCTCAAGGGGTGTGATGCCGTCATTCACACCGCCGCCGTCCTCGACGTGCGCGAAAACGCCGCGACGCTGTCTGCCATCAACAGCGAGGCCGTCGCCGACCTTCACGAGGCGGCCACGCGCGCCGGCTGCTCACGTTTCGTTCACCTCAGTGTGGCTACGCTCTATGCGCCGTCGTCGGACCCCCGCGTCGAGTCCTCACGGCTCGCGCCGGAGGGGCCGTACAGCATGTCCAAGCTCGGCGGCGAACTCTACTTCCGCGGTAACGCCGGGAAGAGCGGCTGCCCCTGGACCGTGCTGAGAGCTGCGCCTATTTACGGAAGGCGAGGCCGGCACTTTGGTGCGGCGCTTCTCGCCATCGGGCCACTCCTTCGCCTTCTTTCGCCGCGCTTGCCGCGCCCCGTCGGTGGGCCTCGTGGCTCGATGGTGCACGCAGAAGATGTTGCACGCGCAGCGCTCTTCGTTCTCGAACACGAGGCTTGCGAGGGCGAGGTTTTTAATGTTGCTGACAACGACCCGATGCCTCTCGGTGAGCGTCTCACAGCGACCTTCCATGCCTACGGGCTCAAAACTTGGCCCGTGCCCACTCCGCCCGGGACTGTCCTGGACGGGCTCCTCGACGCGCTCAGCGGCACGTTGTCCGCGGGACTCGACGTGACCACCCTGGCCGGATGGCGCGCCGTCATCGCGCGGCACGACCTCAAGCCGGCTCTCCGACCTCGCTTCGATGCCGAGATCTTGGCAGACTTGCGACGAAGCCGCGTTGTGCAGACGCGCAAGTTGCGTGGCCTTGGTTGGGAGCCGCGCTACCCGCATTTTGAAGCTGGGTTCAAAGAAGTGCTGCGCTGGTACCAAGCGGAGCGATGGGTGCCACGCTATTAGAGCTCATCTCGTAACGACGCACGGCCACATTGCGGCCACCGAAGAGATGGCGCGGAATCGTCGAGTCACGCACTAGAGCTTTGTCTGCTTCCGAATGGACTCGCACACGATGGCGTGCGTTTCCGAGTGAAACAGGATCTCGTTGTGTCCGACGCGAGGCAAGGTGTGAACGAGCGCGCCACTCGCGGCGGCGCTCGCGAGCGGAACTACGACGGTGTCGGCGCCAGCGACGATGGCGACGTGAGGCACGCGGGAATCGGTCGGGAGGTTGGTGAGAATGTCGCTGTTCGGTCGGAGCGCGCGCCCCAAGGACCCGGGCACCCCGGTAGCTCGTTCGGTTCCCTGATGCGGCGTCGCGATGCTGAGGAGCAGCGCCGGCGAAAGCGACTCGAAGGCCACCGCGTGACGAGCGAGAAGCCCGCCGAGAGAGTGGCCAACGAGAATCAGTTGGCGCCCGGCGCTCGCCATCCTCGCGACGGAGGCGAGTCGCTTCGCGGTCCGATCAAACGAGGCGAGGGGACCGTAGTCAAAAGCCACGGTATCGATGCCGAGATTGTCGGACACGCTGCGCCGGAGCGGGTCCATGACCGCCGCGCCGGCCATGAAACCATGTGCAAACACCGCGCACGCGCCGGACTCTGGGCGTCGTTTGACACCGCGACGGACTCCAGCCGATGCGATCAGCCAGCCCTGCCGCAGGAGGGCGCGTTGCTCACGCATGGGGAACCTTGCTCTCTGGGTCTTCGAGTGGAATCTCCACGACGAACTGAGCGCCCGCATCCTCATTGTTCGTCACATGGATGGCAGCACCGTGGGTGTCGACGATTTGTCGCACGACGGCGAGCCCTAGGCCGATGCCATGGTCATGGCCGCTCGAGAACATATCGAAGAGATGCTCACGCTGACTCTCGTCGATGCCATCGCCTTCATCGCTGACCGTTAGGACCACCATGTCGTCGGTCTCGGAAGTCACGAGGGAGACGACTCCGCCCGGCGGTGAGGCTTGGGCAGCGTTCTTGAGGAGGTTCCAGATGAGCTGCCGAAAGCGCGCGGAGTCGACGTTGACTGGCGCGCTGCTGCCTTCCGCTCGAAACTTCACGTTGCGGAAAGACTCATCCGCGCGTGTCATCAACACGACTTCGGCGCACAATTCATGGATGAGTGTTGGGGCCCGGCGAAGTACCGGGGGCCGGGCCACATCGAGCATCTGCGTAACGAGGTCGTTGAGCCGGTCCACTTCGCTGAGGACGATGTCGAGGAGTGATTTGTCCTCCCCGGTGACGGAGTCTCGGACCATTTGCACCGAGCCGGAAATTGCACCGAGGGGGTTTCGAATCTCGTGGGCCAGTCCGGAGGCGAGTCGACCCAACGTCGCAAGTCGGTCCGCTCTTGAAGCGGCTTCCCGCAAGGAGCGAATCTCCGTGAGGTCGGTGAACAGAACGAGTGCGCCTTGCTCACCACGAAGCGGCGCGCTCGTGTACCCCACGGGGAAGGTGTTCCCTTTCGCGCCCGTGGCCTCTCCTTCACCTCGCCCATGGTCCGCCGCGAGCGGAAGAAACTGGGTGACCGGCAAACCAACGAGCACGTCTGGTTCGCTCCCAAGGAGCCGTGCGGCGGCAGAGTTCGCGCTGGAGATCGTGCCACTCGGGTCCATCGTGAGTAGTCCAGAGGTGAGGGACTCGACGACGCCTCGGGTGAGTTCCTTGGCTTTGCGAAGAGAGGCGCCGGCGAGGTCGAGTCTCGTCGCTAGGCGCTCAGAGAGGATACCCACGAGCCCAAGTCCGAAGAGATTCGCGAGCACCACAAAACCCAACTCGGTGTCTTGGAGCGCGTAAAGGCCCAGGGGCTGATCCGGAGGCGGAGGGAACACTCCCACCGGGATACCCAAGGCCACCACGAGATAGAGCGCCACGGCCACGACGGTGGTAACCCGCGTTCCGAGCGGAGACGAAACGACAGCGGCAGCGAGAATCGTGACGCCGTAGAGGCTGGTGAAGAAGCTCGATGCTGCGCCTGAGAGGTAGACGAACCCCGTTGCGAGGAGAAGATCGAAGCCGAGTTGTGAGCCAACGAGGGCCGTGGTGGCGGCACGGGAGAGGAGCATCCCACCAAAGAGCGCGGAACCAGCGAAGGTCATCGCGATGAGCGCGATAAGCGCCGTCGAGGTGAAACCGGAATACCCCCGGTCACTCGTCACGTAGAGCATTCCTCCGAGGAGCACTGTTGCGACGACAAGTCGAACAAGGAGCAGTCCTTGGAGCCGGCGAATCAGTCTCGGGTCGGACTCCGTGGAAATGCCCTCCGCCGTGGCTTTTGGCGGCGTTGTCTCACCGGACATAGAAGGGCTATTCGCCCTGGATCTTGCCGGCGATCTCGAAGATAGGCATGTACATCGCGATGAGGATTGTGCCGACGATGCCGCCGATAAACACCATCATCAGGGGTTCGAGGAGAGATGTCAGGGCGGCTACGGCGACATCGACTTCATCCTCGTAGAAGTCGGCGATCTTGTTCAGCATGTTGTCGAGGGCACCGGTCTGCTCTCCGACGCCAATCATCTGAACGACCATGGGCGGGAAGACACCCGTCGCCATGAGCGGCTCGCTCATCGTCTGGCCTTCGCGGATTCGGTCCGACGTATCGTTGATAGCCTTCTCCACGATGACATTCCCGGAGGCCTTGGAGACGATGTCCATCGCGTCGAGAATCGGAACACCAGAGGAGAGCAGGGTGCCTAGCGTTCGCGTAAAGCGTGCGACGGCAATCTTGCGCATCACGGGGCCGATGACCGGCATATTTAGGAAGAGCTTGTGCCAGAATATTCGCCCCGACTTGGTCCGGAAGCTGTAGCTGATCGACGTGGTGAACACGAAGATGAACAGAATGATCCAGTGGAGGTTTCCGACGAACCAATTGCTCATCGAGATGATGACCTTGGTGAGCTTGGGTAGCTGGTCGGCTCCACCGAACTCTTCGAACATGCCTTCGAAGGCGGGAATGACCCAGGTCATCATGACGAAGATGACGGCGAAGGCGATGAGGAGAACCGCCGTTGGATAGACGAGGGCACCACGCACTTGGCGCTTTAGCTTTACTCGTTTTTCAATGTAGACGGCGAGGCGCTGCAGAATCGTGTCGAGAATGCCGCCCAGCTCACCTGCGGCGACGAGGTTGACGAAGAGCGAGTCGAACACCTTCGGATGGCGCGCTAGGCCCTCTGAAAAAGTACCGCCCTGCTCGACGAAGCCTTTGACGTCTTTGAGGATAGAGTTGAACTGCTTGTTGGTCCCGCCCTGCGTCGACAAGATATCGAGGCACTGAACCAGCGGCAGACCCGCATCGATCATCGTCGCGAACTGGCGAACGAAGACCACGAGCTCCTTCTCAGTCACCGGCGCGCCGATGTTGATGTGGAACTCCCGTGGCTTCTTCTTAACTTTGACGGGGTTCAGCTGCTGTGCACGAAGTCGGCTCTGAACGAGTTCAGCGTTCTCCGCCTCCATCGTTCCCTTTTTGACTTCGCCGTTGCGCCCACGCGCTTCCCAGACCCATTCGGCCATGCAGAAAACCTCCAAGCGGGCATGTCGCCCACGCCCACAGAATGCGAGCTGGGCCAGTCTATCGGAAGGGAGATTCCAGGGTCAAAAACCCCTCAATCTTCGCGAATCAAAGCGGACGACGTTTGTCGTACTAGCGGTACGGGTTTAGCTCGAGATCGTTCATCATCGAGGAGCTATCCCCGCCCATTCCGCTGGGGCGTGTGACCGTTTCCATCGGTGTTGGAACGGCTACCATAGGCGTTTCCGCCATCACCTCCGGGGCCATCTCGGTCTCGCGCTGGCGATGCCGCATGTGCGAGCGGTGGTTTCGATCTTCATGGCGGCGATTCATCACACTCGCCTCATCCCCATCGCTGGGTTCCGTGACCGCTTCCAGTTCAGGATCGCCTTCCACGTCGACGTCGACGTTTTCGACGACCGTTGGCGTGGGGTTTGGTTCCGCCTCGGCTTGAGGCTGGGCCTCCTGATCGCCCCCACCGGCTGGTGGCTCGATGTCCAATAGAGGAGAACTCACGATCGGCGGCTGCGGATCTGGAGTGGCGAGGATGACTGCGAGGAGTGCGCCCAGTAGAATCGCCGCGATGAGCGTGGCAAGGACCAACGCTTTGCGCTTGTTCTTGTTACCCGGCTCGACAAGCACAACGTCGGACGCCGACGAAAGCTCGACGGAGTCGAGGGTATCGACGGAGAGGACAGCAGAGTTGTGTGAGGGTGGGCGCGGCCGCCCCGACATCGTCACGTTCGATGCGCTGCTCTCCATCGGGATTGGGATCGCTGCCTCGCTGTAGTCTGAGCGACCCAGAAGGTCGATGGACTCTCGCAGGCGCGTGTTCTGGTCGGCGATGCGTTCACCGAGCCAGCGTTTCATGACCTCGCCGATTTCACGTGGCTTTGCGATGCCCTCGTGGGTAGCGGCGGCGTCTTCGAGTGCGTCGGCGAACTCGTCTGCCGTCTGAAAGCGCTGGTCCGCGTCGCGATGAAGGACCTTTGCCATGAGGTCGTCGTAGGCGTGAAGGTCGTCCCAGAGTTCGGAGGGCAGAGGAATCGCTTCGTGGAGAATCTTCGTCAGCGTCGCCGCGTTGTTCTCGGCACGAAAGAGTCGGCGACCGGTCAACGCCTCCCACAGGATGATGCCCATGCTGAACAAGTCGCTTCGTTGGTCGGCGAACCCCGTAGAGGCTTGTTCCGGCGCCATGTAGGCGAGCTTTCCTTTGAACTGCCCGGCGCGGGTCGAGGAGAGTCGTTTCTCTGCTTTTGCGACACCAAAGTCCGTGAGGTGCGCGCTGCCGTCGATGCTCACCATGACGTTGTGCGGAGACACGTCTCGGTGAACGAGCTTCAAAGGGTCGCCAAACTCGTCCGTGAGTTCGTGGGCGGCGCCCAAACCTCCCAAAGCGTCCAAGACGATTCGGACAGTCGCTCGAGCGGGGATTCGCTCTCCTCCGCGAGCGGCGTGTCCAAGAAGAGAGCCAAAGTGGTCCCCCTCGATGTACTGCATCACCAGGAAGAAGCCGTCCCCTTCGGTGTCGGAGATGTCGAGGGTAGGGACGACGTTTGGATGCCGAATACGAGCTGCGAGGCGCGCCTCGTCGAGGAACATCGAGACGAACTCTTCCTCGTAGGCCAAGTGTGGGTGCAGCACCTTGATGGCCACGAGGCGCTCGAACCCAGCGACGCCGAGCGCTCGCGCGACGTACACGGCTGCCATCCCGCCAGACGCAAGTTGAGTAAGGACCTCGTAACGCCCGAGCTGTCGCCCTGCCAGATTCCGTGGCAACTCTCGGGCTGCAACCACTAGAAGCTCCCTTGCAGACCAACGGAGCCGTGGTCGACCCCACCGCCAAGCGTGGGACGGAGAGTCACCGACGCGCTCTCATCTTCTTCGTCACCGCCCCAGTCCGTCATGATTGCGAACACGACTGTGAGAACAGCGAGGCCGCTCGTCACACCGATCAGGACGTTCGTTCGGGTTTCTTCCTTTTGGCCTGCAGCGAGAAGCTCTCGAGCACGCACGAGGTCCCGCTCTTGCACCGCAACGCGCTCGTAAACTTCCGCGTCGTTCTGCGTGTCGATGCCCGACCATACAAGCGTCGCGCCTGCGCCGACGGTGAGCACGAGGGACGTCACGAAGAGTGCGGGTGAAATGCCGCCGCTCTCCTCGCGCCGAGGAGTGTTCGTCCCGCCCGTTCCGAGATTGGAGCCGTTTCCGTTCGTCGTCCCGCCATCATCAATGCGTTGGTTTGGCATGGCGATGGGCGCGCTTGCGGTGACTGGAAGTCGCTCACCTGCTTCACCCGACACCGTTCGTTCAACATCACCGGTGCTAAACCCGAGCACGACATTGTGTTCTTCGTCGGGCGTTACGAAGAACGAGTCGTGTAGCGCGAGGGAGCCGTCGACTTGCACAGCACATTCGCTGCAAACGATATCGACTCGGACGAGCGAGGGTGAGAGCTCTCGGATGACTTCTTCGGCCTCCGCAGCGGCGTTCCCCTCGTAGGTGTCCATGAGACGGAGCGACAACGTTCCCGCTCGGACATCATCGCCGGCGCGGCGGTGCGCACGAATCGCTTGAAGTAGTGCGGGCGCGGCTGGTGCGAGACGGTTCGCGGTCTCAAACCAACGGCCTGCGGCGGCGTAGTCTTCCGCAAGGAAAGCAGCGCTCCCTCGGTCGTAAGCGTCTGCGGCACCCTGTCTTTGTTGAGCGTCCTGTGCGGAAGCCGTACTTCCGAAGGAGTCGCCCCACAGAGGAGCGCCCAACAGCAGTACGAGGGCTACGATGCCCGCCTGCACAGATCGATGTGTTGGATTCTTCCCGCTCAGCACTGAAAACCTCACCACTAGAATGGCTGGCCGAAGCGCTCTGCGTCAAGCGCCGGCGAAATCATGCCCCTCAAACGGGTCGGTCTTGCGGCGGGGATCATCGTGGTCCGGGGCCGCTACGCCGTCCTTGCTCCATGATCGACTTCAGCTCTTTGGGCTCTGGAGACCGGTTCAGGGCCTCTTCCTTCGTGATGTATCCGCCGGAAATTAGGTGGATGAGGGCCTGGTTCATGGTCTGCATGCCGGTGGAACCCTGACCCGTCTGCATGATGCCGTAGATCTGATGGACCTTGTTTTCTCGGATCAAGTTTCGGATCGCGTAGTTCGGGATCATCACCTCCGCCGTCAAAACTCGCCCGGGTCCATCGGCGCGAGGCATGAGCATCTGGGTGACGACGGCCTGGAGAACGAAGGAGAGCTGGGCTCGAATCTGTGACTGCTGATGCGGCGGGAAAACGTCGATGACGCGGTTGATGGACTGGACTGCGCTGTTCGTGTGCAAGGTGGCGAAGACAAGGTGACCCGTCTCGGAGATGGTCATCGCCGCTTCGATGGTCTCAAGGTCGCGCATCTCGCCGACGAGAACGACGTCGGGGTCCTGACGCAGCGCATACTTCAGCGCACCTTTGAACGACTCCGTGTCGGCACCGATCTCGCGCTGGTTCACAACGCAGAGCTTGTTGTCGTGGAGGTACTCGATGGGATCTTCGACGGTGACGATGTGACTTCGCCGCTCAGAGTTGATCTTGTCGATGATGGCGGCGAGCGTCGTTGACTTGCCGCTGCCGGTAGGACCGGTGACGAGGACGAGGCCGCGAGGAAGATTCGCGATCTCGCCGACCACGCTTGGCAAACCGAGGTCGCCGAGGCTCCGAATGTTGAAAGGGATTGCACGGAACGCGCCGGCGACGGCGCCGCGTTGCATGAAGACGTTGGCGCGAAAACGCGACAGGCCCTTCATGCCGAATGAGAAGTCGAGCTCGTTGTTGCGCTCGAACTTCACCTTCTGCTCCTCGGTCATCACCTCGTAGCAGAGCTGCTTGGTGGCGATGGGGCTCAGCTTGTCGGTGCGAAGTGGCGCGAGGCTGCCATCGATGCGCAGCTGCGGGGGGGTGTTCGTCGTGATGTGGAGATCCGAAGCTCCGCGCTGAATCATGACTTGGAGCAGCTGGCGCAGGCTGATGCGAGGACGCTCGTCGGGATGCATGGCGGTGAGTGTACCAGAGGCCGCCGGAAGCGCTGAGCTTTGTCTAGACTTCGACGCGGTTGAAGAGCCCGCGCCGCATCAGCGACTTTTTCAGATTGGAGCGCGTGATGATCTCCGCGGCCGCTCCCGCCGCCAGGAACTCGCCTTCTTCACCCAGACCCGGGCTCACCTGACGGTTGCACAGGAGGAGGTTTCGGACCGGTGAACGAACCGGGAGGGCGTTGACACCCAGGCTGCCCATGACGGGGAATCCATGGACTCTCTGCATCGTGGATGGACCTCGAGTCCAGGGCGCATCGGACGCGATGCTCTTGCGTTCCGCGTAGTTCTGCAGGTCTCGTCCATCGTGGGGCGAATCAACGGCGATGATCTGGTCGCCAAAGAAAGGTGCCAGCTCGGTGACTGCTCCGAGGATTCGTTCGCGAACGCCGTCAAGGTAACGGTCCACTTCTTCAACGCCACGGCGCGGAAGTAGCGCCTCCACGCAGAGCTGGCGAACTCCGGTGCCGTCCGGAGGAGAGGCTTCCAAGCGGAGGAGGTTCTCCCCATGTGCCGCGCCGGCAGAATCAAAGATTGAAAAGCTGTCTCGGCCCATGCCTACGGGGAAGGCGTCATCTTTGGCGACGATGTTGAGCGTGTAGCGGAGGTGCCGAGGCCGGGGCTCTCCGAAACGTTCAAAGAGCTCGGCGAACATCGTGCGGTCCGGGAGCATCGAAGCGACCTTGGCGATATCCACGCCGCCAATGACAAACCCGGCGCCGATCTCTTCGGCGGTGTCCGCGAGCACGACTCCCGTCGCGACGTTTCGTTTCGTGATGATCGAGTCGGCGCGTTCATCCATACGCACATCACCGGAGTGGGTGCGAATGCGTTCGATGAGCGCGTTGTGAAGCCAGCTGTATCCGCCTTCGAGTTTTGCGCTCCCCTGCCACCAGGATTGATAAAGTCGTAGGCGAGCGAGCGGCGAAAGTTCCGCGGGGTCCATGTGCGTGGCGAAGGCCGCCGGAGCTTCCACGAGTCGGCGAATTGGATGTGACTCAGGGAACTCCGCGAAGGGATCGAATCCTCCGCCTTCGCGGTCGAACACGCGGTGCGCTGTTGCGCGAGCGAACTCTCGTCGCTCCAAGAATGAGGAAGGGGGCCAAATGAAGTTGCGCCCGAGGACCTCCTCGAGCTCTGAGCCGACTCGTTCGACGAGCTTGTGAAGGTCGACGCCGGCGCGACGCACGGAGGGAAACTCACGGGCCAGCTCGCGGTCCAGCAAGACTGGGTCGTTGACCGCGTCGACGCGATGTTCCGGCAACGCGAGTTGGAACGAGGGGTCCATCTGGCAGGCCCGTCGTCGAAAGAGCTGCCCCATGGCGAGTTCCGCCAACATGCGTCGGGCAATGCTGCTGTGCGCCGAGAGAAAGGTGTGCGGCGCACGTGGAAAAGTGAAGCCACCGATGGAGTAGGTTGGCGGAAGCGCTCCTTGACCAAGAACGAGAACGCGAAAGCCGCGCTTGGCGACGAGGGCGGCGCACAGCGTGCCCGCCAAGTCCGCGCCCAAGACAACAACGTCGTAGTGACGGTTTCTCATGGCAGACTCATGGGGCTTTCGATGCTCTCAGGCCACGACGCAGCGTTCCAGCGGACGGGGTCCAGCTCCAGCCGTCCCGCCGCGAGTGCGTCGATGGTGGAAGCGAGGAGGGTGTGTTCGCGTTTGCGAATACGGCCGTGCAGAGCATCGGCGTCGTCACCCTCGCAAACGGGGACGGCGGCCTGCGCCAACACGGGACCTGTGTCGACGCCCGCGTCGACCAGGTGAACGGTGCAGCCGCTCAGGCGTACACCCGCGTCCAGGGCCTGCTGCACCGCGTGCATTCCGGGAAACGCGGGAAGCAGGGAAGGGTGAACGTTCAGGATCCGCTGGGAGAAAGCGTCGACGAAGGATGCGCTCAGGACTCGCATGAATCCGGCCAAAACAACCCACTCGGCTTCCTGGGCCTGCACGAAGTCAAGAAGCTCCGCCTCCCACGCGGCGCGGTCCTTTTTACGAAAGGGAACAATCTGCGTCGTGATGTCCCGCGCTTCGGCCAGTTGAATGACGGGAGCAGACTTGTTGTCGGTGACGACGGAGACGATTTGAGCGTCGCATCGACCGCTCTGGATCGCGTCATGGAGGGCGACGAAATTCGAACCGCGGCCCGAGGCCAATACCGTCAGGCGAAGGGTCATGCGTACACGACGCGTGCGTCGCCCGACGCAGCTTGGATGGTCCCGATAACCGTTGGAGCCTCGCCGGCGTTTGTCAGGGCGTCCAGGACTTCCCGCTGGGCATCCGCTGCGACGACGATGATGAAGCCGACCCCCATGTTGAAGGTGCGCCGCATTTCCGACTTCGCGATATCGCCTGCGCTCGCGATTCGCGCGAAGATCTCAGGGCTTGCCCAGTTTGCCTCATCGATATGTGCGCACGTTCCATCGGGCAGTACACGAGGGAGGTTGTCGACGAGTCCGCCGCCGGTGACATGACACATCGCTCGAATATGCCCCGTCGCGAGGGCCGCTTGGGATGCGCGGGCGTAGATGCGCGTGGGAGTGAGCAGCGTGCGGGCGAGCTCTGCGTCTTGTTCGAGTTCGGTGCTTAGTGCAGCGCGGGCGAGGGAGAATCCGTTGGAGTGCAGGCCGCTTGATGGCAACGCGATGATGGCATCTCCGGCGCCCACCTGGGTGCCGTCGATCATCTTCGCGCGTTCAACGACGCCGACGGCGAAGCCCGCCAAGTCATACTCGCCCTGCTTGTAGAATCCGGGGAGCTCCGCCGTCTCGCCGCCGAGCAGCGCGCAGCCCGCCAGTTTGCAGCCATCCGCGATGCCGCGAACCACTGCTTCGGCTCGGTCCACGTCGAGGTTGCCGGTTGCGAAGTAGTCGAGGAAGAAGAGGGGCCGGGCGCCGACGGTCAAGATGTCGTTGACGCACATCGCTACAAGGTCGATGCCGACTGTGCTGTGGTGGTCGAAAGCGAAGGCGAGCTTGAGCTTCGTCCCGACGCCATCGGTCCCGGAAACGAGCACCGGGTCGGTGAGTCCTTCCGGCACGGCGCACAGCCCAGCGAATCCGCCGACGGCACCCAGTACTTCTGGAATACGTGTCGCCGCGGCAAGTGGCTTGATTCGCTCAACGAGACGCTCCCCAGCGTCGATGTCTACTCCCGAAGCGCGGTATGTCAGGCCCATGGGAGGACCTAGCAGCCTCCTGCCACCCGGGCACGAAGGCGGCTCGAAGTGGTCCGGAACGCCCGATTTTCTTCACCTTTTCGGGTGCTAGTACTTCATCTCAGAAGTTCTGACCGGTTCAGGGCGGATGATTGGTTTGCGAGGTTTGGCTCAATTCAACGAAGGACGTGCAGCGTACATTCAAGGCGAATCGGGAAGAAGATCGCGCGCTCAACCGGTCAGAACTTCTGAGATGCAGCTAGCCCCGAAAGAAAGCCCCAGTTCACCATCTTCGGTCGCTGCCCCCAGTAAAAAGGAGAGCTCAGTACGGGTTGTCGGTGGTGAAGCCACCGCCGCTGCTCATGCGGCTGGTCATGCGCGTGGTCATCCGAGTGCTCATGCGTGCAGCAGCGCGGGCGGCGGCTTGGCGACGCGCTTGTGCGGCGGCTGCCTGGCGCGCAGCGCGTTGGGCTCTTCGTCGTTCTGCGGCTTGTGTCGCAGCGCGTGAAGCGTTTTCGCTACGCTGGTTCTGTGCGGCGGTCGCGGCACGTTGAGCAGCGGCTTGAGCGGCCGCGGCAGCTTGTGCTTCTGCGGCTTCGGCTGCAGCGGCGGCTTCAGCCTCCGCGGCGGCCTGTGCTTCAGCTTCTGCTGCAGCCGCGTCAGCGGCAGCCTGTGCTTCGGCGGCTTGTGCTTCGGCGGCGGCCATCGCCTCGGCCGCTGCTGCTTGCTCCGCTTCGGCTTGCTCATCTGACTCAGGCGTTTCGTCTACCGGGGCCTCTGTAGCCTCTGCAGCCTCAGTGGTCTCGGGTTGTTCGGTGTTTTCGCCAGCCTCCGCGCTTACGGGCAGCGACTGCGGGGCAGAGCCCGTCGATGGTGACTCCGTTCCGGAACCGACCACGGCGTAGATGATCCCGATAGTCGCGACGAGAAAGATGCCGAGCGCGATAGCCAGCTTTCGATTGCTCGAGGAACCGACGAGGAGAGGGGCTTCTTCGTCGAGCACCGGCGTGGCGGCGACGACAGGTTCGGGGGGCGGGACATACTCAACATGCGCCCATGAGGGCCGGATCGCGGCAGCTGCGGCTTCCGCGTTCTCCGGGCTGAACCCCGCTGCAAGGGCGGCGGCGGCGGCCTCAAAGTCGACAGGCGCACCGGTACTCTCGCCCTTGGCCTCCGGCGAAGCTGAAGTCTCCGGGTCGCTGGAGGCGGAGTCCGATGCTTGCTGGCTTTTTGTGACCTCGGCGTCGGATGCAGGCTCCGATACGGCGGTGGCCTTTGCGTCTTGAGTCTCGGCTTTCGAAGTCTCGGCTTTCGAGGTCTCTGGCTTTGAAGTCTCTGGCTTTGAAGTCTCCGTTTTGGGAGTGGCGGTCTTGGGAGGCGTGGCTTTGGAGGCGAGGGCGGGAACCGCCTTCGGCTTCGCCGGAGTCGCAGCCTTCGCCGGAGTCGCAGCCTTTGCCGGAGTCGCAGCCTTTGCCGGAGTCGCAGCTTTTGCCGGAGGTGGTTCGGATTTCGCGGACCAATCGACGATGAGCCCACTGGCTCCTTCCGTCTTATCTTCGACGTCAGCGACCAGCGCGTGACCGCTCTCGCCGTCAGCCGCCTTCGCGACCAAGGCCATCGACTCGTCGGCGACGGCGCCTGAAACGGGGGCACCTAGTGGGGCGCCGTCGATCAAGGTCTTGTCGTTTCCGGAATCCGGCTCAGACGAAAGTTCGGGTTGGGCACTACTCATGCGAGGTGACGATAGCATGGCCGGCTGCTTTCCTGCTAACCAGCCATTATGGGTTGTTTGGGGACAGCGAGAGGGGTTTGGTGCCTGTGCTACGTCTTCTTGTCCGTATTCTTCCTTTCCTGCGAGGAGCCTCCGGAAACAGACCCTCTGGAGGCCCTTCACACAGCCGATCTCGAACGTTTTGATGACTTTGAGGGGCAGGCTGCGAGTCGTAGCGAGCGTGGCGTAGAGGCTTCGATAGACGCGGCGGATTTCGCAGAGCGCGCGGGTCTGCTCGCGGAGACAGGCGATCGCGTTCAGGGGTTGCTTGAGCGGGCCGCGGGGTGGCGCGAGCTCGCGAACAGCTGCGACGCCCTGGAACGCCTCTCGGCTTTCGAAGGAGAGGGTGAGGCTATCGGCCAGCAATACCGTGCGTATGCTTATGGGTGCTCCGATACGGAGCCGAGTGATGTTCCTGATGTGTTGAAGGGGCGCATCGACCAAGAGGCGTCACGTTGTGAGGTGCTGCGCGTGCGTGCCCTCGACAGCGGTGCAGGAGCGGTGCGAGTTCTCCTGAACGTCTCCGGTGGTATGCGCGGCCGCTGCGAGCACGAGACAATGGAGTCGCCAGGCGTGCTTCGCATGCGATTCGCTTCGCTCTCGCGCGCAGATGACGTGCCCGTGGAGATTCCTGTGCGGGCGGATTCGATCCAAGCGATTCGTTTTGCCCACAATGAGATTCGTTTCGACCTCAACGCCCGCGCGACGACGGACGAAGTTTCCTTCGAAGAGCCGCTTCGTTTTGTGGTGGACATCGGGCTCCCTCCGGAGCGAGCGGATGTCGACGTTGCGCCTGTCATCGTCCTTGACCCAGGTCACGGCGGAGTCGAGACCGGAGCGCGATACGAAGAGCTTACGGAATCTAACTTGGTTCTCGACCTTGCGCGGCGAACAGCCGTCGCCATCCGTGCTCGAGCGCCATCCGCCCGAGTGTTCCTCACGCGTGAAGCCGATATTCAGCTGCCGCTGGAAGACCGCGCGGCCCGAGCGAACGCCCTTGGCGCGGATCTCTTTGTGTCCATTCACCTCAACGCTCTCAACGAAACAGTGTACCGCGGCGGCATCACCACCTTTGTGTTGGACACCGGGGACGACATTCAGGCGGCACGCCTCGCGGCGCGGGAGAATGGGACACGTGTGCACGAAGTCACGGGGCTTCAGCGAATCTTGGCAGGGATCCACCGACGAGGTCAGTTGGATCAATCTCGTGCCCTCGCCGCAGCCGTACACCAGAGCACGCTCGCGGGCGCTCGTACGATCCTCCCGCGGATTCCAGACCGAGGCGTCAAGTCCGCGATGTTTTATGTTCTCGTAGGCGCGCGAATGCCGGCGATTCTCCTAGAGGCGTCTTTTCTGACGAAGCCCGACGAAGCGGAAGCGCTGAGGACCGAGGTCTACCGAGAGCGCCTCTCGGATGGAATCGCTGAGGGAATTCTCGAGTATCTCAGTCGACCGGAGGAGCCGACGGAGTAGAACTTTTCGAAAGGCCACGCGTCCTTGCCGCCTGTGGAGGCGCTGCCATACTGCTCATCCGTGACCGGCGAGCCATCGATTCTTCTTCGTCGCTTGGCTCCAGACCTCGACGCGACATGCGGGGACTACCTGCAGCGGTACCGACAAGAGTATCGCGATGCCATTGACGGAGGCGGGGGCGCCGTGAAAGCAGGTCAGGCGTTTTCACGTGTCCTCGACGGCCTCTTGGGCGCGCTCTTTTGCGCGACGGACGCACGCGCGCGGCAGCTTGACGCGTCGCGCTCTCGCCTCGCCCTGGTCGCCGTTGGCGGATACGGACGAGGTCTCCTCGGCCTGCGCTCGGACATCGATATTCTCTTTCTGTGCGACGATCCCAGCTCGCGCTACGTTCAACAAGTCGCGGAGGGGCTGCTCTACCCGCTCTGGGATCTCGGCGTTGAGATCGGTCACGTCGTCCGCGGCATCGAAGAGACGCTCGCCCTCGCCGCCGAGGACGTGCGAACGACGACCACCCTCATCGATCTTCGAATGATCGCCGGCGAGCGGGCGCTGATGAGCGAGCTGGCAAGCGGAGCCAGGCGCCACGTGTTTGGTCCAAGGCTCTCGACGTTTCTCGCCGCACTGCAGAGCGACACTCGTGCCCGCCACAAACGTTTCGGGGACTCTCTGCATCTCCTCGAGCCGGACGTGAAGCTCGGGCGGGGCGGACTGCGGGACCTGGACGTAGCGATGTGGGCCGCGAACGCGCGATGGAACACGCAGGGTATTGGCGACTTTGCGCGGCGTGGCGTTCTTCCAGGGCACGAACTCAGTCCCCTCGTGTCCGCCCGCGAGTTTCTCTGGCAGGTCCGCTCCCGGCTTCACGCGCGGGCGGGGCGTCAGCAGGACCGCCTTACGTTCAGCGACCAAGAAGAGCTGGCGTACGATTTGGGGTTCAGCGATGGCATTACACTGGCCGTCGAACAGTTCATGCAGACGTATTACCGGCACGCGGGGATTGTCGCTCAGACCTCGGAGCGCCTTCTGGAGCGGGCGCTCACTCCGCCGCGAAGAACACGCGCCCCGCTGCGAACTTTGGGTGGAGGTATCGCGGAGTTTGCCGGGCAGATAACCTTCGAACAAACCCGTGCGCTTCAAGATACCCCGGTCCTGGCGCTCAAACTCTACGAGCAGGTGCTTCGAGCGAAGAAGCCTCCTTATGGGTTCTCCCGAGACGCGATTGCTCGGGCCGCGGCGGACCCGGAGTGGTCCGCACGTTTGCGTGCCGATCCCGAAGCTGGTCCGCTCTTTGTACGACTGCTTACGGCGACCGGCCGTTCTGGTGTGCAGCGCACTTCGCTTGCAGCAGAGCTTCACGATGTTCGGCTCACGACGGCGATGATCCCGGAACTCGAGCCTCTCGTCGGCAGGGTGATCCACGATGTCTATCATGTGTACACATTCGATGTGCACGCGGTTCGAGCCTTGGACCGGCTCCGCGGGCTGGCCCGGGGCAAACGTTTCCCCCACCTTGGCCTTGCATCTCGAGCCGCTGCGGAGGCATCCCGAAAGGCGCCGCTCCTCGTGGCAGCGTTTCTCCACGCGCTCGGGAAGGTCGAAGGCCACGGCCCCGTGGACGCCACGGCGGCGCTCAGCGCACCGGTGGTAGAGCGGCTGGGGTTCGGGAGGGCGGACGCGTCGCACATTCAATGGCTCCTCAAGGAGCGACACACCTTCTACCGCTGGGCGACGCGACGCGACACGAGCGACCCGGCGGTTGTCCAGGAGTTGGCGGAGAACGTGGAGAGCGTGGAGCGGCTAAGGGACCTCTACCTGCTCACCGTAGCCATTCTCTCGACGACAAATCCATCGGCGATGACATCCTGGAAAGCGCGCGTCCTCGATGACCTCTACTTCGCGCTCGCCCTCACGTTGGAAGGCGGGAGCATCTCGGGGCGTGCAGCGTCTTTGCGCGCCGACGTCGAGGTGGGGTTTGTCGGCGATGAGGGGGAAGCTGTGCTTCGTGCCTTCGTGCGACGGCTTCCGGACCGTTACGTCCTCGCCAACGACGCCGACGCGATTCGGCGTCACGCGCGTTTCGTCCGCGATGCTGGCGGCTTTGCACTGGGACTTGGTCCGGGGCCGAGTGACGGCGTGAGCGAACTCGTCCTTTGGGCCGACGACCGTCCGGGGTTGCTCGCCGACGTGTGCGCCGTGTTGGCCGCGCATCATGTCGGCGTCGTCGGCGCTCAGGTCTACACGTTAGGCGACAACGCCCTCGATGTTCTCTGGGTCCGTCGCGCCCGCGAAGGCCGTCCCGTCGCAGATGGCGAGCGCTCGCGCCTGGATCAGCGTCTTCGCGCGAAGCTCGAGACGGCGCTTGTTGAGCTCGTGCACGGAAATAAAAGCTCCGACGAACTCCTGGAGCAGATCCCCAAGGCGCCCGCGTGGTCACTCAAACATAGCCCAGAGATTCCTACCGGCGTTACCATCGACAATGGCGCCTCGCCCCGGCACACGCTCATCGAGGTCTTCACCCGAGACCGTGTGGGCGTTCTGCATACCATCACGCGGACTCTCGCTGAGGCGGAGCTCACCATCGACCTGGCGAAGGTGAACACCGAGGGCGAACGCGTCGCCGACGTGTTCTACGTTCTCGACCACGAAGGGCGAAAGGTCGTAGACGCGGAGCGCCTTGAGCACATAGAACAAGAGTTGCTGCGCGCCCTTGGCGTGTTGAGCGACAAAAGCGAACCTTCGCCTTTGCACTGAGAACCCTATGAACGCCTACAAGAGCCACTGGCTAACCATCCTGCTTCTCACCGGCTGTCCTCCCGCCGACGCGGGGACGACCACTTCAAGCGGCGACGAAGACATCATGTTTCCCGACGAGGAGGCGGCTCTTGAGCCCGAGCGACATCCCGCGAGCGATGCGGTCAGCGCAGGCGAGCGGAAGCTCGCTGGTGGCGACCTGCCGGGCGCGCAGGCTGCCTTCGAAGGGGCCATCGCGGCGACGCCGGAAGATCCTCGCGCCCACCTCGACCTGGGCCTCGTTCTTGAGCTTCAGAACGACTATCCGGCCGCCGAAGCTTCTTATCGGGAATCGCTTCGCCTCGACCCGGAGTTCCCGGAAGCGCTCAACAACTTGGGCCTCCTGCTGCGTGACCAGCAGCGCCCAGACGAAGCGGCGGTGCTTCTCGATCGCGCGGTGACTCTACGTCCACAGTACGGCGAAGCCTGGCTGAACTTGGCGTTTGCCCGTGAAGAGAACGGGGAAATCGAGGGGGCCAAAGACGCGTATCAGCGGGCTGTCCGCCTCTTGCCGGAGGATGCCGCGGCGCGCGCGAACCTCGGCTTGATCTACTTGAGTCTCGACAACACGGACCAAGCCGCCATTGAGCTTCGACGCGCGCTGCCTCTCGCGCGCGGGGATGCGCCGGCCCTCGTCGCCATTGGAAATGGGCTCCGCCGCGCGGAACAGTTCGACGCGGCAGTTCGCGCAATGGAGATGGCCATCGAAGCCAGCGAGCCGTCGCCGGCGCTCCTTTCGGAACTCGCCCTCGCTCGCCGAGCAAACGACGACGGGGAGGGCGCGGAGCGAGCCCTGACGCAGGCGCTTGCCATGGACGACTCCTTCGCCACGGCGCACTACCTCCTCGGCAGCATGCTCGCGGCCCGCGCGGAATACGGGCCGGCGATCACGCATTTCGAGCGCTACTTGGCGCTCGAGCCCGACGGTCGATACGCAGAGCGGGTGACGGCCCATCTCGCTGCGGCGCGCCGGATGCGCTGAGCGAAGCTACTCGCTCTCGTCGCTCTCGGGCGGCGCCGGCGGTTTGAACCCGATGCCGACGAGGAAGACCTCGTAGCTGATGTCCTTCGTCGCCTTGGGCCGGAGGGTTCTGACCTTCTCAAACGACTTGCGGCACTCGGCTCGGGCGTCTTCGTACTCGGCGCCTTGGAAGATCTTCGCGACGAACTTTCCGCCGGGGACGAGCGTGCCTTCGGCGAGACGCAACGCGCCGAGGACCAACTCGTAGCTCCGGTACATATCCGCGTCGCGTTGGCCGGAGGTGTCCGGAGCCATATCGCTGATCACGACGTCGAAGGGCCCTTCGAGTGATTCAACGGTCTCCTCGTACATGTCGCCGACGCGGAAGGTCGCGTTTGGGGGAAGGCCTGTTCGCTGCTCTTGGAGGTCAATACCCAAGACACGCCCGTTCTTGCCGACCTTCTTGGCGGCATAGAGCGTCCAGCTGCCCGGGGCTGCGCCGAGGTCCAACACACGCATCCCAGGACGAAAAAGACCGACCCTTCGGTCGATCTCTTCAAGCTTGTAAACAGAGCGGGCTGGATAGCCCTCTTTGAGTGCGCGCTTCGTGTAAATGTCTTGGCCGCCGCGGCCGCCGCCACGCGACCGGCGATGCCTGCCCACTTACGCTTCGATGGGGCGCTTTGAGGCCTTCTTGACCGCTTTGCGCACCGTGACGATTCCGCCCTTGGGGCCGGGAACGGAGCCAGCGACGAGGACGAAGCCCTCTTCCGCCATGACCTTCACAACCTTGAGGCTCTGAACGGTCACGCGTTCGTTTCCGCTCTGACCCGCCATCTTCTTACCCTTGAAGGTACGACCGGGCGTCATGTTCATGCCGATGGAGCCACCGTGACGATGGGACTCGTGCTGACCATGCGTCGCTTTGTAACCAGCGAAGTTGTGGCGCTTCATGACACCGGTGTAGCCGTTGCCCTTGGAGGTGCCGGTCACGTCGACGAACTGACCCTCTTCGAAGAGGTCCGACGCCTTCAGCGTCTGACCCAGCTCGTAGCCTTCGACGGTCTCGGCGGGGAGCCGAATCTCGCGAACGGTCTGAGCGGGCTTCTGGTCGATCTTCGCGTAGAAGCCAGCTTCTGGCTTATTGACGCTCTTGGTTCGTTTTTCACCGAACCCAAGAAGGACAGCCGAGTAGCCGTGCGCTTCGATGGTGCGCTTTCCGAGGACAACACACGGGCCAGTAGCGACCACAGTCACGCGGCGGATTTCGCCGGTGTCCGTAAAAATCTGAGTGTTTCCGAGCTTTTTGCCGATTAGGCCAACAGTATTATTCACAAACTTCTCCAGGGCCTTCTACAGGCGAGGGACGGCACCTTAACGAGGGGGGCCTATCCGTCAAGCGCTAATTAGGTCGGGCGGGGGCTCCATCCCGAAAATTCGTGCCGCATTACGGCTTGTTGCCAGCCTCAGAGCCTCCACGCTTTCCCCGCGAAGTTCTGCGATAAACTCCAGCGTACGAGCTGCATAGGAAGGCTCGTTTCGCTTTCCGCGGAACGGGATTGGCGCCAGATAAGGTGCATCTGTCTCGACGAGGATGGCGTCGAGGGGCTGTGCTTTGGCGGCCTGCTGAATATCCACCGCGCTCTTGAAGGTCACGATCCCGCTGAAGCTTGAGACGAAACCAAGGTCGAGGGCGGCCTTGGCGAAATCCGGGTCTTCGCTGAAACAGTGGATGATGCCGCCGACATCCCGTGCGTTTTCTTCGCGCAGGATGTCCAAAGTGTCCGCGCGTGCCTCGCGGGAGTGGACCACGATAGGTTTCTTCACCGCACGCGCCAAAGCGACCTGTCGGCGGAAGACTTCGCGCTGGAGCTCGCGGGGGCTCTTGTCGTAGTGATAGTCGAGACCCATCTCGCCGATCGCGACCACGTTCTCGTCTTCGGCGACGTTTTCCACCGTCGAGAGGTCCAATTCCGAGAACGCGTGGGCGTCGTGTGGGTGCACGCCGGCCGTCGCAACGATCCAGTCGTGCGCGCGGGCGATGTCGATGGCGCCCCAAGGCTCGTCGGGTCCGCGCGCGCATCCGATGGTTGTCATTCGCCACATGCCCACGGCCTTGGCCCGGGCCATGACTTCATCCACCTCCCCGCTGAACTTGGCGTGGTCCAGGTGACAGTGAGTGTCGAAGAGCGGGGCGATCATCGTCGGGTCGGTCACGATTCCAGCTTCTGTGGGTGTTTCGATTCGAGTCGCCCGAGGGCTTCTTTCGCACGCGGGTCGTCGATGGCGCTGAGCGCGCGGGCGACGGCGGAAGGCGACGCGCCCCGCAACCTGTCCACGAAGGGCAGCAGCTCCGGGAGCAGCTCGCTCATGCGATGCTCGGCGATGGTGAACAACGCGTAGTCACGGCCATCGGCGCGCCAGGCGCTAAGAACGCGGCGTAGAATCGGCACAGCTCGCGCGTCTCCTCGTTTTGCCAGCGCCGCCGCGCTGGCGGCGCGGTCGATGAGGCTCGCGAAGAGGCGCTCGCCCACCTCGGCTAAGGCGTCGGCGCTCGCCGGCGACGAGAAGAGCCCCAGACCGTCGATGGCGGCGAGGCGCCAGGGACCATCATGAAGTGCGTCGATAAGTTGTCGCTCGCCGGAGGTGTCGCCCAGCTGAGCGAGGCTCAGAGCGGCACTGCGGGCCAAGTCCGGCCCGCTATGAAGGACATCCTTCAACGCCTGGACGGTCTCCGCTCGAGCCACCCCGAGGTCCTCGATGCTCCCTACGAGCACCGCCGCGGCGATTCGAACGGAGTCGTAGGGGTCGGCCTCCAGGAAGCGTCTAGATGCCACGATGGCCGCCGCAGGGCGCTTTGTCTCCAGGGCGTCGAGGGCGGCGATGCGAACCCGTGGGTGTTCGTCCTCGAGCTTGCTCTCAATCCACAGAGCCTCCGAGGGGTCGAGTTTCGCTGCGGCGAGGATGGAGGAGGCGCGGGCGTCCGCGTGTTCGTCCTCCGTGGACGCGAGGAGGAGTTCTAGGTCGAGCTCGTCGCCGACGTTTCCGAGGCCATCGGCGGCGAGGGCGCGGATGGGTCCGAAGACGTCTGAGAGTAGAGAGATGAGCCCATCACGAGCCTCGGTTTCGCGGCCAGCGGGTGGGTCGCCGAGGACGCGTGCCGCCGCTTCTCGGAATTCACCGCCCTTGGCGTTCACGTCGCGAAGCGCCGCGTCGAAGTTGGGGGCGAGGGGCCCGAGTGTCGAGAATGCGCGCATGGAAGGTCTTCGGCGGCAGTTTGGCAGTGTGTTTCACGCCCGCCAGTCGAAAGCGCCGTTCCCCCCGCTGAACGTTAACGGACCTGCCGGAGTCGAAACATGAGGGAGTCGAGGACCACCTGGCGGTTGCCATTGGCTTCGAGCGCTTCGCTCGCCTGGCGGAGCAGCCCCGCACGTCCGGAGGCCTGAGAGGCGGTTGTGGTCCGCGCGCGTTCGCGCATTTGGGTCGCTTCGCTGCGAAACGCCAAGGCCTCATCGGCGAAGCCGAGGTCGATGCGGACCAGGTCGCGATAGAAGAGCGAGAGCCCCTCCAAGGCGAGCCCGACGTTCTTCCTTTTTACGAGCTCTTCGGCCACGTCGAGGAGCGCGCCGGGCCGTGTGCCTCGAGTCGCTTCGTCGATGCGTATGGCAAAATCGAGAAGCTCCGTGGCGGCGTCGTCCTCGCACAGCTGCAGGGCTCGGTCGGCACGCCCGCCGGAGAGTGCGGCGGCGGAGCGCGCCAGATCCGCATCCACGCCGGAGTCGCGGAGGAGCTTTTCGATGGCCTCGACGGGAAGCCGCGAGAAACGAACGGACTGGCAGCGCGAGCGAATCGTCGGAAGCAGGCGGTCAGGACGCTCGGCGAGCAAGATGAAGGTCACCCCGGGCTTTGGCTCTTCTAGAGTCTTGAGGAGCGCGTTGGCCGAACCGGGGTGGTTCTCTGGAAAGCTGACGTCCGCTTCGGGGAAAATCAGAAAGGCGGCCTTCGCCTCAAAGGGCGCAAACTCCGCGTAGGGGAGGATTTCATCCCGGAGCATTTCCACCTTGATGTTCCGGTGGCCTTCATCACGCGGATGGAAAATACGCACGTCCGGGTGCTTGCCCTCGTCGATGCGTCGAGCGCTCTCTTCGCCGATGACGGTCTTCGCTAGTGCAAGCGCGACACGCTCTTTGCCGATGCCGCTAGGGCCCTCGAAGAGGTACGCGCTCGCGATTCGTTCGTTTTGCACAGCGTGCCGGAGCGTCCGAAGCACGAGGTCCTGCGCAAAGATCCCGCTGAATGCGTCGGGGGGGGCGCTTTCGGCAAAACTCACTTGGCGCCTTTGGGGGCGTTCAGGAGGCTCATCGCGAGGGTTTCGATGGCCGTCACAACGTCTTCTGGAGAGAGGGCGTCGGGGTCGACGAAGGCCTGCATGACCAGACCGTCCAAAAGCCCCAGGACGAGGCGAGGGAGAATCGTCATGGGGACGCGCGACTCGATGCCCAGGTCGAGGAGGTTGGGCTCGAGATACTCTTTGATCTGTTCCGCCGCTTGGCGATAGTAGTCCGCCAGCTGCGGGCGTAGTCGCTCATCGTAGAGGCTGAGCGCCAGGAGGTCGGCGACGACGAGGGCTTCGTCTGTGCGGGCGGCGCGAATACCCCAGAGCATGTCGAGGGACTTACGGAGTGACACGAAGGGGTCGTCCCCTTGTGTCCACGCCTCGATGGTTCGTGCTTGAACCGCATCCAGCGCCGTCTTGAGCACGACCTGGAGCAGGGCCTCCTTGGTCGGGAAGTGGTAGTGGACGGCGCCCTTGCTCATCCCGGCTTCCTTCGCGATATCGAGGAGCGAGGTGTTCGCGTAGCCTTGCTTTGCCAATACACGAATGGCCGATTGCACGATCTGGGAAGCCGATATCTCCGATTTCTTGTAGCGCACGCGACTGCGACGATGACAAGCGAAGCCATCCACCGTCAAGCGAACTCAGCGCTTCAGATGCATTGCCGGTCTCATGGCCCTGGCGCCGCGTGGCTCCGAGTGTCCCGCTAGAGGTCTTCGATGTCGCTCACGATTTCGGCGTCGCTGATCTGCGCGGCCACGCGCGTGGCGACGCCGGCCCCCGGTGACGCCTCAAACTGGCGAACGGCGACCGTCGTCGGGGTGCTGCCCCCCGCGTGAATCACCAGCTCCGCGTTGTTCTCACACAGCGTCCGAGCGAAGAGCGCGAGATCGCCGAAGACCGAGTCCGAGGAGAGCATGCCTGCGCCAGCCGCGGAGACGGCATAGTGAACGCACCCGCTCGCCGGTGGTGAAATGGTCATCGTTCCGCCAGCGGCGATGCTGTCCACGTAGACCTTGGCGCCCGGCACCAAACGCAGCCGTCCGAGGGTGTGCTCGGCTTCGGCCTGGAGCACTCGGTGAGTCGGGGCCAGTGCGTCTGGAGCTCCCGAGACTCCTGGCATGACGTAGGCACGGAGCGAGGTGACGCCGGTTCCGAGGAACTCGACGTCCTCGCCACAGGTCGCCGCCGCGACGACATCATTTCTGCACGACTGAAGCTCCACGCTGTCCTCGCGGACGGCTCGAAAGTGCGAACCCGTACGGGCGTGAGCGACGATGATCCCGCAGCCTCCGTCGAGCTGAGAGCCATCGGCCACGCCCATCTCCACGTCGTCGGTCCACTCTCCGGCGCTTACGTAGCCGCGAAGGCGCAGCTCCGCGTCGATGGCTTCGCGTGTGCCTTCGGGCGTGAGGCCGTGGTCTAGGCCGCAGAAGCGCACCGCCAATCGTGAGTCGTCGACGAGGAGCGTCGGACGTTCGACGGGATCCTCTTCGTGAGACACGTAGGCGACGACCAAGAAGGCCGCGAGCGCGAAGGTTCCGAGGACGCTTCCGATGATGAGGCCCGCGTTCCCGTCTCCGTCCGTATTTTCTTCGCCCCTAGCCAATCGATTGCCTCCCGCGTCGACTCGACGCATGTGAGCGAGAGTGTAGCGTCTAGAGAGTGGAGAAACGCACGGTTTAAGTGACGTATTCCTGCCGTTGAGACTCGAGGAGAAGAAGATGACCAAGACTGGTGCAACAATGCCGGGGCTCGCCGCGATCATGGAGACCCTCCTGGGCCCAGAGGGCTGCCCTTGGGACAAAGAGCAGACCCTGGAATCGCTGCGTCCCTATCTCATCGAAGAGGCGTATGAGGTCGTCGAGGCCATCGACGCTGGTGAGGGCGAGCCTCTACGCGAGGAGCTCGGCGACTTGCTCTTTCAGGTTGTCTTCCAGGCGGCCCTCGCTGAGCGAAAAGGATGGTTTGGCCTGGACGGCGTCATCGAAGCGATCTCGGAAAAGATGGTGCGCCGCCATCCGTGGGTTTTTGGCGATGAAAAGCAGCACGACGCCGCTGGGTCTTTGGCCCGATGGGAAGCCATGAAAGCGTCGGAGAAACGCGAGCGCGGTGCTCTTGGCGGGGTGCCCGCGGCGATGCCTGCGTTGCTGCGCGCGGTACGAGTGGGCGAAAAGGCTGCGGCCGTTGGCTACGACTGGGACGACGCCGCGGGGCCGCGCAAGAAGGTCGACGAAGAGCTCGCGGAACTCGACGCTGCCCTCGACTCAGAAGACATGGACGCCGCCGAAGACGAGCTGGGGGATGTTCTCTTCGCCCTCGCCAACTTTGCGCGAAAACGTTCTCTCGACCCAGAAGCGAGCCTGCGTCGAAGCCTGGACAAGTTCAGTCGACGCTTTCGGCACGCGGAGCTGAACGCCGGTGAAGGAGGCCTCGCGGCGCGTACGAATGACGAACTCGATGCGCTGTGGGAGCGAGCGAAGAGCGCGGACAAGACCGCCTAAGGGGTCTCCTGGCGATACGCGTCGGGCGGGGCGGGGGAGAGCGGAGCGGCTTCGTCCTCGCGAAAGTTCTCGCCAGCGGCTTCCCTTTGGGCCGCCAGGAGCGCTCGCTCTCGTCGGTGTCGTTGAACGTCCTCAAGGGCCCTTGCGTAGAGGGGTTGAGGGCTGAGGCGAATGGCCATGCGTAGCGCAGTTTCCGCCGCGTCGAAGTGCTCGTTCTCGTTCGAAACGAGGGTCCGCGGGTCGAATCGTCGAGCGACGCCCAGGTTGTAATAGAAAGCCGCGCGTTCCTCTTCGGGGAGCGCTTCGGCGTCCGACGCCAACGCTTCGAGGGCTCTGCGACCACGGGTCCATTCACCTGCGCGTAGCGCCTGAAGAGCGAGCTCCGCGCCTGCTAGTTCCACCGGCTGCAGGCGGATTCGTAGCGAGCGGCGCTGTGGATCGAGGGTTTCCAATAGCTGCTCGCGCAGCTGGCGGAGGACGCTGTCTCTCTGCAGAACGTCCACGACCCCGGCGTCGGACTCCGCCTGAAAAAGGACTTCCTGGAGAGTCCGGTCGCTCGGCCCTTCGCGCACCTCCACAACGAGGAGCGCGGAAAGTATGGGCACCTGAACGAACACTGTGCGCGGACGGGTAACGCATCCGCGGGTGCCGCAGACCGTCTCGTTTCGGTCGCGGGCGCGCGTCGCCGTGGCGGAGCTGTACTGCAAGCGGAGGAGCACCACGGCGCTTGCGAGGGGCACGCTCCCTTCGCGGCGACGCGCTTCGATATCGGCGGGGCTGACGAACTCGACGTGCACCCCGTCGGACTCGAGGGCTTCGCCGAGAAACGGAACCAGCGCCTCTACCTCGTGGTCTTCTGCCATGAGATAGATGTTGGGTATCGTCTTGAGAGGAAGCCGCGCAGGCGTCGTCATGGTGACGATGGCGCTGGAACCGCCGCACGCCACGATCAGAGATGCGCCGAGGGCGGCTCGCAGCCAGATCGAACTTTGCCTCCCGCGCACTCCATAAGTTTGGAGCCACGGGCGTCAGCACGCCAGGGTGGTTTCAGAGACGCCGGTGGGGGAGGGCGAGGACGTCCTCAATGTGTGACGCGCCTGAGAGCAGCATCACAAGACGGTCAAAGCCGAGGGCGTTGCCGCCGGACGGCGGAATCCCCTCTTCGAGCGCGCCGACAAAGCGCTCGTCGATGGGGTAGGCGGGGAGCCCCGCCGCGCTTCGTTCTTTGCGGTCGCGCATCAAACGGCGGCGCTGTTCATCGGCGTCGACGAGCTCACCGAAGCCGTTGGAGATCTCGAGACCACCGATGTACGCCTCGAATCGGTCCGCGACATCCGGCTCCTCCGGCAAGAGGCGAGCGAGAGATGCCATGCTCGCCGGCCAGTGCGTGAGAAAGAACGGGTCGTTCCCGAGCTGCGGCTCCACCTCATCGACGTAGAGGCGGAAGAATCGTTCTTCATCCGGGAGCACCGACTCCACCGTGACCTTCGCGTACTCTTCGAACACGTCCGCAACGCGCCGCCGCGGCCAGGGGGGCGCGACATCGACGCCGCACGGCAAGACCGTGGTTTCCAACGTCGCTTGAGCGACGAAGGCAACGAGCTGTTCCGTGTCCGCCATGACGTCGGCGGAACCTGCGAACGCGCGGTACCACTCGATGAGGGTGAACTCGGGCTCGTGGCGCGCGCCGATTTCGCCTTTTCGAAAACAGCGAGCCAGTTGGTAGATACGCGTGAGCCCTCCGGCGAGCACCCGTTTCATCTGGTACTCGGGGCTTGTGATGAGATAACGGAGCTCATCCCCGTACGGAACCTCAAACGCGTCGAGATGCAGGTCCAGTCCGGGCGAGGGGACGATGAGCGGCGTCTCCACCTCGACGAAGTCCGCTTCGTCGAAGTAGCGGCGAACAGCGCGTGAGGCTTGATGCCGAAGTCGCAAGTTCTTCGTCCGCTCTTGCAGCGCCTCGTGATCAGGTCGCTCGTTTTTGAGAGCGACGGTGAGCAGCTCGACTGCTTCGACCTGGAACGCAGCGCCGTCCCACAGGCCGCGGGCGCGAACAATGCTCCCCTCCGAAGGCAGGTCTGCGCTGCAGACGAGCTGCACTTCGTGATCGGCGTCACGAAGGACCAAGAGCCCGTCGCGCTTGAGCAATCTTCCCTGAACGAAAACGACCGCGCCGATGAGAGCGCGGTCGTTTTTCAAGCTGTGAAGCGAAGCGTTGAGCGGCAAGCTCAGACCTTGACGCGCTCGACGTAACTGGAGTCGCGCGTGTCGACCTTGAGTGTGTCGCCGACGTTCACGAAAAGCGGAACCTGGACGATGAGTCCGGTGGAAACCGTGGCTGGCTTCGTGGTGTTGCCGGACGTGTCGCCCTTAAACCCTGGGTCCGTCTCCATCACCTCAAGCGCGACGAAAGTTGGAGGCGTGACGCCGATGGGGCGCTCGTTGAAGAGCATCACCTGAACGTTCATGTTGTCGAGGAGGAAGAAGACGTTGTCGCCCAACTGCTCCTTCGTCATCGTCATCTGGTCGTAGCTCGCGTTGTCCATGAAGACGTAGTTGTCACCCTCTGGGTAGAGGTACTGCATCTCGCGCTCTTCGGTGTCCGCCTTCTCAAGCTTCTCGCCGCTCTTGAACGTGTGGTCGACGACGCGGCCGTTGACCATGTTCTTGAACTTCGTTCGAAAGAACGCCTGGCCTTTGCCGGGCTTGACGAACTGGCAGTCGACACAAACCCAAGGCTCGTTGTCTTTCAACATTTTGAAGCCCTTTTTGAGGTCACCGGTGTCTGCCATGTCGCTCTCTCCCTAGTCTTTCTGTACGAACCCAAAGCCGGCCCGCAACGCGGCTGTCTAGAATGCATGGCCACCGGCGTCAACACTCCGTTTTGGGGTGATTCATTGTGCTCCTTGCCCAGTACCCCGGTCCGGGGTAGTTCCCGAGAAGTATGCGCGATCGCGACGAGGAGATCCTGGAGATCAAACGTGAGATCATCGAGTCCCGTGGGCTGGTGATCAAGACCAACAACCTCGTCAATTCGCTGGGCGCGGACGTAAAGTCGATCGCCAAGCGCCAGGCGGGCTATGAACGCCGCTTCAACTGGAACGGCGGCGTCTTCCTTGTCGTTGTCGCCGTCATTTCCTTCGCCGGGCTCAAGCTCGCCTCGGACTCACGTATTCGCGAGGTGGAGAGCGAGAAGAGTACGCTCGTTCGTCAAGTCGATGAGCTCGAAAGCGACCTCGCCGAAGAGACGCGTCGTGCGGAGGAGCGCGCGCGCGCGGAGTCGAAGGCGCAACGCTTCTACGGTCTCATCCGCGAGCAGCGTCGGGCTCAGGTGGTGGCCGGGTATGAAGAGCTCACCCGAGAGAACCTAAGTCCTGCGGAGTCGGCCTTCTTCCGCGATACCTACGACCGCTTCCGCTTGGACCTGTCCGTGACCGCTTATCAGGGCGGTTTGGAGTTGATGCGCACCGAACGCTACGCCGAGGCGGCGGAGAAGTTCCAAGAGTCCATTCGTCTACGCGATGAGGCGGCGCACATCCCGTCGGTCATCTATCAACTCGCGCGAGCGCTTCGACGTCTCGGTCGTCAGAGCGAAGCGATGGTGTATGCGCGGCAGGTCGTCGAACAGAACATCGACCGTGAACTCCAAGACGACGCCACGTGGCTCCTCGCGTTGTGTGCGGAGGAACTCGACGACGTCGACACCGCCCTCGAAGCGGTCCGCACTTTGATTCGGCGTTGGCCACGCAGCAGCCTGGCGCGCGAGGCGCGCACGAAGGTCCGGGACCTGCGAATCTTGGCACTTCGTGGGCGACAGGACTGAGACTTGACGTGCGGGACGGCCCCGGCGACCATTCGCCGCGGGGGGGATTGCGGAGCAGTCCTGTGGTTCGACCAAAGTTAGCGTTTGTAGGGTCCGGCGGCGCCACCAAAGGCATCGCTCACCTCGGTGTTCTAAAAGCCCTGGAAGAGTTCGGAATTCGCCCCGATATCCATGTGGGCACATCTTCCGGAGCCCTCGCGGCGGCGTTCTTTGCCCAGGGGGTGGGAAGCGAAGAGATGATGGACTGGCTGCGTCCGCGATGGCGACGTTCCACGAGCCGCGGTATCAAAGGTCGGGCCTTCCTTGGACTGCCCACGGGGGAGGAGCTGCGGAGCAAAGGTCGTCTCACGAGCGGCCTCCTCTCCATCGACCGCTTTGAGCGCCATCTCAACAGCGAACTCCCGATGAACGATTTCCGGCAGCTCGACACAACGCTTCTCGTCACGGCGACGGACATGGACGGGAACGGACGAACGGTCTTTGGTCGCGGTCACCGCGAGGATGTACCGATATCCCAAGCCGTTGCCGCGTCGTGCTGTGTTCCTCTTCTGTTTCGACCGTACCGAATTGGGGACCGCTACTATCTCGACGGCGAACTCGTTCGAACGCTCAGCATCGACCTCGCCGTGGATGCCGGCGCCGATATCGTCGTGGTCTCCAACGTCTACCGTCCGCACTTTGACGGTGGCGCATCCATCGCCACCGAGGGGCCCATGGCCATTGGCCGCCAGGCCGTCAATATTCTCCTCAGCGAGAAGGAAGCCCGCGGCATTGAGCTTCTCGCGGAACGTTATCCCAACGTCACGATTCTCAACGTCTCTCCGGATCTCGGTGCGTTCTCGTTCACGAGCCGTCGCAACGCGCGCAAGCTCCTCCTCCGTGGTTACCGCGAAGGTCTGCGTGTGCTCGTCGCGGCGAAGCGTCGCGGACTCTTGAGCGGCGAGCGCACTGCACCCGCCATCGGGCTGGCCTAAGCCGCCGGCTCGCCGGCGTTTCTCGCTGGTGTTCCTCGCCGGTGTTCCTCGCAAACGGCGCCCTTTAGGGCGTGCAGGCCAGACCGATGTCCTCGAAGTTGCTGCAGTTCTCAACGTTCCATCCGTTGTCCGGACAGCTTGCGAGCTGAGTCTCAGACCCGGCGCAGTTGACGTTGTCGAGCCAAATCGGTTCGGCGCCATCTTCGACGGCGGCGAGCGTAAGAGCTGAGCCGGCGCGTTCGAAGCCGAGGTCGCCGCAGCTGACGGCGACGAAGTTCGACTGCGCAGTCCCCGACGTCAGCCCGTCATCGCAGACGGTGCCCCAGACGCCCGAGTGCAAGATCTCCACTCGGCCGCGGTTTCGCGCGCTGCCTTCGACGAGGCGAAGGTCGTTCTCGGCCGCCGCGACACAGCGGAATCCCGCGCCCTCCGTCGTGCCGCAGTTCTCTGTCCCGTAGGGAGGGTGCGGGCAGTCTCCGAGGCGACGCTCGCTGCCGAGGCAGTTGACGTCGTCGAGGACAAAAGTCGCAGTCGGTGAGTCGTAGCTCGTGAGGAAGGTCCCATCCTGGTACCCGAGCTGCTGACACACGGTGACCGGACCGTAGCCGTTGTATGCCGCGTAGAAGCCGTCGAAGTAGTCGTCGCAGACTTCGCCCCATGCGCCGCTATGGTAGATCTGAAGTCGACCCTCCATGCCGCTTGGGCCATCGACGAGGCGAATGTCGCCTTCGCCTGGATCGCAGCGGATTCCCACAGCCTCAGTCGCTGTGCAGTTTTCTTGGTTCCACCCGCGGAAAGGGCACTGAGCGAGACTGGTTTCGCTGCCTGTGCACGTCACGTCATCCATGAGCGGAGTGTTGGTTCCCCCGCCAAATCGGAAGATGAACTCGTGGGAGCTCCCGGTGAAACCGAGTTGGCCACACACGACATCCGCCATCGCCTGCTGGGCGGCGACGGTCGGAACATCGTCGCAGACGTCTCGCCATGCGCCCTCGCGGAGCACCTCAAGCATCCCGTGGTTGCTGCCATCGCCGTTTCGCAAACGAACGGGAAGCTCGTAGGTGTCTTCGACCTGGCACGAGGTGCTGCAGCCGTCGAAACGCACGGAGTTCCCGTCGTCGCACTCTTCACCGGTCTCGATGCTGCCGTTGCCGCACGTAATATTGGTGCAGCCCGTTTCGTTGAACGCACACGCGGAGCAGCTCAACGTGCCGCCGGTGAATCCACGGCTGACGCAGGATGCGCCGCCGAGGTTCGAGCCGTCGCACACCTCGGCGCCGAGGATCATGCCATCGCCGCAGATTGGCGTGCAGCTGCTTGGTGTTCCGGAGCATGTCCAGCCCGTCTCGGTGCGGCAGCTCGCGCTGCACCCGTCGCCGGAGGTGGTTCCTGAATCGTCGCAGGTCTCGCCGGACTCCAAGACTCCATTGCCGCAGGCCGTCGTTTCGCAAGCGCTCGTGTCAAAGGTACACGCGGCGGTGCAGCCCAGCGTGCCGATGGTGAACCCTTGGGTTCCGCAGCTCTGGCCGCCAAGGTCCGACACGTCGCAGTCCTCGCCGGGATCGATGCTGCCGTTTCCGCAGTTCGAGCAAGCGCTGGAGTCGAAGCCGCAGTCGGGGCCGCAGCTCAGAGTTCCGCCTGCGAAGCCAAGGTTGGTGCAGGTCTGTTCGGCGAGGTCGCTGCCATCGCAGCTCTCTTCGGCTTCCCGAGTGCCGTTTCCGCAGCGATCATTTTCGCATCCACTTTCATCAAAGCCGCACAGCGTGCAACCGAGCGTTCCGCCGGTGTAGCCGCGTGAAATGCAGGTCTCTGCACCGAGCGTGGCGCCGTCGCATTCTTCTCCGATGTTGATGACGCCATCGCCGCAGGACGAACAATCGACAGTCTCGTAGGTGCAGTCAGCGGCACAGCCGAGAGTGCCGCCTCCGGCAAAACCCAGGGACTCACACGTGAAGCCTTGAAGCTGGTCACTGTCACACAGTTCTTCGCCGCCGATGACCCCATCGCCGCATGCGTCTTCGATGCATCCGCTCTTGTCGAGGGTGCACTCGGAGCCACAGCTCAGCTCACCGCCGACGTATCCGAGACTGACGCAGGACAACCCATCAGGGATGGGGCCGTCGCATTCTTCGGCTTCGTCGAAGACGCCATTCCCACACTGTGGGCCTGCATCAACACCGGACGCGTCGATGGATCCGTCGACACGTGGACCTGCATCGGGCCCGTTGATGCTCCCCTGGGCACAGGAGAGAGAGAAGATAAGTAGCCCGCAGGCGCATAGGGAGACGAGACGTTCCAAGACATCACTCTACACTGCCTTAGGGAGCCCGGATCGATCGTCGTTAATAGTATTGCTGGAAAGCGACGAAGACCGTGAGCGGAGGACCTGTCCCACCTGCCTCGCGAACCAAAGGAACTGCCAGGTCTGCCACAAAAACAGCCGGGAGTATGCCTGCGTAGTCAATGTGAAGCCGGACTCCAAATCCCACCTCGGCGCCGTATGGAAGGGACCGCGGCGAGGCTACGACGCCAGCTCCTGCAAAGACCGCGAACTGCACCTCGCGTATCCAGGCCACGTGCAAAGCGTTCAGCTGAAGGTCCGAGAGGCCGGTTGGCGTAAAGCGCAGCTCGGCGACGGCGAAGGCGTTTCCGCGCCCGGCGAGGGAGCCCGGCGCATACCCCCTGAGATAGAAGCGGCTCCCCAGCCCCGGCAGCTCACTGGCGATGGGCTCGCCGAAGGCGTAGCTGCCGCCCCCCGCCAGGACGAGGGCGCTACGCAGCCCGATGGGAACCGTGATGTTCCCGCGGAAGCTCGGCGTGAGCGTGTACGACGTGCTCCCGTCGTCTCGCCTCACCACCGCGGCACGCAGCGCGCCGATGGCGAGTCCACCCGAGCGTGGGTCCAGGAAGAAGCGCTGGTTGCTGAACACCCCGCTTAGCAAGAGTCCACTTCGCCAGCCGCCTTCTTCGCCTTGGATGAAACCATCCCGAAGTCGGTCGAAGAGCAGGGCCGCGCCGAAACGACCCACGCGCGAGTTGTTGTCTCGTTTTCGGCCGATGCCGCGGGTGTAGCGCAGCTGCCCGCCGACCGCGCGAGGGCCCGTCGTGAGGCGCAATCCGACGCTGTTCTCCAGGTCGAACTGTCGGCGCAGCGCAAAATCGAGGAGCCCTGTGAAGACGCCACGGGTGCTCACTTCGATGTTGAACTGCTGCAGGATCGGTGGCCGCCAGCGCAGGCGGTCGGTGTCATCGCGGAGAGGGTGCCCTCCGGCGAGGGAAGCGTCCTGAGGCAGTCGTCGACGCGGGTCGATCTCCACGCGACGGCGCGGTGAGTCCGTGCGGATGACCACTTCGCCGCGCGCGCCTTCTTCGTCCCAAGTGGCGTTTACGGGAGCGCCTCGCCGTTGTTCGACACGAACCACAACCGGTTCGCGTCGATTGGCGCCGTCGCGAAAGACCTCGATGCGGTGGACGTACTGCGCGCCCTCGCGGGTCGTTCTTACCTCGCCCAGGCGGTAGTTGACCGGTAGGTTTGGCGCTTCGAGCCACTGCGAGAGCGCACTTCGCTCTTCCTCGTCGAGAGTGGAAGGCGCGGAACGTCGCAGACGCAGAAGCTCCCGGGTCCATTCGCGCAAGCGCTCTGTGCTGAGTCTGTCGCGGGCATGCTCCAGGATTCGCCGCCCGCGCGCCTGCGGGTGACGGGAGCGCTCGGGTGATTCGCGAAAGGAGTCGGGCTCGGACACGACACCAAAGAGCGCGTCCGTGAAGGCCACCTGCGGCGCGTAGAGAAGCTGATCGACGGCCGGGTGAAACCCCGCCCAGCTCATGAGATCTTCGGTGGTCGTGAGCTCACCGCTTTGGCGACGCAGGTCTAAGTCCGTCAGTACGACAGCGCGTAGGTCCTCCGCCCACGCTCGGTTCGCCGCCGCCTCCACGCGATTGACCCGCGGAGCCAGGTGCCAGCGAAAGAACGCCCGCGCGAGGGCCCGGTCATGAAGCGCGCGGACGGCATCGAAGGGCAATACTTCGTAGATTCGGTCGCTCACGAGGACGGCGCCGGGTGCGGTGCCCGCAAGTTCGGTGCGCGACGGAGTCAGCACGATGTCCATCACACCGGGGCGCACCGCGATCTCACTGAGTCGAAGGGTCTCCGCCACGCCGGCGGCGACGCGCGCCATGTTTCCGGCCATGTCGATACGCGCGATGTCTCGAATGCCGCTCGCGCCGGGCGCGTCGTCTCGAGGAGGGACGTAGATGGGCCGGTGCGACCAGAGCCGGATCCGAGCGGATCCGCGCGACAGCTCGCGCGTGTGCCACTCTTCGGCGATGGAGACTGGCACGTAGCTTCCTCGACGTGTCAGCACGTGACAGTCCCCGTCGACCTCGGCGCCGGCGACCTCCACCGCTTGCTCGCTGCAGAAGCGCACGCTGTGTTCGGCCACGGTGCGGTAGGTGTCTCCTTGGAGCAGCAAGGGATACCAAGGTCCATTGAGCGAAACTCGGGATCCGACGGCGCCGACACGCCCGAAGCGCTCAGGCATCCGCTGCGCAAAACGAATCACAACGCGGTGGGTGCGGCCGACCTCCGCTTCGACCCACAACTGTGAACCGGCGGCATCGCGGCCGTCACGACTGTCTTGAAGTCCGAGGGCCCATCGGTGCTCCGCTGGTTGGCCATCGACCTCGACGATGAGCTCTTCGATGGACGATAGGTCCACCTCCCGCGGAAAAATCCAACGCGCATTATGTTCGTCCATCGCCCTCGGTACCTCAGCGAGGCGGTCCGAGTAGAACCAGAATCGTAGCCGCTCCTCCGTCGTCGGCCGCACGTCGATGGTCGTCGTCACACGAAGCAGATCGCCCGTGAGGGACGCTTCCACGCGATAGCTGGAAGCCGGCGCGGGCTGCGCTTGGCTAGAACTCGTCGCGCAACAAAGGAGCCCCACGAGCGCTGCAATCCGAAGCACGCGGAACCCTAGCAAACGTGACGATGGAATGCTGGACTTGCGCATCAAACGGCGATCCCCTGTAATCCGAGCGTGCTCAACTTTGACTCCACGATAGCCGTTGGTATCTGCACCCTTGCGATACTCATCGGTTTGCGCGTGGCGATTCCATGGATGCGTTCTGCGGCACGTCAGCGAACCGACAGCATGCTGCTTCGAGTCGCGGAATCAGACGAAGAGCCGGCGGGGAATAAGACGGCTCTGTCCGGTGTCGAGACCATGGACGAGAGGGAGCCAGATAATTCGAGGAGCGACGGGTGACGACCCGAACGCCAGGCTCTACAGTCAAGTAGGCACGAACCCAGAGGAGACACCAGCGCAATGGCACGATTGATGGGTATCATGGCGAATCGGCGGGATCGGATAGCGGCGGTTGCGCATCAGGAGCGCGACGCTCTCGCGAGCGAGTTGCAGGACTCCTCAACGACGGTCTCGGGAATTGGAATCGGGTTCTACCAAGGCGACGAGGTGCTCCATAAGAAGCAGCCACGCCGTGACTCCGAGCCCATCGCGTGGCGAACCTTTTTGGAAGGCGTCAAAACGGACTGCGCGGTCATGCATGCACGGCGCCCCACCGTCGGCGATTTTCGAAGCGAAAATACACATCCATTTCGGTACCGACGCTGGCTATTCGCTCACACGGGGACGCTCGAGCGTTTTGACGCGATCCGTGACGGCCTGCGGAACGCGGTTCACGACTTTTTGCTTCGGAACGTACGCGGGCAGACGGACAGCGAGCTCCTCTTCCACGTGATTCTGTCGTTTCTTCATGACGCGGGACGCCTCGACGACCGCGGAGTGACCGGCGACGATGTGGTCCTCGCCATGCGCGCTGCGGTCTCTCTCGTCGACCGACTGAGCGCGGAAATAGGCGCGCCAACGCCCGACTACAACATCTTGCTCACCAACGGCCGACTCCTGGGGGCGATGTCCCGAGGGGCTCGGCTTCACTACGTTGAGCGCGTGGGTCTCCATGACCCTCCGACCGGACTCGACCCCGTGCCGGTCGGCGACCCGCGGGTTCTTCGCTACGTGTTCTTTGCATCCGGCGATGAAGCGCCGGCGGGGTTTGCCACGGTGAAGGACGGCTCAACACTCGTCGTCGACCGCGACATCGTGCTACACGTCCACGAGTGATTCGCGCTTCCACCGCAGCGTCATGGGCGAAGAGCGCCCGTCGATTTCTCACGTCCTGCGCGTGCGTTTGCACGCTCGCATGCGGCGCAGCGGCACCGGCGCCTCAGGCTGCGCCGGACACCGCAGCGGATCCGCTTCCTTATACCCCTCCCGCCAACCTGGAGGCGTCGTCGGGCGAAGTGATGGGCCTCCTCGCCGTCGACAATGGCAACGTGGCCATCGACGTCGTCCGCGGTTTCTTTGAAGCGGCGGCGACGGGCACTCGCGAAGAAATCCAAGGCTTCCTCTCGGACCCGATGACGATGCGTTTTGGAGGCCGTCGACGAAGAACCGTCCCGAGTCGCCGTATCGCCCAGCAGTTCCTCTCGGTTCGCCGGGTACGCGGCTCATTGGCCGTGACGGGGCTCGTCGACGTCAACGGACTGGAGTTTACAGCCCCCGATCCGCAGGTCCCTCTCGAAGCCGACGACCGCGCGGTACTCGTGCCGATTGCGACCCAAGGGCGGGAGCTCCTCGGACCGGTTCTTGGTTGGACGGGAACGAGCGGAGTCGTATACGTGCGACCGCGCACTCGACGGATCATCGCGTTCTAGTGGCACGTGGAGAAGACACTGATTCTGAGGTCCTCGTGGTCCTCACCACGGCGCCGAACGTGGACGACGCTGAACGCATCGCGCGTGGACTCATCGAGTCGCGACACGCGGCATGCGTCAACCTGCTCCCCGGCGTCCGAAGTTTCTACCGTTGGAAAGGCGCCGTCGAAGACGAGCAAGAAATCCAGCTCGTCATCAAGACAACGGGCGGCTGTATCGAGGCGCTCGAGACTTGGATCCTCGAACACCATCCGTACGACGTGCCCGAGCTGCTTATCCTCTCGGCAGACGGAAGCGACGATTACCTACGCTTCGTTCGAGAAGCTACGGCGCCGGCACGCTGAAGTGGATGGTCTTGACGCGCGAGGGCTCGTCGCACGTCACAGCGCCGGCACGGCCATCCGTGACGATGAGCGCATGCCCCGGCGAATGAAGCGCGAGTCCCTCGGAGTAGGGCGGTAGAGGCGCGAGCTCCGTGGCGTCGCCATGCCGAATCACAAAGAGAGCGTGCGCGTCCATCGCGTCTTCGCTTGGACCTCCGATCACGTAGAGTTGTTCTGCGTGGCTATCCATCGCGCGAATCGCTCTCCCTCCAAGGTCGATGGTCTCGATGGCATCGAAACGAAGCTGTCGCCCAGCAAGGCGCGCCATGACCGCGTCGCCGTCGATCTGGGGGCGTCGAAACCCAAGCCAGACATGGCCATCCACGCTGGCCGCACCTTCGATGTCCATCTCGCCCGCTGCGACGAGGGCTTGGCAGAAGCTCTCTGCGAGTTCGCCATCGCTCTCGGGGACACTGTCTGTGAAGAGACTCTGTCTGCATTCGTCGACGCCTTCCTGCCAGAGCATCTCCGAGGCGTCGGCGTAGTCAGTCTCTTCGGCGCCGCCTTGATGACTGACGAAGCGCAGCCAGCGTAGTCGGTGCCGCTTTCGACTGTGGGAGCCGTCACGGCGATGGCTGTGTGACCCCACCACCAGGAACTCGCCCTCACCGACGCGAGCGAGGGCCTCAATGTCGCGCGGGCGGCGTTCCGCGGGCATCTCAAAAAGCGAGGCCTCACCGAAGTCGCGCGCAAACCCAAACAGATGCTCGTGAACTTCGTTGTCCGCGACGAGCCAAGTGTGGTCTGAGAGCATGAGCAAGGCGGACGCCTCGCAGACTGGCGAGGGAAGGTCCGCGTCAAGTTCCGGCGCGCGCTCTTGAAGCGGAGGAGCCGGGTGGCCGAGCGTCGCACTCGTACGTTGAGGAAGCTCAGACCCGCATGACCCCGAACAAGCGGCGAGGCAAAAGACGAGGCAAAGCGTCGGTCTCACTGACGGGGCCAGTCCGCGGCGGCGACGCCCGTGGACATGTAGAGGTCGCAGGCCGCGAGTCCCGCACGACGCTGGGCGTCGAGGACCGCGAGGCGTGTACGGAGGACTTCGACCAAGACCCCAAGCACCGAGCGTGGATCGCCGTGCCGTTCTTCCAAATAACGAACCGCCATGGTTTCGGATTCGTCGGCACGTTCCCGGAGTGAGCTCAGGGATGTCGCGCGAAGAGCGAAGGAAGAAACACCCGCCAGCGCGATGGCAGCCTCGCGGGCGAGCTCCTCGGACGCCGCCGTGGCGTCGAGCTCTTCGGCCTCGGCCCTGGCTTCTTGTCGAGCGATGGCGTGTCGAGGGCGCATGGCAAGTGGAACGGTGATCGCAAAACGCGCTTCGATGGCTTGTCGGTCCTGGTTGTCCAAACGCGCCCGCTCGAACTCATAGCCAAACTCGACGAAACCAAACCATGGCGCCGCTCGCGCCCTTTCCCGGCGAGCGAGCGCTCGGTATGCGCGCGCGGCGGCGGCATGCTGCTCCATTGCTGGGTGGGCCGTTTGTACTCGCTCGCGGATTGTCTCCAGTCGCGCGTCGAGGGGAGGGCTAGCGACCAACGGCGGAAGCGGCACGGTGTCCCCTTCGCTGACCGGTGGCGTTACCAGTTCCGCCATACGTCGTTCGATTTCAAGGGTCAGTTCCGCGTTCTCCAGCGGTCCCAATGTCTCTCCACGTACCCAGCCCTCGGACCAAGTCTGCAGGCTCGTCATGGCCTCGTGGAAACGGCGCTGCGCATCTGCAGCTCCGAGCGCCGCGCTTCGCGTGAGTCCCTCGGTGCAGCGCGTCGAGGCCACGCTCAGGGCCTCGCTTTCGACGGCGTGTGCCATCGCCATTGCTTCCTCGCTGCGGGCGTCTCTGGTGCGGGCGATTTCCCAAGGATTTGTCATCGGGATTCGAACCGAGATACCGACTCCTTGCTCGCGATCGAAGTTCTCCCCAGAGAGTCCTCGCACACGTAGCTGCATGTCTTCATGGCCGCTTACGCTGTCCGCGCGTTCACGGGCGGAGCGATAACGAGCCGCCGCCGCGCGGACACGCGCATCTCCCCCACTCGAGTCGAGGGCGGCAGCGACGCGGCTGTTGGCGTCACCATGGTCGCGAGCACAAGCCGCGAGCACGCAGAGCAGGAGCGCCCCGCTTGCTTGAGCGAGGCGGAAGAGGGTCTTCGTCACGTTCAGTGCGCCTCGAGAGAGACCCACACGCGCTGTCCAACGCCAAGCTGACACTCAGCGGGAAGCGAGATGTGAATCGGCAGACCGTAGCTCGGTCCGCCCAGGGCGCCGGCGAGGATGCTTGCGCCTGCGCCGGGCACAGCGGTCACTTCGGCTCCCACGCGTCGTTCGAGTTCTCCCGCGCATGCGCTCCCGTCGGACTGCGCGATGAGAACGCGTGCGGGGGACGCAGCATCGGCCGGGTTTGTCTCTGGTGGAAGATACGCGACGACTTCCGTGGCCCGTGGCGGAACCAGTCGGGCGACGGAAGAGCCAACGGACACAGCGGTGCCTTCGCCGACCACGTTGGCCACGATACCGCCGGATGTCGCGCGTACTTCGAGGCGGTCGATACGCTGGGTCAGCTCTTCGCGTTGACTCTGGAGGAGCTCAAGCTGCTTCTCATGCAGGCGAGCTGTCGCGCTGACGAGTTCTTCGCCCTCGACGTTGTCGCCGGTGCGGAGGACGCGAAGGCGGCCGAGCTCACCACGTAGCTGCGTCGCCGTCCGTTCGCGGTTGAGGCGTGCAGTGAGCGCGCGGCGCGATGCCTCCGAAACGCTCTCGCGAGGGGCCAGCCGTTCTGACGCGAGTTCGCCGAGTCGAGCGGCTTCGGTCTCCGCCGCGGACAGAGCAACCTCTTCGCCCTCGAGCTGACTGCGCAGCGTCTGTGCGTCTCGCATCGATTCGCGGAGCCGTGCTTGGACTTCCATGCTCTGGAGCGATGACTCGTGGACCAGTGTCGCCTGGGCAACTTGGCTTTCTTGAATGGCGATCAAAACCTGAAGGTCAAGTTGAGCGAGCTGACGGTTCAGGGCGGAACCATCGAGGGTGACGAGAGCGTCGCCGGCCTGCACGTTTTCGCCCAAGCGCACATGCACGCGGGCCACCGTTGTTTCCGCTGGCGCCGGGTGCTCGACTCCCGCGGCCCAAGCGACGGCCGGGACCGTCACGTTTGGTGCGCGTGCGACCTCGATGACGCCTAGCGCAATGACGCTGATGGCGAAGACAATCGCGCTCGTAACGCGGCCGTCGAGCCACGCAGGTGCCTTACGCCGTCGCCGTTTGGGGCGCTTCTGGGCATCAGCATCAGTACTCAAGGGTCACCTCTTGCATCAGGAGTCGCGCGTCCCGGACTTCCAGTTCGGTGCGCAACGCGCTCATCAGTTCACCGCGGTCTGTGTCGCTCTCAAACTTGACCTGGTACGTGTGCTCCACTTCGCTCCCCTGTGCGACCTCGCCGACGCTCATCAGAGCGGTGCGTCGACAGTGTTCCGTCAGCAGCTCGCCGAGGCGACCATCGATGGGGGCACCGCTTGCGACACGAAAACGAAGGATGCCGTCGAAACGCTTGCGGGCGCCGAGGGGGCCGCTGTGCAGGTAGAGCGCCACGAGGGAGAAGGCGAGGGTGCCGATGATGGCCACCCGAAGTTCGCCGATGCCACTGGCGACACCACTGGTGGCGGCGCCGAGCAAGAACACGAGGTCACGTGGGGTCTTCAACGTGGTGCGAAAACGAATCATCGAGAGCACACCCAGCAAGCCGAGTCCCGCGTACACGCTGCGCCCGATGGCCATCACGAACACCGAAGACGACACCGTGATGAGCACAACGGTCTGAGCGAAGTCCCGCGAGTAGCTGAGCCCGCGGTAGGTGCGCTCATACGTCCACGCCAGCATCTGGCCAAACACGAAGGCGGCAAGAACACCACGAAGGGCATCGACGATGGAGATGCTCTCGCCGGTGTTCCAAGCTGCGCTAAGGCTCTCGAAGATCTCAGGCATAGGCCCCTCGTTGCCATCCATCGAGGCCGAGCTGAGCATTACGAGTCGCGATGATTCCCCGCGAGTATTTGGAGAAACCACTCCGCTGAAGCGAGAGTTCTTTGACCAAGGCGACCATCCAGTACGGGATGAGCAACTCCGCCTTGAGTTCCAGCAGCGCGAAGCTCTCCAGTCGTTCTGTCGAGGGCCCATCCAAGCGCTGCCAACGGGCGCCGGGAGGGGCGTCGAGACGCATCTCGCGGCACTCCGTCGCCAGGATGTTTCGGTCGAAGGTGACGCGGGCGTAGTTGTCGACGTCGCTCGCGTATGCTTCGCGCTCGTAACGAACGAGGAGGGTGGGGTCTACTCCAGCTTGAGCGGAAAGGTGCGCATAGGCCTCTAGATGAGCGCGCTGCTGCGGGGTGTCTTTGAGCGGAACGCCGTAGCCCGCGATGGCCCGTTCCCAATTGTCGCGTGCGACACCGACACGTGTCTTGTGGACGACGTCCACACACTTTCGTTTGATCTCCAGGTGCACCGGGCCGGTGTCGTCGTAGACGCGCGCCCGCAGCTTCATTCGGTCGGCGTCGCCGCGGAGCTTCGCGCGATGGAAGAGGAGGCTCGGCGTGTCGAAGTAGAGACTGGTGATGGGGTACCCAAGACCCGCCAGTCCGTTGTGCTTGTCCGGCCGACAATAGGGCGCAATGGCGCGGCGAACGCGCTCGGCGTCGCTTTCGGAGACCAAGTATTTAAACTCGAGCCGCTCGAAAATATCGGAGGTGGCTGACATGAAAACTAGGAGAAAAGCACTGAAGGAAAGCGGCAAGGCCACGAGGACCGAACCCACGGAGTGTACATTGTGACAGCTGTGCGTCAATTCGGTAGCACCCGGCGTTTCAAAACGTAAACGAACGGAATTACGTCGAAATTTGAAAAGCTAGAAGCGGCGGGCTCGTGCATATGCCTTGAAAGTCAAGCAACACTCATGCCCGGCGAAAAATGCGAGTATTCGGCACACTGCGACACACGGCGATGCGGAAACCGCCGGGTCGCTGCACGATCCGCAGCGCTGGCCTACGATTCCCGGGAAACACGAAAACCCGGCGTGATGGGGTGGTTTGAGGCGCCTTGCGGTGTATATCGTGGCTATGTCTGTGAACTTCGTCCGAATGGCGCTGGTTTCCTCACTCCTCATTGGGTGCGGAGATGATTCTTCTCCCGCGGACGCAGGTCGTCCCGATGTCCCCGCGCTGGACGTTCCGGGGCAAGACGTGCGGCCATGCACCCCACAGACGCGGCTCACACCTATCTGGATGGCGGGGCAGGCGGGAGCTCGAAGTGAGGTCGGCGCGTTCGGAAAGCCCGACGCGATCTTTATCCTCGGGGACCACCTCATCGCAGGGGATGAAGACCCGGCGTACGAAGAACTCCACGTCTATGATTTGAACTCCGACGACCCGACGATGGACGCCGACCAGCTGACGCCCTTGGCGGACCTCGGGGCCCAACCTGGTCCAGGTGGCTCAGGACCCGGAGAGTTTCGAGCGATCTCTGGCTTTGCCGCGCTAGCTTCAGGCGTGCTCTACGTCGCAGAGCAGGGCAACGACCGGCTTCAGATGCTCCAGTCGATCCCCACGGCCCCGTTCTACGAGAACGTTGGCTTCCTCGGCGGACCCGCCGCGAACCCCGACATGCCTGGGCCCGCGGAGTTCGTGCGCCTGCAAGCTCTCCGCGTGGATTCGATGGACCGCCTCTTCGTGAGTGACGATGGACGCGACGGCACGGACGTGGGCCGGCGTGACATTCAGGTGTTCGACAACGAAAACAACTTTCTCTTCCGCTTCGGTATGGGAGAGCCAGGTGACGGTTTTGGTCAGAACGGAAACGTGCAGGAACCCGAGAACTTCGCCATCGACGAAGCGCGCGACCGAATCTACGTCTGCGACGAAGGACCGAACAACGTGGTGGTGTACCGGTACAGCGATCAGAGCTTCGTCCGGCGCTTCGGGGATGGGATCTTCACCGGAACGACGAACGGCGTCGACTTTGACGACGAAGGCCGCATCTACGTGGTTGACGAGGGCAACGCGCTAAGCTCGGGTGTTCGAGTGTTCGACCCCGACACCTTCGAAGAGCTCGCGTTCTTCGGGGAACTCTCCGCTCCCGATGATTTCACGCCGGGCACGTTCAATTCACCGGACACACTCCTCATCGACCAAGACAGAGACTTGCTGATCATTGCGGACCAGGGGCACGACCGAATTCAAGGGTTCCGCCTCTCGGACGCTCAGAGAGCAGCGTGCCTCTAGCGGCGTGACATGCCGTCCACCTCGACTATGATTCGAGCATGGTTCGACTTCTTCTTATTCTCTCGCTCTGTTCCTTTGGATTCGCCTGCGGCCCGGACGATGTCGCCCTTGAAGGGCTCGTCTTTAACGAAATATCCCTTGTGGGTGGCGATTATATTGAGCTGATGAACATCGGTGACGCCCCCATCGATCTGGGTGGCTACCGGTTGGTCGACCGTGTTGATGGCGCTCCAAGGCCCGACCAAGCCGTCGTCTTTGACGCCGGGGCTACTCTCGGGGCCGGTGAGATCTTGCTGATCCAGGCGAAGCTCGGCATGGACGTTCGCCCTGGTGAGCAAACGGCGTGTGGGCCCGGCGCACCGATGCGTTGCTACTACGCAGCCTGGGGCCTGAGCAACGCCACGGGAGATGCGCTTTACATTCTCTCGCCGCAGGGAGAGCGCATCCTGGAGCTTGAGTATGCGGCGGGAACCGTCGCCGATGGCGCCTGGGGCCGACTGCCCGACGGCACCGGCATGTTCGCCAATACGGGCAACAGCCCAGGTCAGCCCAACACCGCTTTCGTCGCGCCATAATTGGGGGGGAGTGTGCGGAAACATCCGCCTCCTGTGGATAGGGTAGCAATGGCAGGCTAAGCTCCGGCATGTCTTCTTTGAACCTGCCTGCCAAGGCTTCCCTCTTCACATTCGCGCTCGCTCTCTTCGCGGGATTTCTCCCTGCCAAGGCCGAGGCCCAGTGTGAACGGCCCCAGGTCCTCCTCGTCGTGGACAAGAGCTCAAGCATGCTCGGCGACTTGTCCCCCGGCGTCTCGAAGTGGAGCGCCGCCCGTACGGCCATCGCCACGATGACCGGAACCTACGCGGACACGCTCGACTTTGGTCTGCAGGTTTTCCCCACGCCGAGTCAGTGCTCGCCGGGACGCATCGTCGTCGATGTGGGTCGCAACACCGCGGCGGACATCATGGGCGGTTTGGGCTCCCCTCCGCCGGCCGCCGGCAACTGGACGCCGATGAGCCAGACGCTCGAAATCTCGGCGGGCTATGCACCTCTCCAGGACATGACGCGCGAGAACGTCGTCGTCCTTATCACGGACGGTTGGCAGTGGTGTGACCCCTACGAGTCGAGCACACGTTTTGACGTGGTCACAGCCGTCGAACAGCTGAGCGCGCAAGGCGTCACAGTGTACGTGGTCGGTTTTGGCGCCAGCGTCGACTCCCTTGCCCTCAACCGCGCAGCAACGTTCGGCGGAACGGCTCGTGCGGGATGTGATGTTACCAGCAGTGACCCAATGAGTGCATCGAACTGCTACCTCGCCGCCCTCGATGCGGTGGCCCTCAACGCAGCGCTCTCGGGTATTGCCGCAGCGACCGGCGTCGAGGTGTGCGACGGCGTCGACGACGACTGCGATGGCCGCATCGATGAGGACTTTGACGCCGACATGGACACGTTCACCACCTGTGGAACGGACCCTGACATCCCAGGCTTCTTCAACCCTGAGTGGCTCGACTGCGACGACACTGACGGCGACATCAACCCCTTCGCCGACGAAGTGTGCGACGGCACCGACAACAACTGCGACGGAACCACGGACCCAGGATGTACCTGCAGCGTTGGCGAGATGCGCGCATGTGGTGTGGACGAAGGCGTTTGCATGTCCGGGACCCAGGCCTGCGTGGCGGGGTCGTGGAGTGAGTGCGCGGGCAGCATCTCGCCGGCCAGCGAGGCCTGCAACAACCTCGATGAGGACTGCGACGGAACCATCGATGAAGAGGCGATGTGCCCAGAAGGAACGCTCTGTACGGAAGGCGCCTGCCGCGATTCCACCGAGCCGCCTGTTGGTGACCTGGACAGCGATGGCGACGGCCTCTTGGATGAGGAGGAGTGCCCGGGCGGCGACCTCATCGACACGGACGGTGACGGCATGCCGAACTGCTTCGACCCCGACGATGACAACGACGGCATCTTGACCATCAACGAGCGCCCAAGTCGCGAAGACGTGGACTCCGACGACGACGGCATCTCCAATCACCTCGACCCCGATGACGACAACGACGGAGTCCTGACGATGGACGAGCGTCCAAGTGGCACGGATGTGGACACCGACGGCGATGTCGTTCCCAACCACTTGGATACGGACGATGACGGCGACGGCATCCTCACCACCAACGAACGACCCGGTGGCATGGACCAGGACACGGACGAAGATGGCGGACCCAATCACTTGGACGCGGATGATGATGGCGACTCCATCCCCACACGCGACGAGCGCCCCGACGACGCAGATCAAGACACCGACGCCGACGGCATGGTCAACCACCTTGACCCAGACGACGACGATGACGGGATTCCGACACGCCAAGAGGCGACGGAAGACGAGAGCGACGGCGACGACCTCGACGAAGACGGCATCCCTTCCTACCTCGACCTCGACTCCGATGCCGACGGAAGCCTCGACGAGGTAGAGGGCGACGGAGACGCGGACAACGATGGCAACCCCAACTACCTCGACCGCGCATCGGCGACCTACGCAGGTGGCGCTGGATGTGCCGCCGGCGCTACAAGCTCCGCACCCGTCTGGATGCTCGTGGGCTTCCTCTTCTTGTTCCGCCGGCGTCGTCGCTGAGCACTTCGGAGAAACGAACTGAACTCGACCTCGCGTTCTGCAGCCTGTGAGGGCTGCGTCGTTTCTCTTTCCGGGGCCATGGCCCGCTTATTTCGATTTTCGCACTTAGACTAAGAACCGACTGTCATGACCAAGCTTCGCGCCTCTGCGCTCGCGCTCCTTTCCCTTTTGATCAGCACGAGCGCTTCCGCTCAATCTGACTTTGCCCTCAACCGATTTCGCCCAGCGGCGACGCCGGGTGACTCCTTCGCGATCAGTGATCCCGCGGACATGGGACACGTCCGAATCGGCGCGCAGCTTCACCTGGACTACGCGAATGACCCTTTGGTCCAAGAAGAGGACGGAAATGAAACAGGCCGGGTCGTCGCGAACCAGCTGAGCGCACACCTTTCGGCGTCGCTTGGGCTTGTGGACCGACTGGTTCTTTACGTTGGCGCGCCCGTACATCTTCTTATGAATGGCGATGACGAATCCGGCGTGGCCACCGGGGCGGGTCTTGGGGATCTCTTCGCCGGCGCGCGTGTGCGCCTCTTCGGTGAGCGCGCGGATTCCTTCTCCATGGCCCTTCAGCTCACGGCAACATTCCCCACCGGTGGCGGCCAGCTTCGTGGTGACGCGTTCTTGTCTCTTCATCCTGAAGTGCTGTTTGAGATCCGCGCCGCTCCACTTCGGATCACCGTGAACTTGGGTGGCCGTGTTCGCGAGAACCAAGAGTTCGGCGGCGTCCAGATGGGCGACGAGCTCACTTGGGGAATCGGACTCGCGGCAGCTCTCTACGGAGACTACCTCCGGCCTTGGGAAACGCGTGTAGACCTTGTCGCCCAGACTTACGGCACCACTTCTTTTCAAGCGTTCTTCGGGCGCGAAGAGACATCGAACGAAGCCCTCTTGGGCGCGAAGCTCCACCACTCAACAGGATTCACCGCGGGCGCAGGAGTCGGCATCGGCATGACGCGTGGCGTCGGCACGCCAGACATCCGGGCTCTCCTAAACCTCGGCTGGGCATCGCCGCCAGAGGCGCCGAACGAAGCTCCTGTTCAGCCGCGACCCGGTGACCGTGACGCCGACGGAATCTTGGACGCCGAAGACGAGTGTCCGGATGACCCCGAGGATATCGATGGCTTCGAAGACACGAACGGTTGCCCGGATCCCGACAACGACCAAGACCACATCCTCGACGTCAATGACCAGTGCCCTCTCGAACCTGAGGATCGAGATGGCTGGGAAGACGAAGATGGTTGCCCGGACCCGAACAACGACGGGGACCGTTTCCCCGACGCCATCGACAATTGCCCGGATGAGCGCGAAGACATCGATGACTACAACGATGACGACGGCTGCCCCGACCCGGACAATGACCAGGACACCGTTCTCGATGTGAATGACCAGTGCCCCAACGAGTACGGGCCCGTGGAGAACCGCGGTTGCCCTGCTGACCGCGACGGCGACACTGTGATGGACCACCTCGACAACTGCCCGGACGAGCCCGGCCCACCGGAAAACCAAGGTTGCCGCCGTGAGCAGCAGGTCCGAATTGCAGATGGCCGACTTGAGATCCTCGACAAGGTCTTCTTCCGAACAAACAGCGACGTCATCCTACGTCGTTCGTACCGTCTCCTGGACAACGTCGCGATGGTCGTCGCGAACCATCCAGAGATTGCGATCATTCGTGTCGAAGGACACACCGACGACCGCGGAGACGACGCCTACAACCTTGAGCTGAGCCAGCGTCGCGCAGATTCCGTGGTGACCTACTTGGTCAGCAAGGGTCTCGAGGCTGGCCGTTTCCGCGGCATTGGACTCGGTGAATCCCGGCCCATCGACGACAACGGAACCCGCAACGGCCGTGCGGCAAACCGCCGTGTTGAGTTCAACCTCGGCGAATCGGCAAATATCGAACAGAGTAACACCGGGCCCAGCGCAGACAGCATCGACTGAGGCCTGAATGGCCGAGGGCTCTTCTCCCACCTTCTCCCACCTTGGCCGGCCAAGGTGGTAGGCTCCGAATCTCGATGGCGGATGTTCTCCCACGCAGTTTTGGCAAGTACTTGCTGGAGCGACGTCTCGGCGTTGGTGGCATGGCTGAGACGTTCGTCGCCCGACGTGAGGGCGCCGGCGGTATTGAGCAGCACGTCTGCCTGAAGCGGGTGCTCCCGGCGTTCAACGGCGACAAGAGTTTCCGTGACCAGTTTCAGCGGGAGGCACGCCTCGCCGCCCGTCTGCGTCATTCGAACATCGTCGGGACCATCGACTACGGGAGCGTCGATGAAGTTCAGTACATGGCCCTCGAGCTCGTGGACGGCCTCGACCTCCGCGCCTTGCTCAGCGCTCAGCTGAACAAAGCTCTGGCGGAGGCGTGTGTGGTTCTCGTCGCCTTCGACATCGCCCACGCCCTTGAGTACGCCCACGAACCTCGGGAGAACGACGAAGGGATCGTCCACCGGGATGTGACTCCGTCGAACGTTCTTCTGTCGATTCGTGGCGAGGTCAAACTCGCCGACTTTGGGGTCGCAAAGGCCCTTGGCACTGCGACCTCCATGACGGCGACGGGCGTGATGAAGGGCAAGATGCCTTACATGCCACCCGAACAAATGAAGGGTGGCGCCATCGACGGCCGGGTGGACCTCTTCTCGTTGGGCGTGCTCATGTACGAAGCGCTCGCTGGGCGTCGTCCCTTCGTCGGAGCGCACGATGTGGAGGTCATGAGCCGCATCATCTCGGGGGATCGACCGAAGCTCATCGAGCTTGTGCCAGACATCACACCGGGACTGGCCGATGTGGTCGAGTCGCTCCTCGCCATTGAGCCGGAGGAGCGCGTAGCCACCGCGACCGCACTCATCGATCTTCTGACTCCTTTTGTCCCTCCGCCGAACACACGGGAACATTTCGCCTTGCTCATTCGGTCGGCTTACGGCGAAGAGAGGCACGCCGGAGCAGATTCGGACACTGTTCTCGCCGGCGCCGCCGAGCTGCCAGTTCCCGGAGCAACCCCCACGGCGGATGCCTACGCTTCGACGGCCATCGCGCCCACGCATGCAAAGGGGCGTGCGGCGCCCACGATTCGCGAGATTCAGGCGTTTGGCGACGATACAGCGTCGGCCCCCCACACCGAGCCTGCGACGCTTGTTGGGCGAGCGATTCTTCCGACGCTCAACGCTGAGCAGGACAACGCCGCCGGCGGGCAACCGAACGTTGCGCCGAACACGCTGAGTGACGCGCTCGCGCCAGAGCTTCGAGATACACGAGACGACAAGCCGCGCAGGGCCATCGCGACGGCGCAGCATCAGCGTGAAGCGAACGGCGGACGTTCGCGTGGTGTCATGGCTGTCTTTTTCGTGGGGCTCCTCGCGGCTGGTGGTGCGTTCATGTTTGCGGGTCGAAGCGCGGAGCCGAGCGTTGCTGCGGTCGCTCCGGGAATCGAGAGTGAGGACCAGGGGGCTCTGCCTCCCGCTGCGGAGCCTCCCGTGGAATATGGCGGCGGGTTGCCTGTCGGTCGTGAGGTTCCTGATCAACCGGAAGACCCGTCTGCGCAGGACGACGCTCGAGCGGAGCAAGTTACGGCCACGGCGGCCGCGCCTAGCGTGGAGGACCAAGATTCCGACGCGCTGGCGCGTGTCGAAGTGGCCGCAGATCCCGAGTCCCTAGGTGCACGGACAGCGGAGGCGCGTGGTGGCGAACACAGTCCGCCTCCAAGCGCCGCCGCCGACGCAGAGGAACACGTGACCGTGGCACCCTCTGTAGAAGCCGCCGCCGCCGCCGCCACTCCGATGAGCGAGAGACGAGCTGCCCGCGTTCCTGTGCGAGTGACCGTGGCTCCCTGGGGCCTTGTATGGGTCGACGGTCGCTTCATGGGGCGCTCTCCCGTCGATGTCGATTTGTCACCGGGCCGACATCGTATTGGCGCAGGCCAAGACGAACATGCGGCTCCGCTCATGAATCGGCGGGTGACGGTCCCGAGGGATAGGAGGCGCACGCTTCCTGTGCACCTAAATCTCGAAGCCGTTCTCTCCGGGGAGTGAGCTTGCTTTTTCCTGTCAGGGCGTTCACGTCCGACCATGAACGAAATCCTGGAGTTTAGCAGCGCGTCGGGCACAAACCTGTCGGCTCGCATGACGCGGCCCGCTCGCACAACTCGCGCGTATGCGCTCTTCGCTCACTGCTTCACATGCAGCAAAGACCTGCGCGCCGTGCGCCGAATCACCGAAGCCCTGGCATCTCACGGTGTCGCCACACTCAGCTTCGATTTCGCTGGACTTGGCCAGAGCGATGGCGAGTTTGCGGAGACCACGTTCAGCAGCGACGTCGCGGACCTCGTCAAGGCAGCCGAGTTTATGGCGCAAGGCGACATGGCCCCATCTATCTTGATCGGGCACAGCCTAGGTGGCGCAGCGGCCTTGGCGGCGGCGGGACGAATCGACTCCTTGAGGGCTGTCGCGACGCTCGCAGCACCTGCGGACCCCGCGCACGTTCAGCATCTGTTCAGCGAAGATCTGTCAGAGATCCGAGAGCGGGGCGAAGCCACCGTTTCCTTGGGCGGTCGACCATTTCAGGTGACCTCGGCCTTCATCGAAGACCTTTCGTCCCAATGCTCGTCAAAGGCCATCGGCGCCCTTGGGGCGTCGCTCCTCGTCATGCACTCACCGACGGATTCCATTGTGGGCATTGAAAACGCGCAGAGAATTTACGAAGCGGCGCGTCACCCAAAGAGCTTCGTGTCGTTGGACGGCGCCGACCATCTGCTGTCGCGGCGAGAAGACGGCGACTATGTCGCAGGCATCATCGCGGCGTGGGCCGAACGCTACCTGGAGCCGCTCGCCGATGTTACGCTAGACGACGGCGTCGTTGTTGAATCGGACGAAGGGCTTCGGCACACCGTGCGTGCCGGCGTTCATTCGTTCATTGCCGATGAGCCGACCTCCGCGGGCGGAACCGACGAAGGGCCAGCCCCTTACGATTTCCTCCTGGCCTCCCTTGGGGCTTGCACGGCCATGACGCTACGTCTCTACGCAGAGCGCAAGAAGTGGGCGCTTGAGAATGTTCGTGTGGCGCTGACGTTTGAGCGCGTGAAGGCGGAGGACTGCGAAGAGTGTGAGTCCCAAACCGGGCACGTGGGCGTCATTCGTCGTGAAGTGCTCTTGGAAGGCGAGCTCGACGAGAAACAGCAGGAGCGTCTCATGGAAATCGCGGACAGGTGCCCGGTGCACAGGACCCTCCACGGTGAGATCCGCGTCCTCAGCACTCAGGTGAGCGCTGAAGCGTAGAGCCCTAAAAACGGCCGCTGAGGGAGAGCATCAGCCGGCCCGCACTTGCCTCGACGCTCGGCGAGAGTTCGGCGTCTCCGCCGCTCTGGAGAAGCGCGGAGAGTGGAACCGCGATGAGCGGGAGGGACGCAGCGGCGATGAGCGTCGCGCGACTTCCCGCCAGGTCGCCTTCGATGCATCCGACTTGGCGACCGTCGATGGGGTCGAGCACATCGATGCACTCCGGCCGAGTCAGCACCGGGATCAGAGCAGAGCCCGCAACCACGACGCCCGCTCCGCCAATGGCCCACGCCCACCATGGGACACGTTGGTGCTCGCGCACGAGAAGGGCCGTGCCCGCCGCTGCTAGTGCACCACCCGCGAACGCTGAGATCGCCGCCGGGCCGAGGGCACTATCCAGCCAGAGCGCCTGGTTCTCTTGGAAGCCGAGGGGGCTGTCCGTCATTCGGTAGTCGCCGTAGGCATCTCCGATGTTCGCACGGTCCAAGTGGAAGACGATGCCGAGTGCGAGTAGTCCTCCACCGGCGGCCACGGCGCCGAGGCCGGCGCCGAGTCGCCAACCTGGGAGTGGCGTCGCCGGGTTTGGCAACGACGCAGCAGCGCGCTCACTCGCGGGCTCGGCGATATCATCGACGGTGATCGCCCGAGGACTCTCAAAGCGCAGGTCCAGCGAATTTCGATCGACGAGGGCCTGGGCTGCTTCTGCGACGTTGCCGGCGGAGGAGCGAACTTCTGTGCTGTTGCCATCTGGGTCCACGCGCCACAGTCGGTAGGCCTCATCGTCGCGCATGATGACCACGACGCTTCGTTGCATCATCTGCGCGATGTCTGCGGCGTTCGGGATGGTGAATCCAGGTTCAGCGGACACCACCGGGGCGCTTCGAACGCGGGAATCAAAGTTCGAATCGACATGCACACGGGTCACTCCTTCGCCGACGTCAACGCGGTGGAGACGCCCTCGTTCCTCGGTGCACTCGACCTGAACGCGATACTCGCCGCGAGCAACATTCTGCATCGTGAAGGGGGTCTCGCCTTGGGCAATGCCGTTGACGCGTGCTGTGCATCCCGAGGGACTGCTGGTGAGTTCTAGCGTGGCACCGGACGACTCAGCGTCCACACGTTCGAGGAGCTCATGAATCTCCGGCGTGTGTCGGTGACGTCGTGGCTCGACCTGTGGAACGAGCACGCGGCACACCCGAACCTGTCGGTCGGCCTGGTGCCGTTCCCCCGTTTCAAGGAAAGCTCGTGCCATGAACAAGCACGTGTCGAGGACTTGCCGCGCGCGCTCGGCTTCGCGGTTGAGTTCGTCCGCCGCGCGTTGAGCCACCCTCTGAGCTTCGAGGAGCTCTTCGCGGGCGGTGTCGTAGTCGGCGCGTGCAAGCGCCTGCAAGGCGTTGCGCGAGCGCTCTGCCCAGGCGTCGATGTCGGATTGGCTGAGGCTTTGTACTGGAGCGGATACGCTCTGTTCGAACGCGAGGGTCGCGCCATCGTCGTCGATGACTGGGGCCCCGGCGTCTACGAGTGCCTGACGAATTTCCGTCGCGAGCGCCGCGGCGTCCCCTTCCGACGTGACGGGAAGCAGGACCCAGCCGGTGGTCGATTGTGCAGTCGCAGGAGCGCTCTGGATCACGCCGAGGCTCACGCACAGGGCGAGGAGGACGATACGGACGGTACGAAGACTGCAGAACATGTGCGTATCTAATGGGTGATAGGGAGCGGGGGCAAGTCGGATGAGCAGGGTGTGGGGCATGATCGGCGCGGCAATCGGCCGGCATCGGAGATAGTTGCGTGGGCACGCAACTGAGCAATGTCCGTGGCCGACGGCGCGTCCATGTCTTCCTCCGCCGCGCCGATTCTCTCCTTTGCGAACACACTCTCACGGGGTCTTGTACTCTGGCTTTGTTCCCTTTTTGTAGTGGGGTGCTCCACCGCTGCATGTGAACGCGCGACGGTTTGTTCAGCGACGAGCGCCGACGCCGGAATCGAGTCTTGCAATGGCGTCGATGACGACCTGGACGGACACATCGATGAGAGTGATAGAAATGTTGGAGCGCCGTGCGGAACCGAGGTCGGGGTGTGCACCATCGGTGTCCTGGCATGCACCGACGGTGTGCTCGCCTGCGACAGTGAGAACGGGGTGAACGAGACTTGCAACGCCGTCGACGACGATTGCGATGGATGGGTGGACGAGTCTCTCACGACGACGTTCTACTTGGACGCTGACCTCGATGGGTATGGAAGCGGCGAGCACGTCTGCGAGGCGTGCGACGCCGGCGCCTGTGCCGGCGCAGGTCCGTGGGTGACTCTCGATGGCGACTGCGACGACGCCTGTGACGCGTGCTTCGCCGGTGCTCCAGAAGTTTGCGACATGCGGGACAACGACTGCGATGGGGCTGTCGACGAAGGCGCGCAGCGACGAGTCTTCGAAGACGCCGACCACGATGGCTTCGGAGCAGGCGAGGCGGTGCACATCTGTCTCGACGAGGGCGGGCTTCCGCCGGCTGGATACGCGCTTCGGGACGGCGACTGCGCCGACGAAGACTCTCGCGCAAACCCGGACGCCACGCTGCGGTTCACGACCCCTATTCGCGGCGTCACGGACGCGTCCATCGACTTTGACTTCGACTGCAACGGCCGGGAAGAGCGGCTCCATGAGCCCTGTGCTTCTTGTCGCGGCGGTGCCTGCTGGCTGGGGCTCGGCGAACCGTTTAGAGCGAGCGACCCGCCATGCGGAACGCTCGGGAGGGCCCAACGGAGCGACTTGCTGGAGCCACCGGGCCGTCCGTCGCTTTGCGTGCGGGGAGAGTCCTACGAAGACAGAATCGTCGCGTGCCGTTGAGGCGCTAGTTCGATGGTTTTGGCTCGAAACGGATCGCGCCGCCGGGCAAGAAGTACAGGATGTCCATCACGCCCTCTGCGACGGTGGGGACGTGCCAAGAGTTCGCCGGGTAGACAACCCACCCCTCGTCCTGTCCATCGAAGGTCGGGGAGCCATCAACGCGGAAGCAAAGGTCCACCTCGCCGTTTGGGTGAGTGTGTCCTGGGCCGGGCTTGCTCATATGAACGCAGTCCACGGAAAGGTCGGCAGGGCCGGCGGCTTTTCGCAAACGGCCGAAACGAATGCCGCCGTCCTCGCGTGGCGCAAGCCACCCGGCGTCGACGCCTTCTCGGACGATCGCACGAACGCTTTGGACCTCATCGCCCCCGAATGGAAACCGCTCTTCGAGCTTCGCGGCGGCGTTCTCCATGCCGACGTCAAACGTCGCGAGGTGCTGCAGGATGGGCTCGAGAGCCGCTTCGAGATCACTCAGATTTGCCATGGGCCGGAGTCTAGCAGGAGCCGCGGGACTAGGTGCCAGTGACGCGCTAGGCGGTTGCGCCAGAAATACGTGCGGCGATGTCTGCCAGGGATAGCGTCTCTTGTGTGCCCGTCGCGAGCTCCTTGACCGTGAGAGTCCCTGCGCTTGCCTCAGAGTCGCCTAGAACAAGCGCGAAGCGAGCGCCACTCTTGTCGGCTCGGCGAAACTGACTCTTGAAGGACCCGCCACGGAGATCGACGTCGACGCGGACGCCCGACTGTCGGAGGACGTGTGCCGCCTTGACGGCTGGAGTCTCCTGGCCTTTTCCAACGATGAGGAACGCGTCGAGGTTCGAGTTTGCCTTGCTGTCTGGCATCGAGAGCAGGAGGCGCTCGATCCCCATCGCGAAGCCCACGGCGGGAGTCGGTTTTCCGCCGAGCTGTTCGATCATCCCGTCGTAACGCCCGCCGCCGCAGAGAGTGTCTTGGCTGCCGAGATCCGCGTTGCCTCCTTTGATCTCAAAGAGAGTTCGGGTGTAGTAGTCCAGCCCGCGTACGAGCCGCGGGGCAACCTCGTAGGGAGTGCCGAGGGCATCCAATGTCGAGAGCAGCCCCTTGAAGTGTGCATCGTCCTCTTCCGAGAGGTAGTCCAGGATCTTCGGCGCGCCTTCGGCGATCTCACGGTCCTGCGGAGCCTTGCTATCGAGGACTCGAAGGGGGTTGCGCTCTAGGCGCCGTTGGCTGTCCTCGGAGAGTTCGCTCGCCTTCGGTCGAAGGTAGCTAAGCAGCGCTTCTTTGTATCGGACGCGGGTGTCGCCTGACCCAAGACTGTTGACGAGTACGCGAACGTCACCGATTCCAAGCTCACCCATGAACAGCGTGATGAGGTCGATGAGCTCGGCGTCGACGTAGGGACCGGCGTCACCGTAGATCTCACACCCGGCCTGGAAGAACTGGCGGTACCTTCCTTTTGCGGGGCGTTCGCGGCGATACATCGGGCCGAGGTAGAACCACTTCGACACCGGCTCCTGCCCCTGAACGTTGTGCTGAAGGTAGGCGCGTGCGCAGCTGGCGGTTCCTTCGGGTCGCAGCGTGAGACTCTTCTCGCCCTTGTCCTCAAACGTGTACATCTCCTTTTCGACGATGTCCGTCGCGTCGCCAATGGAGCGTGTGAACAGGGCGGTGGGCTCAACGATGGGAGTGCGCGCTTCCCCAAAGCCATAGCGTCCCACGACGTTCCGAAACGTGCTCTCGAGGTGGTGCCATTTGGCCGAGTCACCTGGGAGAATATCGTTCATGCCTTTGACGGATCGAATCTTCATATCGGGCCGGAACTAGCAGGCATCCAACGTCGCCGCTATCGCTGCGACACGATCCGTCTAGTTCGCCCCCATTATCCGCCTCGTGGAGAATCATGTGGATATCCGTGCTAATCTCACGGCTCAGGCCCAGGTCGATTTGGCAAGAAATCGGTAGATTTTGCCTATATCGGTCCTGGTCAGCTGACATTTTGTCGACGACTCACCCATCTGTGGGGCGTGACAACATCCGAGTCCTTGGGTACAGGGGCTTCAATTGCCTTTTGGAAGGGGATCAAATGAATAGATGTATGAAGCTACTCATCATGAGCAGCTTGGTTTTCGGAGTCGCGTGTGGCGACGACGACACTTTGCCAACATTCGACGGTGGAACACCGGACGCTGGAATGGCTGACGTGCCAATGCTCGACGTGCCCACCATCGACGCCGGCGACCCGTGCATGGGTGTGGCGCCAGAGGACCGCTGCGGCACTGAGGGCACGAGCTGCGACGGCGACACGCTCACGACCTGCGCGGAGAACGCCACGGGTTGTCTCGTCACCACCGAGGCCGACTGCTCCGCCGACGGCGGCACCTGCGACGACTCCGGCGCTGTGGCTATGTGTTCCAGCGACCCATGCATGGGCGTGACGAACTGCGACACCGAAGCACGTAGCTGTGACGGCGACACGCTGACGGTTTGCGCCCTCGACGCGATGGGCTGCCTTGTGACCACCGACACCGACTGCGCTGGCGACGGAACCGTCTGCGATGACTCCGGCGCCATGGCCATGTGCGTTGACGCCTGTGACGGCATCTCCGACTGCGACACCGAAGGTCGCACCTGCGACGGTGACACGCTCAACGTGTGCGCTCCCGATGCAGCCGGCTGCCTTGTGAACACCGCCACGGAATGTGCCGGCGAAGGCGCGATGTGCGACGACAGCGTCGACCCAATCGCGTGTGTTCCAACGTCTTGTCCGCCAGCCACGGTGAGCGGGCTCGTCCTCGACTGCGCGAGCGGCACCATCATGGGTACCACGGAGGGTGGATCTTCGGACATCGCTGAGTACTCGTGCAGCTCGTTCGGTCCTTACAACTCAGCCGAAGCCGTTTACACATTCGGCGACGCGCAGAGTGCAGTGGTCACAATTACGGCTGTGCGCGACGAAGCGTCCACCTTCGATATGGACCTTTTCGCTCTTGAGGGCGGCGAAGGCACCACCTGTGGAGAAGACTCCACATGTGTCGGAAGCACTGGAACGACGGCCACGGAGACTGTCACATTCAACTACCTCCCCGGAGGGACGAACTACATCGTCTATGACGCATTCGGCACACCAGATGATCGGACCTCTGCGTTCGCTTTGACGGTTGAGTGCGAAATTGCGACGTGTGGCGACTCGATGATCGCTGGCCCTGAGCAGTGCGACGACGGCAACGCGGACGCCGCCGACGGTTGCGACGCTCTTTGCCAGATTGAACGCGGTTACGAGTGCACCGAAGATGCTGCAGGGCTCAGCACCTGCGTGTTCACCTGTGGCAACAGCGTCATCGACGGCGACGACCAGTGCGACGACGGGAACGCGACGGCCGGCGACGGCTGCTCGGACTTCTGTCAGATCGAAGACGGCTACGTCTGCGACGAAGACGGAGCGGGTCTCAGCACCTGCGCGCTTTCCTGCGGCGACAGCGAAGTCAACGGCGAAGACGAGTGCGATGACGGTAACACGGACGCTGCCGACGGCTGCTCCGCCACTTGCACCATCGAAGAAGGCTACGTTTGCGAAGAAGATGGAGCCGGTCTCAGCATCTGCGAAATCAGCTGCGGCAACGGAACCGTCGACGGCGAAGACGAGTGCGACGACGCTGGCACGGACGCTGGTGACGGCTGCTCCGCCACCTGCACCGTCGAAGCTGGCTACGTTTGCGAAGAGACCGCCGGTCTCAGCGCCTGCGTGCTGAGCTGCGGTGACGACGAACTCAACGGCGACGACGAGTGCGACGATGGCAACACGGACGCCGGCGACGGCTGTTCGGCCACGTGCGAGATCGAAGCTGGCTTCGGCTGCTACGACGAGCCTTCCATCTGTGTCTCGGCGCTGGAGTCCTTCATGGGCGAAATCGAAGACACCGACACCGAGTGGACCCGTCCGGGTTCGACTTGCGGAACGAGCAGCCAGGCCAATCGTTTCGAAGCCGTCACCTACACGAACTCGACAGCCGCTGGCCAGTTTGTCGACGTTTCGGCGACGTACAACTACGACGGGTTCCTCTACATCTTCAGTGGTGCTGTCGACCCAGCGGACCCGACCAGCGGTTGCATTGTGGCGAATGACGACTTCAATGACGCAGGCGCGAGCTTCATTTCGGGCTTCCCTGTCCCAGCCGGCGGCTCGATCACCATCGTGGTCAGCAGCTTCTTCGGTCAGCCAACAGCTCCTGACAACATGTTCCGCGTGGACGTCCTTGAGTCGGACTACGCTGACTGCGGCGACGGATCCATCGACGATGCCGAGGTCTGTGATGATGGCGGCAACGCCAACGGTGACGGCTGCTCCGACGTGTGCACCATCGAGGCCGACTTCGCCTGCATCGACGAGCCTTCCATGTGCGAGATGTCCGTTTGTGGCAACAGCATGGTCGAACTTGGTGAGGTCTGCGACGACGGCAACACGGACCCAGCCGATGGCTGCGAAGCTGACTGCCGAACCGCCGTCTTCTCCGGCTCCCTCGACGGCACCGAAGACCTTTACGACCGAAACGGCAGTGGCTGCACCGCGAGCGGCGGAGAGACAGGTGTCTACCAGGACGTTGAGACCTTCACTTGGAACGGCGCCGCAGACGCAACGTTGCAGTTCACCGTGGCTTGGACCCGCGTCGATGGATTCCTCCACGCTTACGACAACCCATTCGACTCCACGATGCCTCTGGTCGGCTGCCTTGACGGTGGCGATGACTTTGGGGGTACGTCCGGAAGTCAGGTCTCCGTGGACGCAACACCTGCGCAGGTCATCGACATCGTCATGTCGACCTACGACCCTGCGGACACGGGCGACTGGGTCCTGACGGTAACGTTGGACTAGGATCCAGGTCATGTAGAAACGAGGCGCTCCAGCGAAAGCTGGGGCGCCTTTTTCTTTCCGTCTGAAGCGAGCTTGCGCCTACTGGCTGCCGCCGCGCATCAAATGCGACATGCCTTCGCCAAGTCCTTCGAGGGTTAGCGGAAACATGTCGAAGACGCTTCGAATCTGCTCGATGGTGTTGCCGCCCCAGTAACGTTGGGGCTCCGGGTTGAGCCAGATGGACTTACGGAAGTGCTTCTGTAAGCGCATGAGCCAGACAGCACCTTCGACGCGCTCTCCGTCCTCGGTGGGAGCTCCGCCTGGGCTCATGAGCTCGTAGGGCGCCATCAGCGCGTCACCGACCATGATGAGCTTGTAGTGGCTTCCTACGTCGTGGAAGAGGTCCGTGAGGCGGACAGGGTCCGTGAAGCGCTCGGTCTCGTACACGCGGCCGTAGACGCAGTTGTGGAAGTAGTAAGTTCGAAGCTCTTTGAAGTGCGTGGACTTCTTGGCTGCGGAGAACATTCGCGAGCAGAGATGGGCGAAGGGGTCCATCGAACCGCCGACATCCATCATGAGGATGACCCGCGTGTTCGGCCGGCGGGGGGGGCGCACGACCACTTCGAGCTCTCCGGCCGCCTGAGCCGTCTTGCGAATCGTCTCTTCGAGGTCGAGTTCCTCCTCGCCGCCGTGACGTGCGTAGCTTCGCAGCTTGCGCATGGCGACCTGCATCTGCCGTACGTCGAGGGTCAGGTCCTGACGGTATCCCTTGTAGAGGCGCGCATCAGCGCTCTTGATGGCGCCGCGGCGACCGCCAGGGCCGCCGACGCGGATGCCCGCGCGTTTGGCTTTGCCGGAATGACCAAAGGGCGATGTGCCCGCTGTGCCGATCCACTTGTTGCCACCATCGTGGCGTTCGGTCTGTTCGTTGAGGCGCTCATTGAACATACGTTCGAGCTCCTCGGGGTCGAGCTTCTCCAGGAGCTCAAGCTCCTCTGGAGTCAGGTCGGCGCCGCGCTCCTTGGCTTCGCGAAGCCAATCCAGAAGTTCGTCCTGAATCTTCTTTGCTTCGATTTCGACGCCTTTGAAGATTTTTAGGAAGGCCTGATCAAAGTCGTCGAGATGACCCTCACTCTTCACGAAGAGGCATCGCGCCAAGTGATAGAAGCCGTCGAGGCTGTTGTCGTGCAGACCCTCGCGGAGGGCACGCGCCAATGTGACGGCTTCTGTCGTGCCGACGGGAACGCCGCGCTCTCTCAGCGCGTAGAGGAATGGAACGAACACGGCCCTACGACCGCCAGCGTCGCCCGCCGGCCAGTTGATCCGCCAATGCGACGAGGTCCTGTTCCTTCTTGATGAGGGCTCCAAGGAAAGGCAGGTTGGAGTCAAGAGTGACATCCGCGATGCCCGCAGCGCGAAGCACGGTGATCCAGTCGACGAGCTCGCTCGTGCTCGGCC